>CAZGGG010000223.1:0-1505 GCA_964525165.1 uncultured Saprospiraceae bacterium | reverse complement strand
TCTTCTGTCTCAGGAGAGGGTAAGACATTTGTGAGTTTGAATTTGGCATCGGCCATTGCACTTTCCGGTAAAAAAACCTGTTTGGTTGGGCTAGACTTAAGAAGACCCAAGCTTTCAGAGTATGTTGGGATTTCCAATCAAACGGGATTGACGAATTATCTCGTAGGTAAAGCAGAGCGGGATGAAATTGTCATAAAAACTAAGTATGATAATTTTTATATAGTACCTTCCGGCCCGATCCCTCCCAATCCTGCAGAGCTTTTGTTGAAGGATAAAATGCAATCCTTTATTGAAAGCCTTGATGATGATTTTGAGGTTGTGGTGATGGATACGCCTCCGGTTGGTCTCGTTTCTGAGACTATGGACTTAATGCGCTTTTCAGACATAAACCTGTACATAGTCCGGCAGGATTATACTCATCGACGGTATTTGCTGATGATCAATGATCTCTATGCGAATGATCAAGTAGATAATATCTACGCGGTATTTAATGGTCTAAAAGCCGGTGTTGATGTATATGACTTTGGTGGCTATAATTATGGCTATGGTTATAATTATTCTTACATGAGAAAGAATGAATACACTGGTAATTACTACGATCAGGAAGATCGCAAAAAGCCTTCAGAATGGTTAAGTAAATTGCTAAGTAAGTTTAGAGTTTAAATATTGAAAACCGCAGCCCTTATTCCCGCTCGCTTTGCTTCCTCTAGACTGCCTCAAAAATTGGTGCAGGATCTGCAAGGTAAATCAGTCATCCAGCGAACCTATCTCAGCACAGTAGCTACCGGAGTTTTTGATGAAGTTTGGGTGGTATGTGATCACAAATTGATTGAGGAGCAGGTGCTTGCTGCGGGAGGCAAAGTCTTTCGAAGCCAAAAAGAACATGAAAGTGGTTCGGACCGGATAGCAGAGGCACTGGCCCAAGTTGATGCCGATCTCATTGTCAATGTGCAGGGGGATGAACCCTTTCAAGATGCCAAGTCCCTTCAGGATCTAGTGGAGGTTTTTACTGATTCATCAGTACAAATGGCATCCCTTTATTTCAATATTTCTCCCTCCGAGGCCGCCAATCCCAATGCAGTCAAAGTGGTTTTGGATCAGAATAGCGATGCACTTTATTTTTCAAGATCTCCCATTCCTTTTGACCGAGAGAGAAGCGGGGATTTTTCTTTCAAAAAACATGTGGGAATCTATGCTTATCGAAGGGAGCTCTTGCTAGAATTCACTACCTGGCCCAAAGGGGAATTGGAACAAGTGGAAATGTTGGAGCAGCTTAGAATTCTGGAGCATGGGGTGAAAATCCGTATGGTAGAAACCGCCCATCAGGCCATCGCTATTGATACAGCAGAGGATCTGGAAAAGGCTAGAGATTTCCTTAAGGGAAATCGGGTTTAAAGCTTCGCTTTAGATTTTAATCCAAGAGAAAAGAGGACTAAAATGGCGCAGGCCTTGTGACCTGTCATGCCGCCGTTCGTGCCTGCCTGGCGTCAGACAGGTCAACACGC
>CAZGGG010000222.1:0-1514 GCA_964525165.1 uncultured Saprospiraceae bacterium | reverse complement strand
GCTATGCTCAAAGTGACTATCAGGATGAAAAACTTATGATCTCATCAGATGTATTGAAACATGAAGATCCCACAAATGATCGATTTTATGAATTTTATGGGTTTACATTGAAAAACTTATCCAATGAGAATATTAAATTCGAAATTGTGATTAACTATTCCCAGTCTGGAGCAAACACTGATTCGAGAAAAGGAGATTTACAGCGTATATTTACGTTGGCTCCCGGAGAATCAATCAGCGGTCAAAATGTTCAGGATGAAAAGTTGACTTTATTCAAAGCTTTCTTGCCTGGTAATAGTGGCGTTAAAGCAGCTGATACTTCTACCGAAATAAAATCAATAGAGGTGAATTATCTCTAGAATCAAGAACTTAAATAGATAAAAGATTATGAAAAAGATATTATTTGCGCTAGCGGTTTCATTTATTTCTTATTCAGGAATGGCTCAATGTACCGTTACCGTTTCGACTTCTCAAGACTCAGTAGCATGTGGTGAATGTTTTGATCTTACAGCTGAAGGAAACGCTTTCGAAACTCTTCTCTTCGAAGATTTTAACAATAGTGCCTTAGGGCCAGGTTGGACTTCAAACCAAACAGTTTTGTATAACAACCCTTGTGGAGCTCCAGCTGATGGTTCACCTTCTGCTTGGTTCGGTAATTCTTCAACACAACCAAGAGTTTTAGAAACAATTGATTACGATCTTTCTTGTGGTGGACAAATTTGTTTCAATATGAAATATGCCACACAAGCAGGAGCTTCTCCTTGTGAAGGACCTGATCAACCTAATGAGGGAGTAGACCTTCAGTATTCCTTGGATGGAGGAGCTACTTGGGTAAGTATCTTCTACCACACGCCTCTCGCGGGTGGTTATGACCCGGTTCAAACACAATGGAATGTATATTGTCATGATATTCCACCAGCTGCTCAAACTACTTCTACACGAATTAGATGGTATCAAGATGCAGGTAGTGGTGCAGGTTTTGACCACTGGGGAATTGACGATGTCGAAGTTAACGGAACATTATGTAATGTATACTACTATGATTGGTTCGTAGATGGTACAGTTGATGATGCTGACACAACTTTGTGTTTAGATCAATCTTCACAAACTTATGATGTTATCTTCACTGATGGAGCAACTGATACTTGTTCTGCCTCAATTACTATCAATACAAGTTTGACGGCTGATTTGTTGCGCGATACAACAATTTGTGGTCTTATTGATTACGATCTTGTTGCTAATCCAATTAACGGTTCGGGAACTTATGATTACTCTTGGAATACGGGTGAAACAACAAATACAGCAGAGAATGTTACAACGGGACAATATATTGTTACCGTGACTGATCAAAATTTCCCGAATTGTACGGT
The DNA here is from genome assembly GCA_964525165.1 of uncultured Saprospiraceae bacterium. Lineage (GTDB taxonomy): Bacteria > Bacteroidota > Bacteroidia > Chitinophagales > Saprospiraceae > JAWLFI01. The sequence continues at coordinate 144 of CAZGGG010000222.1, read as the reverse complement.
CAATGATACTGTTGATTTTATTATGAATATATACTGTCAAAAAAGTAATAAAAAACCCCATAGTAAAACCAGAGAAGATCTCCCCTAAAGGAGTTCTTGAAATTGGAACAGGTCCAGAAGTATATAAAATACCAATTATAAAAG
>CAZGGG010000221.1:0-1518 GCA_964525165.1 uncultured Saprospiraceae bacterium | reverse complement strand
GTAACCCCAGTGGTAATGGCCAGTTCTGAAGAATCCTCTCAGGTCGAAGGCTTCATGTTTCCATTCAAACTCTGCCTGATACACTTGAAGATTATTGTTATCTGTAATGATCACTTCGCCATCAGGACTATTTACTCTGATAGGTCTGGCTCTGTTTTCATAGAATATTTCATTGATTGGGTTTTCTGCTACATCTCCTACAATGTTGAAATCTACGTTGAATCTTACATTTGGTGCCGGATTACCACCTACACCCACAAAATAGGACTGCATTTGATCGAAGCCCAATTGATTGGGATAAGTAATATTGTCCGGATCAGGATTATCCGGTGTTGTAATCAAGCTTCCACCAGTATAAAATGTTGATAGATGAGCAGATAGTCTTGTAATACCAATTTTCTCAGAGCTTCCTCCACCCATAGCAGCCTTGTCTCCTCTGGCTCTAAGCATGGCATCAGTAAGAGAAATATTATTTTCAAAGTAGTTATTTATAAAATCCAGATCGACGCCATCTGCATAGGGATTTACTTTGTGTGCATCTTTTAATGCATAATAAGCTGCCCTTGGATATAATGTGTAAAGTCCTCTGGCATTAGTAGGTCCTTTTGCACAGATACCGAACCATTCTTCGTTCATGTTATTTTTTCCCTCTTCGTGATCTATGTAATAACCTCCGTTAGACCATGAAGCATTACTGTCATGCACTTCCAGATTTTTAGTTTGTCCAAACTTCCACCAACCATCACTGAATTGGAATGTGAACCCACCAATAGAGTTGTTTGATAAGCCTTGTCCGGCCGCATTTTGATAGATTTCTTTCCAGTTTTCTACCATAAAATAGGCTTGCATTTTCTGGTCTTCCTGATTGCTTAACGCATTAAAGGCATCTGAACCAAATTCAGTAAAAAGAACAGGTTTTCCGTAAGCTTGTCTTATTTTCTCGAACGCATCTCCAAAGGACTCTCCACGGTACATATTAGTTCCATAGATATCCACATCAGGACACTCCTGAGCAATTATTTCAATAAAAAGCACGTCACCATTACAGATCGCCACAGGCACATTGCCATCAATATTCTTCATCTTTTTTGAAGCCTCATTCATTAATTTGTACATTGGCCTACCTCTGTTTTCTCCGATAGCTCTGATTTGTTCTTCACCTTCAGGGAAGTCTTCGGTTTCTGCTCCTGCCCAGAACAACCCATAGTTGTTTTCATTTCCAAGCAAATACAGCAATAGACCTTTAGTCCCTTTATAGGTAGTCGCAAGATCGGTGATTTCAGACATTAATAAATCTACTGTTGCCGGGTCGTCATATTTTGTAACCGGGGTCCAGACACCATCAATGGTCAATCCATACCTACCAAAAGAATGGTTAAGCATGGTATAGATGCCATAATTTTCATAGATGTATTGCACCCATTTTGGCTGTATTCCTGTGTATACACGAATTGTATTTACACCCATGTTTTTTAACAACCCCATTTCAGTATCCAGCGCAGCTTTTATAAAGCTATC
>CAZGGG010000220.1:0-1543 GCA_964525165.1 uncultured Saprospiraceae bacterium | reverse complement strand
AAGAAAGAAGAAATTTGACAATAAATCAAGACAGCGATTAGGGATCACGAACAAAACTTGGGTCTAAATTAAAAATGGCTCATCTTTGTGTTCAATATAAAATTCCAATGAAAGACGACTTGAACCAATCATTATTAGAGCTTATACTGCCAGAGGGGATTCTTGACCATTTTGAAATCACTGGATTTGAAAAAGGTGAAAGCGGTAAATATGTTTATGATAAAACATTGACCATACATCTGGAAGAGAAGAATAAAATACCAGAAGAGTACAAGACTTATAGATATAAAGCGAGTGGTTTTATGGAAGCCCGCCAGATCAATGACTATCCCATCCGTAATATGTTAGTGACCTTAAGTGTTAAAAGGCGTCGATGGGATGTTGAGATAGACGGCAAAATCAAGAAGGTAAGCAGAGATTGGAGTTTGGTGGCACAGGGTACTCGCATGAGCGCAGAGTATGCTGCTTTTTTAAAAGAAATTAGTCGATTCTAATGCCATAAGCTGCCAAAGCGTGGAAACATATTTGGGCGTTAATGGTCGAAATTTTCAACGTCAATACAAAGAGAAACTGAGTGATTATTATTCCTGGAGGCAATTAGGCCATGCCGAGCGATACATTGTTTTTCCAAAAAATCTGGGCCCCTGTTTAACGATCGATGAGACAGCTTTATCTAATGGTGAACTTTATACCATTATTACTAACAAGGCTAGAAAAGGGAGGAAAGGCACCATTGTTGGCATGTTTAAGGGAACTCTATCCAGTGACATAATCAAACTCATACTTGAGCATTACCCAGCAGAGCAGCGTAAAATTGTGAGAGAAGTCACCCTGGATATGGCAGGCAACATGAACCTTATTGTGAAGAAATGCTTTCCAAAAGCCATGCGTGTAATAGATCGATTTCATGTGCAGAAGCTGGCCTGGGAAGCTGTTCAGGATATTCGGATAAAACACAGATGGGAAACACTCGATGCTGAAAATAAAGCCTATAAAGAAGCTAAAGTAAAAGGAATTGAATACATCCCTGAAGTTTTGCCTAATGGAGACACGCGAAGGCAATTGTTAGCCAGAAGCAGATATCTTTTATTTAAACCTGAAGAACGATGGACACTTGCTCAATGGAATAGAGCTCAAATTTTATTTGAATTGTATCCTGACATTGAAAAAGCTTACAAACTAGCTTATAATCTTTATGATATCTATAATTGGAAAATACGGCCCGATATTGCAAGAACAAAATTGGCCCACTGGTTTAATGACATTGAGGGCGCTGGGTTTAACGCTTTTAATACAATCCGTAGAACCTTTGAAACGCACCACAATAACATAATAAACTACTTCAATAGCAGAAGTACAAATGCGGCAGCTGAGTCATTCAATGCTAAAATAAAAGATTTCAGAAGGCAGTTCAGAGGCGTGACGGATGTGAAGTTCTTCCTTTATAGATTGGCTAAAGTTTATGCCTAGACCCAGGTTTTGCATGTGGTCCCCGATTTTCCATCGGGACGCCTTAACCAACTGAGCTATCAATTAGTCGTTC
>CAZGGG010000219.1:0-1544 GCA_964525165.1 uncultured Saprospiraceae bacterium | reverse complement strand
AAAAGGCAAAAGCCTAACTGTTTGAACGCCCACAATACCTCGTAGGGGAAAGTGGCATTTGCTAGATATGGGCAAATGTCAGAAAGCTCCCTCTTATCCGCAAACGTTCTTGTGCTGCTGTGGGTGTTAAAAGTATTGAATGGGTGGGTAATACTGAGGAAGTTATTACTACAGGAACGGTTGAATGTCCAGAGTCTGTTCTGGAGAGAACAGAAAAGTAGTGAACTAAATTCAATTCTTTAAGTTATTAGAAAGGAGAAACATTATGATGATCGCATGGGGATGGAAAACCTTTTTTACCGTTGCAAAAATCGGCGGTGGAATTCTAACCAAGCTTGGCTCACTTGCATCAGAAAATTCAGCAGAACGTAAAGTTACCTCTTCGCTGGGAAAGTTGGATGTCGAATATTATAAAGACACGGGTAAAACCATCATCCGCAATAAGACTGAGAATCTGGTTAATTTCTACATCAGCCAAAGGAGTGGGCAAGATTCAAGATTTGAAACTATTTCTCTATCCGTAGAGCCTACGGGTTATTTTGATGCAACTGACTTTTTTCAGGAGTACAGTGAAGGGGAGATAACTATAAGTCCCAGTGATGATATCCCGCCAGGGGTTTATGGAAACGAAAAGATCTATTCAATTTCTATGTCAATAGATACCTGGAAGGAGCAGAAACTACCAATTAATACTAAAATCAGCCTCGTGTCTGTGAAGAATGGATTTCTGGTAGAGAGTCGGGAATACATTCATGGTGCAAGTATATCATTAACGGACTCGAAGAAAGGACGAATTACTGGGGATTTTGGAGGACGATTTAAGTATTATGATGGAATCGATCCATCAACCCTGCCGACAGAAGATTACGAGGAATGGATAGATGATTACTGGTATTTGTGGATGCCTCAGAATGAGACTCTTGAGAAACAAGTTCCTTACTATACCGTTATCGTAGATGTCTATTTGCCAATGAAGACCTACTTGGAAATGATGCTTGGAGGATGTTACGATGAAACGGGAAATGATGTAAGAGATGTCAAGCTACAGGAGTTGAAAGCGCAGTCATTAAAGGGCATTCAAGATGAAAAGCCAAAGACCATACAATGGTCAGACGAAAAGGCACCTGAGATCGTGAAGGACTTACAGTCTCAGAATGAACTATCCATAGAAGTTGACGGAACCAAGCAACGAGAACTATACAATCATCTGTATGAAGCTATCTTTGGCAAAAATTTAAGTATAGATGAAAATCCGGCTCCGACTCCAAAGCGAACACCAATAAACAGAGCATTCCTGGGTCGGTGGATAAGCACGCCGCAATTAGCGATAGTTGCAATAACAGGATTGTGTACTTATGGAATATATAAAGGTTACATGATGGAGGCTGATGTTGATTCCACAAATAAAAAGTTTTCTTTGAAGTTCAAACCCGGAAGCCAGCTTCTAAAAAGTGCCATAGAATAAAAATTCCCAAAACTTTAGACAGCAAATATCGTAAGGTGGACAAGGGGAAACTTAACCAATAAATTCATCAAATACTCCC
>CAZGGG010000218.1:0-1567 GCA_964525165.1 uncultured Saprospiraceae bacterium | reverse complement strand
TGTGGCACCCCCGACTCCTCCCACCCCTGTGACTGCAGCCCCTGTCCCTGTCCCACCCCCCATTCCTGCCGTAACAAATAGGATATTCAATGGGTTTTTAAAAATATCTTCAAATAAAGACTGATCTTCCCGTGCAGCTTTTTCCCCAACGAGCGGATCACCACCCGCTCCAAGTCCTTGACACAATATTTTACCTAATTGAATACGATTAGGAACCTGACAGTTCTTGATAGCTTGCAAATCGGTATTGCAAACTAAAAAATCTACTCCCTGGATCCCTGTTTTGAACATGTGCTCTACAGCATTGGATCCACCACCACCAACGCCAATGACTAGAATACCATGGGATGAAGTCAGCTGAGTAGGTTGAAATCTATTTTGAAGGGTAATCATAACGCACATCGTCTAATAAGATGACTTTCATCTTTTGAACTATCTGTTTGATGAATTCTGAAGTCTTGAATCTTTCTGCGAAATCCTCAAGTTCGGCGTAATCATTTTCAGGTGCAATGATTTCTTCAGAGTTTTGGTTGTGTAAGGCTATTTTTTTACTAAGACTATGATAAGCCAAACCTAGACAAGCTGAAAACGCACTATCCATTGCATGTCTACTGTCTTCAAAAACAATATTTTCATTAGGTAAAGCGATACGAGAGGGCATTTGACAAATCCATTCACACAAAACATCAATTTGAGAGAGCTTAGCCCCTCCCCCGGTTAAAGCAATACCAGATTCTAGTTCAAGATGGGTTGTTAGAATTTCTTTATGAACTGCTTCCAGAATTTCGGCCATCCTTGCCTCAATGATGTTGGCAATATTAATTACGGGTATCCACCTGGGATTTCCGTTTTTTATTGGAGGGATGGAAAGAATTGCCCTTTCGTCTTCTGTATCCACGATGGCATGCCCAAGTTTACATTTTATGGCTTCAGCCTGTTTTTCATTTATGGACAGAGCGAGCTGTAAATCTTTGTTGATAAGGTCAGCCCCCAAGGGAAGAGAACTCAAATGAACTAATGCATTATCTTTATAGATACTTATATCAGTTGTACCGGCTCCAATATCAACGATACAAACTCCCAATTCTTTTTCTTCCTGACAAACCACTGATTTAGCAGAGGATAAGGGTTGTATCAGTAATTCATCTATTTTCATACCCGAGAGCTCCAAGCAACGTTTGATAGCTCTTAAAGCCTTGTAATCAATACTAATCACCCTGAATGTCCCATCCATACGATTTCCACAAACGCCCACTGGATCCTTAACTATAATTTCGTCGTCAATCTCGAAGGAAAAAGGCAGAACGTGTAATATGGTATGACCACTGGGCAAAATTGTTTGATATACATCTTCGACCATTTTCTCAAGATCATGCTTGGAAAAGACACCTTCCCTATTGGATTGGAAAATGGTATGATGAGCCCAATGATGCCCAACTAAAGGACTTCCCACATTGACAGAGACCTCATTGATACGTGTTTGACTCCTTGCATCAAGCTCATGTTTTAAATGCTCTAAAACTTCTTTGGCTTTGAATTTGAAGGATAGGTCAAGGAAGCCATCGAA
>CAZGGG010000217.1:1165-1609 GCA_964525165.1 uncultured Saprospiraceae bacterium | reverse complement strand
CGCGCGTGGACCGCGCGAGAAGGGACTGAGGTAGCCAGCAAACTAGAACGATCAAATCGTAAGTAAAAAGGCCTCCGAGAACCCTGGACCCGGAGGCCTTTTTCGTTCCCCACCTGAAAATCGACTCTCCGCTTCCCGGGTTCCCGGCGGGAACAAGGAACAACCGTGAAACGGTCATTGAGAGTCAACATCCGCGCCATCTACCTGATGGGCTTCTTTTACCCATGCATGGACATTCAGAGCAGACGGAACGGGCACGCTATCAATTGGAAGCTTCCAAACCGCTGAAAAAGAACCTTTGGCAACAAACAGTCTCCGCAAAAATCAAAAATCAGTATTCCTTGCTTAAAGAAAAGGGAAAAGCCTCAAAGCGTCTGGAATATCTGTATAAAAATGTCACTTCGGGAGATTCTGGTAATCATGAAGCGCAGGCTGCAGACGTGC
>CAZGGG010000217.1:0-1031 GCA_964525165.1 uncultured Saprospiraceae bacterium | reverse complement strand
TGCTAGAGCTTTGGTCTCTTCAGGCTTGCTTCCAGGTTTGGGAATTTGGCATCGGAATAAATACAATGCCTATTGTCTGGCAGACGACATCATGGAGCCTTATCGGCCTTTTGTGGATTTGGTGGTTTCCCATATTGTGGAGAATTATGACTCTTTTGAGGAATTGAATACGGAACTCAAAACCGAACTTTTGAGTATCCCTGTATTAGATGTAGTTATTGATGGACAAAAAAGCCCCTTAATGGTAGCAGCCTCCCGTACGACTTCTTCTTTATTTGATTGTTTTGCGGGGCATAGCCGTAAAATCATTTATCCAGAATATGGATGAAAAGTATTATTCCAGACTTAATCAGTACCGTAGTTTGTGGGTTTTAGTTTTTTTTGACTTGCCCACCGAGACTCGTAAGGATCGGAAGATTGCAACTAAATTCCGGAAACAACTTTTGGATGATGGTTTTGCGATGTTTCAGTTTTCGATCTATATGCGCTTCTGCGCCAGTCGTGAAAATGCAGAAGTCCATATCCGACGAACCAAAATAAACCTGCCTCCTAAAGGAAAAGTAGGGATTATGTCGATTACGGATAAACAGTTTGGAATGATGGAAGTTTTTTTTGGTGCCAAACCAGAAGAAAAAGAAACTCCTCCCCAACAATTGGAATTATTTTAAATTGAAGCTTTTCCAAAGTTCTAAACTTTGGAAAATTTAAAACCTGCTATTTAACAATTTAAGATTACTCAAACCTTATAATATTTTATTTCTAAAATAGGGCATAAAAAACAGCATACCAGTCACTTAGCGTGGGGTATGCTGTGATTCCTACAGGAAAGTACCAATTTGAAAGCAATTCACAACAGTGATTGTTACGACCTTATTTTTAAAGTTGCTGTGATTCCTACAGGAAAGTACCAATTTGAAAGCAATTCACAACTTGGGTTTATTTGATGTTAGCGAGCGTTCTGCTGTGATTCCTACAGGAAAGTACCAATTTGAAAGCAATTCACAACCAGGCATGAACATATCACCTTGCAC
>CAZGGG010000216.1:0-1611 GCA_964525165.1 uncultured Saprospiraceae bacterium | reverse complement strand
ATTGATGAAGGCCTACTGGGGCTTCAACCTAAAGACTGCATATTCAGAATCAATCGGGATATCAGGTTTTCTAAGGATAAATCCCCTTATAAAAATAATTTCGGTGTATTTATGGCAGAGGGGGGTAAAAAATCTCCAAATGCTGGCTATTATCTGCATCTCCAGCCTGGCGATGAATCTTTTATCGGGGGCGGTATGTATCATCCTGATCCTGAAACCTTAGCAAAGGTACGTCAGGAGATAGATTACAATGCAGCTGATCTCAAAAAAATTACGGATACTAAGGAATTCAAAAACTATTTTGGGGCTATTCAGGGTGATAAGCTAAAGAGAGCCCCGAAAGGATATGAGCCTGATCATCCAAATATTGAACTGCTGAAGCTCAAGGATTTTATAGTCATGCACAAACTAAGCGACAATACGGTAGGAACAGATGACTTCAAGGAAATGGTAGTAAGCATATTCAAGGAAATGGAACCCTTTGTGCGATATCTGAATGTAGCCATCAGCTAAAAAAACACCCTCAACAAGCCAATGCTGAGGGTTTTGAATCAGATTTAAAACAGGATTATTTGGCAGTTTCGTAGCGCTTGCTCACTTCATCCCAGTTGATTACGTTCCAGAATGCGGAAATGTACTCCGGACGCTTATTCTGGTAGTTGAGATAGTATGCATGTTCCCACACATCAAGACCCAGGATGGGTGTGCCTTTGACTTCTGCGATATCCATAGCAGGATTATCCTGGTTAGGAGTAGAAGTTACTTTAAGCGCACCACTGTCATCTACAATCAGCCATGCCCAGCCCGAACCAAAACGAGTTGCAGCTGCATTGTTAAAGTCCTCTTTGAACTTATCTAAAGACCCAAAAGACTTATCAATAGCCGCTGCTAAATCGCCACTGGGGGCACCTCCACCATCTGGAGACATCACAGACCAGAAAAGGGAGTGATTGTAATGACCACCTCCGTTGTTACGAACTCCGGTAGAAAGGCTACCCACATTTTTCATGAGTTCTTCCAAAGACATATCCGCCTGTGGTGTGCCTTCAATTGCATTGTTCAGTTTGGTTACATATCCACCATGATGCTTGTCATGATGAATTTCCATGGTCTTGGCATCAATGTGAGGTTCAAGAGCATCAAATGAATAAGGAAGATCAGGTAATTTGAATGCCATTTTTAGTTGGTTTAAGGTTCAAAAAAATATAAAAAAGAATTATATCAAGGATTACTTGACAACTGCAATTTATATAAACGACATTTGAAAATCATTGTTTCTATTGAAAACTTGGCTTCATCTTAGCCATCATTTGATTACTTCACTTCTTTCAGGAGTCTAGCAGCGTGACAGAAAACATTAAACGAATCGTAAGAGCATCGTGGATTGGTATCATTGCCAATGCGCTGCTGGCTATTATTAAAATCATCGCAGGATTTATCACTAACAGCCAGGCAGTTATAGGTGATGGTCTGGATACGCTTGCCGACGTAGCCACCTACGTGATCATCTTATTTATGGCAAAGTTAAGCCATAAGCCACCTACTGCCCGTTATCCCTACGGCTTCCGCAGGGCAGAAACAATAGCCAGTAAACTTTTATCCTTCTTTATC
>CAZGGG010000215.1:0-1615 GCA_964525165.1 uncultured Saprospiraceae bacterium | reverse complement strand
GAATGTTGTCATTCAAAACCTCGCAAACTAGGGGGACAAATTACAACTGCGCCCAAAGGATGATAAGCCAGAATACTATAGCTGGTATTGCACATTAGCTAATGTCGCTCTTCAGAAAAGAGATTACCAAGAAGCTCTACGACTTACTGAAAAGGCCAATGCGTCAAAATGGGCATACGGCTCAAAGCGAAGCTATTTTCTTCAATCGGTGGCGCTCACATACCTAAGAAAATGGGAAGATGCGATTTCTACATTTAAAGAGACAGATGGTCATTATAAAAAAACGATTTCTAATATCGCAGCTAAAGGTCAAGAGTTTGAGGAGCAGCTACGCTCAGGTGCAATTTCTGAATCCGAATATGATCACAAGATTGAACAATTACTCTTTGCTGAAAATGGACGCTGGTGGAATGAAAAGGTCTTGTCATAAGAATTAAAGATCGTTTTTGCACATCCAGTAACCCCCTTTTAGAAAATTGCAAATATCCAGTCAGCAGGACGCTGCCAAATAATAATAAGCTGTGATGATTTTCCTTCCAGCCGCTATGGTTCCCTAATTTGGGCATTGGATCATTCTTCCCTTTTTCAGCTACACTAAGATACATCTTGTCTCACCCTCTGCAAGGCACGCTCCGTCTTAGACCATCAATTTTTTGGGACAAGCCGCAACAAATGGCTGTTCTATCCTTGCACAGGGTTCACCTTCACTGATTCTAGGTTCCGCAAAAAGGGCAGATGCTCAATTATCAACTTAACAAATAGGAACCATGTCAAATCAGAAAAAATCATCATCAGAGACTTATCAAATCTACATCGCTTCTTTATCCGACTATAATGCTGGCATTCTTCACGGTAAGTGGGTTGATGTCGAAGGTCTCACCACTGACGAGATTCAAGAAGAAATCAACGAAATTCTCCGTACCAGTCCATACACCAAGCAATACGGTGAGGTAGCCGAAGAATGGGCTATCCACGATTTTGAACTAGGCGGTATTCGCATCTCCGAATATGAAAGCCTGGACACTATCGTCAGCATAGTAGAAGCATTAGCCGAACACGGTGAAGCCTTCGCAATCTATTACAATGATGTCAGTGATCTGGAGACAGCTATTTCAAACTTTGAAGAGGCTTACCAGGGAGAGTATGACTCCTTCCTCGACTACGCCACACAGACCTTTGATGAATTATACGCTCATTCTATTCCTGAAAACCTCCGCTACTACATTGATTACAGCGCATTCGCTCGTGACCTTGACGCTGATGGGTACTTTTTTGAAGATGGTCATGTGTTCCGTCCTGTTTAGGGCGGATTTTTCTTTTTATTTGATCTAGTCTATGGACGATTTTGAAAACCTGAATTGTATGGCAGTGACGATAGTTGTTATTTATCTACTTCTGTCTGCATGGTTGCGAAGAGAAAAAGTTATTTATTCTGGGCGAAATGTAATAGAACCCCACAAGGGTCCCAAGCATAAGTCACAATGGCATGAGGTTCTTCTTTTGGTGGTTTTACCCTGGCATATTTGTAATTATGTTGACCTAATACCTTCTGGATATGTTCATACCATTCTTGTGCGCTATCCACATTTATATACATCATAAATTTATTAGCCCA
>CAZGGG010000214.1:1083-1630 GCA_964525165.1 uncultured Saprospiraceae bacterium | reverse complement strand
TGGTTTATTGCTTTTCATTTGACTCATGTAACTATTTTCAACCATATCTCCTTTCGAATTAGTTAGAATGTAATGTGCTTTAACGTCACTCCCTTCAGCAACATACGGTCCATCACCTTCTTCTAGCGTAGTTAGCACATAACCAGATTCATCTACAATTGTATTTGGTAGCTTTTTCGCCTCGGCAATAACTTTCTGTCCTCGTTCCTTGATGAGAGAATTTCTAGGATATTGACCAAGAACTTTTGAGTGAATAATAACTGCCGTATATGGAGGTATGATGTAATTCGGACCTCTTGGACTTTTCAGTCCTTCAGCCCCATAAGCTAAATCATAAGGAGAGAAAATTGTGTAATCTACACCAACGTTCATCTCACCAGCTGCTAATTTCCAAACCTCAGGAAAGACAATATCGTCTGTATTCACAACTTGTGAATTCTCTTCATCACTCAGACTAGGGTCTTTTACCGTAGAAAAAATTGTATCTCCAGTTATATCGGTTAACGTGTAAATAATATTGTACTCCATTGAAAGGTCAATAGAAGCT
>CAZGGG010000214.1:0-1073 GCA_964525165.1 uncultured Saprospiraceae bacterium | reverse complement strand
TCACATGGACCAGGCCATCCTGGTGGATCCCAACGTCCACAAAGGCGCCGAAGGCCGTGATATTGGTCACAATACCTGGGAGCACCATACCTGGCTGAAGGTCTTCCAGGGAATGCACCCCCTGTGCGAATTCAAAAAGATCGAATTTCTTTCTCGGGTCGCGGCCCGGGCGTGCCAGTTCCTCTATAATGTCGGTCAGGGTTGGCAGACCAACTTTATCAGTGATAAATTCTTCTCCGGCAAGTTTACTCATGTCCTCGTTGAATTTCATGATCATTTCTTGTCTTTCTTCAATTGGAATAAGCGTGTCAGTCTGGTTCAATCCGCTTCTGAAACCAATTTTAGCAACATCAGCATCTAATTCTTGAAGTGCATTTTTACTATTGAGAGATTTGCGAAGCATTTCACCAAATACCATCCCATAACAATGAGAGATTTCTTGTTTTGTATTTTGAGTAGTATCTATACCCTGCGGCTGAGAAAGTGCGAATTGCAGAATATCTCGACAATCATCGGTGTTTTGTGAATCATCTGCTACTAACATCTCATAGAATCCGCGCTCCATGTCGTCTGTGCTTAGCTGATCCATTAGCTCAGGCGGCATATTTGAAAAGCTTCCTGCCATATCTGCGCCTAAAGCATAGGACAAACGTGGCTTAAATTCATCTAATTTGAGGTCGGAAGCATTTTGAGGTTTATCATTACATGCGAACATGAAGGCCGCAATTGAAATAAAAAATAATTTTCTCATATTAACTTTTGTTGTTTAAAATAATCTGTTTTGCGAACTTACTAAGAACTGAGCGAAAAAGCATGCGATAAGACGTGTTATTCTCCAAAAAGTGAGTCAACAAAAAGACGTTTATTAAAGGGTTGCAAATCTGTCATTTGCTCACCAACCCCTATATATTTAACAGGAATCTTCATCTGATCGGAAATTCCAATTACCACACCACCTTTAGCTGTGCCATCTAATTTCGTAATCGCCAAAGCATTAATTTCAGTTGCAGCTGAAAATTGCTTAGCTTGTTCAAAAGCATTTTGACCTGTTGAACCGTCTAGGACAAGTAAAA
>CAZGGG010000213.1:0-1632 GCA_964525165.1 uncultured Saprospiraceae bacterium | reverse complement strand
GCCGGCATCATGATGGATGTGATCAAGACCTATGCGCCCAAGAAGAGCATCCTTGGCGTATGCCTGGGCCACCAGGGGATTGCGGAGGCCTTCCAGGCGAAGCTGTACAACATGCCCACTGTACTGCACGGCTATGCTGATAAGGTGAAGTTAGAAGATGCGGAAGAATACCTTTTCAGGGAAATACCGCAGGAATTCAATGTCTGCCGCTACCATAGCTGGGCCGTAGAAGCCGACTCTGTCAACAAAGATGTGCTGATCGTCACGGCCCGCGATCCCAAAGGCGAGGTGATGGGACTGCGCCACCGGGAGTATGATGTACACGGTGTGCAGTTTCACCCGGAATCTATCCTGACCGAACATGGCAAGCAGATGCTGGAAAATTGGTTGAAAGGATAAAAATGCTCAGATAGTTTAATGGCTAAATTGTTGGCATGGAGAAAAAGTACCTTTCATTGAATGATATTGAAGCTTACAAGATCGCTTATCATTTGAGCAATAGGGTCTGGCAAATTGTAATTATCTGGCCACACTTTGAGAGAAACGCTATTGGACAGCAATTCGTAAGATCGGTTGATCCAATATCGGCTAACATCCCAGAAGGCTTTGGTAGGTTTGGCAAAAAAGACAAAATCAAGTTCTATCGGTATGCAAATGGCTCATTGTACGAATCTTTAGACTGGAATGAAAAAGCCAGGCAACGTCAGTTGATATCTCAGGAAGAATATAATTTTATTTTCAGCGAACTCAAAAAGTTACCTAAAGCCATCAATGCATTAATTAAATACACAAATGATAAACTCATGATTTAATGCGTCGGTCATTTAACCGTACAGCCATTTAGCCATAAAGAAGGATCACATTTTTAAAATGCTGAAATACAGATATTTATGATTTTTTATAGCTTGCTTGAATATGTTAAAGGACTTTTCATATTTCATTATAAATGATCTTTTTAAATGCAAACGACCGAGGAAATCATTACCAAACTTCAGGCAAACAAACCGCTACTTCTCAACAAGTAACCTATCAGATCATTGGCTATCTTTGGTTCGCATGCTCGAAACGAGCAAGCCGAGGATAGTGATTTGGATATATTAGTGGAGTTTGATGAAAAAATTGGTCTGCAGTTTATTGATTTGGCAGATGAACTGGAACTACTACTGGGCCGGAGAATCGACCTGGTGTCAAAAGGAGGGATCAAGGAAAAATACTTTCAAAACATCAAGCAGGATTTAATCTATGTCTAAAAGAGACCTTAGCTTACTACTTGAGGACATGATTGAAGCAGGCCTAAAATTAAAAAGTATACTGCTTCTCATAGTTTTGTAACATTCATCAAAGATGAAAAGACGATAGACGCAGTTGTAAGAAATTTTGAAATCATAGGTGAAGCAGCCAATCGTGTAGATAGCGCATATAAACTTGCTAATCCTCATGTAAACTAGTCAAGGTTGAGGGGTCTAAGAAACAGGGTTGTACACGAATACTTTGGAGTGGATCTCGGAATCATCTGGACCATCCTTGAAGAGAACCTTGACCCGCTGATTGATGATCTACAAATGCTTCTCTCGGAGGAGAATAAATCGGATAGCTAATAAATAATTTCTTTAAGTTATAAACTCGCAGTAC
>CAZGGG010000212.1:0-1640 GCA_964525165.1 uncultured Saprospiraceae bacterium | reverse complement strand
CAATCCCGATGAAAACGAAGCTATAAAATATTTAGCACTGGGCGATTCTTATACCATTGGTCAGGGAGTTGTACAAGAAGAAAGATGGCCTAACCAGTTGACCGTGGAGTTAGAAGCTGAAGGTTATGTTGTTGAAAGCCTTGAAATCATTGCTCAAACCGGCTGGAAAACAAGCGATCTCATCAATGCAGTTGAAGCCAATGAACCACAGGATTTTAATTTGGTGTCTCTATTGATAGGCGTCAATAATCAATTCAACAGTGTACCTTTCCAGACATTTATTAATGAGTTTGAAATCCTGATTCAAAAGTCCATTGATATTGCAGGTGGCTCCGAGCGAGTTTTTGTGGTCTCTATTCCGGATTATGGCGTGACACCGTTTGGAAATTCATGGGGTGATCCGGAAACGATTGGCGCTGAGCTGGACATGTACAATGATCATATGATGCAAAGATGTCAGCAACTTGGCATACCGTTTATTAATATCACCGAGATCTCCAGAAACCTGGGTGATTCCGAAGGTGCTTTGGCATCTGATAACCTTCATCCCAGTGGGTTTCAATATAGCTTGTGGGTCGAAGAGATTTTACCTGTTGCGTTAGAAATAACAGCCGAATGATATTTATGTTTTAGGAATCCCAAAAATCAAAGCATCAGATGATCAAAACACCAACCTTACTTATCGACGAACAAAAATGCAAATCAAACATCAAAATGATGTATGACAAAGCAAGCAATCATCATGTTGAGCTAAGACCACACTTTAAGACCCATCAATCGCTGGAAATCGGTAGATGGTTTAAAGATGTTGGTGTTAAAAAGATCACAGTATCTTCATTGAAAATGGCCAGATATTTTTCTGATGAATGGGATGATATTTTAGTAGCTTTTCCCACTAACATCAATGAAATTGATGCTATAAATGAATTAGCGCATAAAACCAGACTACATTTGAATGTAGAAAACCTGGAAAGCATTACTTTCCTTGCAAAACACCTCAATTCTTCAGTTAGCATTTATATTCAGGTAGATGCAGGTTATCACCGTACAGGTATTGATCCTTCAAATGTAAAGCTTATCAATCAAATATTACGAGTGATTGACGATAGTGACCGGTTGTCCTTTGTTGGATTTTATGCGCATTCAGGTCATACCTATCAATGCCGGAATGCTGAAGATATCAAAGGAGTTCACACAAGTACTCTACAAATCATGTCAGGATTAGCAAAACACTTTCCTTTTGCTAAAATAGCTTTAGGCGACACGCCTTCATGCAGCGTTGCAGAGGATTTTTCGGGTATAGATGAGGTATGTCCGGGAAACTTCGTGTTTTATGATCTGATGCAACATCAAATAGGCTCTTGTGATATATCTCAAATTGCAGTAGCTATGGCTTGCCCAATTGTTGCCATTCATAAGGACCGCTCAGAACTTGTCATTTATGGTGGTGGTGTGCATTTTTCAAAAGAACGTCTGGAAGATGTTGAAGCAACTGTTTATGGCAGAGTGGCAGAAAAGACAAAGTCAGGTTGGGGAAACCTTATTCCTGATATGTACATTAGAGCCTTGTCTCAGGAACACGGCATAGTCTCCGCTCCTTTAGATTTGATAGACCATTATCAAATAGGTGATCATTTATT
>CAZGGG010000211.1:893-1644 GCA_964525165.1 uncultured Saprospiraceae bacterium | reverse complement strand
TCATCGGTGATGGGTCCAATTATTCTCATTTTCCAACCGTTGAGATTGGCCAAAGGAAGAGCCTTTAAAACCAAATTGTAATTCTTGTCCTCGCCTCCCAGCCTACCCACCGAAAGAATGATGTTCTCTTTTTTAAATGGTGGCGTGAACCACCTATCAATAAAAAAATCATTCACCCCGTTAGGCAGATATTTTAGCCTCTCTTTCCACTCTGGGTAAGTTGCTCCGGCTAGTTCCACTCCAGCTGTATTCTCTACGGTTATCAAATCTACCAGGCGATGAAATCTCTTCTCAATGCGTGAAAGGATATGTTGCTTGATAGGATTATTTGAAAATTTTTTACGCTTTTCAAGGTGACTATTATAAGCGTCTAGTTTGAGATATAACTTTCCTTGAGGATTTACTTTTTTGTACAAGAGGCCATAAATAATCGTGTGTCGGCTAAGATGAAAAAGGTGCAATACATCCATATTCTTCCCTTCCGATCGTATGTAATTTATCATGGAACGCTCCAGAAAGAATCGAGTCCCACGATTAGCTAAAGTCCCCAATTGAAGTCCGGCAACCTCCGTTTTGAGTGAACCCAAATCATCCATCACCCGATTGGTGACAAGGGAAGCCTCAAATCCATGTTTGTTCATGTACCAGGGTATCAATCCAGGATCTTTGGTGAGGTGCAGATTTGAGACCTCCGGCAAATAGGTAACCCACCTCATCAATACTCAATTAAAAACTCGTTGATCCCCAATTT
>CAZGGG010000211.1:0-883 GCA_964525165.1 uncultured Saprospiraceae bacterium | reverse complement strand
ACCCCGAACCATCATCTTGTACTTATTTCGCTGTAAGCTTCCGCCATAACTTGCTGATATCCCTTCGAAATATGGGTTCTGGGGCAAAAGGCTCACGAGGTTACGAGGTATTTCGCTCTTAACTATTTCGTAAATGATATGTTCAATAAAAACTCCTTCGTCGTCATTCGCTTTAGAGTAAGCACCTGAAAAAAAGCTCTGATATAGATCCTTATTGGAAGCAAAAAGCCCTGTTATCGCCACTTTCATTTTTCGATGAAGATCCATATTGAGTGGAGAGTCAAACGCTGGGATTATTGAAGCTATGTTTCTCACGAGATATCTACCCGTAATTTTTATAAATCTCGGAAACTGTAGATCTTTAGCCACGAATTGATCGAGCATGTAAAACTCCTGAAAACCCTTCCCACGAGTTCTATCTGGATGCGAATCATAACGTAAAATTGTAAATCTTCCTTCTTCTTCCAGATTTTTAAAAAATGGATCCCCTTCAAGATTATATTTCGAATTCTCAAGAAAGTAGATAGGCAAACTCGTTTGATTGAGATAAAATTCAATGCACCCTTTATAATCAGAAAGCCGTGCTGCAGCGTCTGAACGCAATACACCAGTGGTGTTTGGTTCTATGGTAGCTGTTAGGCATATGCAGGTATCCATGATTTGATCAAAGATAGAAGTAAAGGAAGACTAAATAATTAGATTTGACCGTGAATCGCACCATCCTCCATATAGGAATGCCGAGAGCCGCAAGTACCTTTTTTCAGAGAGAGGTATTTCCACTTGTTAGCGACTTCAATTTTAAGGGGGTAGATTTTACTTTTTACAACTCGATTTTTCAGCGCATTCAATTTCAGGATGATTCTTATTACAACGAGTCATCGAT
>CAZGGG010000210.1:1172-1653 GCA_964525165.1 uncultured Saprospiraceae bacterium | reverse complement strand
ACCATAGTAACTGTCCAGTACCCCAATCTATGCAGGATACTTTCTGGTCGTTCATGAAGTGAGTGGCATAAAATTTTTCATTATGCATAGCTCTACATCTTCCGACTCTTTCAAAATCGCTAGACCATACTGTTCGTAAATCACCTACGTCCAACAATTTTGTCTTTTTTTCCTGACGATCGTATGTTAACAAATGATTATCTTCCGAGATAATTGGCCACAATACATTCGAAAACAACATTTCTCTCAATAAAGAAACGGAATCCACATCGTATATGAAAGTGCTACCCCCATAATCACCAACAACTACTAAATAAGAGCTATTAATGTATTCTGGTTCCGTAACACCTTTCAGCGCTTTTTCTTCGATTAAATCATAACCATCCAGATCAAAAACTCTAACAAATGGCTCTTTTTGGATCGTATACATCTTCTCATTGTGAAAGGCTACATCCCGAACCCCATCCAAGTTGAATTCTTT
>CAZGGG010000210.1:0-1162 GCA_964525165.1 uncultured Saprospiraceae bacterium | reverse complement strand
ATGTTCTTATTCTGTTTTTATATACTTATAGAATGATGGTGGGTTTGCAATGTCTGTAACAGGCATTTCCACGATAGATAAGAAATCAGACACCATGTTAGTTCCAAACAAATCCATAAATTTAGCCTGACCAATATCTTCATAAATATCTTGAGCCTTAGCATTATAGAATTTTTTCCATTGTTCCCAGACCAATCTTATTTGCCTTTCCTCTAATGGCAAGTTAGGATGAAAGCTGTCAGGTGGTTTTATTTTACCCACATCAAAACTGTATCTTATATTGTCAAGTGAATTTGCATTTATTAAATACCCTTTCACATATTGATCATAATTAGCTAACAAGCCTTCAAAAATCGCGTCTTCATTACCTTCTATGGCATTGTTCCAGCTTTTTAACTCAACATATGAGCTAATCCCGTCCAAATTAGGCGTCCTTTCCAAATCAAATTTTTTGTTCCCAGAAGGAAAGTTTTTGTCAAACCTCATGTATTGAGACATGTCAAAAGCTGCATTTTGAGGCTGTTCAAAGGCTAACCTTGCTAATTGATTAGCTTCATCAACCTTTATTCCAAGCGCATCTGACTTAATTGAATTAATAAAGCCACCTATACCCTCTATTTCATTAGCGTCCATTTCTTTAATTAAATTCCTAATATTTTTCACATAATCATCAATAGGGGATAAATGGACACTGGCACTAGTGAAAGCATCGCCACAACAAACTGCTTTAAAGTTTTTTGAAATTATACCCTGAAGAGTTTGAGTTGCATCATCGGTGTAGGTGTTTAATATCCCTATGAATTCGCTATCATTTAGAGCATCCGCAACTTCTTCAACCAAATCTCTATCCCACAAGCGCCGTTGACCTGGATTTGTGTAAGTCTCCGCCAAAAACTTCCATCCATCCACCTTTTGGGGATTATTTTTCAGGAGGTCCAGCAGATCATCCGCATCTCCCGTAGCCAATTTATCAAATAACCGGTTGATCGTTTCTACCGGTGTACCTTGCTCTTCCAGCCTCTTCCATACCTTCAGTAGCGGATCGTTGCTGCCAAACATCTCGAGTAGGCGGTGATTGGGGTTATTAAGAAACCAATCTGCGAATTTTACTGCCTGTGCTTCGGTGAACCCTTCTGCGTAAGTTCGAAGACCAACCCAATCC
>CAZGGG010000209.1:1039-1665 GCA_964525165.1 uncultured Saprospiraceae bacterium | reverse complement strand
CTGCGCGTTTACACCAAAAGCAAGGTGAGGAAGGCGAAGTTTAATGTCCGCATTTACAGTGTGGGAGAGGGTGGTGCGCCCAGTGAGTACCTCTGCGACGAGAATGTATTCGGCTACGCCAGAAAAGGCCGAAATCAAACGGAGGTGGATCTATCTGGTTTGCGAATCGTTCTTCCGAAAGAAGGACTGTTTATAGCGGTGGAGAGTTTGCGCATTGACGAGAATGCATACACCGAGACCATGAAAAATATGCTTGCCAAGCGGGGCGATCCCGTCGAGATCGAATCGGTGCGATACGCTCCGAGTTTTGGGCGCATTCCCAAAGGACGAAAGGAGTGGGGGTGGACTTATTTTCAGGGCCGCTGGCAGTGTAGTAAGAACGAAAAACAAATTATGCCAGGCGCACGAGATACCCCTTTGGCGGTGGAGTTGGTGGTGATGGATTAGGGGATTAAATTGGAATTTGGGTGATTCTAAAACTATATGTATTTGCATATAAAAAATGGGTTTGAGATAAATTTATATGTTTTTGCATATAATTCGGGTTTTATTCCTACTTTTATATGCAAATACATATAGTTGGATGGATTTATCAAGCTTCGTCAAGACGAGAAGAAAGCAGCTCA
>CAZGGG010000209.1:0-1029 GCA_964525165.1 uncultured Saprospiraceae bacterium | reverse complement strand
TCAATTTAACTCAGGAAGAGTTTGCAGATAGAGCCGGGGTAGCCTTAACGGTAATTAGAAAGATTGAACAAGGGAAAGAAAACCTGAGTCTTCTCAAAGTAAACCAAGTGCTTTACATGTTTGGACATCAATTGGTTCCGCAAAAAATGGGAAATGAGACAGGGAATAGTGAAGTATAATCACATCAAAGCAGGTTTAATCACTGAAAGGGATGATGGGAGATTCCAATTTCAGTATGATTCAGACTATGTTGAGGATCACCCTGAGCAGTTCATTACCTTCGACATGCCCGTAAGAACAAGACCCTACGTGAGTAATCAGCTATTTCCATTCTTTGATGGGTTAATCCCTGAGGGGTGGTTGCTTAAAATCGCTTTGAGTAGCTGGAGGATCAATCAGAATGACAGAATGGGCTTGCTTCTGGCTTGCTGTCAAAATGCTATCGGAGCAGTTAGTGTTCATCCAATAGAAAGTAAATAAGATGCCTAACTGCTTATACTGCTACAAATCTTTAAAAGCGGGAGAGATTGATTATCATACCGCATGTGCGGAGAAGTTTTTTGGACAAAAAGAACCTCCTGAATTGCCCTATCAGTTAAGTGAAATGGAAGTTTTGGCCAAAGAAGCGGCTGAGCAATCAGTAACCGTTCCAGGTGTCCAGCCAAAATTATCTCTGAATTGGATAAAAGATGAACTTGGTCATCAGCATTCGGGTAGGCTGACCATTATGGATGCCCTGCAAGGCAACTTCATATTAAAACCGCCTAATCTCGAGTACCCTCAAATGCCTGAGAACGAACACTTGTCGATGAAATTGGCTCAATTGTTCAAAATTGACACCGTTCCCGCAAGTCTGATACGCCTGGCGAGCGGAGAGTTGTGCTACATCACCAAGAGGATAGACAGAGGTCCAGGCAATACCAAAAATCACATGATTGATTTTCTGCAGATTCTAGAGCTCTCAGATAAGTATAAAGGCACTATGGAAAGGCTGGGGAAAAAGATTGGGGACTTATCTGAGAATAAGCT
>CAZGGG010000208.1:374-1705 GCA_964525165.1 uncultured Saprospiraceae bacterium | reverse complement strand
ATCTTCTCATTGATCATCTCGTTTATCTCCTCCACCTTATCCAGCGGGATCGAATGAATCGTCTTGGTCAGGTCCTGCATCTTTTCGGGTTTTTTCAGTTTGCGGATCGGATGCGATGATTCCACTTCAAACTGATCATCCTCCGTCCACTCCAGCAGGTCGTTCGGGGTACATTTCAGTATGATGCACAGCTTCTCCAGTTCCCTGGGATTCAGCCTTTTCACATTGTTTCTTTTCACCTTCGAGGCAAAGGAGTCGGAAAATCCCACTGAAACAAGGTATGCAAAGGGTTTATCGATGCCCCTGGCCTTGAAGATCCTTGGAAAATTGTATGCAAGCATGGTGACCGGTTTTAATATGAACATCAGAATACCAAACAGGGTAAGATAAGGATTGCCTGTATAAAAAACAAATCCCCACTTCTGTATTTTTAGTTTTTATTTATGTGTTTAATATATTATATAATTCATATCTTGTTATTACTTCTGTTTTTAATATTCCTATTTATTTTTATAAACATTTTAATAATTATTTTTGCATCGTTATTTATTTTTTTCTTTTCCTTTATTATTTTGTACTTATTACTTTTCTTTTTACACTATATATTATTCTTTTCAACTCAATAACAATTGCCTTCAACTCAAAAATAATTCCCTCTAAATTATTTATTCTGCAATTAGACGTATAGACCTTCCATTCTTGCAGGCGCATCTACATTCAACGCCGTATGGTTCCATTCTTGTTCTTTAACATGGGTCCATGTCTCTCAATAATTTATTATTTATCTTTAAAATCATAAAACCTATGACAATGAATAAGTATGTACTCTCTCTTCTTGTGATGGCTGCAGCCCTGACCATGAACGCGCAGGCTCCGAATGCTTTCAGTTACCAGGCTGTTGTCCGAAATGCTGACGGAAACGTGATGCAGGGTGAAACGGTTACCCTGCAGATAGAAATTCTCCAGGGAGCTGTCGATGGATCGTCTGTATACCTTGAAACACATACGAAGACCACAGATCCATACGGACATATACAGCTGGAGATCGGGACGGGGACGACTTCGGATGATCTTTCAGCGATTGACTGGAGCGATGGGCCGTATTACCTGGACCTGACCGTGAATGGGACAGCAGCAGGGACAACGCAGTTGCTGAGCGTACCATATGCCATGCACGCCCGTTCCGCCGAAACGATATCCGGTGCCATTGAGTATACCGAAACACAAACGCTGGACGATGTCCTGACACAGGGCAACTCCGCCGGTAATCAAGTTCTTACCGACCTGGCCGATCCCGTGAATGATCAGGATGCTGCAACAAAAGCCTACGT
>CAZGGG010000208.1:0-364 GCA_964525165.1 uncultured Saprospiraceae bacterium | reverse complement strand
GGAAACAGCCCGGTCAACGTCCTTACCAGTTCATATACCGATGACGATGCCACGGTTACCCTCTCGATCCAGGAAACCCTGGTCAACGGTTCCAGCGAAAATGTCTGCGAGGTACATGTCATCGTCACAGGAGTGGATGTCCCTCTTCAGGCGGGTGATGAGATCCAGGTGTCACTGTATGAAGATGACCTTGTGACCGATTATCTATTATGGAACACCACGGTTATTGTCACTGCGGAACAATCCACTGCACAGCTGGTGGATATTGTGTTTGGTTGTTCTTCGGCACTTACAACCCTTCCGCCCGACATTGGCGATCAGCTTGAGATACGCCATGAGATCCTTGATTTCCTTGCGCTGGTAG
>CAZGGG010000207.1:0-1711 GCA_964525165.1 uncultured Saprospiraceae bacterium | reverse complement strand
AGTTTGATCACCATATTCTTTGTTATTCGCGGAGAGATTACAGATATGATATTCAAATGGTATGATATTGGCCTGAGTATGTCTTATTCCTTTTTGGTTTCTGCATTATTATTTATCCTGGACGGGTGGTCTATAACCTGGTTATCTGTAAAATTTCCCTGGAATCGGAAACCACTATTGCGAGTACTGATTGAATTTCTGTTTTGCATCATCAATGGTGCCTGAAATAGCCCCTTAGCACTTCGGACATAATTATAGTTCAATATCTGTAATAAAATTGTTATAATTATGTCTATGGAAAAACGAACATTCACAAAAGAGCAGAAGCTCGAGATCCTGAAAGAGGCAACGGCACATGGAGTAACTGCTACATTAGAGAAGCACGGAATCTATCCTGCCACTTATTACAGCTGGCGGAAGAAATTCGACACCATATGACCCCGGCCCAGTTGAAAGAGATCAGGCGTTTGGAGAAAGAGAACAAAACGTTGAAAGAACTTTTGGCAGAAAAGGAGTTAGAAGGGCGATTAAAGGATGAAGCGCTAAAAAAGAAATATGCCTGGGAGAGAAAAAAGCGTTAGCTCGTAAATACATACTTGATGGTCTGAATCGAGACAAGGCCTTATCAATTCTGACCCTGAGTAAACACCAATATTATTACGAGCAAACAGGCCATCATCCAGGCAAACAACCATCTAAGACCACTAAGAAGCTTGAAGGTCAGGAGGTAATCACGGTAAGTAACCAGGAGGTAGTAGATAAGGTCAAGCAGACCCAACAGGATCCTGATACTGACTACGGCTACAGGAAGATGTGTACACTGTTAATGATAGCGGGATATTTTATCAACCATAAGAAAGTATATCGATTAATGAAGGATGCGGAATTATTGAAAGAGAGACATAAAAAACTGGGCAAATCATTTGCAAAGTACAGGATCGTAATACCTGGAGGTCCCTTGGAGGTACTTGAAATGGACATTAAATATGCCTGGGTCCACAAAGATGGGAGATATGCCTATATTCTTACCGTCCTTGATACATTCACCCGTTTTGTCTTGCATTGGCAGGTGGGGTATACAATGAGAACTCGCCAGGTCAAGCAGGCATGGGAAGAAATTATTACAGATTATCTGCAGTCGGCAGATCTCTTGCGCAAAGGGGTACATATCGAAATCCGGAATGACAACGGACCACAGTTCGGTTCCAAAATTATTCGGGGGTTCTTCGAAGAGAATTATCTCAATCAGGTATTTACCCACCCCTATACGCCCCAGGAAAACGGCCATGTCGAGAGCTTTCATTCCATCCTCTCCTCAGCATTGGGAAACCAGGGGTTCTGGGACTTTGATTCATTAATTCAAAGACTGACGATATTTTACGAAAAGTACAACAATGTGAGGTTGCACGGATCTATTGCCAATCTCTCACCTAGGATTTTCTGGGATATGTGGGAGCAGGGAAATATATCCCGGACAGTGATGAAAAACAAAAAGGTGAAATTCCGACTCATGATCCCTTATCAACAGCTATCGGGGAATATGAACCTGAGGGAAGTTCCTTGCTCTCGTTCGACACCCCTCGATGGGGTGGAGAATGAGTATCAAAACGAAATGATCGGCGCCGATTCATTTCTACAACCATCGGTTAAATAATCACCGTCGGTCGTTCCTTGCTGGTACAATATTATGAAGAAAAATGGTTATTATTGA
>CAZGGG010000206.1:0-1716 GCA_964525165.1 uncultured Saprospiraceae bacterium | reverse complement strand
GCCGCCGGTAATCCTGCCCGGGCAACTTTGTTATAATATCAAAATAAATTCAGTTAATAGCAATCACTTGAGTGAAGTAGAGATTTATGATGTCCAAAGACACGCCCCCTGTATGCAGTTACGAAGGTTCAGATTATCAACAGCGATTTTGGGATGAGGGTGGGCGAGCTTATGAAGATGCCGTAGAAGCGATTGCGCTTAAAGGCTTACTGCCTTCAGGTGGCGAATTTATGCTGGAGCTGGGTGCTGGGGCTGGGAGAAATACACCGCGATATAAAAATTTTCAGCGGGTAGCACTGGTGGATTACTCCAGAACCCAACTTGAGCAGGCGCGGGATCGACTTGGTGTTTCAGGTCGGTTTGTCTATGTAGCGGCAGACATTTACCATCTGCCATTTACGGAAGGCTTGTTTGACGGAGCAACCATGATTCGCACATTACATCACATGGCAGACCCAATTCTTGCGCTTTCCCAAGTTCGAAGTGTTATGGCTCAAAACGGCTGTTTTATTTTGGAATTTGCCAACAAGCGCAACATCAAATCCATTTTACGATTCTGGTTAAGGAAACAGGCGTGGAGTCCATTTTCATTAGAGCCAGTTGAATTTGCAGAATTAAACTTTGACTTCCATCCAAAAGCTATCCGGCACTACCTGAAAGAAAATCATTTTGAAATTGAGCGCCAGCTATCCGTTTCTCATTTTCGGGTGGGTTTTCTAAAACGACATATTCCAACGGGTATTTTGGCCTGGTTAGATTCGATGCTGCAGTGGACTGGCGCATTCGCGCAGTTCAGTCCAAGCGTTTTCACGCGGGCAATTGCCACCGGGGATGTTAAAAAGAACAGGGCTGGAAATGAACAAATTTTCAAGTGCGTGAAGTGCGGTAATTCTATAACGGGTATGGGAAGTGATTTGACTTGCGATGCCTGCGGGTCAGTTTGGGAATATCGCGATGGGATTTATGATTTTCGACAAATAGATAAATGAGTAAATCATTTGGGGGACAATAAAGGTGATCGGTGGGTCGTAAAAAAATAATTTCATATAAATAAATTCTTTCATTTAAAAGATATCGTCATAAACTCTTTTCAATCCTTCCTCGATCTATGTTGACAAGTCGGCCATAAGACTGAGCAAAATAATTATAGATTGGAATTTCTAGAAGTATTCTTGATCGAATTACATTGTAGACCTTATCTTTACAAAATTTCATACTTGAAATTTTGTAAAATCTAATTTATAATAGCTTTAATTAACACTTTATTTCAAATGCAAAGGAGTTGCTGATGCAACTATTGGAGGAACGCAAAGCAATTGTTGAATTCGGTCAGAAGTTGATTACACATCATCTGACAACAGGTACCGGGGGGAACTTGAGTTTTTATAACCGATCGGAAGGTTTGATTGCCATTAAACCCAGTGCTGTCGATTATTTTGAGATGAAACCAGAAGACATCGTTTTAGTGGCACCGACGGGTGAAGTTGTAGAAGGTAATCTCATCCCTTCGATTGAAATTCGTTTTCACCTCGATTTGCTCAATTATCGAGATGATATCAACGCCGTGGTTCACACACACCAGGTTAATGCAACCACAATTGCCTGCATGAACTGGGAATTGCCAGCAGTCCATTATTTGGTGGGGTTTTCGGGTAATAAAGTACCCCTTGCAAAATACGCACCGATTGGTACCCAGGAGCTATCGGATAATATCCT
>CAZGGG010000205.1:0-1758 GCA_964525165.1 uncultured Saprospiraceae bacterium | reverse complement strand
TCCCTTTTCATCTGTCATACACAAAGATCTATAATTGAAATGTTTGCCTTTTACCCGGTCAGCGAAGTAGACCCTTTTCACATTTCACTCTAAATACAAGAGGCAAACTAATAAGTCTGCAATTCATCATTCAACATTCATAATTCATAATTCAATATCCATCATTCTCCATTGAACTTTGCGGGCCGCAAGATCTCAACATCCTCCAGGTAGATGATACCGGAATACTTATTGAAACATTTATCAACCACTTCAATCCCGATGCTTTCCGCTATCGATTTGTCCTTGGTGATCACCTCGATCCTGACAGTAGCAAAGTCATCTACTACGGAGGCTCGTTCTGAGGTAAAGTGTTTATGATGTGCACCTTTTCCGCCGGCGGGAACAATGGTATAGCCGCGGGCACCGCTTGCTTCAATAATCTCACAGATTTTGGACGTGAGTATCTTTTCCGCAATGATGACCACTTTTTTTGCTTTATGATATGTCATGTTTGTGTCCTCCATATTTTTGTAAATCGATGAATCGATCATAATTCGAAAACTATTTGTGCCAGCGCAATAAATAGTGGAATGCCGACTGCAATGGCCACAGGCGTACCCACACTGGTGGATGCCCCAATATAGGCAGATGGATTCGCCGATGGAATACCGGCCCGCAAGGTGGGCGGACCCGAAATATCTGAGTTGGATGATGCGATTACTGACAGGATGATCACTCCTCCCGGACTAAAACCAACCAGTAAATGAGCAATGTACCCTAAACCGAATGCAATCAGTCCGTGCATGAGCGGAGCCAAAGCTGCATATACGGCGTACCAATGGGCCACGCTCTTTAATTCCTGAATACGGTCATATGCTTCCATTCCCATAATCAGCATGAGTATAGACAGAAAGCCTCGGAATAGAGGATCATAAAAGGACTGGAGAACCGAATCCGAATTGGTGAGCAGTCCCAAAGCCAGTCCCAGCAGCAGCGCCGACAGGGCCGAACCCCGAAGGCTTTCCCGGATGATACTCCACACGTTCACCTCTGTATCTTTACCCTCTTTCTGCTTTTTGAGATGAATGTTTGCCAGCACGATGGCGAGGATCAAGGCCGGAATATCCATGAAAGGATATAAGGCTGGAGCCCAGGCTTCGAAGGTAATAGATTCCTCTTCCAGCATCACCATGGCAACAGCAAGCGTAGAGGCACTGACCGCCCCAAACAAACCCGCTGTAGCAATACCGTCTTCTTTATTGACGCCGGGCAAAATGTTAAAAATACTGATCCCGATGCGAACTGTGATTAAGCCGATTATTACGGCGATCAGGGCCGGAAGCGCCATGGCTGCCAGGTTGGCTTCCCGGATCTCAATGCCGCCCTCGAGACCGATCTTCATCAAAAGCATAAAGACGATAAACTGATAGATTGCATTTGGGATTTTTAGTTTACTACCCAGCGCGGCTACCAGCATTCCACCGATCAAAAAGCCAAGAGTAGGTGATTGAAACTGCACAAGGAACCGCATGAAGAAGTCCGCTAAAAAATCCATTCGTATCTAATCGTTTGTTAGCGATGCCGGCACAACCGCCATCATGGTTATAAGTAACTGAACACACCGTTCATTTTTCGGTGCATAAAGTAGAGCTTATGCTAATCAATAAACCATTAATAATATTTATGGATACTATTAAGATGGTAAATATTGGCTGGAGGCGAGATCCCAAGCTGCAAGCCACAAGCAACAGGCTTCAAGATGCGGGCTTCAAGATG
>CAZGGG010000204.1:0-1770 GCA_964525165.1 uncultured Saprospiraceae bacterium | reverse complement strand
GAATTTTACCATTCTGGCAAACCCACGACATCCATTGTGATGCAGGGAGAGGAGCGCGTTGAATGGATTAATTATTGCGCTGAAAAATCCGGTTTATTTTCGGCTGAGGGTTTCTATGGAGAGACAATCCCTGAACGCAAGTATCATTTATGCAAATTCAATAACGGATACATGGGTGCTGCTGCTCCCGGCGATATATCCACTGAAAGTTGGGATCTGTTGCGGCGGGCAACAGCTGTATTTTCCCTTGCATATACCCGTTTCAGCGACCTTGTAAAAGCAGAAGCCCAGGCACATGAAGCACGGATTGAAGCTGCTCTGGAGCGGGTTCGATCCAAAGCCATGGCTATGCATAATTCGGAAAATCTTCTTGATGCCATCAGTGAATTTTTTGTTCAGTTAAAATGGCTCAATATTGTCCCGGTTCGATGCGGCGTGGCTCAGATGTTTGATGATCCGCCATCATGGATAGCTGCTGCAACTAATTCTACAATGCAGGGAGAATCAGTTCACTTATCTGGTAAGGTTGATGCACTTGATCACGAAGTGCTGCAAGGGATTTACGATCATTGGATAAGGCAGGAAAATTACTTCCCAGTTTTGCTGGGTGATGATATCAAAGCATATTACAAAGCTCTCAGACCCCAGATTGATATTCCTGCATTTCCTGAAGGTGAAGTACACCATGGTCATTATTTTAATTTTAAGGAAGGTAATATTTTTGCCTGGACAAAGGAACCACTTTCCGAAGATGAAAAATCAATTTTTATCAGGTTTTCTTCAGTTCTCAGCCTTACCTACCGGAGGTATTTAGATATTAAAGAATCTGAAAAGCAAGCAAGGGAAGCCCAGATTGAAACAGCACTGGAAAGAGTAAGGGCAAGAAGTTTATCCATGCATTCAAGTGATGAATTGTCTGGCGTTGCATCAGTATTATTTGAGCAAATGAGAATTTTAGGTGGGGATTTGTTTGCTTTTGGTATTGTACTTTGCGATAAGGAGAAAAATGAGGTGGAACAATGGCACAGCATTGGCGAAGAGGGAATGATGTCTCCCTTTCAAATTCCGGTGGATCTGGATTATATTCACCAGTATAGATACAACCAATGGAAGGCAGGTACTGCACTTTTTTCCATTGAAATTCCTGAGGATTATATTGATAAGCATTTTGAATTGATGTTTACAGTACCCTCCTTTAAAGATTCAATGAAAGAAGTGGCAGAAAAAGGCATCAACATCAATACTCCCAGTTGGGAGATTGATTATGGAGCCTCATTTAGCCATGGATATTTATTGGTGTCATCCCTTAGCCCATTTAAAGAAGATTATATATTCCCGCGCTTTGCCAAAGTATTTGAACAAGCTTATACCCGTTTCCTGGATTTGCAGAAAGCGGAGGCCCAGGCTCGTGAAGCGCAAATTGAATCAGCACTCGAAAAAGTTAGATCCAGGTCAATGGCCATGCAAAATAGTAATGAACTGGCAGATCTTTCATATGAATTGGTCAAACAAGTGCATGCGTTAGGCATCGACACCTGGTTTTGTGCTTTTAATATCTATGATGATGATCCCGGTGGCTCCCTGGAATGGGGTAGCAATATGCAGGGGACTTATGAAGAGTACAGAACTCCAAGAGAAGGTATTTTCCTTAACTATTATCGGGCCGGACAAAGTGGAGAAACATTACTTATCAATGAAATAGGGAAGGATGAATGTTCAGGGCATTATGAATATTTATGCAGCCTGCCCGGTGTAGGAGAGCAGTTACTT
>CAZGGG010000203.1:953-1772 GCA_964525165.1 uncultured Saprospiraceae bacterium | reverse complement strand
AAGCATGTTTAATACGCCTCCGGTTTTCCCGATTTACGTAAGCATGCTTACCCTACGTTGGTTAAAAGAAAACGGTGGCGTTATTGGTGTCTGTGCTATTATGCCTTTCGTTGGAGATGAAGAAAAAGATCAAGAAAGCAAAAAAACAAGCGGATTATTGGAAAAATGAATATAATAAACTACGAGATTTAAATGAATCTGAATAAAGGGTTAATATAAATTGTAATAGTTAGGACTTGATCTGACAGTAGGGATATTTTTACTCACCATTTACCGACTTAGCAAATATAGCATCCTCTTCGACATCTTCAAGGCTAAAATGAACGGATGATGATTTTTGAATTTTTTCAGTTGTATCATCCGGCCTTGCAGATGTCTCATCGGATCGCTCGTTGGTGCCTAACTCGGATAAATGGTTTTCGCTGTTCATTCCTTGATATTTTTCATTCAGCATTTTATCCTTAGCCAGATGGATGCTATCCAGGAAGGTCTGCATAGGAGTTTTTCCATAGCAGTATTTTCCAGTATGGGTCCGGTCGTTGTTATATTCTTCAACCCAACGATCCAGGTCTTCCTGTAGCTCCCCCAGGGATTTGTAGATCTTCTTCCTGAAGGCGATAGCATAGAACTCGTTTTGAACGGTCCTATGGAAGCGTTCGCAGATCCCATTGGTTTGGGGAGACCTGGCCTTGGTCCTGGTATGATCGATCTCGTGCAGCTGAAGATAAAGCTGATAAGGATGTTTGTCAAGCCGGCCACAGAACTCGCGGCCGTGGCCACTCAGCACCGTCTTGATCCCGACCCCGTGCTCATCGAAGA
>CAZGGG010000203.1:0-943 GCA_964525165.1 uncultured Saprospiraceae bacterium | reverse complement strand
GTTTGGGGAGACCTGGCCTTGGTTCTAGTATGATCGATGTCCTCCAGGGCCAAATAAAGCTGATATTCGTGGTGTTCTCTGGCGCCACAGTATTCAGTGCCCCGGTCGGTGAGGATTCGAAGCAATGGAATATTATGTTCCTCATAGAACGGGATCACCTTGTCGTTGAGCGTATCTGCAGCTACAAGAGCATTTTTCCGATCATAGAGCTTCAGATGGACCACCTTTGAGTAGGTATCGATAAAAGTCTGCTGGTAAATCCGACCAACACCTTTGATAGTTCCGACATAGTAGGTATCCTGTGCTCCAAGATACCCAGGATGATGGGTTTCAATTTCACCCTTGGCTTCCTGGTCAAGTTTTTTCCTTTCCAGAGCTGCTACCTGCTGTTCTGTAAGAATGAGTCCATCTTGAGCAACCAGAGCTTCAAGAGCCTTTAAACGCTTTTTGAAGGTCTCTAAGTCATGACGCAACCAGACACTCCGAACTCCACCAGGCGAGATGAATAATCCCTTCTTTTTGAGCTCATTGGATACACGAACCTGACCCAATGCAGGGTTGTCAGTTGCTAACTTGACAACAGCCTCCTCAATATGGGCTTCGACACGATTTCTTATTACCGGCTTTTTCCTGCTTATTTCCTGCAAAGCCAGTTCTCCTCCTGTATCATAAAGTTCACGGAAACGATAAAATGTGTCTCTGGAATAGCCCATTACCTTACAGGCCTGTGACACGTTGCCAAGTTCTTCGGCTAGATTTAATAATCCTAATTTGCTTTTGATTAACTTTACTTCTGTATTCATTTCTGACAGTTTTGTGGATTAAACATGTATTTGTCTTGTTGTAATTTCAAATATAGTTTAATCCCTAACTGTCAGATTAAGTCTTGACTAATTCAGATTATGATTGAAAAATATGGGATTCCATACGTTTACACTGATTT
>CAZGGG010000202.1:0-1788 GCA_964525165.1 uncultured Saprospiraceae bacterium | reverse complement strand
CCAGGGCATCTGTCAGCATTTTGTATTCAGGGACCTGACTGTCAAACAATGTTTCCCATGTTGTCCTGATCTGGCTGTAGGCAAGATCAATATTGGCCGGTTCGGACCTTACGAGCATGGTTCTGACTCCAAGGGGCACCAGTTGGAGTAGTGTTGGTGGTACTTCCTTATGAAATGACTGAATATGGAAATCCTCCACGACTCCCACTATCTTTCCCATTTTAGTTTCCAATCCAATGGGCGATCCTTCAATTTCAAGTGCATTTATAGCTTTTTCGTTGATGATGATCTTATTCTCAGATCCTGGTTCTGAGCTGTCAAAATCGTTTCCCTGGACCAGTCCCAGTCCGAGTGTTTCGACAATATCGTAATCTACCATCAGTCCCTGCAGGGTTATCTTTTCTCCGGGATTGCCGATTTTTGACATATTTATGGCCATATTGTTCCTGGTGGGAGGAGACCACATTGATCCTGAAACGCTCCTTACAGAAGGGAGTTTTGAAAGCTCATCCTTAAATACATCATAGTTTTTTCTTACTTCATTATTGCTGAAGTCAATGCTGATTATATTTTTTATGTCAAATCCTATATCACTGTTCCTGAAGTAATGAAGCTGGGAATATATTATGCCAGAGCAGATTATTAATGACAGGCATATTACAAGCTGAACGGTATTTAGTACAGCCACAATTCCGGATGAGCCCTTCTTGTTTTCTTCTGAATGAGTAATAACTGAAAGAGCATTTTTATCTGTTGCTTTTACCGAAAGATACATGCCTGACAGAAGGCCGATGATAAGAGGAAGCAGGAAAACAGAAAATGCAAAGGGCAGATTTGTGAACAATGCGAAATCCAGTGTTTTCCCGAAGAGAAGACTGCTTAAGGGAGGCAGGGCTATCCTTGCTAATAGCAGTCCGATTATCGCGGCAAAATAAGAGAAGAATATTGTTTCAGCCATGATCTGCCTGACGATTGATCCGTCTGGTGCACCGTTAACCTTGCGCAGGCTGATCTCCTTTCTTCTTTTTACCAGACCGGCAGTAGATAAAAGGACATAGTTTATTGTGCTTGTCAGGAGCAGCAGGAATGCAACCATCGCATATATAAGCACCGTCTTTCTGTCACCATTGCTTCTGCTGTTTACAAGATCAGAAGAGTTAAAGTAAATATCATTATAATTCTGTAAATCAAATGATAATCCCAGGTCACTGCTGAAATGCCTGCCCTCATAACTGTCTATCTTTTTTTGCAGATCATCCCGAGATAAACCGTCTCCCAGCTTCAGGTAGGTGGTATAAAAGAAGAACATGCTCCAGGAATCAGCATAATAGTCTTTACCGAGGGGCTCATCACTAGATGATGTAATCAGTTTATCCATTTGATCAAGAGAAACTTCTACCGGTAGTAGTATCTCAGGCCTGAAACTCGAGTTTTCCTTTGTATCCTCAAATACTCCCCTGACATTAAAATAAAAGATATCTCCGTTGTTTTCTAATTCCAGCGTTCTACCCAGGGGCATCTCATCACCGAAATATTTTTGTGCTGCCTGTTTTGATAATACTGCATCATCAGGATTACTCAACAGTTCATCCGGGTTGCCGGCAATAAGCCTGATCTCCATTATTCTAAATATTGGATTTTCAGCACAATATATCCCATCCTCATTTATATACTCATCGCCCTTTCGGATTGCTGAATTAGGAAGGTTGAACACTCTTGATAGCGCAATTCTATCCTTAAAATCATCCTCAAGTCTGTCCCCCAGGACAAAGGGGGTGACAGAATATT
>CAZGGG010000201.1:0-1811 GCA_964525165.1 uncultured Saprospiraceae bacterium | reverse complement strand
CATTAGTAGGACGTTTGCCATCGGAGAGCTGTCTTTTTTCATTCTTTTCAATCCTTTCTTTTATTTCGAGCACCGACGCATCGTTGGCCCACAGGGTAGTATTTTACAAACTGACGGAAGTATTTTCTTTATACACAATCTTAGCTTGTAAGCCAAACGATTGATATTATCCTTTCTTTTTCAAGTATTTTGAGTTCTGGATCTCCTGTAAGCAAAGCACAATTGTGAATATTAGCCAGAGCGGCTGCAAAAGAATCTGCATAAGATATCGGATAGCCCGCCTTTAACGAGGCGGCTTTTAATAAGAGTTCTTCATCAATCTTATCGACAAATGTCAGCGGGAAGGCCTTAATACGGGCATATGCCAAATCCGCCGCGTTCTGCCCCTGCTCCCTGAGCGTGATGTAGTAAACCTCTCCAAGGTGAATGGCATGCAGATAAAGGGATGCTTCGGCTCTTTTTGCCTGCTTTAGGTATTTTTCAATACGATCGGCGAAAGGCTCATTTTCAAGATAGCCGATCAAGGCATAACTGTCTAATACAAATCTACCGGTCACGGCCTTTCTTATCCTCTTTCTTTTTTTCCCTCTTCTTATCCTTCAGGTAGGCCTTCAGTATTCCGGAACCCTTTAACATACCCCGGGCTGCAACGATCGGGTCTTCTGAATCCGGTATCATTAAAATGCCCTCTGCCTTCTCAACCCAATGTATCGAAGTAGAAGGGCTTATTCCATATTTATCCCTTATCTTTTTGGGGATTACGATCTGACCTTTGGAAGTAACTTTTGACGATGTTGTTTGCATGAATTCTCCTAAATAATTAATGAAAAATGCAGCGATTGTTTCAAAGCGCCTCTTGATGTTAATTATAAAGTAAGACGATGTCAATAAATAATTCTTACTTAATGTGCCCAGGATGCATGACCTGAACCAAGATTGCGGTCATCATTGCCACAGCCGCCTGCCCGTGGGTGAGCCCTTTTCTGCGGGGATCCAGGTCAAGCTGCTCGTCGATGATGCACCCGATACCGCACTTTTCAAAGTAGCACCCCGGAATGGGGGCAAAGCCCACGGCCTGAGTTTGGACATTTTTATGACGGTTTCGACCATCTTTGGGGCACCTCCACATCCTGCTGGAAGTATTCCACTTTTTAAACATAAATCTAGTATGATTTCAAACACTTGAAAGTTGTTGCAAAGAAATAGGGGCTATTTATATGCACTGTTCAACGAAGTTCACAGTTTTTCTTTGTTTTTCTCTGTTTTTCTAAATCCCGAACTTCCGAACGGAAAAAACGAATTGTGAGGTGCAGGACGCAATCAACCGGATTTTGATTTCGACGGGAATTGCGACTGGTCGTAGCTGTCAGCCGATAGCGGTACTTGACAAAGACCATGAAATGAGGTCAAATTTCATATCTCCGATTCTTGAACCAGGGGTGAAACCGGTGCCGGTTGGTCTTCCCTCCGGTGCCGCGGCTGACCCTTTTAAGCCCGCGCGTATTCTTTCGGCCACTATGACAAACGACATTGGCTCGCCTGGTCCGTCATCCGATAAATTGCTGAAGCTTGCCGGTCACTTGGGGATCGAACCGGAGGATGCGGAAACGTTTGCCACCGACATCATTCCGCTCCTGACCCGGAAGTTCGCGCTGCTCACTCATGCTGCGACCCCCAACGACCCGGTGGAGAACCGCGTTCAGACGGTCCTTCAGGAGGAGCTGCCGAGGGTGCTGTCGAACTATGCCCTCGATGACCTGAAAACAAACAAGGGCGTGATGCTTTTTCTCGCCAAATTGTTGGCGCCGGAA
>CAZGGG010000200.1:0-1869 GCA_964525165.1 uncultured Saprospiraceae bacterium | reverse complement strand
TCTCCAAATGACCAGGCCATAGAGCAGTGTGCTAAGGATGCCGGCAGCATATATGCCTTCCTCAGGAATGGAAGAACTTATCGAAGAACCTACCATGCCGCTGAAGATCTCTACAGCCTCTTCCCAATGGATGAGGATGGGCGCAAAAATTACAAGGCTCCCCCAAAGAATACTTGGAATATGCCATAACTGCTCCTGTTCAAAATTGGACTGACCAAAGTGGTGAATCGAAATCACCAGGAATAGAGCCAGTGCAACAATGGGAAAGAACCACCATAAAAGACCATAAAGTCCCATCACCCCTATATAAGCACCTAAAAAACGAATCATACCGATGGTGCTGCTGTCCTTTCGGTAAAAGAGATCATTCGCTCCATGGGGAATTCCGATGAGCACCAACAGAATCAAAGCCAGGCCATCAAAAAGAATGTTTGATACAGAAAGGGGTAAGATGAGGGCTAAGAGCATCAACAAGGCTTGCCCAATGAGTTGCCATCGAAATAAGGAGGAGCTCAAATATTTCATTTCAACCGCCACTCTTTGAATAATTGATCGAGGAAAATTCCGGCTGGAAGAGGTGTGAAAATTTTGGCTTCTTCCAAGATATGAGTGCGCTCATCCAGAAATTTGAGAATACGTTGAATGGGTTGATTCCTAAATAACCTTTGAAAGATGGGTCTCCCTTGCTCGGGCTGTTGGACCAGGATATTCAATAATAATTGATCGTACAACCGAAATCGATAGGGGCGTTGAATTTTAGGGATGCCAGACTTTTGTTTCAATGCATGTGCAATCTCTTGCGCGTGCACTCTCATGTTGAGAAAACCATACCCGGTTGAGGGTTTGATGGCGCCCCCCATCGTACCCAAAGGAATCACTCTTGAACGGAAAGGATGGTGACTTTTGTAATTATTGAATACATTGGACATGGGAATTTTGGCTTGCTCGATGTCCTTGATTTGGAAATCAGACCCAATGTTTTTGCAGTAAGATTCCAGAATGTCATGCGCTTCCTCCTTCCGAAGCACTTCAGATCCGAATCGGGTAAGTTCCACCAGTGCACTTTTTTTACCGAAAGGCAAAACATACATGAATTGAGTCGCTCCCAACTGTTCGACCTCAAAGTCCATCAACTTCATACTTTCAGGATCTAGTACTTCTTCGGGCCATTCTACATGATATCCTACAAATGACTGCCACAAATCAATTTTGGGCAATGAAGTATTCTTTCCGGGAATCAGCGGGGCAGAATTAAAGACTTTCTTTGCGGTCATGTTGCATTCCTTTCCTTTGACCTGAACAGCATTTTTTTGTTCCTCCAGCGCTACCACCTCATCCCGAACCCAGAAGACATTCTTCTGGGTATTTAGTATATTTTTGCAGGCTTGATAAAAGTCTTCGGATCGAATGTGATGGTATTGATAGGGTGCAAGATCCACGTGCTGTCCTTCGAATTCATGCCGGGTCCAACTTTTGGAGATAATCTGATCCAAAAAAGGATCTGTTTCTTTTGCCCAAAAACACCATGTTCGATCATTCGTTTTATGAGCATCCTTCTCCCATATCGCAAGGCTGTGCGTCTCGAGTAAACCATTCAAATACAGTTCCAAGGCCAGCCAAAGGCCTGAACCGCCTGCTCCGATAATGATCCAATCCACTTGTTGAGGGAGTTGCTTTGCCATCTTCCGAATTGTGAGTAGGTAACAGCAAGGCGATCAGTTTGTTGTGCCTGTCGGATGACACAAAGCTTAGGTTTTTTTAAGACAAAGGTTCTGCGTGCTTCCAACGATTGTGACTCCACAGCCAATCGGCCGGATGTTTACGGATAATGGATTCCAGCACCTCCATATGCCGATGCGTGATTTCGTG
>CAZGGG010000199.1:909-1871 GCA_964525165.1 uncultured Saprospiraceae bacterium | reverse complement strand
TGCAGTCAGCAAGACACCCCCGCTACTATCAGGATCAATAAGATCGATATTACCCGATTCCCGGCCACTGATAATGGTGCGGGATGGGACCTAACTAGCGGACCAGATATTTATATTCAAGTGATCAAAGACATGGGGGCACTAACCAATTTTTCAGCTTATTATGAAAATGCAGATCCGTCGAACGTGTATAGCTTTGAATTCACTCCTTCTGTAGATCTGAACGAACCAAATGATCAGTATATAATTGAACTTTATGACTACGATAACTTAGATGCAGATGATTTTATGGGAGGCATAAGCTTTACTCCCTACTTCAATAATAACGGCTTTCCAAAAACCATCAATTTAGATGCAGGAGGTGATGTCGCCTTTACACTGCACGTCACTTACGTTTGGTAATTACCTAAGACTGTTAGACTTATCGGCAAATTGGTAAAAGGGTACTAATGTTGCCCCCCGTTGCCGCGCGATTTTCGCCGGTCTAAAGACAGACTAGGCAAAGTTCGAAGCGGTTGATTCTAAGTAAAGAGAATCCCCCAACTCCGAACTTCGACTTCCTGCCGCTGAACTTAAAATCCAAACATCCCCTTGTTGTTCGCCAAGCCTTCTGTTGGAATGGGCTGAATAACATCCCAATGCTCTACGGCTTTGCCGTTTTCAAATCGGAATAAGTCGTAGAATACATTCTTGGTATTGTTCCACTTTCCTTCACTAACAGTCAGCACGAAGTTTCCTTCTCCCAGAACTTTATGGATCGTGGTATACTCAAACATATTGTTCTGCGAGCTTAAGTATTCTACCGCCTTCATGATTCCATCTAAGCCATCAGCTATTTGAGGATTGTGCTGATGATAGATCTCAGCGCTAATATATTCTTCGATCTTCCCCGGATTCTTACCCATGAGGATATCTTCTACCAATGATCTTGCAAGCTTCTTGTTCGATTCTGTCTGATCAAG
>CAZGGG010000199.1:0-899 GCA_964525165.1 uncultured Saprospiraceae bacterium | reverse complement strand
CGTTTCCAGTTTTGTCATAGCATCCCAATGTTCTGCCACCTTGCCATTCTCATCCAAGCGAATAATGTCGAATGAGACCATTTCTTCTGCACCGAAAGGTTTGGCATTTCTCCAAATATTATGCATGAACACATAATTGCCATC
Organism: uncultured Saprospiraceae bacterium; assembly: GCA_964525165.1. GTDB lineage: Bacteria > Bacteroidota > Bacteroidia > Chitinophagales > Saprospiraceae > JAWLFI01. The sequence goes on along the minus strand of CAZGGG010000199.1, from coordinate 755 downwards.
TTCAAACATTCTGACATTCTCGGCCGTGGTTCCGTTCTCTTTTAAAACATCTAGCATTTGAATAAATGGTTCTAGACCTGTTGGAATAAATGGATTGTGCTGAATGTAATTGTCGTTGGCCACTGCTCTCATGGTCGCAGTATCTTGTTGCATAACCGCACCTAAAAAGGTGCCTACTGTTTCTTTCTGATTCATTTTATCAATGGATTTATGGGTTACTGTTTGGGAAGACTGTTCTTGGCTATTGCCGATTGAAGGCCGACAAATAAATAGAAATACTGCCAGTCCTATGAATAGTTTTTTTTCGTTGATCGATCTCATTTTATTACTTTTGTTTTGCAAGCAATATTAAGTAATAACTTTTATTTTGCAAGTGATATTTTATAAAACTTTCATTTTGCAAGTAATAATTAACTTTAGTTTAATCTATGGAGATCAATTTCAGATGTAATTGCCCCTTTACTTCTGCCCTAGACATATTGGGCGACAAATGGATGTTGGTGATCGTGAAGCAGATGCTGATCGAGGGCAAACAAACCTTCAAAGACTTCACTGAAAGCGAGGAAGCCATTGCGACCAATATCCTTTCTGCGAAGCTTAAACTGCTGGAAGAGAACGGACTGATCCTTAAAACCAAGCGACCGGACAATAAAAAGACGAATCTATACATACTAACGGAGAAGGGCTTGGCGTTAACGCCTATCATCGTAGAGTTAGCCTCTTGGAGCGACCAGCACCTGCGCGAGCATCACCCT
>CAZGGG010000198.1:0-1895 GCA_964525165.1 uncultured Saprospiraceae bacterium | reverse complement strand
TACCCGCGTGTCCGCCACCCACAACTATTACATCGTACGCTCTCTTCATTATTCTATATCTCTGAGCATTTCCAGTGCTGCGTCTTCCTTTCGCCGCATGATCTTTTGTTCCTTATTTGTTTTATCACCATACCCTATCAGATGCAGAATTCCGTGAATCATTACCCGTTCGAGCTCTTGAACACATCCTGTTTTGTATTCTTCGCTGTTCAGCCTCACCTGCTCTACGCTTACAAAGATATCACCAGAAACGGTATTCCCCTCAACATAATCAAAGGTTATAACATCCGTAAAGTAGTTGTGGTTTAAATATTTGGAGTTAATGCTCCGTATGTACCGATTGGAACAGAAAATGAAAACAATTGTGCCTGTGGTTTTTCCTTCAGTCTGAACGATCTTGTCTATCCACTTCCTGTATTTTCTCTTTCCCTTAAAATGAAATTTGAGATCCTCCGTATGAAAGTCAATGACCACTTAGACGTTGAACTTAAGTTCCACCACCCTTCCATCTTCCAGGTAGTGTATACCGTCCGTTAATTTTTCCATCAAAAAGATTCCTCTTCCATTGATCTTTTCAATATTTTCCGGCGCAGTCGGGTCCGGTACAGCATCGTAATTAAATCCTGTGCCCTGGTCTTCTATATGCACTATGAGTTGGTCATTAATTGCATTTATTGATACCTGTACCAGTTTATTTGGATCCATCTTATTGCCATGTACTATTGCATTGTTTGCTGCTTCCATCGTGGCGACAAGCACATTTCCATAAACTTCATCACTTAGATCCATTTCCAGCGACAGGTCATCGATCATCTTTTCCACCATCCGCAGATTCTGTAAGTCTGAAGCGATTTGAAGATCCTTAATCATAGCTACAACATTTAAGTCCTTTTTATACGTATGAAATATAAAAAGGTTACACAAATTATCAAGGTAAAATCGAAGGTAAATTTACTTACTGATCCATAGCTCGGGGTTTTGAATATCACGCTCTTTCCAAACCTGGAAATGCAAGATTGAAGCGCCTTCTTCCGAATCGTTATAGATCGTTCCTATGGGTTGTTTTGCTGTTACTTTATCGCCGGCTTTTACCTTCAAATCGACAAGGTTCTGGTACACACTCAGGTATTCACCATGCATAATAATGACGGTATAGTTTGCTCCCAGTATGGCAAAAATGCGGCTGACCTCACCATCGAATACAGCGCGCGCTTTTGTCCCCGGCGTGCTGGTGATATCAACTCCGTTATTGTTAATTTTCACTCCTTTCAGGACCGGATGATCGATCACCCCGAATTTTGCCGTAACAATACCCTTCTCGACCGGCCAGGGGAGCCTTCCTTTATTCTGACTAAAATTTGATCCAACCAGCCTTTGTTCAGGTGTAAGCGTTCCATAAATAGAGTTGTTAGCACTTTTCCTTGCTTCCTCTTCGATGGCCCGCCTGATCTCCGATTCCAACTCATCTTTTATCCGTTGCTTCTCCTTCAGCTCCTTCCGCAACCTGCTTTCATCCTGTGCAAGCCTGTTGATCAGGCTTCTTTTCTGTTCCCTTTCCCTTGACAGCATTCTCCGTTCCTCTTCTTTCACCTCGAGCATGGAAAGTTTTTCTGCTCTTGCCTGATTCAATTTATCCTTTTCCTGATTCAACTGAACCATCAATGATTCAATCTCTTTCACTTTCCTTTCCCTGTAGTTAGTAAGGTACTTCATGTACTTCACCCGCTGGTAGAATTGATTCAGACTTTCGCTGGCGAGAAGGTACATCATTTTATCCTCGTTCGTGTGATTAAAATAGACGGACCTTACGATAGCAACATACTCCTTCTTTCCTGTATTTATTTGCTCCTGCAATTTTCCAATCTGCACTTCAATTTCCTCCATGTCCAATGCCA
>CAZGGG010000197.1:0-1898 GCA_964525165.1 uncultured Saprospiraceae bacterium | reverse complement strand
GTGAATAATGATTTTATGAGTAATATTCCTAAAGAAAAACAACCATTTAGGGTGTTTGCTTATGATCTGGATAGAGAAAGAGTGATTAGTGATTTTAATTTAGACCCTGATAATGCAAAACGAAATCATTTAGGCGTGCTTACAGATGACGATGGAAACCTATCATACAAAATCAGAATAACCAGCCACATTAACAATATCATTAACAACGATTCTACAAATACAAGAATTGGTATTGTAATTACTCCTGATGTAAACCAAGCGCGTGTTTTGGATGTAAGGGATAGCGAACTTGATGAAACAAATTCCTTCATAGAAAGCGCAATCTCAACTCCAAGAGGAACGGTTATACATGGCAATCTCTCTGCTGATGAGGATAAAAGGTTAAAACTCCAAATAATTAACTAACCAAAAATTAAATATATGTGTGGAATAGTCGGCTATATAGGTCAAAAAGATGCTTACAATATTGTCTTAAAGGGCCTGCAAAGACTTGAATACAGAGGTTATGATTCCGCAGGAATTGCACTTTATGATGGCAATCACCTTAATATCTGTAAGACTAAAGGAAAAGTTTCAGACCTTAACGCAAAATGTATTTCAGAAAATGTAAAGCAAGGTAAAATCGGCATAGGTCATACCAGATGGGCAACTCATGGTGAGCCTAATGACGTCAATTCTCATCCTCACGTTTCAAATTCCGGCCGGTTGGCTATTATCCATAATGGTATCATAGAAAATTATGATGCACTTAAAAAGGTATTAGAGAACAGAGGCTATGTTTTCCAGTCCGATACTGATACAGAAGTTTTGGTAAACCTCATAGAAGACATCCTACTCAATGATGACCACAAACTTGGAAAAGCTGTGCAAATCGCCCTCAATCAGGCTATAGGTGCTTATGCTATTGCAGTATTTGATAAGGAAAAACCCAATGAAATAGTTGTAGCGAGACTGGGAAGTCCTTTGGCTATTGGAGTTGGTGAAAACGAGTACTTTATAGCTTCAGACGCTTCTCCGTTTATTGAGTACACAAAATCTGCCATCTATCTTGAAGATGGCGAAATGGGTGTAATAAGACTTGGCAGGGAGCCGAGGATCAGAAAGATCCATAATGACAAGCTTATAGATCCTTATCTGCACGAACTAAAAATTAATCTGGATCAGATAGAGAAAAGTGGTTACGACCATTTTATGCTCAAGGAAATTTACGAACAACCAGATGCTATAAAGGATACATTCAGAGGAAGGATGCAATCGGATCAGGGTTTTATTAGAATGGCTGGTGTTGATGATCACCTTGAAAAATTCCTCAACGCCAATCGTATTATAATTGCAGCCTGTGGAACTTCATGGCATGCAGGTTTAGTAGCAGAGTATATATTTGAAGATATCGCCAGAATACCTGTTGAAGTCGAGTATGCATCAGAATTCAGGTACAGAAATCCTGTGATAGGACCCAATGATATTCTTATTGCTATTTCACAAAGTGGTGAAACAGCAGATACAATGGCCGCCATTAAGCTGGCCAAAGAAAATGGAGCTTTTGTATTTGGAGTTTGTAATGTTGTGGGGTCATCTATCTCACGTGAAACTCATGCCGGAGCTTACACTCATGCCGGACCGGAAATCGGTGTAGCTTCAACAAAAGCATTTACAACACAAATCACAGTACTCTCTTTAATCGCACTAAAACTAGGCAAGGCAAAGGGAACAATTTCCAACTCGGATTTCCACTTATACCTAAGCGAAATGGAGTCTATACCTGAAAAAATTGCGAAAGCACTTAAGCAGAATGACCATATCGTAAAAGTTGCCGAATTCATGAAGGATTCAAGAAACAGCCTTTATTTGGGAAGAGGCTACAACTTTCCTGTCGCGCTTGAAGGGGCCTTAAA
>CAZGGG010000196.1:0-1907 GCA_964525165.1 uncultured Saprospiraceae bacterium | reverse complement strand
TTTCGCATTATTTGTCCTGGTGCAACCTTGCAAAGGTGAAGCAGAAACTGAAGATCCATTTAATGTTTTATTTATTGCAGTCGATGATATGCGGACTGAATTGAACTGCTATGGCGCAAGCCATATTCATTCTCCTAACATTGATCGGCTTGCTGCCAATGGAATACGCTTTACCAATGCATATGTACAGCAATCCATCTGTATGGCATCGAGGGCTTCATTGATGACAGGTTACAGACCGGAAAGGCATGGAATTTATACAGGAGAACCTGTTGGCGATTTGACTCCAGGTGTATTAACCATGAATAAATTATTTGCCCAAAATGGTTATTCCACTTCTGCTTTCGGAAAAATCTATCATTATAAAAGTGATCATTTAGAGCAATTTGGCGAAGATTTTATGGATCCTACTGATAAATGGCCAGGAAGAGGTTATTATACAGATGAGGCTATTGAGCAGATGAAGTATAATGAAGCACACCCTGTTAAGGGGCCTGCCTACGAATTCGCTGATGTTCCTGACAGTGCATATATTGACGGATATAATACTGAACATGCTCTTAGGAAAATGAAATCCTATAAAAAGGAAGGAAAACCATTTTTTATGGCAGTGGGATTCCATAAACCTCACCTCCCTTTTATAGCTCCTAAAAAGTACTGGGATATGTATCCGCTGGAGTCTGTTAAGCAGCCAGAAATACAGGAACCGCCTGAAAATGCCAACAAGTATACGCTGAGACCCTGGGGAGAGTTGAGAAATTATTATGGCATGCCTAAGACAAATGCTCCTGTGGGTCCGGATACTACACTGATTCTTCGACAAGGATACTATGCTTGTGTATCATATGTAGATGCATTGATCGGAAAGCTTCTGGATGAATTAAAGGCGCTCGAACTTGATAAAAATACGGTCATTGTTTTATGGGGAGATCATGGTTATAAACTGGGAGACTATGGGTACTGGTGCAAATGGTCGAACATGGACATTGACACCAGGGTGCCTTTGATAATTAAAGTTCCTGGTGGAAAAGGAAATGTTAAAAGCAATGCCCAGGTAGAATTGTTGGATATGTATCCTACACTGGCTGATCTCTGCGGACTTGAAAAGCCGGATCACCTTGAAGGAAAAAGCCTGCTTCCGGTCCTGAATGATCCTGCCCTGGAATGGGAGGATGAGGTATACAGTATTTGGCCCCATGACAGGACAAATTATAATGAAACAGTAATGGGATATTCGGTGAAAAACAGTCAATTCAATTACGTTGAATGGATACAACTGAACACCGGGGAAGTATTGGTCACTGAACTTTATGACCACAAGCTCGATCCGAAAGAAACGAGAAATGTAGTGGATGACCCACAATATGCAGGAGTAATTGCCCGGTTGGCTGAAAAGTGCATGGAAAGGAAGAAGGCTACGGATCACGACCACCTTTACCGCCAAAAAATGAATGCGCAACAATGAAAAAAAGCATACTATGAAAGGAAAGCTTCTTACATTATTATGCACGTTATTACTGCTGTTCCAAACCTTATCAGCACAGGAGCGAACGCTAACAGGTAAGGTAACAGATGAAAACAATGCTCCCCTGCCGGGTGTAAATGTAATGGTTAAAGGTTATAGTAGAGGCTGTATCTCAAACTCAGATGGTAACTATACGATTAATGTTAGGCAGAATGACATCATTATCTTCAGTTTTGTCGGTTATGAGAGTCAGGAATATATTATCGCTGATCAAACGGAGTTGAATGTAACACTGGCCCCGGCCTTAACCGATCTGGATGAGATAGTGGTCATTGGATATGGATCCCAGAAAAGATCACATTTCTCGGGAGCTTCTGCAGGGATATCTGCGGAAAAGGAAAAACTCAACGAAATTCCTGTCTCAAGGCTGGAACATGCGCTA
>CAZGGG010000195.1:898-1909 GCA_964525165.1 uncultured Saprospiraceae bacterium | reverse complement strand
GAGCGTGTTGAATGGCTCGTGAGGGATTCTTACATTCATTAGGATTCTCATTTTGGTTACTCCTTCAAATATCATTAAGAAAAAAGAAAATATCTTTCGGTCTCATTATATTGTCTCAACGATCCACCGGGCAACTATCTTGATTCATATCAACAGTGACAATACGATTTAGCTATGCCTTTAGAATCGATTAGATACATCTAAGGTAATTTAATCGGCTGGTTGCTGAGCGAACAAAGAAATGATGGGTAAGGCCAGTAATATGGCCTTACTCTTTTCCTTTTTATTTCACCGGCGCCATCAAGTGTATATACGGAGTGCCGGCCCACATGACGTAGGGCTGCGAAGTATCGGGATCAGCTTTTTTCGGGTATAAATCGTAAAAGTTGGTGTCGGCACCAACAACCATAACATGTGGTCCAGTTTTGATCCAATGATTGCCGGATTCTGGTTTGGATGCGTATGGGTCGGTATTGCTGGCATCAGTTCCGCCGGCAAGCATGTACATGAATCCCACCTTCCCGGCCGGCGGATTTTTATTTTCCACCCACGCCATCGCCCATTCAAGCGCGTTTTTATCCATGCACATCGGATCTGGACCTGGCGTTGCAGGATTGTCCGGCATACAGGTGAACCCGTTGGTTCCATCATACAGCGTTCGCATTTTGCCGTCAGCCTCCATCGTTACAATGGTCGCGCCCTTGGCGACATTGGGCGGTGCTGCAGACCTGGCACTTGCGATCAAATGCTTGTCTGTCTTGGCTGGGCTTTCACTCGCTGCATAAGCGCTTGACAATGTGGCAGCCAATAGGACTGATAGTACAAGATATAAAAAATGAAATGTTTTCATAGCTCTCACCTCTATTCAGAATGGTTGGCAAATAGAAAGACGCATTTAGTCAATCAAGGGATATCTTTACCTGGAGGCAAGGTCTTACTAAATGCTATTTCACTGAGATAGGTTACACCACTTTGTGGTACTGTCAAGGAGGAAAGAGGGGAAGAGACTGG
>CAZGGG010000195.1:0-888 GCA_964525165.1 uncultured Saprospiraceae bacterium | reverse complement strand
TTTGGATCTCCTGATGAAGTAATTAAAGCTTATGAGAATAAGAAAATTACTTTACAGACTAAAATTACAGATAGGTTAGCAACTGGAGCATTCTCACCACTGAAAACCGGTATATGGTATGGTATAATTTTGGCGCATCTTTCCCAAACTGGAAAAGTTAGAATTCCAATTTTCTTCCCCAAAACGCGTAAATATCAAAATTTTCGTGTATTAAGACGATACTGGCTGGCTATGCCAAGCAATTCCGTGGGATGATTAGTGTGGGATCATAGCAAATTCATTGAGTGTATGTGTTTCTGAATTATGTATGAGTTTAACTTTTAATTTTATGGAATCGACCATCTTTGGATCAGTTCATTTGTAAAATGAATTGGTTTCTATATTTTAGCTGAATGAAACTCGCAGACAGGACAGGAAGATGAATCGGCACAAAAATACACCACGACAAGACCTTATAAAAGAAATAGTTGCTCTTCAGCAGGAATTGGATCAGGTTAAAAGCCATGCAGCCGGGCTGGAGCAAGATGCCCAAAATTTTAAGCACTCCTCTTTGATCATTGACAAAAGCCCGGTCATTCTATTTCGGCGTCTGGCTGCAGAAAAATTGAAGCAACGGAAGATGGTTTACGTTTCTGAAAACATTTCCCGCTTCGGCTATTCGGCGGACGACTTTATGAGTAACCGAATCATGTTTCGTGACATTGTGCACCCCGACGACACTGAAAGGACCAAAAAAGAAATACAAGACTATGTAAGCAAAAACATTGAATCGTATAAGCAGATATATCGAATCGTTACGCGGGATGGTGAAGCAAGATGGATAGAGGACCACACATCCGTTGTTATTGATCTTGAAACTGGGATTAAATACCACCAGGGTATTGTTGA
>CAZGGG010000194.1:0-1926 GCA_964525165.1 uncultured Saprospiraceae bacterium | reverse complement strand
CATCAGATCGAAGCAGAATCTTGAAGACCCTAACTGGTTTTCGGATGTTTTTGACAGTATGCGGTCCAAGATCAGCGAAACCAATGTCGAGCTTTCCCTCGACATGTTCATATACTCCTCTGGAAATGCAGATGCCGCCCGGATCAGCCAGGCTTTCGATCCTGGCGGCAATGTTCACGCCATCTCCATAAATACGATCATCCTTATGAATGATATCACCCAGATTAATACCAATACGAAAATTCATACGCCGGTTATCGGGTAATTTGCCGTTTTCGGTTTTTAATTTTCCTTGGATCTCAATGGCGCAAAGAACTGCTTCTTGTGAACTGCCGAATTCGGCCAAGATATTATCACCTGGTGCATCAACCACTCGCCCATAATACTTTTCGATCAAAACAGACATGATCTCTCGATAGGTCGTAATCGTGTTTACGGTGTACTCATCATCATCACCCATCAATTTGCTATAACCCTGGACGTCGGCACTGAAAATCGCTTTTAATTTTCTTTGGATTCCTTTGTTTGTCATGAAAGATCCTAAACGAACGTTAAATTGGTTACCCCCAATGTGAATGCCAATGGAATTGACCGATTAAACGTGAGAACAATGATATCCGATATAGGTTATTGCAATGATTATAAATAAGAAGAATTTATCCAGAGGGCAAGAGCGAAAAATCGGTGAATGAGAAAAATGGCCCTTTAGTTGGCAGGATTTAAGTTTTGGTTTGTATATGCATAGATAGACCAAGTTACAGAAGTTACACTTTCTTGCCACAAGCCAAACTGCCTGAATTTATATTATTTATGCAAATAAGTTTTGGTAATCTTAAAACAATCGTCAAGTTGATAGGTTCGAGGCCACATCGGCTGGTACAGGTTTCATCCGACTTGAGCTTTGTTGGAGATGTACCACAGTTTTAGTATTAAAAAGAGACAGGGGCCACATAAGAAGCCACAGATTATTCCAAAGGTTTACGGACTGGCAAAAGATGGCCCGCTTGATTTTTGACATTTTCATAACATGTGGTACCAGATTCGAAGTATACAATCCATGCCATTCCGGAATGATAATCAAAAGTGGTCGCCGACCAATAGTACCCGGATGGGAAATCTGAAAACATGTGGCCGTCTGATAAAGCAGGATTCCTTTTACTATAATCGATTAATGTGCATAGTTCACTCATGGTTGGTAGCCGCCAGTCGCCGGCTGACGAACCATCTGAAAGAATAAGTGAGGGATCCGGGCCACAGTCTCCATTCTTCAAATGCTTTGCGGCCAGCCGAGCACCGTCCAAATCCATCAACCCGAAGCATTTCGCATTTTTAAGCCAGATGAGCCCGGTTAAGTTATCGGTTACCGTGCCGTCATTGTTGTCCATAAAACGAGGATCGGGGATGGGTTTATCGATTAGGAGTTTTGCATACTGTCGCTTATAGTCACATGGAATGATGTCCCCTTTCCAATCATAGCAAGTTGAATTAAAAGGATTAACTATAATAGCTAATATATCATCACCTGCAGATTCTGATGGCGAATTATTTTCACCAGTACATCCACCAATGCAAAATACAAAAATTACGAAAATTGTGAAAATATTAACCTGAACCAAATTGGGGATATAATCTTTCACCGATCAGACCCCAAATGTTTTGAAAAAATTAGTTGTATAGAGACTGCTCCTACAGTACCGATATATTGAGATTCTCTGGCAAATATCGGAGATCTCGTAATGTGTGTAATTTTGCCATCTCCGAATATCGAAATGGTATTAGGAAAATGACAGATAGCCATTTTTAGAATTCGCTTATCTGGCATATAAAAATGGACAAGGAATATTTTCTGACCTTCCTGGGCCATTATTTTTTTCAACTAAATCGAAGACTAATGGTTGTAGTCCTTAGTTAAAGACCAGCCAACAA
>CAZGGG010000193.1:0-1931 GCA_964525165.1 uncultured Saprospiraceae bacterium | reverse complement strand
TCCAGGGAGGACAGGTTTATGAAATGGTTTTTGATCTATGCAGCAGTCCTCTGGGGTCTCTGGCAGTTAGTTGACCTGAAGTCGGAGTCCATATTCTCCGGGTTTCTCGCTCCATTCTTTTTTGGTTTCGTTCTACTGGCCTTTGTAATCTGGCTCTCAACCAAAATCAGAGGGCGTTCGTCTTCATCAGGTGGAGATGTATCGTTCGGCGGTTTCTTTGGGGGCGGCGACTCCGGCGGTGGTGATGGTGGCTGCTGACCTTTTAACAAGTTGTTGTAGTTCGTTTCGGCCTGCGGCCTCCACCGGACGCCCCTGTCGGGGCGCCGCTAAACAAAAGCGTTAGAAGTACTTGGGAGTTAGTTTGGACAAGTTCATATCCATCAGTGTTGGTCAAGGTGATGCTTTCTACTTAGAGAGGGAAGGCAAAAGAATACTTATCGATGGAGGAAAGTCGAGGCGTGGATTTGCGGGCCAATTTGAAAGAATTGTAGGCGTCCAATCAGTTGATGTGCTTGTGTGCACTCACGCAGACGCAGACCACATTAACGGGTTGCTTGGATTCTTTGAGGCTGGCCTTACTGCACGTGAGGTATGGCTTCCCGGATCTTGGACAAGCAGGCTAAGTGAATTGCTATCCTCACCGCAAGAATTTGTTCTAGAAATAGTGAATAATATTGATTCTCATGAAGATGCAGAGGCGTCAAATTTAGAAGAGCTCGCAGACGACTATTATAAATATGAAGAAGAGTTGAGCATCGGTGGTAGTGAACAACGACAAAAATCTTTAGAAGATATATCAGATGCCATAGAGGAAGCCTCAAGACATCAGAGTCTTTATAGAATATTGCAACCTATAGATTTTTTTAGGTATTGGCGTTTTCCTATAAATAGAAATCATTTTAATTTATTTATTGATGCTATAGAGACCGCTGAAAAAATTAGGGAACTTGCAATTCTTTCCTACCATTCAGGTGCGAATATAAGATGGTTTGAGTTTGATGATCACGAAAATCCATCAGGGGGAGAACGATATTTAAAGCCTGTCAACTCTCGAGAAATTCTGCAGGTTTCCAAATACCGTGATGCTCTGGTGTATTTGGCACTGAGCAAAATCAACAGGGAAAGTTTGGTTTTCTACTCGGCCAACTCCGATAATTCCTGTGATGTTTTATTCAGCGCAGACTCTGACTTTTCTTTCAGTCACAAGCTTCCGAATATTGGGGGGAACTCCATTATTACGACGCCTCACCATGGCTCAGAACATAATAAAAACGCATACCTTGAGCTTAAAAATCAGAGCCTTATAACTAATCAGTCAATTTTAGTTCGCAGTGATGGCCGGTTTAAATCGAGGCCTGGAAAATCCTACAAATCTCTCAGCGCTAAAAAGGCCTGTACGCTTTGCAAACATCCAGATACGGAGCGACAAGATATTGTATTCGTTTCATCCCAGTCGGGCTGGAGAAGGAGCAAAGGTGTCATATGGTGCCATTGCATGTGAAACTTCTAACCAATGGCTGTTGGCGGACGCACCCACGCTATGCTCCGGAACGCCGCAAAGCCAAGCGTTAATTTGTAAATCCGAGCTTTGAACCCCAAAAGAAGGAGAAATTATGATCGAAGAACTAAAAGAACTCTGTCCCAAGAGATCAGTTGACTCTGAGTTGGTTATTGAAGGTAGGGACCCTGACGGCCGGATTGACGGGAAGATTATACAGTGCATTTTCGCGTGGGAATTTGGGGGGCAAAGATCGGAATCAGTGCATGTGGGGGATCTTTGGATGACCGAAATGGCACATCGAGATGATACCCAAGCTATTAATACGCTACTGCGTGATCTGAAATCATGGTTTCAGGACGAGACAGGTTCAGTTTTAAAAATAAGAAAGGAGGGAACTATTCTTGGGAATGTTGGGTAATTAACAAATAGC
>CAZGGG010000192.1:0-1959 GCA_964525165.1 uncultured Saprospiraceae bacterium | reverse complement strand
ATCATTTCCATCCCAATAATACACTTTATTTTCCTGTTCCCGTACTGAAAGCTTCCCTTAGTTAGCTAAATTCAAATTTACATTTTTTCTGTTAATGAATATGTCCTGTTGGAATGTGGGAAACTCAGAGAGTTTTCCATATTTCAATAGGAACTTTGTTGGTGGAAGATTCATCAGCGATTTGTGGGGCCTGATGTTGTTGTATTCCCACATCCATTGATGAGTAATTTCTTTCACCTCTTGTATCGATTCAAAAAGATATGCACTTAGAACTTCTTCCCGATAGCTTCTATTGAAGCGTTCGATATATCCGTTCTGAGATGGCTTTCCTTTTTGAATGAAGGATAGATCAATCTTGTGCTCTGGATCGTTGCACCATTCAGCCAATTTCTCAGCTATAAATTCAGGGCCATTATCAACCCTGATCCTGTCAGGCATACCCCTCCAGGAAATAAGTTGCTCGAGTTCACGAATGACCCTTGCACTATTTAAAGAAGTATCAATTGCGATTTGCAATACTTCCCGGTTAAAATCATCAATGATGTTCAATGTCCGGATTTTACGACCATTTATAAGAGTATCGTGCATAAAATCCATTGACCAGGTGATATTTGGCCCAATTGGAAGCACCAGTGGCTCTTTAATCCTGGATGGAAGTCTTTTCTTATGTTTACGACGTAAGTTCATTCCTAAGCTTAAATACACCCTATACACCCTTTTATGGTTCCACTTCTTTCCTTGGTTGCGCAAATGATGGTACATCATCCAAAAACCCCAGCGGGAATGTCCTTCTGCCAATTCTTCCAAGGCTGTGATAATCGCTTGATCATTCTTTCGCTTTGGCTTATAGTGATATACCGATGAGCTTATGTTCAAAAGGATACAGGCCTGTCGCACGCTCATTTTGTGCTTTCTGTGCAGATAATCCACAGACTCTCTTTTTTGCGCAGGCCTTAAAGCTTTTTTTCGATTAAATCCTTTAAAGCATCATTCTGCAGGCTCTTTTCAGCATACATCTTCTTCAGCCTTGCATTTTCTGCCTCAAGCTCCTTCATACGCTTCAGGTTGTTAAGATCCATGCCGCCATACTTGCTCTTCCAGTTAAAAAAGGTAGCCTGGCTAATACCATGCTCACGACAAATGTCCGATACAGACATCCCAGCTTGTTGCTGTTTTAAAATACTGATGATTTTACTCTCGTTAAATTTTGACTTTTTCATAGTTCCCCAAATTTAAGCATTTAACTCTATTTCTAGTTTTAGCTTTTTTCGGGGAAGCTTTCAATACCATTCTAATAATTGCTGAAACAACTAAACCACTCGCTCTGCTGGAAAGCTATAGGAAGGCTCACACAGTAATGCTTCTCTGTAGTAATCATCAATAACATTAAGGACTCTGACCTTACGTCCATTCTCAAATCGATCTTGCATAAAATCAGCACTCCATGTTATATTTTTCTTTATCGGTTGTAATAGAACTTGTTTCTCTGGGTTTGGGATACGGCGTTTAACTTTTTTCCTTCTTTTATTCATCCCCAGATTATTATACACCCTTTGCAACCAGAAAAGGATTCCCATAACAGTTTAAAATTCTGTCAGTGAGTAAGCTTACCACGATCGAATAATAATAACAATAATAGATTTTTTATTAATTTAAACGTTTTGAATGAATATAATAGGAGCAATAGTCCAGGAACCTCCGCCCAGGATTAATCTGGTCATTTCTTTCTTCACCTGTTTTACAATAAAGATGATATAAACCTCAATCCCGGATTGCAAAGTTCATTATTTTTTTGGAAACGTCAATCGATCTTTCTGTTGGTCTCATCATCATAGATCATTCACCGGCGCCACCATCGTGGAATTTTGCAACGTACAGTGTGCCTTGTTCCAGCAAGGTCAGGTTGATATCGTCAGGGCACATCCGCGGGTCCATTAATGCCGGCAAGGGATTTGCCTT
>CAZGGG010000191.1:1488-2031 GCA_964525165.1 uncultured Saprospiraceae bacterium | reverse complement strand
ACAGACCACAGGTGTAAGTATCACACCAGGTGTTGTTTACGGCCATTCTGGTGAGGGATATATCCGTATCTCCCTTGTAATTTCAGCCGATCGATTACAAGAAGGTATGCAGCGTTTGAAAACTTTCCTTAAGGAATAAACAAATTATGTCTAAAAATAAATTACTTGTAACTGAGCGTCCAGTAGAAATGGCTTTATTAGTGGGTGTAAGTCTACATAATCGTCAGGAAAATTTGCCAATTGAGGATTCCCTTGGAGAATTGGAACAACTAGCTGAAACAGCGGGTGTTGAGGTAGTGGGAACAATTACCCAGAATTTAGATCATCCAAATCCAAAGACATTCATTGGTTCTGGTAAAGTTGAAGAGGTAAAAATCCTTGCGCAAGAGCTCAATGCAGATATGATTATTTTTGATGATGAACTTTCTCCTAGACATCAACGTGAATTAGAAAAGGAATTTGGCGAGGCCATAAGAATTATTGACCGAACGGCACTAATCCTAGATATTTTTGCTCAACATGCTCAAACCAGCGAGGGTGGCT
>CAZGGG010000191.1:0-1478 GCA_964525165.1 uncultured Saprospiraceae bacterium | reverse complement strand
AGCGCAATATGAATATCGCTTACCTAGACTGACGAGGGCTTGGACCCACTTGGCCCGACAAGCAGGTGGTGGCGGCGGTCGGGCTGGTGGTGTAGGAGGTGTAGGGTTACGTGGTCCTGGAGAGACTCAATTAGAAGTTGATCGCAGGATGATCGCTAATAGAATAGAAGTTCTTAAGAATGAACTTGAAAAAGTACGGGAACATCGAAGTCGCTACCGGGAGAGAAGAAAAAAATCGCGGATCCCGGTAATTGCACTGGTGGGATACACGAATGCAGGTAAGTCAACATTGTTGAACTACCTGACAAATGCAGATGTTTATGTCGCAAACCAATTATTCGCGACCCTGGATCCTACAACACGAAGGGTGGATTTACCTGGGGGTCAGTCAGTTCTTTTATCTGACACTGTGGGGTTTATCCAAAAGCTTCCTACAGAGCTTGTGGCGGCCTTCAGGGCAACATTAGAGGAAATTACGGAAGCTGATATACTTTTACATGTAGTGGATATTACACATCCAAATGCCAGCGCTCAAGCCCGTTCGGTTCAGGAGACACTGGTTGATATTGGCGCAGGTGAAATCCCAATAATCACAGCATTTAATAAGATTGATTTACTGAAAGATCCTAATAGCGCTGAATCTACCCTTAAAGATTTTGCAAATACTTTTCCAATATCTGCAAAAACCGGTAAGGGTATAGAAGCATTGTTGTTAGCTATCGAAGATGCGCTTTTTGAATCCTATATTCCAATTGAAGTCATGATTCCATATCATGAGGGTAGGCTAATTTCTCTATTGCATGAATTTGGAAGTGTTGACTTAACTGAAAATGAGGAATCTGGTACCCATATCAAAGCAAACATACCGCGGCGATTATTTTATCATTTTGAACGGTTTCTAATCTCAGACACCGATCAAGATGAAGATTTGTTGGATTAAATCAAAAAAGCTAGATGAAATTTCATCCAGCTTTTTAAATTTAAATGATGAAATTTTAATCTCGGTTAGAAATTTCGACAATTTCCCTTCCCTGGTAATGCCCACAGTTCGAGCATACGCGATGGGGAAGACGAGGTTCTCCGCAATTTGGACAAACAACAACATTTCTTGCTTTTAATGCATCATGTGCTCGGCGTCGATCGCGGCGGCCGGGGGAAACTTTTCGTTTTGGAAGAGGTGTCATCTTGCACTCCTTAGGAATTTATAACTTTATCAATACAACCAGAAAATTATACCGGCATCGAGATACAAGGTCAAGGCAAATCAGGATCAATTTGGGAAGTATCAAGCTCTTCTTGGTCATTTGTCAGAATTTGGTCTACCAATTCGCCGTGATCCATCGCATTTAGTAAAGCCAAAGCTTCACTTACTTGGGTTTCGTGCACCAATACATCAACCAAACCTAATGGACCAACAGATAAGCCATATGTCCGCCCAACACTTTCTTGGTTGAGGACGGCAATTATTTCGTGAGCCT
>CAZGGG010000190.1:1500-2085 GCA_964525165.1 uncultured Saprospiraceae bacterium | reverse complement strand
CAAGTAGGGAGCAACAATCTCATAAATCTCGTCATAGGCCTTCAGGATTTTTTTGTAAGAATCCACAATAAAGGGAGGTTCAAACAGCTCCATCTCCCATAAGCGTTCTTTAATATCTGAAGTGTATGCCTTATTCAGCTCTACCATTTCCTCAAAAGATATTAAGTCCGGTTCATAATATTTGCCTTTCCATAATGAAATCTCGAGAGCCGCAGTATAAATATCTTTGACCAGAGAATCTCTTGAAGTAACATGCCAAAATTTACCTCCGCTTCCGGTGATAAACCCTCAATTTTCAAGGGTACTTATTTCGGCAACAGAAATATCACATTTGTAAGCCATGGTTTCCAATGGAATCTCAAGGGCTATCCTTATTTTTGTATATTGGGCTCCAATAAGGACACTATGTCCATTGAGTTCTCTGGCTCTTGTGAATTCATTGGTATCGCCCAGTTTCAAACCTGCTTTTGTCAATAGCTTGTAGCGTTCGTAGTAAGCCCTGTTTTGGATCGTGATGATTTCAGTTGCATCTTCCAGCAGTTCAGTGTTGTCGTGTTCAGTGAGTATCTTTTCGGTAGTCAATTT
>CAZGGG010000190.1:0-1490 GCA_964525165.1 uncultured Saprospiraceae bacterium | reverse complement strand
CTTCTTTTTAAGGGTCTCTATAAGGCCCATAGACAGCAACCTCTTTAGGTGTGGTTACGATAAACTCTTTGTTCATATTGTCTTCGGTAATTTTTCTTTGAGTATCTGCCATTTTAAGGCCTCCTAATTTTGTAAAATTATTAACATTCATCATCAATCCGGTTCCCCGAAGGGATGTCGCTCAGTCACACAATGCCTCCTCCACAAGACGCAGCTATCCCGCCTGGATTTTCACCAGTTTGGTAAGGACCACGAATTGTCGTTTTGGGTAAGTTGGGTAAGGTTTTTTAGATTTCTAACGGAACGTTCATGTCATGCTTGATTTGACGGGCTTTTTTCTGGCCCTGGAAGATTGACCGGCATATGGCCAAATCAGCACCACCGATTTTCTCCATGACACTCATCCCGATTCCATTGTGCTCATAGCCTCTTGTTTGGCCCCAGTAGGGCACAATCCGGATGATTTTATTGCCGAGCACATGGATGTAATGGCTGTCATTTATGAACCGGTTGGGGTTTCTGATTCGAAATAACATGAGCGCCGAGGCTTCCTGGAGCACATCGGTTCCCCTGATCCCTATAGACCACAGCCTGTCCAACAGCCACTTATAAAGGAAATACCTGCTTCGGTGGGCATCCTCAAGCCACTCATCGATCCTTTTGGCAGCATTCAGAATAACGGGATGATCCTGATTTATCTGGAGAATCTCAAAGACCTCCTGTGTTTCACCGGCGTATTCTCTCGAATCTACTGGTTCTGCATCAGGATGTCCCCAATACCATCCTTTGTGCCTTGACGGTTTATTCAGCATCATCATTGGCTTTCCTCCTCCTGTGCCTGCTCCAGCTTCCTTGCGGCACCAGAGATGTTCAACAGCAGGACCCCCAGGTTTTCATTCAGATACTCCCCGACATCTCGGTTTTCTGTCCCCTTGACCCTTTCATAACATGGAACGAACCTGATGAACTTATTGCCCAGCAGGTATTTCAGGTGCCTGTGGTCTTTCACCGGGGTATGGTGGTTCCGTGAGAGCATATACAGTGCCCCCAGTTCCACCAGGACATCTTTTGCATCCACACCGGCATCATGAAGACGGGCAGCATGTTTGAAACCGGGGATGTATGTGGCCCCGTTTGCCGCTCTCTTCATATAATTGTCCAAGAATTGTATCCCATGGCCAATCCCCTCATGGTCAGGGTTCTTTTCGACGACCTGTTGCACCAGATGCCTTTCTGTGAGGTATTGCCTTTTGAAGATCCCACGGGCCTCCGGGTGTCCCCAATACCATCTCTGTCGTCCACAGTTCTCGCAAAATGAGCTGATTCGATACCTGGGTTTTCTACAGGACGGGACCGAACATTCCTTTCGTTCATTGTTTCGAATTGCATCATGGATGTTCTTGAATTTGGGCATTTGGTCTCCTTTCTAATACTATATATGGTTGTTAGTGTTTGATTTGAGTCTATATGTTGCGCTTAAAGATCCCTAC
>CAZGGG010000189.1:0-2120 GCA_964525165.1 uncultured Saprospiraceae bacterium | reverse complement strand
TCGTCAATATCATTAGATGGGGGGAATTCCGGACGCTGCAAACCAACCTGGAACGTCTTTCCACCGTTGTTGCAGAAATATAGATTTACCTACAAGGAACCGTTATTGATACATTGTTATGTGGAAGAAGATTGGTGCTTTGACGGTTAATTGTTGAATGTCTATGAATATAGAGTTTTAGTTCTAAACTCAGCATATTGGAGTCATGAATTGCCCAACAGGAAAAAATCAATACTCCACAAAATTTCTGGCAGAAACATCGCTCATTGATATTCACATCCATCGCAATTTCAGGCCGGACCAGGGACCACAGAATGTTTACGAATGCGATATTTGTGGTGAGTGGCATCTGACCAGTAAATCACCAAATCGAAATGAGCGGCTACAAGAGATGATCGATTCCGGCGAGATGAGGCGGGAGCAGCGAGCGAGAAGGTGGGAGTAAATCTGTAAGAATTTAGTGGTAGAGCCTTAGATCAAAAATTTTTCAGAACTCATCTTAAGATTTAAAAAAACCGGGTTGAATCATACCTCCATTTCTATTGATGCCGAGAACAATAGAAAGATCCGGCTATTTTTAATCTTCATTCATTTTCGCTCAGGAGATCTGCCTGTTTTTTTGCGTAGTAGTTAGCTGCTTTTCCGATGAGGAGATAACCAATACCAAATAGAGCTGCCATTAGGAGACCGAAACTGATTTTCCTGAGTTGGCCATTCAGTAATTCTGCCCAATTTTCTGCCATCGGGAAAGTGATAAAAGCATTAAACATGCCGAAAGCGAGACAGGCCATGGTTATGATAATGAAGTTATATCTCTGATCTTTTTGACTTAATTCCGGTTCTACATAGGCCCCGCTTCTTATCATTTTGATACTGAAATATCCTGCTGCAGCCATCGCAGCCAGAAAAGCGTCGTAGTAGTAGATCAAGCTTACATTCAGGGCAAGGAACTTCACTATCGTGCTCAGCAGGATGTAAATGGATACAGTATAAAAACCGTGAGCAGAATACTTATTGTTAATTGAATCAATTCGTTCATCTTGGATATGGCTCTGTTTGATGAATTTATCGTCATAATGTAGTTCGGGCTCGGGCTCATCTGCCAGTTCGGCGGCCCGTTTTAATGCCCGTTTTGTGGGGATGGCATCGAACAGCCACACTAAAAAAATCATCAAAACCGTAAATAGAACTCCAATAACGACCGTTCCGCCAATTTTTATTGGAACTGTGGAAAAGAATGCGTCCCAGCGTTCTTCCATCCCGGCTATGTAGAATGTGGTGAACAGACCAAATATGAGGCCAATTACAAGAAACAGTTGTACGCTCTTCCAATTCATTGGATTCAGAGTGGATGGGGATACCGGTGCTCCCTCCTCAGCTGAACGGAAAATCATGTATAATACGGCAAACACTATCGCAATTGCATTATCCCAATAGATGAAAATATTTGCGTCCAGTGTAAAGCTTTTAATCACTATCGAAATGCCCAGATAGTAAACCAACAATTTAAATGCATCCGATGCATATTTGTTGGTTAGAAATTCAATTCTCTCATCAACCAACGGTTTGTTTTTGGGTGATTTCATAGTTAACTCCATACTGATCAGCTTTTTCATTCGGTTTAAGCTTCTGTCCAGAATAGATCATCCAGGGTTCTATCGAGAGCCTTGCAGATGGAAATGCAAAGATTGAGAGTCGGGTTGTAATTTCCAGCCTCAATCATGCCGATGGTCTGGCGCGTTACTCCCACCTTATCCGCAAGCTCTTCCTGGGTCAAATCCTTTTCTACTCTTGCAATTTTGAGTTTGATATTCTTCATAGCTGCAAAAATATTAATATATAGTTTACAATATGTCAAATATATATTGCAATAAATATGAAATAAATTGCATTTCTGTATTGTAATCAGTAAAACCAGGTCAACCAGAAGTCAAGGTCTGTAAAAACCGATGAGGCCTAATCGGCTCAAAAAATTCACCATCAGTGATGAATTAATTACTTCAAGATTTATACTCAATCTATTATTGATTTCATCCTTTAAATGGATGGCTATTTGAACAAATCGTGAATGGCATGTGTTAGTTCTGCATGCAAAAAAGAGAAAGAATAAATGTTGTTTG
>CAZGGG010000188.1:1382-2122 GCA_964525165.1 uncultured Saprospiraceae bacterium | reverse complement strand
TATACACGTAGATGACGGACACACACTTACCGTTCCAAACAATTACATCTCTGCCTACAAAACATTCATTAACTCCGGAGCCACATTAGATATAGGAACCACCTTCGGCCACCGCCTGGGTATTGTAAGTGGAACAGGTACTTTATATCTGGAGCGTGGTGAATTACCCGCTGGTATTTATGATGAGTTCTTTAGTAGTAGTGGAGGGACAGTAGAGTTTGGAGGGTCTGGATCGTATACTATATTATCAGGGGTAAATCAAGTGAACAACCTTGTGTTATCTAGCCCAGGGTCTGGTTCTCGGACCAGGTATTTCCCAAATCAAAATGTAACTGTACTTGGAGATTTAACTGCAGGCGATATTGCATTGTTGCATCTTTACAACCGGAACATTGATTTGTATGGTAATATTACAAACAATGGTTCTATTTATTTTGGACCGTGGAATAGTACATTGCAATTTTTAGGCTCAGAAGAACAATCTTTTGAAGGTGATTTCTCTGATGGTGGAGTGGCATCAAAAACGCTAAACGATATTGTTGTAAACAAACCTGATGGAAAGCTTACGTTAAATGCTAATGTTTCTATGTCAGGAGACCTTAACCTTTTATCAGGTATAGTCAATACTGATGCAAGTAATACTTTTTATTTAAAAGCATCAAGCGATGTATTAACTTCTTCAAATAGCTCTTACATTAACGGTCCTCTTTACAAAACAATTAACAGTTCCTCATCTTTCG
>CAZGGG010000188.1:0-1372 GCA_964525165.1 uncultured Saprospiraceae bacterium | reverse complement strand
AATTAATGCAGAGGAAGATGGTTTATGGGTCGCTGAATTTTCTCCTGGTAATAGTATAACCGACAGGGATAATAGTCTGAAAACGGTTAGTGCCAATGATCTGTGGACAGTCACTGCAAGTGATTACACCGGAAGCCAAAGTGCTAAAATTAAACTTTATTGGGGTGAGGAAACCAATGTTTCAGACAATT
Organism: uncultured Saprospiraceae bacterium; assembly: GCA_964525165.1. Taxonomy (GTDB): domain Bacteria; phylum Bacteroidota; class Bacteroidia; order Chitinophagales; family Saprospiraceae; genus JAWLFI01. Next base: position 1,181 of record CAZGGG010000188.1, on the reverse strand, counting down.
CCGGAGACTATAATGAATTACGTGTTGCATATTTGGATGGTAGTAATATCTGGCAAAGTTTGGGATATAGCAGCCATAGTGGGAGTGCAAGTTTTGGCTGGGTAGAATCTTCCGGTACTGTATCATTCAGTACAAATCAATTTACAATTGCATCATCCACCACAGATAATCCATTGCCTATTACATTAGTGGATTTTAGTGCAAGTGTTGAAAATGAAAATCAGGTAGCACTTACTTGGAAAACCACTGCTGAAATCGACAATGACTATTTCATCATTGAACGTAGTCGCGATGGTGTGCTATTCGAAGAAGTAGACCGTATCAACGGAAATGGAACCACTACAGAAATGAGTACCTATCAAACCACAGATTATGATCCATTCACTGGTATTTCATACTATCGATTACGTCAGGTAGATTATGATGGTAAAGAGGAGGTATTCCCCATGGTGGCTGTAGAAATTGAAAGTTTATTTAACGAAGAGCCGCGTCTGAATATTCATCCTAATCCATACCGTACCGGTGATGTGGTTGTAGACATTGGTGGATTTAACGAGCAAGAGGAAGCGTTGGTAATGATTTCGGATATCTCCGGAAGCCCCGTTTGGCAAGGGCGTATGTATCCAACAAGAACTGAAATGTCACGTGTTGTTGGTGATCAACTTGAAGGCGCACAACCGGGATTTTATCTGGTAATTGTGGTGAGTAAAGAGAAGAGGATATCGGCAAGGGTGATTAAGGAATAGAGTGATTAGTAAGTAGTATGTAGTAAGTAGTAAGTAAGGAGAAAAGGAAATCGGCGAGGGTGATTAAAGAATAAAGTAATTAGTTAGTAGTAGGTAGTAGGTAGCAGCAGTTAGATTTGGAAGCGGGATGCAGAGACGCAAGGCCGTGTCTCATATCAAAATCATTACCGCAAAAAAAGGATTAGATAATAGATAGCATTTAGTAACTAGATTCAAGAAGATTAAAAAAAGATAAAAAAGTTGAGAAGCCCCCCTTCTCAACTTTTTCTTTTCTACTAATGTGAAACCTCGACACTTCACACAAGCTTTCACACAAGCAATGGACACTGAGCTGGTGGTTACTGAGCGAAGTCGAAGTATCGAAGTGCTCAGTGTCCTCCGTGACGAGATTTAAACTCTGGGTAACGCCGTTAGGCGTGACATATCGGTAGCCTG
>CAZGGG010000187.1:1278-2134 GCA_964525165.1 uncultured Saprospiraceae bacterium | reverse complement strand
CAGCGCGTCTAAAGCAAGCTCATACACATGCACGCCCGTATTTTGTGGAGCAATAGAAAAACGCACATTTTGCACAAAATCGGCTTTTAAAATATAAAATTTCAAGCCCTCATATTTTACACAAATATCTGACCTTCAGAAGTTAAGTTTCATTCATTTTCACAGTTTTTTTCAAATCTAAAGCAGAAAATATGGGCCAGATTCCTCGAGGTACGCATTTTTGCTTAGGTCTAATGTGTCAGCGCATAATTGTTTAAAGGCTACTGTCACTCATCAATTAGTTGATCATAGACAACTTTAGAACACCTGAATTTCCGCTTTGATCAACTAAACTAAGGAAGTAAATGCCTGGAGGTAAGCTTCCTCTTTTGATCCTCCCCTTAGGTTTTGGTATTTCTGAACTACTTGGCCGGTTGTGTTCAAGAGTTGAGCTTGAAATACCGAATGGTCCGTAACGTCCCAGGTGATTGTGGTTTGATCCCGAAAAGGATTGGGTGAGATCTTAAAATCGGCGGCGATATTTAAATTCCTATTGGATAAAATGCCAGTCTCGTCCAATGATACTCGATGAAAATACCCTAGCAGTTGACCTGGTTCGTTACTACAGTAGTAGAAGTCATTATATGCACCTGCTCTTGTTTGAGAGATAGATGGTTTTGTGGCAGGGGTAGGTATTCTTCCCAATTCAGTTCCAGTAAATAAATCAAGAATTACTAAGTAGTCAACTCCTTCGATTGAATTAAAATCATTGGTATAGACCATTTCTCTGCTTCCAACAATAAAAGGTGCGAAAGTTCAAGCAAAGGTTGTAAGACAAGCTCGTCAAAAAGTATTTCGTTAAGAAAATTAATCCCAA
>CAZGGG010000187.1:0-1268 GCA_964525165.1 uncultured Saprospiraceae bacterium | reverse complement strand
TTTCCCACAGATAGGTTAATTCATCCGCATCATTGATCCAATAGGCCGCAATCTTCCTATTGGCTTGGTCTTGCCCTAATATAACTTCTGTTTCCTCATTCATAATTAGCCCGAAAAAATCAAAGCCGGCGCTCAGGGTGTCCGAAAACATGAACTCCCCCCTAAGGGTATCAGTATCCATGGAATAAGACTGTCCGGTTCTCTGCCAGAAGATTTTCATAGGCTCTGTTGCATCAAACGAGGTATTGGTTGTGTAAGCCACGATATCGTTCAATAATCTGGGAGAAGTAGGTTCTGCATTCACCCCGGTTCCATAGGGGTCATATGCGGCTTGCCAAGATGTATCTACCACCAGGCTATCATTTACAACCAGCACTCTAAAGGTGTAATCCCGGTTTATGTGATATATGTATTCATTTCCAAGACTATCACAATCAAGTGCCAACCGTGCCGTTCCTGCATCTATGGCAATCTGATTTAAGATTTGTAATGAATTCGGATCTAATAGAAAAAAATGCCCCTGTCCAGGGTTGGCAAGATCAGTAGATTTAGTTACCAATAATCCGCTACTTGTAATAAACACCCCATTGTAGATGATGGGTTGCCCTGCTTCTACGGGCATGTCAATCGTCGATAGGATGGACATGTCCGCCGGGTCAATTTTAAATAGCCTTGCTCGAGCGATCGCATAGAGATATCCGTTGGTATGTTTGGCTATGCCGCCTAAATAGGAAATACCTGGACCTCCCGTTAACTCCAAAAACATCGTGTCCATGGTTACCGGATCTACTTGTACTACGTAGGGAGTAAATTGACTGTAGTAGATGGGATTAGGTTGACCTGGCTGACCTGTGAGGATGGCATTAACGAAAACATCCAATGCCACAGGTTGCCCCCCAAAAACGTATACCTCATTGCTATCGGCAACTTCTATAAGAGTGGGGAAGGGTAGCTGAATACTCTCAATGGTCAAGTCATCCGGATTGAATCCTTCTGGCAATCCTTCACCTGTGAAAGGAATCACAACAGGATCGCAAGTTCCTGATTGGCCAAATAAAGAATTTGAAGTCCAAATAAGTATTAAGCAAATCGCTATTGCTTTGAATTCGTTGTTCTTTGTAATTGCATGTTTCATCAATGTTTCTCGATTTGCTTGATTGACACCCTGCTCTGTTACCCGATGTTTTTCCCGTTTCCAATTGCCTTTCAAAAATTGAAGTAGTGGTGAAAAGTTGATGACGATCGGGTTATGACTTAAAAAGCCCGTA
>CAZGGG010000186.1:1641-2144 GCA_964525165.1 uncultured Saprospiraceae bacterium | reverse complement strand
TGGGTCCGGACCGGGGTCCGTGAAAAAGGCTTGCTCCATCTTTTTGATATAAAAAAGGAAACCGGACGGATCCTTGGAAAAATAGAAGGTCAGCGAAACCTTCTCCTTAAAGAAGGAGAGAATACCCCCCTGCATATAGTATCCACACTTCGGTCCCGGGAAAATGGGCTTTTGCTTTATACATTGGGTCCTGATAGCACAATCGTGGACACTCGAACTCTTTTTCATGAAAATAATGGTCAGGTTGCCTGGGGGTGGAGAAATGATGCTCCATTTCATCCGGAATTGATTGAGGGTAACAGGTGGCGTATTTATTTAAATAGTCCAACACAGGAAGTAAGTTATTATGCTGAAGGTGATTACATTGGAATTAAATCAAAATTTGCAGGAAATGCTTATTGGTTTGTAAATGGAGACGATTTGGTTTTTAGAAACATCAAATGGACCCATAGCAGCCGTGGATTGGTAAGAGGTGGATTCAGTAATGTGACGCTTTCAGGTTG
>CAZGGG010000186.1:915-1572 GCA_964525165.1 uncultured Saprospiraceae bacterium | reverse complement strand
AATATGGTGGTTGAAGACTGTTTCTTTGATTCATCGGGAGACGACAACATTGCCTTTTTTAATGTGAATGGAGGTGTTGTAAGAAATACTCTATCAAGAAATGCGTTTGCCAGGGGCGTTTTGGCAACAAACAAAGCTGTCGATATCTGCGTCGCCAATTCAGTAGTTGAAAATACGTACCTACTTGATGAAACAGTAAATCCTGAAGTAAGATATTGGTCCACATCTGAGGCCACGGTTGGCGGCGGAGTTTATAATAATTACTGCGACGAGAATTTTGTGGGAGCAACAGGAATCACTGTAATTCCTTCAATAAAAACCTTAGATCAAATTGGGGATACGGTTCAACTGACCGCGATCATTACCCCATCTGATGCTACCTATAAAAACGTTCATTGGTCGACAAGTAATTTTTCAATAGCAATGGTTGATGAAAATGGTCTTGTTACAGCCAATAGTGCAGGAACTGCAACGATCACAGCTACTACGATTGAAGGAGGATTTTCTGATGCTTGCGTGATAACGGTTAACCCTGTAGCTGTAACCGGGGTAGAAGTTAGTCCAACATCGGCTACTTTAGAACCAACACAAACGCTGCAATTAACAGAAACGGTAAGTCCGGTAATCGCAACGGATAAATCTGTAACCTGGTCGTGT
>CAZGGG010000186.1:0-815 GCA_964525165.1 uncultured Saprospiraceae bacterium | reverse complement strand
CACCTACACGTATACAAAACTGCGCATCAGCAAATTCCATCCGCGTTTTCCCAAATCCCACAAGTGGCAATTTAAACTTGATTATAGATACAGAACATGATCATGCGATTGCAAATATTCTGGACTTATCCGGAAGAGTATTAATTAGCAGACCACTATATGGCGAAAATAACACGATAGAAATAGGAGGATTAAGTCCGGGTGTTTATTTAATAAGTGTGAATAATGATCACCGTGCAATTTACAACCAGATAATTATAAAGATGAAATAAATATATTCTGCCAGTATTGTTCATATTTTAAAAAGGAAAAGACAGGCAATGGTAAAATATACCTCTACTTCGATTATTGTCCACTTGGACTTTCATCTTTTGGCAAACCTCTATCGGGCTTTGAAATTGCTGGAGAAGATAAAGTGTTCTATCCTGCAACTGCAACTTTAACAATGAAAAGTATGCGCGTTACCGTTTCTTCAGACAAAGTAGAAAATCCTGTCGCTGTTCGCTATGCATTCGAAAATTGCCCTGAGGGAACTCTTTTCAATGTTGAGGGGCTGCCGGCTTCTTATTTCAGAACCGATGACTGGAGTGAATAAATGAGTACTAAATTAAACCACGCTATGAATTACTATAAGCTATTTATCATCCTGCTGTTGATCTCATTTGCTTCTTCACCTGTCTTCTCTGAGGCGTCATCAGCAGAGTCCCGCAAAAAACCCAATATCCTCATATTTTATATTGATGACATGGGATATTCTCAGCCATCCTGTTATGGAGGCAAACTGATTAATACACCAAATATTGATCAGATCGCAA
>CAZGGG010000185.1:1813-2308 GCA_964525165.1 uncultured Saprospiraceae bacterium | reverse complement strand
TGGGCTTCACGGCATTCATGACGATGCCGATGTGCTTGAGCTGGTAGCCTTCGGGACCGTCTTGCAGGCCCTCGAGGGTGCGCTCATCGCTGACGCCCTGGCGGACGACAAAGAGGGTGGCATCGGCTTGTTCTTTGATGTTGAGGGTATCGGAGACGAGGCCGACGGGGGCGGCGTCCCAGATGATGATGTCGTATTGTGTGCCGAGGCTGTCCATGAGCTGAGTGAAGCGATCGGACAAGAGGAGCTCTGCCGGATTAGGGGGGATGAGTCCGGAGAGGATGAGGTCCAACTGCTCGTAGGCGGTGGACTGGATGATGTCTTGTTCCGTGGCTTGGTTCAATATATAATGGGTCAGGCCGGGGCTTTCGGCTGCTTTGTCAAAATAGTGATGCAGTTTGGGCTTGCGTAAATCGAGGCCCATGAGCAATACGTTACGACCGGTGAGGGCATAAGAAACGGCCAGGTTGGCACTTATGAAGGGCTTGCCTTCTC
>CAZGGG010000185.1:0-1705 GCA_964525165.1 uncultured Saprospiraceae bacterium | reverse complement strand
GAGTCTAAAGCGTCCGCTAATAAAATTCCACCAACAGGAAGGAACAAACCCAATAGGCCGGCAATACCGAAAACCATACCCATTTTAGGGGAGACCGGATCCAGAGCAGCATTGGCCGGATCAACCACACGTACATCAGTGGGCGCTAAATTCATCTGAAGGGCAATTTCCTCTCGTTTTTCTAATAGATAAAGGTAGAGGCTTTCTTTTACTTTTTGTTCGCGGACGATATTCAACAATTCCCTTTGTTTACGGGGAATCCGGGCAAAAGTGCCTTCCAGTTCTTTGATTTTATTGTTGAGTTGCACGAGTGCAACTTCATTCTCTTCAATAGCGCGACTTAGGTTTTCCAGAATATTGCTTCGGATTTGCGCCAAAGATTCCTCTACTTCCAGTCTTTTAGGATTAGAAGCAGAAGCTGTTTGTTGCAAGGTTCGCGCCTCAAGGAGCAATTCATTGTAAGTACGGATGTTGCTGCTCAAGCCGTCTCGGTCATCTATAAAAGTGACCGGTAAGAGTTCGAATTCTGCAGTATTATAGGTTAAGGCCTCTTTTAAACTCTGAAGCACTTCCTTCCGCACTATCATGCTCGATCTTTCTTGATCAAAGGAGGCAATATTCTGAGATAGCTGGCTGACCAATTCGCCGGCTTCACCGGCAATTTGATGTTCTTCTTTATATGATTCAATTGATAGTTCTACCGTTGCAAGCTCTGCGCTTAAGACGCCAATACGTTCCTTAATAAAGGTAAGGGATCGCTGAAAACCTTCATTTTTCTCTGCGCGCATCATATCGGCATAGGTCTCAACCAATGTCATTAAGATGTCTATACTCTTTTGCGGAAGCGAAGATTGTAAACTCAACTGTAAGATGGTCGCCCAATCGCCCGGTCGCTCCACCGTTAATTGGTTCAACAATCCTCTCGCCACCGTGATGGGCGGTTGTAAGCTAAGTCTAAATCTTTCACCTTTTGCAATCGAACTATCCGGAAATACGGAAAATCGGATCAACCCTAAAGGCAATTCATTTTTGATCCCCGGGTGTAGGGTCCAATCCAACTCCCAATCCGGACTGCTCAACAGCCATTCCCTTTCATTTATTTTCTCCAATTCAAAGATTCCCGTCAGGGTAGCAGAATCAATTTGGAATGGGGCCAATGGGTAGCACTCCTCCCATTTGGTTTCTTTCTCCCGGTCGATTTGGTATTGCAATCCCATGCGCAAGACCGCATCCCGCATCAAGCCCGGTGATTGGATCACCTCGATTTCATTCTCCATGATACGATTTCGACCAAAGAAACCCATGTCCTGGAAGAGCATTTCTTCTGAAACCCCATATCCCAAAGTGTTTTGGTCTTTGAATAAAACGGTCATATTGGCCTCATAAATCCGTTCTGCTCGATCCCAGTATAACCAAGCGATGCCCAGAGCTAAGCTGAGCGAAAGAACAACCCAATATTTTTTGCGCCATATTTTGAGCAGGACGAGCTTTAGGTCCAGCTCCTGTTCTTCCTGAAATTGTTGATTTGAATCCACTAATTCAGTACTCCTGTATTAATCAAGATAGATAGTAAGATGGACAAGAATGAACTGGTCCGACCAATTACATCAGAGGCAGAAGCCCAGCCATTAGAAAGAATCCCGCCTTTTTCCGGAAGGGGTTCAATATAGACTACATCCCCTTGCTGGAGATAATAATAATCCGA
>CAZGGG010000184.1:0-2336 GCA_964525165.1 uncultured Saprospiraceae bacterium | reverse complement strand
CCCAAGGACTTCACCCCGGTCTGCACCACCGAGTTCGGCGCCGTCGCCAAGCTCAGCGAGGAGTGGAAGAAGCGCGATACCAAGGTGATCGGCATCTCGGTGGATGGCGTGGAAGATCACAAGAAGTGGATCAATGACATCTCCAGCTTCGCCAGCTGCGATGTCGGCTTCCCGATCATCGCCGACGAGGACCTCAAGGTCGCCAAGCTGTTCGACATGCTGCCGGCCGACGCCTACCTGCCGGACGGCCGCACCCCGGCCGACAGCGCCATCGTGCGCTCGGTGTTCATCATTGGCCCCGACAAGCAGCTCAAGCTGAATGGTTATAAGAGTGATAAGAGCATTAAAGAACAAATTGATCTGTACCTTGAATATTTGAAGGATCTGAAGAAAGTCTGTGATGATTTACTTCAAGAAAACTGAACCTCCTATGAGGATTTTCCTCAAATAGAATTTAGTGCTGTCAAAATCCACTTGTATGAAAAATACTTTATTTCGATTGTTGGCTATCATTTGTTTAAGCTTTCTTGCATTTGCTACTCAAGCTCAAAACTCGATAAAAATTATCAACAGCAACTTGCTGACCGAGTATGGAATTTCTCCCAAAGCCTTAGATGCGGCACTCAGCACAACTCTACAAAAAGGAGCTTTCACCCAGAAAATGGAGGTATCCAGAACTTTGGATGGTAAAACTGAAAAATCAAATTTCTATCTCATCTATGACCCCACATTCAAAGAGGGTATAGATATTCAATTGGCCTTTGATGATGATTCTGAAGGTATTTTAAAGCAAAAATTGCTTTTAAAAACTATGCAGGAAATGCACTCCTTCAGTCGTTTGTCCAAAGACAACCTTTATGATGAAAAATCTTTAAAAGTGATCAGCAATGAAGGGAATACTATAATTATTTCATACAAGTACAATAAAAGCATGCTGGAACCCGAGTTGATGTATGCGAAAAAGTTACTCGGTAAAATTTATATCGTCGATGGTAAATTGGATAAAGTTGAATTGATTAATGAAGCGCCTGTAAAATTTAATGGGCATAAGATCGAAGCAGGGAAAGTAAGCTCCACTACGTACTATTCCCGCTCAAAAAGCCATGGGGGATATATTGTAGAATCTACTATTCAGAACTATAGTTACTTAGAAAAGAAAAATCCAGTAGAAGTTATTATCAAAGGTGCTACTGTAGATTATAAAGATGAAGATGGGATCGCACTCTCATGGCCAGAAAAAACTAAACCCTTTACTCTTGATCCGAGCGCTAAAATATTAACTGGTAGTCTTGGTTGGGGCCTTCCCATTTATGGTAAAGGAGCAAGAAAGTTAGGTTATAGTCTTCCCAGACCCATTGGAATTAACATTTTCAGCCATCAACAAGCGCAACAACTTCAATTTACAGATCTACAAGTGGGCTCTAATGAATCCGATTTGGTTTCCTTGGTTAATCTTTTTGAACTAGAGGGGTCTACAGTTGATCAATTTACCAGAGTCACAATGATTAAAGGGGATGTTTGGTTGCTTCCATTTCTTAATGTAATGGGAGTATTTGGTCAAGGTAAAAACACAATTGATGGTTCCCTTTTCCTCAGCGATGAGTTGAAAGATGCACTATCAAAACTTGGTTGGATTATAGGTCTTGAACCTGATGACATCCCAGACTACCTTCCAATTCAATCCGAATTGACAGCCTTGACGTACGGAGCGGGAGTTACACTTGCCGGAGGGGTGGACAATATTAATCTCTCATTGAGTTATCAGTTTGTAGCTTCCAGTATCCCTGAGGTAAATACTACGAAACTTGCGCATGTACTAGCCCCATCATTAGGTTATATGACAAATTTTGGGATGAATATCATGCTTGGTGCACAGGGCCAATATTACACTACCAATACCAAAGGATTTATCGGTTTACCGAATGACAACAGATTGAATTACGAGGTGAATTTTAAGCCAATCAGATGGAATTTTATTGCTGGTCTTTACGTGCCTATCTCTAATCACCTCGAACTGGCAGTACAAAGTGGCTGGGGTCAAAGAAGGTCTTTGACTTTTGTGTTTGGCTACAGGTTTTAAGTGAATCATATTATTAAGAATTATTAAATACTTACCTATGGAAATCAACTATACAAAATTAATTCTCGCCGTCATCTTCTCATTGGCATCTTTGTCGGCATTTGCACAAGAGGAAACTGAGGAAACCGAGCAAAGCGCATCAGAAATAGCGAAACAATTAGCCAATCCAAACACTACCTTAGGCACCATGAACTTCAATTTTGATTATGTAAATTATCAGGGAGATTTGCCTAATGCAGGAAGCCAAAATAGCGTT
>CAZGGG010000183.1:0-2345 GCA_964525165.1 uncultured Saprospiraceae bacterium | reverse complement strand
CGGGTCGCCCAGGATGGTTACTTCTACAAGATTGCGGATATCTCCCATCTGGAAAAGCGGGCCCCGTTCGGACTATCACAGCTGGATATCCAGGGGAACGATATTGTCTATGTGCCCCGGAGGGGCCTGGGAGATCTGAAATACTTCGGAGAAACCTTCGTGCTGAATACCTTGCGACTGACGGATCTCTTCTGGGACATCTACGCCATCAACAATCTGGAAAAAGTGGATCGGTTGGTAAAGGCGGTCCGGAAGGATTAAAAGGACGGATGGGAATGGACTGACTGGGCGCTTTGTGGCGGATGTTTCTCAGAGGGAGGGGAATAACCACCCCGACCGCCTTGCGGCGGCCACCCCTCCAACGGAGTAATGGTGCTAACTTAACAAAAAAAGGTTATCTTTGAGTCAACAAAACTCAAAGAAATGAAATTAAACAGATCCTTAGCAATCAGCAGTAAGATTCAGGAGTGTAAGGCAGGTAATATACTCGGGCTGCTGGAAAATGAGTTTCCGTCCTCCGTCCTGGAAAAGCAAGACGGAGATTCAAATGCTCGTTCTAGAGTCTTTACGGAAGGTACCACTTTAATGACAATGGTGTTAACAGCAACACAGCAAGACAAAAGTCTTAAAAATTCAGTGGATCTGTATTATACAATTCATCAACAACATAAGCAGCAAGCTTTAGAGGAATTGGAGAAAGAGGCTCAAAAACAAAGGGAGTTAGATGCAAAGTCAGGAAAAAAGCCAGGCAGGCCAAAGAAATACAATGTTCAATTGCCCAAGAGTTTGGAAAAGGATATTTCACTAAATACGGCAGCCTACAGCAAAGCGCGGAGTAGACTATCAGTTGAAAGGACGCAGGACCTGTTTAATGCTAGCCGAGTCCAAGATGTAAAGAACACTTATACACACTGGCATGGTTATGAAGTGCTAATTGGAGATGGGACCTATGTACAGATGCAGGATACCAAGAGCATTAGAAAAGATTATAAGGTGAAGCATAAGGGAGTGGAAAGTAAAGGCTATCCACAAGGCCTATTAGAAGTGATCATAAAAAGAGGAACAGGACAAATCCATAGTTTCAAATTAGCCAATAGGCATACCAGTGAGCTAGAGCTGTTTTATGAAATGATTGATGAAGTTCCACCAAAATCTATAATGTTGGTAGATGATCTTTATAATTGTTTCGAAATCATTTCAAAATGTCATCGAAAAGGAATCGAGCTTGTGATGCCAGCCAAAAGAAGAAGGAATTATGAGGTGGTCGAGACAGTGGCTCCGGGAGATGAAATTATTAGGATAAAGACCCCAAAAAAGAGGTCTAAGTGGCTAAAAAACAATGAAGATCCAGGCACCTTTCTACTTAGAAGAATCACATGTAAGAGTCCTGAAGGAAAAGAATACATATTGAACACTACAGTATTAGATAAAAAAATAAGCAAAGATGAAATCCAAACTTTATACCTAACCAGATGGGACATTGAAATCGGAATAAGAGAAATCAAGACAATAATGGATGTTAATATACTTCGATCCAAAACTCCGGAAATGGCCCTCAAGGAGCTCACGGTCTCACTGGCCACTTACAACCTGATAAGAAAAATCATCATGGCGAGTATAAAAGACTTGCCTTTTTCCCCCAAAGAAGACTTCATTTATAAATTCTATACGTTTAATAAGGATATTCTTATCGATAAAAAAGGCAGAGTATATAGTAGATGGTCAACGGGTCGTAGAAGAACTAAACCAATTAATAAAAAAACAGATACTCCAAAAACGAAAGCCAAATAGGAAGTATAAACGGCGAACTAAGCTGGGAAATTACTGTAAATACAAATAACTCCACTTAAGTTAGCGCCATTACTAACAAGTTGGGGGGACCGCTTCACCGCTTTTCGCGGATCGCGCCCCTACTATCCCTGGCGCGAAGGCGGGTGATTGTTCCTTTGGTCTGGTAATATTAAATTGGCCTGCAACTCTTCACAGTAGCAGTGAAGTAACGGGTAATGACACTATTCTAAAGTCCATGAGATTGTAATACTAAACTCCACAAACCCTCAACACTTCTTAAAAAGCACCCCGGTATTACTGGAGTAACACCTTTTTTACAATCATTCCGTTTGGATTCGTCACCTGTAAATAGTACACCCCTCTCGACAGCGCCCCCACATTCATTTGAAGTTGGGAAGAACGAATATCCTCAAGATAGCGTACCGGTTGCCCATTGCTATTAAATAATCGAATAGCACTCCCCGCCGGATGCGGTTTATCCATTTGTATGGTGATTTGGGATCGGGCCGGATTGGGGTATACTTCCATCGTAGTTGACACTTCCGGATCTCCCA
>CAZGGG010000182.1:0-2358 GCA_964525165.1 uncultured Saprospiraceae bacterium | reverse complement strand
TGGGGTTAGAATACAAAGTGGTGACTTTAAGATTTGTTACGCTGATTTTGATTTGTGTTCTTAGTTTTTTGACCTTTTGCCAAAATATACTTTCGTTTGGAAAGCTTTAAATCCTTTTATCAATTGTGTAAAAAATTTTTCTAGAAATTCCTTCCCGACTTTGTATGAATAAATCTAAAAATGTCAAGTATTTTGATCAAAATACTTGACAAATGATTCGTCTTTCTTAACTTTGTTTCCATAAAGCAGAAACTTGTCAATCATTGAAGGTAACAGAAAAAATAGAACGCGAAGTAAACAGGATACCAAAAGGCACAACCTTTAAATATAAGCAGTTAGGTATTAATCAGTCTGAATATTCGGCGGCTGCAAAAGCTATTGAGAGGTTCATCAAAAAGGGACTTATTAAAAGAGTGTCAACGGGAGTATTCTATAAACCCAAAGATTCTGTATTTGGTGAGCTGAGACCAAGAGAAGAGGAACTGCTTAAACCATATCTTTTTGAAGATGGGAAACGTATCGCATACATAACGGGAGCCTCTTTATACAACCGTATGGGATTAACCACACAGGTACCCAAAAACATCAAGGTAGCGAGCAAAGAAAAACGGATAACTACTAAAATTGGGGAAATACAGGTTAAAGCTGTAAAAAGCTATGTGGATATCACAAATGAAAATTACCATTTGTTGGAAATTTTAGACGCAATAAAAGATTTCAAAACCATTCCTGATTTAGACAAGAAATCAGCCATTGTATTATTTAAGAGCAAGATCAATGAGCTTTCTGAAAATGAATTGCTTAAAATGATTGGATATGCAATGAAGTATCCTCCAAGAGCAATTGCGTTATTGGGTTCCTTATTGGAATTATTAAAGGAAGAGATTGTGTATGAAGGTTTGAGAGCTAAGCTGAACCCACTTACTACCTATAGCCTAGGAATTAAAAAAGAACTATTGCCAACTGCGCCAGGGTGGAATATTAACTGAAATGAATTTACACAACAATAAAGAACTCTTCCAGGACGCAATTCTCGCCACAGCAGAGTATTTCAAAATGAGAGATATTTATGTTGAGAAGGATTATTGGGTAACCCTTGCTTTGTATGAAATATTCCATTCAGATATAGCCAATCAGTCAGTTTTTAAGGGAGGTACAGCTCTTTCAAAATGTTTCAAATTGATAGACCGGTTTTCGGAGGATATTGACATGGTTGTACTCCGAAACGAAGGAGAAAATGATAACCGACTAAAGAAAAAAATCCGGACAATTAGTAAGGTTGTGGAAAATGTAATTCCAGAAGTAGAGGTTAATGGATTGACAAATAAGGTAGGTAATATCCGGAAGACTGTTCATCAATATAATAAGTTATTCACAGGAGATTTTGGACAGATAAGAGAGTATGTCGTAGTCGAAGCAACATGGTTGGGGAATTTTGAACCTTATTCTATCATGCAAGTCAATTCCTATGTATATGAAATGATGAAGTCCATTGGGCCCGAAGAATTAATTTACCAATACAATCTAGCCCCTTTTCCAGTAAAGGTATTTAGCAAGTTCAGGACTTTTTGTGAAAAGATCATGAGCTTGATAAGGTTTTCGAGGACAGAATATCCAATCGAAGACCTGAGGAATAAAATACGTCATGTATATGATATTCATCAAATGATTAAAGATAAAGAAATAGAGCAATTCTTTTTAAGTGGTGATTTTGACAGCATGCTGACTAAGGTTGGTAATGATGATATGGTCGGTTACAAGAATAATAATAAATGGATCTCTGAACACCCTTCCACTGCACTGATATTTGACAATTCAGAGAAAACTTGGCAACAATTGAGTAGCACGTATAACGGAAGTTTCAAAGATCTAGTTCTAGGTGAATTTCCATTAGATAGTGAATTGGTTGAAACTCTCAAACAGATTGGTCTTCGTCTCAAAAAAGTAAATTGGGATCTATAAGTCTTTGTTTATGAGTATCCCTCCGAGGAACTCATATTGAAAAGAAGGAATTTTTATTTAGCCGGTTTTCTTGATAGTTTGAGTGAAGCAGCTGGTTGAGGTCTTTGTGGTTCAATCTTTGAATTCTTTCAAAGACACCTTCGAGCCAGTCAAACTCGTGGAGGTTGTTCTCGATTTCCATCCCCCCATGGAGGACATAGGAACTCAGGCCTGCCCATTGTGTGTGTGCATAGGGGATGGCTTTACCCATTGCTGCTCAGTCGGGCTAATCGGGTCTTGGGAATCTGTACCATCAGCAGCGGTGGAACATCGGGGACGGTAGTGGATGCCAAAGTGGTCTTTGCTACAGCTTTGAAAGCGAATGCTTCTTCAATGATCGTAGCCCATAACCATCCA
>CAZGGG010000181.1:0-2361 GCA_964525165.1 uncultured Saprospiraceae bacterium | reverse complement strand
CACAAACGAGTTCCAAGCTTGGAAAGATTAGACAGGTTACTAGAGAAGCATAATTCAGAATTATCAAAAATGGAGGAGGAATGACAAAAGAAGAATACTTGCAGTCAAAAATTGATCAAATAAAGAAAGCAAATTCTGATAATAAAATGCGAGTAAAGAGGTTTGCTAAAGTGATAGTAGGTATGTCTCTTGATCAGATATTGGCTGAGTTCACATTAATCCAAAACAAGGAAAGCGATTTATCTTTTGCCGAGAGATCATTTATTAATCGATTATGCATTGAGGCGTTAATGTTCGAAGCAAGGGCCAAAAAAGAAGAGAAGAAAAAGGCTGAAATTGAAACCGAGGAGCCAAAAGATGTTGTTAATTAGATAGATATGTTTAATTTTTTTGAGTTATTTAATAAGCGCAGCGATAAACTAGAATTACCTCCTAAAATGGAGGGTGATTTTAGGATGATTGTTATAATTACTTATACGCATTATTTGCCCGGAGCGATTGAATGTGCAACACTTGAGTTATTAGAATCAATAGAAGGTGTTAGGGATGTTGTTATTGATACTTATGGCAACGCAAGCCTTCGCGAAGATTATATCCTCAGCAGTGCCATGTGGAAAATGAGAGTAAAGCCTTGGTTGAACGGATATATTTCAAACAAAGAACTAAAACAAGGCTTAAATGAAAATGAATATATCAAGTTTGGAAAAAATTCAAATGTAAAAGATTTGTTTAGCGAATTAATCAGGACACTAGAAAGAGAGGAGAAGTATGAGGTAGCATCCATTATTCAAACAGCAAGGAGGGAGTATGATAACTGCAATAGTAAAGTATAGGTCTAAAGCCGTTATGCAACTAAACACACCATGTACTGAGATTTTATAAGTTAATCCTCTAACTGAAATCAATCAAATACTTGGGTATTGTGAGATTATTGATAATTAAAAAATTATGGGAGCACCAAAAGGAAATCAGTTCTGGAAACTAAGAGCCAAACATGGAAGGGATAAGATATTTTCTTCACCGGAAATACTATGGGAGTCTTGTAAGGAATATTTCGAGGCCACCGATAAAAGAGTATGGGAGCAAACAGATTTTCGAGGTAAGGATGCTATTGAGGTAAAAATTCCAACTCAGGCACCATATACATTAACTGGGCTTTATTTGTTTTTGGATATTGATAGGAAAACTTGGGACTTGTATAGAGAAAGGCAAGATTTTATCCCAATCATTACGCGTGTAGAGAATATTATTTACACACAAAAGTTTGAGGGTGCGTCAGTTGGAGCGTTTAATTCAAGTATTATTGCAAGAGACTTGGGGTTGAGGGACAAGAAAGAGTTGAGTGGTGAGAATGGTGGTCCAATTAAACTAGAGCAGATCACCGGCATGGAAATAAAATGAAGCTTCAATTTGATACACATGGTAACGATAAGCAGAAGTTGTGTGCTCAATATTGGGTGGACCATGAAACAGATGATATTGTCTATGGGGGAAGTAAAGGGTCGGGAAAATCATTCTTGGGTGTAAGTCTAATATTTGGAGACGCTTTTATTTATCCAGGCACTCATTATTTCATTGCAAGGAAAAAGCTTAATGACATAAGGAAGTACACTATCCCTTCTATACATGAAGTCTTTGATGTTTGGGGTGTATCAGATGGATATTATAACTACAATGGACAGGATAACTACTTTCAACTGTATAATGGATCTAGGGTGTATTTGATAGATGCAAAGTACATCCCCTCTGATCCTGAATACTATCGATTTGGTTCTATGCAGATGACAAGAGGATGGATAGAGGAAGCCGGAGAGTTTGAGGAAAAGTCATATCAAAATTTAAAGATTTCTATAGGTAGGTGGAAAAATGACGAATACCGATTAAAAGGAAAGATTCTTCAAACTTGTAATCCAGCAAGGAACTATCTAAAGCATAAGGTTTACAATCCGTTCAAAAAGAACGAGCTCCCTAAACACATAAAGTTTATTCAGGCGTTGCCAAAAGACAATAAAATGCTTGATGATGGATATTTAGAAATGCTTGAAAGGACATTGAGTAACAATGACAAACAAAGACTTCTTTATGGCGACTGGGATTATGATGATGACCCAAATGCATTAATTGAGTATGACGCCATTCTTGATCTATGGACGAATCAAATAGAAGATTTTGAAAACATGTACATCAGCGCAGATATCGCCTTAGAAGGTTCGGATAGGGCAGTGCTCGGAGCCTGGGACGGCTTAAAGCTGATCGATATATTGGTAATCGACAAAATGGACGCAGAGGAGCTGCTCAAGGCTATTAACAGCTTTAAAGCAAAGCATGGAGTCCGTAATTCACGAATTGTATTCGACGGCG
>CAZGGG010000180.1:0-2362 GCA_964525165.1 uncultured Saprospiraceae bacterium | reverse complement strand
TTTTAATCAGAATGTTAACGCATGGGATGTGTCTAGAGCAGTGGATATGAGTGGAATGTTCTCCGGAACCCAGTTTAGCTACGATCTTGATAGTTGGGACGTATCTAATGTGAAAGATATGAGTCGCATGTTCCAAACTCCCACTTTCAATGGGGATATAGATCAGTGGGACGTATCTCAGGTGGAAGACATGCGCTTGATGTTTGTGGGCGCAAGCAGCTTCAATCGAGATATTGGCAATTGGGATGTAGGCCAGGTGCGCGACATGTCATACATGTTCAACCGAGCCACCAGCTTCAATCAAGATATTGGCAATTGGCAGGTAGATTCCGTGAGAAACTTTGCCCATATGTTTCAAGAAGCCACCGCCTTCAATCAGGATATCGGCAGCTGGCAGGTAGCTCAGGCAGACGACTTCAGATTTATGTTTCAGCAAGCCCTGAGCTTTAATCAGGATTTGAGCAATTGGGATATGCGCAATGCGGAGTTTATGGACCGGATGTTCATAGATGCGGTAGCTTTTGATCAGGATCTATCTAGCTGGAATATAGAGCAGGTAGAGAATATGTTTCAGATGCTCAATCGCAGCGGACTTTCAGTGGTGAATTACGATAGCACTTTGATTTCCTGGGCAGCACAAAATGTAAGGTTAGGGGTGGAGTTGGGCGCAGAAGATCTGATCTTTTGCGAAGCAGATTCTGCCCGCCAAAGTCTGATCGATCGCGGCTGGTTGATTGTGGGCGACAGCTTGGATTGTCCGGTAGGTATCTTTGAGCAGAATGCCAATAAGTCACTCATAAGTGTGTACCCCAACCCCTCCAACGGTCAATTCCAGATCAAAGGCCTGGATGAAACCCTATTGCAACTACAGCTCTTCGATTTGCAAGGCCGAATGCTGCGGCAATATGATCCCAAAGCATCTCAATGGGCATTGCCGGAGGCAAAGGGCATTTATCTCTTGAGAATTCAGTTGGCCAGTGGGGAATGGTTGCAGGAGAAAGTTATGCGGAGATAGATTGTCAGATTTTAAGATTCTAAGATTTTAAGAGGGGCACCTTTAGTTTTCTCTAATTTTATAAGGTGTTTAATTTCTATTCTATAAACTTTAGTGAAAGTCAGCTCGCAACATCAAGCCTTGAAATCTTTAAGAATACATATTAACATTTGCTTACTGCTTTTGATCTTTCATCCTTTTTGGAGCCATTCTCAAGGCTTCAACATTGAATTAACCCAACCTACTGGTGCATTTGCAAGTTTAACGATAGAGAGATTGAAAGGTGATACTGTCATGATCTTACCGCTGAACGTTGACCTTGGTATGAATGGACTTGGTTTTAGTTCATTATTGATATCGCCTGGAGGGGCTACTCTAAGGCAGCAATCATTTATAGATAGTAATTCATTTATCTATCCGGGTAGTTCAAACTCAATGGATAAACTTGGTTACTCTAACTTTATTTTGGGGGGAAATACCAGAATTGGAAATGTGATTAGAGGTGCTTTAATTGCTTTGAATGAGATTGGAGATACTTTATGGGTTAGACAATATGGCAATCCTGCCATTAATAGCACGGTACTATATCAAGCTACTACCACTAGAAACGGAGATATTGTTGGAGTTGGGTCTCATACAATTTCCAATCAAAGAAATGATGGTTGGCTAATCAAAACCGACTCTTTAGGCAATAAGCTCTGGGAGCGGATTTACAGCACATCTATAGGTACGCAGGAGTTTTTATACTCTGTGCAAGAAACCTATGATGGCGGTTTTCTATTGGGAGGGCAGGAACAGGAGAATCCAAACAACCCCAATACCCGCAATTACGATCCCATTATCATTAAAACCGATTCTGCAGGCAATCAACAATGGCGTTTTCGCTATGATACTCCAGAAGATGACCCCTATAACTATTGCATTCAAACCTATGATAGCAATTATGTGTGTGCTGGGAGTTATACCTATCTTATACCTCCAGGGTTTTCTTTGGGAAGAGCTGCGCTTTTTAAAGTGAATCGTAGTGGACAATTAATTTGGAGAAAAGAGTATGGCCCAATTAAGAATAACCATGGATTCTACATGGTGAAACAGTTGGAAGATAGCTCATTGATAGCGGTTGGAAGGCGATTGGAAACTCAAGATAAAACGGTTGGCATTATGGTAAAAACCAAAGCCAACGGAGACAGTATTTTTGTTCATGATTATGAGCTTGATGTATCAAAACCATTTAATGAGAATCGTTTGCATGATGTGGTACAATTAAGTGATGGCGGATTTATGGCCTGTGGTGAAGTGATTCATACTCCGGCCATCCCAAATCGTCAGAACCCCTGGCTCATTCGCACAGATTCCAATGGTTGTGTG
>CAZGGG010000179.1:1708-2431 GCA_964525165.1 uncultured Saprospiraceae bacterium | reverse complement strand
CTTGCTTATCTGGAAATAATTAGGAAATGAAATCTGTTCTATTTTTTCACCCTCTTCTATGATTGACTTTGTGTTTACGTCATACAGCACTTGCTTATCTTTATTGCCCAAAATCACTAGATTTTTAGGAAAAAAGACAGTTTCAACATGATTACAATCACTCAATCCAAAAGGATTAAAAGATCCATCTAAAACAAACGACTCATTATTACTCTTCGTCACAATATATATCCCTGAATGATAACTAATGTCTTTGAACTGCGGCCCTAATATGATTTCACCATTTTGCTTTGCTATACCTTTTTCCCAGCCCTTCGTTACGATAAGATAGTTTCGATAAAGATGCTCTATGCGGTCGTATTCCATGGGTAAAATCGCTTCACCACTTCTCGAAAATAGCCCTACCTTCTTAGTTTTATCATTTCCCAAAACAAGTTTATTATTCATTTCAAGACTCTTCACCGAACTGTAAACGCTATTATTCAACATACTTCCATCTGGAAGTATGACGGCCTTGTTTTCTTTAATATCAATAACCTCTAAACCAAGGGCGGGCTTATTGGTTCCTGACGTAGTTTTAATGGATAAATCTTGATTGAGGAATCCAGTTCTACCTCCCATTTTATAGATAAAATGATCTAGGGGCGCTACGTTGTAAGTTATTTTATAATGAAATCTTTTAATCAACTGATTATCTACATTGTACACTAAAGAGCTGGAATC
>CAZGGG010000179.1:0-1560 GCA_964525165.1 uncultured Saprospiraceae bacterium | reverse complement strand
ATTTATGTCACGGATATGATCATGCTTAGGGGGAAGAAGTTCCAACCCATTCGAATTGATTATCCCGTACTTTTTATCTCGGATGGCAATAATATGACCTTTTATTCCGGTGACCTTCAAGTCATCATAATTTAAACTTACGTTTTTTTTGGATTGAGAGTCTAAGAGCATTGCATATCCTTCGTTTTTGACGAGGAAATTTCCATTATCAAGCTCCCTGACAATTTTATAAGGTATTCTTTCTAAGACCTTTCCTTCTATGGACACAAGGTCAGTCGTATTTAGTTTTTCATTCTTTATTAACAAGTGACCTTGAGAGGTGACACGGAGAAAAATAGGTGAATTATCAAATGGGTGAAATTTTCGATCCTCAAATGTCAAAATTCCGGCTTTACCAGATTTTATTGCTGTAAAATAGCCACAATCACATTCACATCTTAAATTTGAATAGCCCTGTTGAAAGACTTCTTCTCCCTTCATATCAATTACATTTCCCATTTTACCGCTGCCATGGTTAACGATTAAATATTCGCCAAAAAAGTAAAGTCTCTCATCATCATATGGGTAGTCCAAAACTTTATGACCATATTGATTAATTACTATGGACTGACCGCCCAACATAGCAATGGCCATATTATTCTTAAATGGGCTTAACCATTCAAAATTGTATGAGTCGAAGAGTTCATATCTCGAAGGCACATTGATTTGCTTATTCACCGATTTTTCAAGTTGGGGAGAGCAACTGATCATAAAAAAATAGAATAAACAGCAGAACATAACCTTCGCTTCATCTTATAGATAAACTGCCGTCGGTACATCCACCCTACCCCAAACCTACAAATTCCTGTCCACACTCGCCAGCGTCGCAAAAGATTTATCCCCGTTAGGCGTAGGCTTTACACCGTTGATTTTGTTTCCGATATCTTAAGTCCTCCCCCCAAAAGCCTCACTCCAAATCATAAACCACCTCCCCCATCCAAAACTTACCATATACAAACGCCCCCTCCGGATAATCCCAAACTGCCTCTCCATAACGAGCCAGCCGGTAGCCATTGATCTCTTGGTAATCCTGTAGCGGAGTAGTAAAGCGGTATTTTTCCATGGCATTGATATCGTAGCGGTCCTCGGAAGAGAAATTGATGAGCTGCCCCGCTTTATTGAAGTAGAGGGTAGCGGAGATGGTGGTGCCTTGGTTCGTAAAGCGTGCATAGGCCGTAGTATCATCCACCGCTTCCCAGCTGATGCGCTCGTCGATCAGGGTGGCGGGGGCCAAGATGCACATATCATTGAAGAAGGTAACTGTCTCGGCCACGTCCATCTGTTCACCATCGTGGTACTCTACCTTAATAAGGGATAAAAGCCGGATGTCCATATATGCGGTTCCGTTTTTAAAGGCATGGTATCCTGCCACCGGCAGGCCTTTCATCTTTGCCTCCATGAAGAAAAGCCTCCATGTTCTGTCCATGAAATTGTATTGTTCGGTTGTGAACTCCATCCATGGGGTATCTTCTGCAGATCTTATTTTTCCTGCCATAGTGATTTTGAAGCTTTCCACAGCTG
>CAZGGG010000178.1:2067-2501 GCA_964525165.1 uncultured Saprospiraceae bacterium | reverse complement strand
GAAGGAAATGTCATCGGATCTCATGATGGTTACCCTTTCTATACCATCGGCCAAAGAAGAGGTTTGGGGATGACGTTTGGCGAACCCAAATATGTGACGAAAATTATCCCTGAAACCAATACGGTCGTTCTGGGAGATGTGGATGATCTCTTGAAAAATGGACTGACTGTAGGCAAACTCAACTGGCAAAAGTATAATGGGCTGACTGAAACCATAGAAGCGGTTACCCAAATTCGATACAATAGCCCGGGGACGCTTTCCGAAATTTCATTGCGCGATGGCATTGTAGATGTGAACTTTTTTGCCAATGTGAAAGGTATTGCACCGGGGCAGTCGGCGGTGTTTTATGAGGGAGATGACGTCATTGGTGGTGGAATTATTCGGCGAGATGCATTTTAAATTTCATGGAATAAGCTTTTGCATAAGTGCATTGT
>CAZGGG010000178.1:1558-1994 GCA_964525165.1 uncultured Saprospiraceae bacterium | reverse complement strand
CTTTAGACAGTCAGGTTTTGGTCTATCAGGTAGATAGCACTCTTTTCGATCTGCAGGGAAATCAAAGGGTTCAGAGAACGAGCTCCTCCTTTCTTAGATACACACAAATATTCGAATCGGGGCAGTGGTGGTGGCTTATTCACCGGAAAGCTGCGGACACCTCAGATTGGGTGTTGAGTGAACGCATAGGGATCGCCGAAGAGCAAGGGGATATCTGGGAAACTCATTCCGGAGCTATTTTAAAGAAAATGGACCAACCCTTGTTTTCGGGACATAGTTGGGAGGAAACCATAGGTGTTTCATCTGATTATACGGTTACCCTGGAAGGAGAATCCTTTCAGCCTTTTTCAGCTCCCTGGATAGTGGAGGCAGCAATTAGCGAGGATAGGTACGAACGCAATGGTTTGCGTTTTGATACCTATCTTGTTAAAAGAAT
>CAZGGG010000178.1:0-1545 GCA_964525165.1 uncultured Saprospiraceae bacterium | reverse complement strand
CCTCTGGATTTATTAATTGAATATCGCGCTATGGAAGAGATATACGCCCTTGGGGTGGGTCTGGTCTTTCGAGAACTCTATATTGCAGATACTCAGTGTGAACACAAAGGAGGACTTTTGGAGAACTGTGTGGACGAATCCTGGGATGAGAAAGCCAATAGAGGATATCAAATAAGTATGGAATTGATCGAGATCCAATGACAAAAGTATTTCAATTTACAGAAGTAGGTTATCTAGGCCAGAGTTGGGGTGTAGAGGGAGGTCTGAAGTTTAAAGGAATGGATGAGGTCTTTGCCCGAATTTTAGAGCTAGGCTATCTCT
Source organism: uncultured Saprospiraceae bacterium (assembly GCA_964525165.1). Lineage (GTDB taxonomy): Bacteria > Bacteroidota > Bacteroidia > Chitinophagales > Saprospiraceae > JAWLFI01. The sequence continues at coordinate 1,224 of CAZGGG010000178.1, read as the reverse complement.
TTGTGCGTTTGAAGGATGGTAGCCCTGTCCCTTATCTCTTGTCCGGTGCAGAGAAGAAGGGTGAATTTGTACTTTATCTGGAAGGCATTCATCAACCGGAAGAAGCCAGACCCTTGAGTGGTCGGCCGGTACTGCTGGAAGAGCAAGATGTCGATGAAGCCTTAGCTCGGATGATTCTGGAAGGCAGCAGTGCGCTGCATGAATGGAGAGCTTATACCATAGTGGATATCCGAACGAATAAGCGTTGGAAGATTCATAAAATTGAGCAATACCCCCAACAAGAAATGGCCGTTTTGGAAGGCGACTTATTGATCCCTTTGCATGAAGACCTTATTGTAGAGGTGGACTCCTTCCAACAAGTCTTGCGGATGGATTTGCCGGAAGGCCTCTTTGAAGAATAGGGGATTTTATCCGTTATTTGCATAAAATTTATCATATGAACAGAAGTTTCTCATTCGCAGTTCTTTTAATGTGGGCTTTAGTGATCGTAGGTTGTGGACCCAGTGACGGAGATCCGGTAGAGCAAATTGAGATCGACAATAGTGATTACCAGGAGGTAACGTACAGTGTTCAAAGTGAGAATGAATTGTGCGACCTGATTGACACTGAGATCTTACAATCGTATTTTCCTGAGGCTAAGGATTTAGGCAGGAATGAATTAGGTATCAGCCAGTATGGGATTAATAATGCAGGCTGCAGAGTGACCTGGGCGCCGAATGAAGTTATTTCCGGCAGACAAAGTGGTAACTATTATCATTTTATCACCAATGGAATGATTGAGTTGCGCTATAATGGAAATCCTAGTCCTGAAACCATTGATGATTTTGCTGAAAAGTCTCTTAATGTGCGGGTGAAACCCACCTATGACACTAGTGGTATTGGATCTGAAATTGATGAAAGCTATACTTATGTATCCGGTTTGGGGAGCGTTGGGATCTGGAATGACGGATCTTCCACATTGACTTTTGCATTAGGAGAAAACCATATGTTTTCTGTCTCTGTAAAATATCCATTGGAACCTCAAAAGCGATTGGAACTCGCTAAGAAACTATCAAAATCCATTATAGACCAAGTGGCCGGTTAATTGTTTTGATTGACCTGGAAACTTTTGAAAGATGGGTCGATGACTACTCCGACCAGCTAACTGCTTTTGCAGTGCAGCGCACCGGTAGTAATGAACTGGCTTTTGATTTAGTTCAGGATACTTTTGTGGCGGCTTTTGGG
>CAZGGG010000177.1:0-2505 GCA_964525165.1 uncultured Saprospiraceae bacterium | reverse complement strand
TGCCACCTACAAGTAGCCCAATATTTGGGGCATTGTTTATGGTGAGGGATGCATTTTGCTCAATCTCGATTTCTCCGGAAGAACCAATGACTAGGTCAATACCATCAAATACAGGAAATAATACACCTTGCGGTGACTCCGGAATAATAATTAAGTCATTTGCGTCCGGAATTCCAGAAGATTTGAACCAATTATCAGGGTTGGTGCCGCTTTGATTATCACATCCGGTCCAAATACAATAGTCAGAATTTAAACCGACATATCCATTATCTGTATTGATATTGATGGCACCGCCACCAGTTTTAATGACTGCTCCATTGTTAACATCTAAATCAAGTGCCCGTCCTGAAATATCTAAAATCAATCCATCATTGATCATGTCGCCGGCATTGATCGCTTCTTTGTAAGACTGAATGAGTGCACAGGGGGAATTGGTAAACGTAGAATTATTTGCAGTCGCAATAAAATTATTTCCAAGTAATCCAACCTCCTCTAACACCCCATTATTGATGAAAGTCCCTCCCAGATTATCTATACCCCGAAAATCAATATCACCAAACTCTATCGTCCCATTATTAGTAAAAGTTGCTCCGGAACGATTCCATATTCCTGTCTCATCTATACTCCCTCCTATGAGAATAACACCATCATTAATTACTTCTCCAAAATTCAGAATTCCCTGTCCCTCTACTCCTGCGCCACCTGTTTGAATAATCGTTAAAGAAGTATTTGCAGATAGTGTTAAGCTAGCTCCGTTATCCACCTGTATTCCATCATTTGAAGGGTTACTGCTAATTGTTAAACTTGCTGCACTCCCTGAAAGTATTAACTCACAACCAGCTTCTATTAAAATACCCCCGGAGGATGCAGGCATATTATTTATCGTGCAAACTGACCCAGAAGTTTGAAAAATCACTTGATCCCCGGCATTTGGAACAGTGCCTCTGCTCCAATTTGCGTTTACGTGCCAATTACCATTACCTCCAATCCAAATATTCTGTGATTGTCCGGACAGTAATGAAAATGTTAAAAGTGACAGAAAAATCAGGTATAGAACTCGCATAGCTTTCTGCTTTTGTACAGAAATTTTGCTTTACAAGTTATCGGCTATGTCCTGCTTACAAAATACCCGAATGGGTAGGTTTACTGATTTGCGGTTGTCAAATCCTGAAGTACCCTATGCTAAAAACCAGGACCAAAAAGAAGAAAGTAATTCAATAGATACAAAAAGAGCCCGCAGATAAATCATATACCTGCAGGCCCTACCCAAAAAACATCTTCTATATCTTTCGATACTATTTCTTTATTGTGCTGAGATGGTGTATGTGACGGTGATGTCATCTCCGGAACTACTGATTCCCGCTGCATCTCTCAACATTAATTCGTATTTGATATTCGCACCCTGGTTGATACCATCACCTGACCATGCAACATTATTAATGTTGCTGACGATTTGTTGATCAGTGTTGCTTAAGCTTACGCTTTGGCCTTGTCCACCGCCATAGGATGCATTGACACTATTAACACTCAAGTCTAATCCCCAACCATCATTCATGTTTTGATCTGCTCTTACCATCACTTGGTAGGTACCATTATGCTCAGGAGCGAAAACGGTCCAGTTGATCCATATGTCGTTATTCTCAGCATAAGCTTGATTGTCAATGGCTGCTCCCGCTTCCATATTTTCCATGTCGGCTTCTAATATGATATTTGATCCACCATCGGCTTCAATATCTAAAATGGTGATATCCTGGAAATTAACTTCTACTGCGTGGGAAGCAGTGTTATTGTCTTGTGCAAAGATGGCCACTGCTGAGAAAGTAAAAAGAGCAATTAAAAGACTTTGAGTGAAAGTTTTCATGTTTTTTGTGGTTTGGGTTATGCGTTTTGTTTTTTGGTTTGTTGCTTTCAACACCCTAAAGATGAGGCAAACCCGAGCCTTGAAAAGCTCATTTTCGGATTTTGGACACCGTGTTTCGATGTTTGGTAGAAAAATGCAGATTAGTGAATCGTGCTGGGTGTGCAGAATTCCCTGTGAAGGATAAGGGGAAGAATGGGGGAATTGGGGCTATGAATGGTATATGTCACTGATGTCTTTGGTGTGGCGCGGCCATATCCATCACCGGGCCTATAGTGGTTTAATGCACCTTTTTTGTGCCCCTTTTTTTTCCGCCATGAGTGAGCGATGTTTCGCGCTCAGCGAAACTGAAGTCCGACAGGGCTTCAAGCGAAAGAACCCGGAAGGGATGGGCGCAAAAGCTCCCCGCTATACCAAAATGTCTACCCACATGCTGCTTTATCGCTAAAATCATCTAAACTCAGGTGTGAAAAATTTCACACCTTCAAACAGTAGATGATTTTTACGCGCTATGCGCAGTGTGGGTCCCGGCCATTTTGCTAAAGGCGGGTTTTTTTCCAACTAATACTTTGACTAAAACGAAAACTTGTTGACGGTAACTACCGAAGTAATGAATATCGGTTTATGTTTTAATCTTCGTTTTCGTT
>CAZGGG010000176.1:0-2511 GCA_964525165.1 uncultured Saprospiraceae bacterium | reverse complement strand
TTAGCTATTTCAAAGAGAGCATGAAGTTATCTGACGGACTTGAATTTCGCTTGCGAAATCGATCCAGCGATGAATTGGGCTTTGATCATGAGCGCTATGATCAATATTATAATGGCTACAAAATAGAGATGGCCTGGCTTAATCTCCACCTTAAAAACAATAAGGTGAAATCGCTCAATGGAGATTTTGTGCAGAGATCCAATGCTGAGCTTACGATTGCTGTTTCTGAAGAAGAAGCTTTGAATTCGGCCTTGAGGTCGATAGGAGCCAATGTATACAAATGGCAGCTTCCAAAAGAAGAACAACATCTGAAGCTTGAAACCGAAGACCCCCAGGCTACTTATTTTCCAAAAGCGGAGATGAGCCTTTTGAATGCGAATCTGAGCATTGAAAAAAGACTCCAATTATGTTATGCATTCAATATCTATGCCCACGAGCCTTTGGGAAGATACAAGGTCTACATCAGTGCCAAAGATGGGGAATTGGTTTATTTCGAATCCCTTTTGCACACTGGCGATACCCCTGGAACGGCCATGACAGGTTACAGTGATACTGTGACAATCATTACCGATAGCGTAGGGGCATATTATCGATTAAGAGAGTCGGGAAGGGGTAATGGGATTGAAACTTACAATCTTAACAATTCCAATGTTTACGCCAATTCCACTGATTTCATCGACTCCAATAATATCTGGAACAGCTTTCCGGCAAATCCCTTGGATCGCTATGCTACAGACGCTCACCTTGGTACAGAAATGACCTATGATTACTTCTTGCTCGTGCATAATCGAAACAGCATTGATGGTGTTGGTTTTGCGCTAAAGAGCTATGTGCATTACGGAACTAATTACGTTAATGCCTTTTGGGATGGACAACGAATGACTTATGGCGATGGCGACGGTGGCCTATACTCTCCACTTACCACTTTAGATATCTGTGGGCATGAAGTCACGCATGGCTTGACCGATTTTACCTCAGATCTGATCTATGCCTATGAATACGGAGCGCTGAATGAATCCTTTAGCGATATTTTTGGGATGACAGTTGAAAATTATGCTAGACCAAACAACTGGAACTGGGAAATTGGGGAAGATATTGGGGTTACCATTAGAAGTATGTCTAATCCAAACCAATACAATGATCCGGATACTTATGGGGGACAAAATTGGGTAAGTCAGGTAAATTGTGTTTCAGCGAATACGAATGATTATTGCGGAGTACATACCAATAGTGGAGTTCAGAACTATTGGTTTTATCTCTTGGCCACCGGGGGATCGGGAGTGAATGACATTGCCGATACTTTTTCAGTTAGTGGCATTGGAATAGACAAGGCGGCTAAGATCGCTTTCAGAAATAACACGGTTTACCTTGGTCGAACCTCGGATTACGATCAGGCAAGATTCTACTCTATACTATCGGCAATTGATCTTTATGGAGCGTGCTCTCCAGAAGTTGAATCCGTAACCAACGCCTGGCATGCCGTTGGAGTAGGTGCTGCATATCGTCCAGGGGTATCTGCAGAATTTGTGGCCATATATGATACCGCTTATTGCAATACACCTGCCTTGGTAGATTTTGAATCAGCAGGTAATAATGTGATCAGTTTCAATTGGGATTTTGGTGATGGCCAATCAAGTACGCTACCCAATCCGGTTCACGCTTATCTTAACCCAGGCACCTATACGGTAAGCTTAATTGCCAGTGGGGGAACATGCGGATCCGATACCATCATAAGAAACAATTACATCAGAGTAGATACCACTTTCCCCTGTTCTTACATTATGGGAAGAGATAATTTCTCAAACGACTGCAAAGGAACGCTATTCGACGCCGGGGGCTTAAATGGTAATTACCCCTTCAACAGTATAGATACCTTTGAGATCGCACCCACAGGAGCTGATCTAATCAGCTTGTTTATAGAAGATATTGACATTCAGGCAGGAGATAATTCATTCTGTAATAGTGACTACTTGCTCGTTTACGATGGGGACATCAATGCGTCTATCATTGGAAAGTATTGTAGTAATAACTTACCTCCAGACTCTATTATCAGTTCTTCAGACAAACTAACCTTGGTTTTCTTTTCGGATAATGTGATAGCCTCAAGTGGTTTTAAAGCAAGATGGGAATGCAGATCTTCAATCAGCTTGCCAATTGCAGCATTTAATGCTCCTCAAGATACCATATGCACCGGTCAAGTTGATCTCAGGGATGAGTCTAGATTAGGAGTGAATAGCTGGCAATGGGATTTTGGCGATGGGAATACATCATCTGAGCGTAATCCTACTCATTTTTATGAAAATGATGGTAGTTATACCGTGAGTTTGATCGTATCGAATTCTTTGGGAAGCGATACCATGATCAAGTCAAATGCAATAAATATTCAAAGACTAGCTTCACCACAGGTAACGAATGATACTGCTTGTCTTAACGGCACGGTTAGGTTAGGCGTAAATGCAAGTGGACCTTTACAATGGTATACCGAATCAAACGGGATCAATGCTTTCTTCA
>CAZGGG010000175.1:0-2518 GCA_964525165.1 uncultured Saprospiraceae bacterium | reverse complement strand
TGAACAGGAATATGAGGTCTGGCATCTTCAGCCCAAACTATTCGCCATTGAATCTTTCGAGCAGCTCGAAGAGGGATTCGACGTTTGGTGTAAAAAAGAAGGACTGCTCTAAAAACGATTTTTCATAGTAAGGTGAAATTAACCACGTCCGAATCTATTTAAAGTTTAAGTCAAATGACCATAGGAAAATTCTTATATTTGTAAAAACAGGAGAAAAATTCTATGGTTAAACAACAAAATCGTGATTCCTACGGTATCAAACGTTTGGAATCAAAAAATGCAAAAAATGCTATTATTCAAAAGCTGGCAAATGATTTTAATCTTACCCCTATAATTGCAGAAGCTTATTACTCTCAAGTATCTCAATACTTCTCAGAGCACTCCAACATAAAGCTTTCCTCTGGTGAGATCTCATACGAAGCCGTTTCTGCCGATGAACCTGCCGGTAAACATATTCGCCTCTGTGCTAAAGTTACCCTGAAGCTTAAGCTGCTCGATATTAACTCCGATTATCAAGTCCTTGCCGACTTTGGGCTTGCAGGGCTAAGGCGTCATCGATTAGAAAGAATTACTCGCCAGGCTTACGATCAAAATGCCCTGCTTTCTTATGAAGATATCGCCATGATCCTTACAACCTCTCCGGCTACGGTAAAACGCGACGTTGCTCATCTTAAGAAAGAAGGCAAGTTCATTATGACGCGCGGAGCTAAACTTGATATGGGGCCAGGAATCTCGCATAAAACCGCTATTATCGAACTCTACTTCAAAGGTTATACGTTTACTGATATTGAAACGAAAACCAATCACTCAGAACTTTCCGTTAAACGATATCTTGCTGATTTTATTCAAGTGGCTTCCTTGATTAAACAGAAGTTCTCACTTAACCAAATTAGACTCATTGCTCAAAAATCAGATAGGCTCGTCAGAGAATATGCTAACCTTTACAAATACTACTCCGAACAAAACAATCAAAGGCTTAGCGATTTAATTACTCCGAAAATTCCTAATGAGAATGCTAAAAAAAAATCCTCACTTCTTACCGGCAATGGAGGTAAATGATATGAGCAAACCTTTAACAAAAGCACAAGCGCAAAACAAAAAATATCGCAGACTGAAAGACAAATCCCTTGAACAGCATCTGCTTTCCCGGTTCTTAAATAACTACGGCTACGATAAAGGGGAAGTTACCGCAAGAGCTATTATCAAAGATATTCTCAGCGTTGTTGAGGAATACTTCCTGGTTACTAATAACAGCAATGATATCTCATTTACACAATACGGCGAACTTGTCTGGATGGCAGTACCGGTTGATGAGTTCCCGCAAAGAGGAAAATCTATTGCGAAGACCAGACTCAAGCCTATTGTTCTTTCCTTCATTACCGATGATGATATCAACCATATCGCTCGAGGATTTGATGCTACTACGCTCAGAAAAAAAAGACTGCAGCGTTTTGTTGACCAAGCCTTTGATCAAGGCGCTTTACTTACTCAACTTGATCTTGCTGCTCTGCTCGGTGTCTGCGATTCTGTAGTTTGTTCCTACGTCAAGGAAATTCAACAAAGTGGGAAACTACTGCCAACAAGAGGGAATATCCACGATCTCTCCGGGGCTATTACTCATAAAAGAGAAATTATCACCCTCTATCTTGCCGGCTATCTTACGCCCGATATTGCCCTGAAAACCAATCACAGTAAAGAAGCTGTCGATCGGTACATCAAGGACTATCATAAAGTGGAAACTCTCTGGAAGCATGGCATCTCCGACTTAGATGATATATCGCAATTAACTAGATTATCTAAAAGAGTCGCTCAACAATATATCGATTTATTGCCAACTAAATTGATTAACAACATTTCAAAGAACATTGAAAATGAAGCTGAGTTGTTTTCTCAGCCCCATTTTCCGTAGTTTTGTGTGTGTAGTTTTATTCTTATTCGCTACTAGTTCTTTCTCATTATTCGTATCCTATTATCAATCAACAATTTATCCGTTCCTATGGTCATTTGAGATTATTTTAGGAGTGTCATCTTTTTTCTGAGGCTCTTATTGTTCGCATCAAGTGCGACAATATAGATACCGCTTGGGAGTCCCCCGGCATCGAATGTAACGTAGTGAATTCCTGCATTATAAAATCCTTCCGCCAGTACGGCTATCTGCTCGCCGAGGGCATTATAGACGGCAAGCTTGATTTCCCCGGCTGACGGAAGTTCAAATGAAATTTTCGTAGCAGGATTAAAGGGATTCGGATAGTTCTGATGAAGACGGTACTCCCCCGGCAGTGAACCGCTCTCCTTTCCCGGCTCAATGGTTGTCAGGGAACCTTTTTTCAATAATATATTACCTGCAGGATCAAAATCCACTGCATCTATTTCTTTTAAAAATCTAAATTCATACTGCTGTCCGTTGCTGTCGTTCATTACACGCAGGAGTGAATCGGAACCGTCGGTAAAAGTCACAAGAAATTCCAACGGCATTTTGAAAAAACGCTCAAGTTCGTGGGTTAACCGCTTGACAAAT
>CAZGGG010000174.1:0-2532 GCA_964525165.1 uncultured Saprospiraceae bacterium | reverse complement strand
AAGTCTTTTAAAGACCTATCCTTTATCGTTTTTGCCATAGTGCTTTTATTACATTGAAGTGAACTTGAGCGATAGCATCTCTGTATGTTGTGCTTCGCAATCTTTGAACATCACCAAGGTGATCCATAAACCCATTTTCCGTAAGGACAGCCGGACAGCGAGTTCTAGTCAGCATGAAGAACTTTCCTTCTTTATCCCAATCTCCATCTGACCAATCAGAACGTAGATTGACTTCATCAAAAACGCGCTCATATTCCGGCTTGAATAAATTGGCAATCTCATCACTTTTGGTTTCCCCGGGAGAAGTGAAGACTTCCACTCCAACGCCACCTCCTGCATTAGCATGAATGCTTAATAGGTAGACGTTTGGATTCTTTTCGTAAATTTGATTGCATGCAAATACCCTATGATGCAAATCTAAATCTTTCCATGTGTGGTAACACGTATGATAAGGAATGCCTTCCAGTTCACACTTCTCGATGATTCGAGCTGCTATTGCTCTATTGAACTCTCCCTCGACTAAAGGGTATTCATCAAAAGGTGATCTCTTTCCGGGAGTCACAATCAAATGTCCATTCCGGGACCCGTGTCCAGCGTCAATTATTGGTATCATGAAGGCAAGTTAAATGGATGGTGATGGTTCTATTCCTGACTTTGCCTTCTTTCTTTTTTCACTAAGAATATATCCGGCCATGAGGCATGAATAGTTTGCTAAATCTTGAAGGGTGTCCAAAACAGATTCATCCTTGACCATCAATTCGCCATTCTCCACGAACGATCCAATTCGCTTCATTTTGTCCATCATCCGAGTAAGGAATCCCTGCTCTGTTTTAATGCCTAGAGACTCAACAGCCTTGAAGTTTGAAAAAGGATCATCGTTTGATCCAGTATAATCAGCGTTTTTTTTCTCAGACAATTCTATACATCTTTGGAAGAATTGGCTTGCAAATTCGAAGTATTCTTGCTTTGTCATGATTTGTTTTTTAATGCCAAATAGGTGCCCAAAAGTCCTCCGATTAATGAGCATAGGATAATTGGAAGATATTCCCATTTGAAGTGAGTGATAATTTGATTCATTGATACGGCACCTATTGCAATTGAAATAAGCCACGCAATGTGAACAACAGCTCCGCTTATCAAGGCACCTACCATATTGCCCGAGGCAATACACCTTACGTTCCAAGTTCTAAACCCTATGAATAGAAGCTGGGTGATAAATACGGTTATAGAATAGTATAGGATCATATGATTATATTTTGAATGGGTATCGCTAACTCCCCATATCACGCCATCCAGACGGCGGATATAATTTTGTTAGCTCACCACTCCCAATCGCCTAAAATGGGAGTAATAACTTTTATTTCTTCAAAGGTTACCGGCTTACACATTATTTCAGTAATCGTCAACTCGCAACTGACCAGCTTTTCGCCTTCATAAGTGAACTCAACCTCAAGCGATCCTTTTGTGTACCTTTTCGTATGATACTGATCGTGAGGAAACTCCTTACTCAATTCAAACCCCAATTCTTTTATCTGATCTTCTGTCAAAACGGTACATTTTCTTGATCATTAACAGGATTGTCATTTGCTGACATGTCACTTTCTGAAAGGTCCGCACCTCTGGCCAACACATCAACTCTTTGAGCCTTGACAAACCATTTATACTTCGTCTCCTCTTTATCGTTCTCATACTTTTCCGATCGCATAGATCCGACAACACTCACACAAGTTCCCTTTGCAATCTTCTTTGAAAGGTATTCTGCTCGATTGCCCCAAACCTCAATGTTGTGCCATTGGGCTTGATCGATCCATTCTCCTTTTTTCTTGTCATAGTACCCTTCATCGGTGGCTATTGAAAAACTCATCTTCTGAGCTCCTGAGTCGAATACTTTTAATTCCGGTTCTCTTCCGGCATTCCCTACAATTGTGATTACATTCATTGATTCATATTTATGATGATTTGATATTGATACACTATGTAAGATGCTAGTCCAATGAAGACAGCTAAAGCCCCAAGGATGATTCCTTTAAGGATGTAGTTTAGGTGGTCAATTGTAACTGGTTCTTTACTCATCCTAAATATTCTTCTAAGGCATTCATAAATTCATCCATGTTATAGATGAGCATACACTTCCATCCTCTTTCTCGAAACTCGACCAACCTCGCAGACTGATCAAATGACATTCGGCCTCCTTTCACTTTTAGTTCAATTGCTAATCCGTGATAACCCTGTCGCGGTTCACATATGAGCCAGTCCGGAACACCGGCAAGAACTCCCTGGGCTTTCAACTTAGCAGCCACCTTAACATGCCTATGGCCACCATTAGGTACATGAAACGCCAAAACATGCGGATATCTAAGCTTTATGTATCTGCTGCTGGCCTTCTGAAATTCATCCTCCTTACCTAAGTATGGACTCTCTTTGCCTCTGATATATATCTTCTCTGCCTGCATTCTTCTTTGCGTCAAGTTTATCATGGCAGTCTCTGCATCGATGCTTCAGATTTTCAACATCAAATGCTAACTCTGATCT
>CAZGGG010000173.1:0-2539 GCA_964525165.1 uncultured Saprospiraceae bacterium | reverse complement strand
TAAATGCTGACATTGAGTAGGTTTGCTGTGGCAAACCACTTAATCGTCAGTATAATAAGCGCATATTGTAGGAAAACGTTGTATGGCGGTAGGTTTATTATATCAGACTACGTTGAAAGTTTGCGGAATGAGGTAAAATTATTGAGGAAGAAAGAAAGCCAATTGAAGTACCGAATCACTTTAGGGTTAAAGTTTTATATTAGGTTTTTTAAAGGTTTAGCGAAGTCTGAAAAATTTAAGAGCTGATGGAAGAAAACAGCCTGCAGGATAAAAAGTCATTACGTGTGTTAACTAAGGTCAACCCAAATTGGGGTGAGTTGGCCAAGGATTGTGTAAGCTTTGCTAATGCGCAGGGTGGTTCTCTGATTTTTGGAATTGAAGACAAGGATAATCTTCCTCCTGAGGGGCAAAAAATACCCGAAAATCTACCAGCAAGGTTACAAAAGCAGATTCAGGGAAGGACAATTAATGTTAGCGTGATTCCTCAGGTGAAAATAGCTGCAAATGGAGGGGAATATTTAGAGTTATTGGTGCAGCGTAATATAACTGCTATAGCTTCTACCTCAAATGGTAGGTACTATATGCGTGTAAATGATGATTGTAAACCAATCCTGCCGGATGAGCTAGCGCGCTTATTAGCAGATAAGGGAGCTTATTTATGGGAGGTACAAACGCATTTGAAAGTTAACAGCAAAGCATACGATCTGGAGAAACTTTCTCAGTTTTTATCAGGTATTCATGCATCCAATCGAGTAAGTGACTTCGTTAAAGATAAATCTCCGGAGGAGCTCATGGAGCATTATCTTTTTAAATCCGGGCAGCACCTCACTAATCTTGGCATATTATGGATAGGAAAACGTGAACATCGCGCTCGTTTGCTTTATGCGCCTTCCGTTCAGTTCATCAAGTACGATGAGCAGGAGCAAAAGGTTAATAAATTGGTTTGGGACGACTACAGTAAAAACCCGCAGGAACTCATTCAGTCTGTGCTTGAAGAAGTTCCTGATTGGAAGGAAAGCATAGAGATTGCAGATGGTATCTTTCGAAAAAATATATCCAATTATGATGAATCTGTAATTCGCGAGTTGATGGCCAATGCATTAGTTCATCGGCCGTACACGACTAAGGGCGATATATTTGTCAATTTATTTCCCGATCGCTTAGAGATTCACAACCCGGGATTGTTTCCTCTTGGTGTAACTTCCAGGAACATTCTGCATAAGAGTGTACAACGCAATCCACATCTTTCAAAAGTTTTTTATGACCTAAAGCTTATGGAAAAAGAAGGGTCAGGATATGACCGGATATACGAATTACTGCTCTCCAGCGGAAAACCCCTTCCAGAACCTGTCGAGGAGTATGACCGGGTAAAAGTAACGGTGCGTAAACGGATTGTCAATAAGCATGTCATTCAATTCATTGAAAAGGTAAATCAAGAGTATCAATTACGATCTAAAGAGCTCATTAGCCTGGGGCTTATAGCTCAGAATACTTCGCTTACGGCCATAGAGTTTGGTAATATACTTGGCTTGGAAGAAAAAGAAGCCATTCGCACGTGGTTAGGCAGATTACTGGACTTGAAGTTGTTGAAATCAAAAGGTAGGACCAAAGGAACTACTTACTATGTAGAGCCCTCGGTGCTTAAGAAGCACGAATTTAAGGGGCAAACTAGCTTGAAGAATATTCCGTCTCACCGCTTAGAGGCCTTAATTGTTGAGGATTTAACCCGATATGGGAAAAGTGCTATCAGTCAGATTCACCTGCGTATTGGTAAAGAGATTCCTTTGCGTAGAATAAGGTATCAAATGAATCAATTAGTAGAAAGTGGGTGTGTATCAAAAAAAGGAGAGAAAAGAGGGACTAAGTATTTTATTGACAAATGAGCCCGAAAAAAAACTATTTTGTTAATATTTTGTCAATAGGTAGCTGGAATCAGATCTTTCCAGAAAATATTTGACTTAGAAGGATCAATTATTTTTAGCTCATTTGAGAATGCGGCGAAAATTAGAATATCCTGTTCATTCAGAGAGGGAATGTCTGCACTCTCAGAATCAGTGTAATTAAGCAAGCGTCTTGCATGCAGCAGGATATTTGGTGCCTTAACCTAGGAGTGATTTTGCATTGTCAATATATTTAGGAGATTGACCGTCTGAATTGATTTAACTTTATCCAAAACCAGCCGTTTCACCTGACAAACAGCAGAAAGACCTCAAATGAAGAACAAAAAAATCCTCAACGACCCGGTCTATGGCTTCGTTGGGATTCCCTACGGCATTATCTTCAACCTGGTAGAGCACCCCTACTTTCAGCGATTGAGGCGCATCAAGCAGACGAGCCTTACGCACTTGGTTTATCCGGGGGCCTTGCACACCCGGTTTCACCATGCCCTTGGCGCTTTGCACCTGATGCAGCAGGCTATTGAGGTTCTGCGCTCCAAAGATGTGCACATCACGCCGGAAGAAGCCGAGGGCGTTTGCATCGCTATTCTGCTACACGATATTGGGCACGGCCCCTTTTCCCACACCCTGGAGCATACGCT
>CAZGGG010000172.1:0-2553 GCA_964525165.1 uncultured Saprospiraceae bacterium | reverse complement strand
AAATGCCGGTTCATAATCATAATTTTCAAGCTTCAGCTTTGCAAGTCACTATTGAGGGCAAAAATGTTGATGGCAATTCCAACGATCCTAGCGGAAAGTTTTTTGCCAAAGCTGTCACTCCGGCTAGCGGTCCTGTACCTGCAGGTGTCGCTCAGGTATACACGGATAATACTTCTGCTGCTAATGTTCCTATTGCAGGAGGATCCATTTCAGGAACTGGAACAACTGGAAATACTGGAGGAAGTCAGCCATTTAGCATAGTTCAGCCTATCGGTGTGATTCAGTTTATTTTCTGCATGCAGGGTATTTTCCCACCGAGAAGCTAGAAATATCAGTGGTTAAATGGGTTTTAGGCATTCCTAAAACCCATTTTATCTTTATCAACATAGAAAAATGAGTGTACCAATCAAGATCGGATTTCTACAACCATATTCCTCATTGTATCCTTACTATGCGGAACATCTATTGACCGGTTTTTTTCTTGGGTTTGATAGAGATCCTTTCCGACAAAACGACATCCAATTCATTCCATATTTTACGGAATCGGGCTCCGGAGCCAAGTGCGCGGAAGGTATTAAAAAACTTATTCATATCGATAAAGTAGATATGATCTCAGGATTGATCAGCTATGCATCCTTACCGGAAATCTTACCCCTGCTTGAGACTTATAATAAGTTGGGTTTCTTCTTCGATTTGGGTGAAAATATTCCGCATTTTGACTATTTGGGTGATAATGCATTTTTCTCATCAAATCAAATGTGGCAATGTGAATTTGCTTTGGGTAGATGGGCTTCCAAACAGTTTGGGTCGCCAATTGGAATGATCATGCCAATGTATGAAGCGGGCTATCATCTACACTCTTCTTTTAATCAAGGTGTTTCTCTTGGTGCAGGGGGGAATATTTTGCTTAAGGTGATTGATTCTACCAAGACAAACCCACATCTAGTTGTTCCTGCACCAGCCATAGATGAAATGAAAGCTGGAAAGCCAAGTGTGGTACATGCCTTATTTAGCGGGCCGAGCGGTCTACAATTCTTGAATGATTGGCATCAAGCTGGATTGAATAAAGAAATACCCCTTATTGTCAATGAAAACATGGTCTACGATGAGTGGCTGAGCGATGTTCGCCACTTAGGACTTGAAATGTATACGGCTTCATCTTATGACCCAAGAAACGAGAGTAGAGAGAATAGACGTTTTGTGCAAAAGTTCAGGGCGATCGCCGGTCAGGATACCAACATGTACGCACTTCTCGGCTATGAAGGAGGCTTAATTTTCAAAGAATTATTTTCTTATCTGAAGAAAAAAGACTTTGATAAAGTCAAATCATTATTAAAAACCGAGAAAGTGAAAGGTCCCAGGGGTGAACGGAATTTTTACCCAGAGTCAGGTTTTTCTATTCCTGACATAGATATTTTGAAAGTGAAGACTTCGAATACATCGATCGATAGATTGGTAGTAGAAAGAGGAAAGGGGCTACTTTACAACGAAGCCATCTTAAAAGATATTAGGGACGCCACTCCATCCGGGTGGAAAAATCCCTACATGTGTATTTAGAATTCCACCAGGTAGGTGATTGAAAGTAAGATAGAATAAATATATCAAATATGAATCTGATCTGCTCTTTGAAGATGATTATCAAAGGCTGAAGGTTTACACAGACATTAGAAAAAAATAAGACTATGATATTGAATCAAAGATTTTTGGGATTGACACTCTTCTCCTTTTTCTTGTTTTTTCAAGTACAGGGGCAAACGACTGTTACATTTGATGATCAGGGGTATAGCAGTAGTCAAGATGTCACAGCAAGCCTCGCTGCAGGAATTAATGGTTTTAAGTTCGTTTTTAACACTAATAACCCCAACCCTTCCTCTGGAGATATTACTTATGATGCTAATGATGGAGAAGGCGGCACAGGTGGGATTATTCCAGAGTTTACCGCGGGACAAACCATTACAATTTCAAAATCAGATAATTCTGCATTTCAGTTTGACTCTTTTTGGGCCCAAGGTGCTTTTGATACCAATGCTGGGGTAAAAATAGAGGGTTTTAATGGTGGAGCTTCAACTGGTTCCCAAACTATTGGCCCTTTAAGGTTTGGCACTGGTGTAACTACAAACTTGAATTCGAGTTTTGATAATGTTACATCTGTTGTTTTGACGGATGAAGGAAGCTCATTTGGTTTTGATGCCATATTTGATTCATTTGTTTTTAGTGCTGCAGTTTCCTCAAACACAGCTCCCACTGCATCCTCCTTTACTGCATCCAATGGTCCATTTGAAAATCTAATCTATACCTTTTCAACCTCGGATTTTGGATACAATGATGGTGATGGAGATCCCTTGAATAATTTGCTGATTGAATCGGCTCCTGCTGCAGGAACCCTTTTTGTTGATTCAAATGGTAATAATGTATTTGATGGAGGGGAAGCGTTAAGTGCCTCTAGTACGGTTTCAAAGGCAGATCTGGATGCCGGTAGACTCAAATATTTGCAAAATGGCTCAACTAATACCTCCTTCCAATTCGAGGTAAATGATGGTCCAGAGAATAGTA
>CAZGGG010000171.1:0-2560 GCA_964525165.1 uncultured Saprospiraceae bacterium | reverse complement strand
CATTTAGGTCCTGGAGATGATTTGGCTACAATAGTTGCTCAAGGCGATATAGGTCAAAATGAACTAACAGGTGAATCTGTTACCTATACACTAGGAGAAGCTGATGTTGCAGGCATAAGCGGTGATGTCACTTTTGAAGAAAGAGTGAATGGTGAAGCTTTAGCTACACTAGATATTATGAACACAATTCCTGGAGCAGAGCATCCAGCCCACATTCACCAAAATTCTGCAGAAGAAGGTGGACCAATCCTTTACACATTTACACCAGTAAATGGGGATACAGGTATGAGTCAGACTAATGTGGCTGCTTTAGATGATGAGACAGCATTTGGTTATGAAGATGTTCTAGAAGTAGACGGTTACGTCAACGTTCATTTAGGTCCTGGTGATGATTTGGCAACCATTGTTGCTCAAGGAAACATTGGAGCTAACGTTGAATAATTTTGATTCAATAACAAAATTAAAAGCGGCCCTTGGGCCGCTTTTTTTATGGATTTAAAAATTGACCTTTCCAGTTGGAAGACTTTTCAAATCTAGCTCGAATATGATTAGGTCGCTTAAGTTGAAGGTATTCTATGGATTCTGGAACTAATTTAAGAAGACAAAAATGATGCTCATTCTCTTTATAATCCACTTGGTCCGGATTTTCGATGGGTGTTCCTGGAGGATGTTGAGTGATAAAATCCTTTTGGGATTTGCCCTGGACTCTACTCCAATAGTCCTCATAAGCCTTCCCGGAACGGATCAATTTCATGACTCCTTCTATCTTGACCTGCATTAGTTTTTTATGATTATAGAACAACAGGCTAGCTTTTGGATTCACTTCAAAGTGGTGGATCTTATCACTTCTATCGTCGGTGTACATAATCAAGTCAAAATCGTCGGTGGTATCTCTCAGTACAACGGTTCTTTGTACTGGCTTGCCCTCTTCAATACTGGCTAAGCTGGGATATCTAAAGGCATGCTTCTTTTTTAGGTATCCAAATTTGACTTCGTTTTTTAGGTCTTTAAATATTTGATCTAGCATTTTTATTTAAAAGTAAAAAAAGAGCAGTTAAACAGAAGTCAGTTTTATCGCAAATTTATACTTTTGCCTATGCAAAAAAATGTCCTTATTCTCGATTTTGGATCACAGTATACTCAGCTTATTGCTAGGCGAGTTCGTGAACTTAATATTTACTGTGAAATCCATCCCTATAATAAATTACCAGAAGATTTATCTGTTTTTAAGGCAGTTATATTATCGGGAAGTCCGTTTTCCTGTAGAAATGCCGATGCTCCACAACCAGATTTGAGCCAAATCAAGGGTCATGTGCCACTGCTTGGTGTTTGTTTTGGCGCACAGTTTATGGCTCATAACTACGGAGGCGAGGTGGCAAGCTCCAATACCAGAGAGTTTGGGAGAGCTAACTTATCTTTTATCAAAGATGGAGAATTGCTCTTTGAAAATATACTCGAGCAATCTCAGGTATGGATGTCTCATAGCGATAGCATCAAATCCATTCCAGAGCATTTTACAAGAATTGCCAGTACCAGTGATGTATTGAATGCAGCATATAAAATTGAAGGTGAAGATACGTATGGGATTCAATTTCACCCAGAAGTCTATCATTCTACAGATGGTGCTCAACTGCTGAAAAACTTTTTAGTTCACATTGCTAAAGTGCCCCAATCCTGGACGCCTTCTGCATTTGTAGATATGACAGTTTCAGAACTGAAAGAACAGGTTGGAACCGATAAAGTCATTCTTGGTCTCAGTGGAGGAGTAGATTCTACAGTGGCGGCCACATTACTTCATAAAGCCATTGGAAAAAATCTTCATTGTATTTTCGTCAATAATGGTTTATTGAGAAAGAACGAATTTGACTCTGTCCTCGACCAATACAAACATATGGGACTCAACGTGAAAGGCGTGGATGCAACCGATCGCTTTATGGATGCGCTTGAGGGCATTACAGATCCAGAGCAAAAGCGAAAAGCTATTGGGAATGCCTTTATAGAGGTGTTTGACGATGAGGCGTCTCTAGTAGAAGATGCTACATTTTTGGCTCAAGGTACCATTTATCCGGATGTCATAGAATCTATTTCAGTTAATGGTCCATCGGCCACCATAAAATCACATCATAATGTTGGAGGACTTCCAGATTTTATGAAGCTTAAAGTAGTGGAACCTTTGAGAATGCTTTTTAAAGATGAAGTAAGGCGAGTCGGTGCAGAGATGAATATAGACGCGAAGCTCTTGGGAAGACATCCATTTCCAGGACCTGGATTGGCCATTAGAATTCTTGGAGATATTACAAGAGAGAAAGTGCGAATATTACAAGAGGTAGATGCCATATTTATCGATGGACTAAGAGAATGGGAGCTTTACGATAAAGTGTGGCAGGCAGGCGCCATTTTGTTGCCAGTAGATTCTGTTGGAGTGATGGGAGATGAACGGACTTATGAAAAAGTTGTAGCTTTAAGAGCTGTAGAATCTACCGACGGGATGACTGCAGACTGGGTCGATTTACCTTATAAATTTTTACAAAAAGTCTCCAATCAAATAATAAATCGAGTT
>CAZGGG010000170.1:0-2568 GCA_964525165.1 uncultured Saprospiraceae bacterium | reverse complement strand
CGTCTTCCAAGTCACGCATGATCTTGGTGATGTGACTCCCGACCTTGGGATTGAGCGTCTTGGGGGGCAGCTTCCAGGTCTTCTCGGTGATCGGATCAGCTACAAACTCATCCTAATTCTTGATCTAACACTCATGATTGTGTCATCAACATCTTTCTTGTACATTCCGAAATACCTGACCTACCAGAGACTTCCCCGAGCTTTAATCCAACCAGACTCTGACAATGCTGGATATCAATTGGTCTCTCTAGAGTGGCCACATACTTGTGACCAGAGCACACCAACTCTTGACCAATGTTGGAATGATATTCCATTCAGTCAGGTGTATATCTTTCATAGTTTCTTTAAAAATGCAATTTAAATCAACATATAGGATAATTTCTTTGACAATCTTGCCGATGATGTCAATTGCCAAGCAGAATCCAATTTCAATGGAGTCTTTGAGCCATTTAGTATTGAATCTGTGAACCTGATTGAGAATGCTAATAGAACCATTTGCCAAGCAATCACCAATGTAACTCAGACCTCTCAAAATTCAAGCTTCTTTTGTGATTTGCAGCCGGAATCAATCAGGAAACTATATTTACTTTATTGATGAGTTTGAAGTAGAAAACAGCAAGTTAAACTACATTCAACTCAACCTATATTCAATTCAAACTTTATTCAACTCAAACTACATTCAACTTAAACTACATTCAACTCAAACTATATTGATAGCGCAATATGGAGTTATGGAGCAGGAATATTTTTAGACAACTCTAATGCCATACTGACTAATTGTGAGATTTCATATAATAATGCAAGATTTGGTGCCTGGACTCATGGTACTGGCATTCATTCAAGAGGGAGGAGTTTCCCAATATCCGATAGCCTGGTTTTAAGAAATGTGAAAATTTTAGGAAATGTCGCTAATAGATCATCTAGCTATAACGGAGTAGGTCTTTATTTGAGCGAATCTAAATGCAATTTTAAAAATGTGTTGATCGCAGAAAATATTATGGGAAATGTGGATTCAAGATGGGGAAGAGGAATTGGTATATATTACGAACTTAGAGATACTTCAATGGTGTCAATTTTTGATCATCTAACAGTTACTAATAACCTCAAGGCAGATTCCACCTTGACATACGGCACCGGACTATTTTTTAAGGGAGGAAAACTAGAGATAACCAACTCCATCTTTTATAATTCAGGTATAGGAATCGAGATCCATCACCCAAGTTATATGTATGGAAACGACAGCGTTAAGGTAAGTTATTCAAATATTAGAGGAGGCTATTCCGGAATAGGAAACATTAATGTGAATTCAAATTTTGTATCTGCAGGTGATTACAGTTTGTTGGATTCGTCAAAATGCGCTGGAGCAGGTATTTTGACTCAAAGAGTAGTAGATGATATTGATGGAAATCCAAGACCATTGCCTTCAAATACCAATCCCGATATGGGATGCTATGAAATAAATCAAAGAGCAACCGGTCTCTTTTCATTTTCCGAGCAAAACCAGCATCTTCTAATCTATCCAAATCCTGTGAAGAGAGGCGATAGAATTTATATCGAGGCAAATTCGATTGATCATGTTGCCCTATTTGATTCAAAGGGCAAGGATTTAAATGTAGATCTAAAGGGAATTAACTTGGGAATAGCACATTTCAGTACATCTCACCTTAGAAGAGGAATTTACTTCCTAAGGTTAAATAATCAAGTAAGTAAGAAGATAGTCATTACCGACTAGTAATTCTAGCTTTGACTTTAGGTGATTCTTAAGCTATACTGTACCCTCCTTTTGAGCATATGCAGAGTAGTGGTAAAGTGGGAGAATGCTCAATGTTCAATCTTCAATTTGTGAATGATGAATAATCAGTCACCCTCTTAGAATCTGAACTCTATCAATCTTAGAATCTAAAACAGGGCAGGCGCGCGGCAACAGGGGAGTAACTATCACAACTTAGTTATGAATTTCTTTTTCCCTAAATCAATAAGTTCGAACTTCACATCGGTCGTACAGGCTTGGAAAGTATCTTCGGATTGGTGAAATGAAGAGAAAACGATTGATTGTGTTTTTTCATAATGGCCCAATCGTTTCAAAAGAAATTGAAGGTCATTATCACCTGCTTCTTGCTGCCCTGGTTCATCAAGTATGAATAATCCTGGGTGATTACATTCGAATTGTTCTGAAGTTTCTTTAAGCGCTATTGTGTAACTCCAAATTGCTCTTGTAAAATCACTTGCAGAAGAATCGAATTTTAGAGAGTATCTATCTACAACGGGTAATAAAGTGTCTCTTGAAATATTGATACTATCAATGGTCTTACTTCTGTAGTGAAACTCTTTCAGTAGCATTTTAAAAATAGATTCCAATTCAGCGATTTTTTTGTAATCTAATGCAGAAAGGGACTTTGGAAGTTTCTTCTCCTCTGCGAGAATTTGAACCCATTCATCAGAAAAGTTTTTGAAGTCTTCTTGGAACGAAGCTAATTCTTCATATTTCCTCCTGTATAGCTCAAGTCTAGCCTTTAGCTTTAATCGTTTCTCAATTAATTCGATGGAAGGTAGTCTGTTATCGCTAGT
>CAZGGG010000169.1:2113-2671 GCA_964525165.1 uncultured Saprospiraceae bacterium | reverse complement strand
ATAAATATACTTTATCTAATACAATAAGTTCGATGGCAAATATTTATACTCACTATCTCAATTAACTAATTTGTACAGAAATTATATTAAACGCATTCTTGATTTCTTATTAGCATTCATGGGATTGGTTTTTATTTCTCCAATATTCCTACTTCTTTCTTTGGCACTTCTCTTCAATAATAAAGGAAAAATTTTTTTTATTCAGGAGCGAGCAGGGAAGCACGGTAAAAAATTTCGAATGGTCAAATTTAAAACGATGAATGATCAAAAGGATATCGATGGTAACCTGTTGCCAGATAAGGTTCGTTTAACGAAAGTAGGTGCTTTTATTAGAAGTCTATCCCTAGATGAATTGCCTCAATTATTTAACATATTAAAAGGAGATATGAGTTTGATTGGACCGCGCCCACTGCTAATTAAATATCTAGGAAGATATGACAAAACACAAGCAAGACGTCATGAAGTGAGGCCTGGAATTACGGGCTGGGCACAAGTCAATGGCAGAAACCTAATTACATGGGAAGAGAAATTTGAATTAGATATTTATTATGTTGATAA
>CAZGGG010000169.1:0-2103 GCA_964525165.1 uncultured Saprospiraceae bacterium | reverse complement strand
CCACATAAGGATCTTCGCGTTTTGGAAGTGATAAACTTATTGGCGGATTATCCTGATTGTTGAGATAGTCTATATCATATTCAAAAAAGTATTTATTATGGAAACAGAATTCTGTATCAATTTGCAGGATGCAATTGAAATCGAAAGTAAAGAAATTGAGTTAACCGATAGATTTAGGGAGTACGATGAATGGGATTCTTTAAGTCAGTTGTCTCTAATCGCAATGCTCGACGAAGAATACGGCGTTGAGATCGAGTCTGAAGATTTTAAGAATTTGATCACGGTGCAGGATCTATTGGACGAGGTAAAGATTAGAATGGAAAAAAATGAATAGTTTCAGGGTACATATAATAGGTCCCGTGGTGGTATGGCCTTGTTAATTTATTAAATTTTTCTGAAAATGGCTTACTTAGAGTTTGATGGTTTCGGGATATCAGGACTTTCCGCTGCTGTACCAAAAATGATCATTGACAATTACACATATACAGATCACTTTCCTGCAACAGATGTTAAAGAAGTGGTTGATAAAATTGGTGTATTTGAACGAAGATTTGTGGATGAGAATACGACTTCTGCTGATCTATGCTTTTTTGCAGCAGAGGATCTTTTGTTAAAAATGGAAATTGATAGATCATCAATCGATGCTTTAGTTTTCGTTACCCAAACTCCGGACTACAAAATGCCGGCATCAGCAGTCATTCTTCAAGAAAGACTGGGACTTTCAAAAACTACGCTTGCATATGACATAAATATGGGATGCGCCGGGTTTATTCATGGAATGTCCATTGCATATGCATACCTCCAGCAAAAGGAAATTAGCAGGGTACTTTTACTGGATGGCGAAACCCGATCAAAAGTCTACTCACCAAAAGACAGAAAAACTGCTTTCATTTTTGGTGATGCGGGAGTAGCTGCTTTAATAGAAAAAAAAGAGCATTTCGGGAAAAGCTATTTCTCCTTGAACTCTGATGGTTCTCGCTCCCATCTGATCAGAATCGATGCCGGAGGATACAGGAAACCAAGTACTATTGAAACACTGAAAGAAAAAGTAGTTGACGAATATGGAAATGTCAGAAGTGAGGAGCATGGATATATGAACGGAGCCGATGTCTTTAACTTCCTGATTCGTGAAGTTCCAAAGGATATCAACTTTTTATTCGAAAAATCAGGAGTAACTCGGGATGAAATTGATCACTGGGTATTTCACCAGGCAAATACATACATGAATCAATACCTCATGAAGAAATTAAAACTTGACAAAGCGAAAGTTCCCACATCAATTGAAAAATTTGGCAATACCTCTTCGGTATCTATCCCACTTACGATAGTACATAAGCTTAATAATGAATTGAAATCTGAAAAGAAATTGTTACTCTCCGGATTTGGGGTTGGCCTGGCCTGGGCCACAGCAATTATCAATATGAATAACTGTATTATCCCAGAAATAGTTGAAATCTAAATGTTGACTTCCTCGTTTAAAATAATTATTTCGCAACACACAGACCGTATACCAAAACTATAGCGAATTAGGAACTATATAATGCTCATAACTAACACCCATTGAACATGTCCCTCTACAACCCTTTCTCTCTCGAAAATAAGACCATACTGGTGACGGGGGCTTCTTCAGGAATTGGAGCACAAACAGCCATTGATTGCTCCAGGATGGGCGCAAAAGTAATACTCCTTGGCAGAAATTCAGATCGATTGCTTCACATCCAGAATAAACTTGAAAAAGTAAGCCAGCATTACAGTCTCTCTGTTGACTTAACACATGAGAAGGAAGTAGAAAATCTGTTGGACTCAATAAAAATAATGACACCGATTCATGGAGTAGTGAATGCAGCCGGGATCTCCACTACCCTCCCCTTTAAGCATACCACTCCAAAAAAAATGGAGGAATTCTTTAGCACTAATGTTATGGCTGGAGTCAATCTCTCCCGGTTAATAATATCCAAGAAAATGATAAGTTTGACTGGTAGCAGTTTTGTCTTTATCAGTAGCGTAATGGCCATGGTGGGAGAATCGGGCAAATCCCTATATAGCCTTTCCAAAGGGGCGATAGAGGCTGTAGTCAGGTCTCTTGCAATTGAGTTTTCATCG
>CAZGGG010000168.1:0-2678 GCA_964525165.1 uncultured Saprospiraceae bacterium | reverse complement strand
TTGATGTCAAGGAAACAGTATTAATTCCCGAATCAGTACATAATCTTGCAAGCATTTCTCCACTCCTGTTTTGTGCAACGCATGACCCAAGATTAAATTTCCAAATTTAATAACCATTCCTGCTCGTTCGTAGGCTTTAGGATTTTGGTTTTAGTCTCTTTTGATTTTGGTAAGGTATAGCTCAGCTGCTTTATTTCCTTGATCTCGTTTATGGCTTTTTCGGGAGATAGTCTGATTTGGTTAATAATGATAAGCCTTTCGAGTTCTTTATATACCGTGTAAGCTGCAAAACAAATACAAATGTGGGCCTCTATCCTGTTTCTGAGTCTGTGATAAACCGGTCGGATTCTTAGGTCTGTCTTTGATATTCTAAAGGCTTTTTCTATTTGCCATAGCTGTGAATATTGGCCAATAATCTCCTCCCTGCTGAGCAGAGTGTTGGTTATATATCCTTTCAGCCCATCCCAGACTTTATCGGCATTATATTTCTGATAATCAATGTTCACGCTGGCTTCTCCTTCCAATCTAAGGTATTTGTTGTACCCTCGGTTGTTGATGTGTTGCTTGCTGATCTTTCCGGTTTTTACTTTCGATTCCAGTCTTTTCAGCCCCTTTTCCCGGTTTTTTTCATCCTTTTTAGCCCTTCCTGCTGAATAGCTGACAATCAACCTCCCGTTTTTTGATTTTATTTCTTGTGGCCTGCCTTCGGCTACCTGAAGGGCAATTACTTGCTGTTTTATGACTTCCGTCTCATTTTTCACTCTTCCTCCCAGTATGTATTGGTAACCATGTTCTTGCAAAGCATCAATATTGGCTTGGGATAACAGGGCCGCATCTGCAACTACTATGGGTGTGGCGATATCAAACTTCTTTTGAAAGTTCTGGAGTACAGGTATTAAAGTTTTTGTCTCCGATGTGTTCCCCTCAAAGATTTGATAGCCGATGGGATAGCCATTGTTACTGACCAAAAGTCCGATCATGATCTGGGGATGCTGATGCTTGCCGTCCTTGTTGAAACCCGGAATCCGGTAATCATCGGGCTCTGAGGCCTCAAAGTAAAGGGTAGTCATGTCATAAAAGACGACTCCGATACGACCATCCAAAAGCTTTTTGGTGTAGTTAAAAGTTGTTTTCTCGATAATAGGTTTCAGACTTTGATCCACCTGGTCAAGAAAACGATAAATAGAATAGACACTGACATCTACTTTTAGATGTTTCTTAAAGTACTCAACGGTCTTTAGCTTGCTTCCAGGATAAACCAACCGACACAAAACGAGATTTTTAAAATAATCGAGTGACCCACCCTGCGGGAAGCCTATTTTTTGGTATATCCTGCCTAAAACAAGTTCTGCTCCGACCTTCTGCAAATGGTCGTTTGAGAGGCTTTCTACAAAACTTTCTACTACCAGATCGTCATGTTCAACAAACAGCGCAGAAACACCTTTCAAACGTTCAATTTCATTGTTAGCAAGCAATAAAAGCAGTTCTTCTTCCCTCTTGGTGTGGGCAATGCCGACCGTTTTGATCAATTTGTTTTTCCGCTTAACCTTTCGGACAATCTGAATGCTTACCGAACCACTTCTATTCTTGTTCTTTCTAACAAACATAGGCTAAAAATAGCCCCGCATGACCCAAAATTCAAATCTAAAAATCGTAAATAACTGAAAATCAATAGATATAAAAAAGAGCGATCACGTCGCGCACAAAACAGGAAAGAGCGTATACGCAGTACGGATTTAAAAAGGGAAGAGCCTATGCCCGGGAATTGGAACAGCGGATGATGGAGGAGGAGCTGCTTCGGGAGCAAATGGCCGTGCCGGACTACGAATAATCCATCTGCTTCCGAAGAAGTTGGGCATTCGCGGCCACAATGACGGTACTCAAACTCATAAAAATCGCCCCAACAGCGGGATTGATCAGCAAGCCGGGAATAAAACCTGTTGCCAGCGGCATTGCAACGGCATTGTAACCAGTCGCCCAAACCAGATTCTGAATCATCTTTTTGTAGGTAGCCCTCCCGAAGCGAACCAATTGGGCGATGTCTTTGGGATTGCTGTTGACCAAAATAATGTCAGCCGTCTCGGCTGCTACGTCCGTACCGGAACCTACCGCGATGCCCACATTGGCCTGCGCCAGGGCCGGCGCGTCGTTTACTCCGTCTCCGGTCATGGCCACAAAATAGTCTTCCTTTTGCAATTTCTTTATTAATTTCACTTTCTCATCCGGTAGTACCTCGCTGTAGTAGTCATCCAACCCCAATTCCTCACTCACTGCTTTGGCGGTTTGGGGGTTGTCTCCAGTAGCCATAAACACTTTCATCCCTGCTTCCCTGAGCGACTTGATAGCCGGTAAGCTGTCTTCCCGAACTTCGTCCGCCAGTGCAACAAAACCGACCAAGTCGTCTCCTTTTAGAATGTAGACAATGGTTTCTGCCTTTTCGGACCGGGATTTTTCCGGTAGGGAGATTTCTTTTTCTTCCAGGTAGCCGGGACTTACTACCTTCCAGGACTCGCCATGCACTTCTCCCTGTACCCCTTTTCCGGTAAGGCCTTCAAACTGGCTGACTTCGTGAAGATTCAGTTTTTCTTCCTTTGCTTTTTTCATGATTCCCTCTGCGATGGGATGTTCCGATCCCTGCTCTAGCGACGCGGCAAACGCCAACAACTGCTTTTCGCTGA
>CAZGGG010000167.1:0-2730 GCA_964525165.1 uncultured Saprospiraceae bacterium | reverse complement strand
CGAATCAAATACATCCCGGGCGGATAGCCACCGATCTGCAAGATCAACTTAGGGCTTTCAGTAGGGATGCGGCGGAGGATCTCGCCCTTGAGATTGAGGAACTCCACAGTCCTGGAGGCAGGATCATCAAACTCTAAAGTCACCATCGAAGAGGTAGGATTGGGATAAACTTCTAAGTTGCTGACTTCCTGTTCCAGCGGTGGGTTAAAGACTGAGGTAGTAGTATCGATAGGCAGCGTGGTGGAGGAATCATCATTGATGATGATGATATAATCATTGCAGTTTCCATTCCAGCAGCCGTTCGTGTCTAGCGTTAGCAGCCAGCCGGCAGGATCATTCAAAAAAGGATCCGGTTCTTCTTTCAGGGTATCGATCAAACCGGCGAACGCATAGCCTCCGGGTATGGCACAGCCGTCCCAGAACGTACCACTTCTCCTATTCGCTCTAGTATCGGTTATATACCGTTCCCATAATAGGTTTCCTTCATCTGTTATTAAGAATGCCCAAGCTCCAGGCACGTTATCGAGATAATTATCAAGGGTATCCACATACTCAAAATCAGTTGTATTCCCGGCTGCTAAAAATTTATGATCACTTACTTGATTGAATCCAAATATTTGTGTGAGGGGGTTGAGCTCTATAAAAATAAATTCCCATTCTGGCTCAAACTTGTCATTGAACTTGGTAATAGCAGGGGGGTAAAGCAATGTATCTGAAAGGATCCACCTGTCCAAGCGTTTTTCTAGGTCGATAGCCCAACTTGTGATATAACCATTGTCATCAGTTTTAAATATTGCAGGACTCGATTGATCAGCTATATCATTTGAATATTCAAACTCCTTTAAGAGATTCAATTGCTGATCATACTCCCGAATGATCATATTCCGCCCAAAAAAGGAGGTGGAATAGGACATGATCAGCAGCAGCGTGCTGTCAGGGGTGATACTGGCATTAAGGCGTGAGAGTCTGCGGTCATAGAGAACGACTTTATTACTGACTGTATAATTTTCATCCAGTTGCCATAATTCGTATTGATAGTCCTTGGTTTTTAGGATGAGGTAGAGGGTGTCCTTTAGGAATTCAATATCGAGGGGTAAATATTCAAAGCCGGAATCAGGTAGGATTCTATGTATATAAGTGCTATCTAAACGAAAATTATAAGTTAGTAAACGAATTTCTTCACTTTTAAAAATATCACCATAAGCAGCCACGGCTCTATGTGAACAGTAGCCTAGAAGATTAGAGTTTGAGCCAAAAGTGTAAAAGTAACTAGAGTCGCATCTAGGGGTTTCAATAACAAAAAACGAATCTCTATATAAATCATAAGATACAATTGCACCATGTCCAAGACCAAATGGATCATCAATGCAACTATCTCTTACCAAATTCCCTAACTTTAATATAACTGAAGAGTCTTGGAATGTCAATGCGTCAAAATGATCAGTTCTTGGAGAAAGGTTTATTTTTTTAGAAATATGTTGCCCGTAGATAGTAGCCGAAAACAGTAAAATCAGAATGGTAAAAATGCTTTTTTGCATTAGAGTAAAATTTATAGGGAGCGTTCATAAGAGCGCTCCCTATTGTGTTATTGCTTAATTATTTTTATCGTTCGTAAGCTCCCCTGATTTGAAATCAACTCTAAGAAATAAATTCCTGACTGGAGACCGGATAGTTCTATTCTGTGTTTTGCTGCCTGTAAATTTGACATCTGTAAT
Source organism: uncultured Saprospiraceae bacterium (assembly GCA_964525165.1). Taxonomy (GTDB): domain Bacteria; phylum Bacteroidota; class Bacteroidia; order Chitinophagales; family Saprospiraceae; genus JAWLFI01. Next base: position 1,015 of record CAZGGG010000167.1, on the reverse strand, counting down.
ACTTTGACGCCATTTAGGTCATAAAACATACAATCGTAGGTCTCATTTTCGTCTAGATGTGATAGATTTAACTGAATCTCACTGGTAAATGGATTAGGGCTTACCCATGGCACTTCCTTTGGTTCGTCCTCAGTAGGAAAGGATCTCAATTCTATTGAGCTATTTGTCGGCCACTCATCGGTGATGTAAACTCCAAACTCTCTCTGCAATATCGTTCGTGCATAAGGAGCGGCGCTCCCATTTCCTTCTGCAATGTTCAAAAGGAAATTTTCTTCACTGTCTGAAATTTCATAGGTCTCTAATGAACCCAATAAACTAATATTGATTTGTTGAACCGATACAAAGTCTAGCCAATTTGCGTCTTCACTATTCAGCGCATTTAGATAAGTAAGCGCTGCTGAATAGTCGCCTTCTTGCATCAATACTCCAAAAGCCCAAAGATTTAAGACCTCATCATCTTGGCCGGAGAGCCACTGAAATAGTTGGGTGGGAGAATCTGATAAGGAGTCTATGATTTGGCTTATGATTTGATTTTTTTGCAATACTAAATCGTAATGTAAGGTTTGTAAATCATTTTCTTTTCCTGAAATATGTTAAAATAGTATCAAAAACTTCGTTTAGTGCCAATTCTCTTTGCTGATAATGAGTACAACTATCATAGAAGCTATCTAAAAATGTCTAATTTAATACGATACTCAAACTAGAACCTTATCCCAAATCCTTCGTACTTTCGATAAAAGGTTAACGCATTGAATCCGGAACAAAAGGCTTACCTCTCACTTCATATTGCAGTTCTACTTTTTGGCTTTACAGCCATCTTAGGAGATGTCATTCAACTGGCCGCATTGCCGATCGTTTGGTGGCGCTTGCTGATTACTTCTCTGAGTCTGTTGTTTATCATCAATGTGGTGAAATTATTCCGCCAGACCTCAGGACGGCGCATAGCCTTATTTGCCGGAATAGGAGTCATCGTGGGTTTGCATTGGTTGACCTTTTATGGTGCGATTAAACTCTC
>CAZGGG010000166.1:0-2762 GCA_964525165.1 uncultured Saprospiraceae bacterium | reverse complement strand
TTTCGCGAATTTGCTTGACTGAAAACTGTGTGGCGACTTCCATATTCATCATTTGGAATCGAAGCAATCTGCGGTTTTCATTCCAGTAATAAGTATTGATGGTTTGTCCTTGCTCATTGACCGCATAAGGGCTGAAAGAGCCATTGAAGCGGAAGTTGATGATGTTTTTAAATATGGGGAAATAACCCGTAAACCGGACGTCAGACCATTTGAGGGAATCACGGAAAAAGTCATAATTCCCACTGACCACGAAATTCTGGAAGAGTTTGATATTATTTTCCGTTGAGTCTTTCTTGCTGAATAATTTGGCTTCGAAGATGTTGTTCAGGTTGTAATTTAAAATCAGACTGGAATTACCACTGGGCTGCCGATTAAATACACTTTGCTCAAAATAATTATAGAGCACTTCTTTTGCCTGATTGGGTCGGAGATCCGATTGATAACGGTCGTAATAATTCCAAAAAGGGTCTACATAATCAGGGTTATAGGTCAAAGAAGCACTCGGTTTCAACACATGTCGCAAGCCTCTGAGCCACCCTTTGCGGAAGCGCATCGTTCCAAAGATTTGGGTATTGATATTGACACCGGCATTTACCGTCCGCAAGGCCCTGAATTCCTCAACTGTCCGCTCAATAATGTCGTTATAGGAACGGGTGATATCGACATTAAATTCATTGGAGTCCGTAGGGTTGAAAGTGGTATCAATACGGACAATGATAGAGTCAGGATTCAAATCTCTCCGAAGGGTGTGAAACAACCAATCTTCATTGTAGCTGACTCGGGGCGTTACCGTGAAGTATTTTAATATGCGGAAATTCGCATCCACACTCGCAGCATGGCTAATTCCATAGCGCATTTCATCCCAAGATTCGGGCGTAAAAAGAAGGGAATCTTTGGTGATGAGTCGATTCAAGGCTTGCCCGGAATAATTCATGGTAATCTTCTCGTACCAACGTTCCTTCCCTACGGCCTCTTCTCTCTCAAAAGGCTTGAATTGGTTAGTCGTAAAGTTGACCACCGGAAATGAAATCTGAAAATCCCGATTGGCAGTGTTCTGTGAATGCCTCATTTCTGCCGTCAATAGCCAGTTCCTATCTGTAAATCTCTTCGTAAAGTTGACATTCGAATAAAAACTATTTTGAAGGACCGAATTTGCATTGTTCCTATTGAGACGCGCATAGTCATTCGTTTGAATATTGACACTGGCTGAAAAGCTATTGGTAGGATGCGCTTTCGGATCCTGGTTATGCGTCCATTGTATGCTATATGAGTTATCGCGATCTTGGATGAGCTGCTTATTTTCAATCAATTCGGTTCGGAAACTGGAAAATCCAAGATTGAGATTACCCCTGTATTTGTATTTTTTATTGTAGCGCGCATTCGTTCGCAATCCAAAACTTCCTCTTAAATAAATATCAGTGGTCAACTGCACATCCCAATAATCATTGATTGGAAAATAGTAGCCCACATTTCGAAGGCCAAATCCAAGTGTGGGCGAGAATTCATAGTCCCTGGGAAATAATAACCCCGTACGTCTTCCTTTCTTCAAAGGCACCGCTGCGAAGGGCAATACCAATGGTGTGGGCACCCCGGCTAATTCAACGTAAGAAGGCCCCATCACCGCCCATTCATTAGGAATCATTTTCAGTTTCGTAGATCGAATTCCAAAATGAGGTTCCGGATGATCGCAAGTAGAAAAAATGGCTCCCTTATCGTAGAAAGTAGAATTACTGGTGGTATCTCCCGGCTCCTTATCCTTCGTAATGATTTTAGAACGGGATCCTACAATAAACAAATCTCCTTCCTGGGTGCGGGCTCCGGAAACGATCCCCTTCTTGGTTTTAAAGTTAAACCTTAACTCTTTGGCGTCCACATCATTAGACCCCTCCAATATATGAGGGTAATTTTGCAATAAGCCGGATGTATCGCGCAAAGGTTTCGCGAGTGCCTCCGACTTCTCCAGGTCAAAATCCAAATATCCTGCCGTTAACACGACTCCCTTAGTCACCACAGAATCACGGCCATACATCCTCAGTCGATTATCTTTCTTTCGATAGACCACCGAATCTCTAGCTGCAAAATCAATGGGAACAGTTATGGCATCCTTGGAAACTCTAAAGCTGTCTGCAACGTTTGTAGTTATGGGTTTGGTAGTGGTATCTGTAGAGGTTTCTACAGAGGATGTCTGTTGCGCCCTCGTTACAAAGGAGAAACACATTAAAATAAGTGTTAATATTATGATTCTTTGGTAAAAATCCACTACTTTTATATTAGATAATTTTCTAATATGTAACAAGTTTGCTAAAATTCATGCATAAATACAGCATTATAACGATAATTTGGAATGTTTTGTCTGTCTGCCTTTCGGCAAATATGCTTTTAGCAATGCCCCCGGTTTCGGACAGCACATCCCGTTCGGGAGTCGCTCCGCTATCCGGATTGCCCCCCTACACTATTGTTATAGACCCGGGACACGGCGGAAAGGATGCAGGCTGCAGCGGAAAACACAGCCATGAAAAAGAAATAGTGTTAGCCATCGGACAAAAGGTACGCGACCTTTTGCAAAAGCAACACCCACAGGTCAAAGTGCTGATGACGCGGGACTCTGATGTGTTCATTCCTTTGCACGAAAGAGCCCTGAAGGCCAATCGCTCCAAAGCTGATTTATTCATATCCCTTCATTGTAATTCTATCAGCGGCAGAGCCCACGTTCATGGTTCTGAAACTTATGTTTTGGGATTACACCGAGCCGAAGACAATTT
>CAZGGG010000165.1:0-2819 GCA_964525165.1 uncultured Saprospiraceae bacterium | reverse complement strand
ATCACGCAATTGTAATGGCGGGCAAAGTCCTTAAAAGAGCGGTTAATCTCAGGTTCGTGTTTACTGGAACGACTCACCGCACTTTTGAGATTGTCTGAAACGATGGCCTTGGGTACACCGCCATAAAAGGAAAGTGCATTAGTCATGCAGTTGATCAGTTCTTCGCGCTTTTGGCTTGCACATGCTTGTACGTAGGTGTACTGGCTGTGGGGCAGAATAGCAACAAATACCTCCACGGGTATTTGTTCTCCGGTTTCTTGATCAACGATATGTAGCTTCTTGCCCGCAAAATCTATGAATACTTCTCGACCTGCCTGATGATTTAACTTTAAGGAGCCTTTGATCTTTTTAAACTGACGGTTGTAGTGCTCCATAAACTGGGTATAGCTATAACCATTCGGATGTTCCTCTTTATAGCGTTTATGGTGATACAAAAAGGTGAAGCCCGGGTGTTCTCTAGCTTGATTCACTTTTTCAAAAAACCGCATGAGCTGATTGAATCGCTCATTCTCAATCGTCGTAGCCGATGGAAACAGCTCTTCAAGCATAGAGTTATCCATTTCCAAGAGCTCATCTAGGGATTTGCCAGAGGCTCTGAACTGACCTACATATTGATTAACCGTATTGCGACTAATTCCTAATTGCTTGCCTATCTGACGATTACTAAATCCGTCTTTGCGTAGGGTAATGATTTGTTTTAAATCCATAGGATCAAGTTTGTTGGCCATATCACAATTTTTCATTGCGATATAGCTGAGTTTTTAAACTTGATCTCTTAAAGTGGCACAAATCAAACCGAAAGGATCCTTCAGCTCAATATCTATTGGCACAAATCAAACCGAAACAAGTGGCACAGTTTGATCCGAAATGACTGGCACTAATAAACCGAAATGGGTGGCACAGTTTGGTCCGAAATAGCCAAACCTGATAGAATCCCAAGTAGGAGGTAACCTATTGCATAACAGTAACAGTGATTTTGCAAGGAGGAATAAAAGTCGTTTGATAGTCCTTTGGAGAAACATGCCGGGTTACAATTATAACCTGATAAATAAGAAAGTTGCAGAATATGATATAGGTTCCATATATTTGGACAAAATATGCCCAAAATGAAAGAGGAGATAGGAAATACTTTTGGAGATTACATCAGAAATCGAAGGGTTGAAATGGGTGTCCCCTTAAGAACTATATCCTCTGCACTTTCTATAGACACATCTACTCTTAGTAAAATAGAGAAAGGGATTCGCAAGATATCAGTAAAACAACTTCCCAAGCTTTCCGAAGCATTGAATGTACCATTAATTGAACTAAAGAACTTTTATCATTCATCAAGAATATTAGATGATTTAATTGACTACCCAAATTACAAGGAGGTGATTGACATTGTTTCAGATGGATTAGAGAAATATGAGGCTGAACAATTGAGTTTAAAATTTCAAGAAGATTGGAGAAACAAGGAATTCCAATATCCAAATGCAAATATTAGGGTGGGAACAATGTTTTCAGGAATTGGTGCTATAGAATATGCACTTAAAAGGCTGAATATCAATCACGAAATAGTTTTTGCAAGCGATATAGATAAATTTGTAAAGCAAAGTTACTTTGCCAACTACTCGATTAATGAAGAATCTTGGTTTGATGATGTTAAGAATATTGATGGAAACAAATTCAAGAACAGAATTGACCTTTTGGTAGGTGGAAGTCCGTGTCAGTCATTCTCAATGGTAGGGAAACGAAAGGGACTTGATGATACTCGTGGAACTCTTTTCTATGAATTTGCAAGAGTTGTTAAAGAAAGCCAACCCAAAGTTTTCATATTTGAAAATGTAAAAGGCTTGGTCAATCATGATAAGGGCAATACATTTGAAACCATTAAGTCAACATTTGACGAAATTGGTTACAGATATTTTTATCAAGTATTAAATGCAAAAAATTATGGCATACCTCAGCACAGAGAGAGGATATTTATCGTTGGTTTTAAAAATAAAGAAATAAAATTTGGCTTCCCTGAGCAGATCCCTCTAGAATATAAGATGCAAGATTTCTTAGAGGACTTTACTGATAGTAAATACTATTTAAAAGAAAAAGGAGTGAAATTTGTTACTAGCTCTAAAAATAGAAAGAAAAGGTATACCCAAATAAATGGTGAAATTGCACTGTGTCAAAAAGCAAATCAACAATTTAATTGGCATGGAGATTTCGTCTTTGAAAATCAATCTGAAAAAGAATACGATGAATTCATTTTTGACGTTAATCAGGTAGAAGAAAAATATTATTTATCTGAAAAGGTGACTAAGTATGTTTTATCAGAAGGAACAAAGAATTTTAAGACTAGAATTAAAACTGATTTAGAAGTTGCTCGACCATTATTACAATCTATGCATAAAATGCATAGAGCAGGAGTCGATAATTATGTAACTCATAATAGAGGGAGGATAAGAAAACTCACCCCAAAAGAGTGTCTTCGACTTATGGGATTCCGGGATGATTTTAAACAGGTTGTAAGTGATACTCAAATGTATCGACAAGCTGGAAATAGTATTGTAGTTGATGTTTTGATTGCCATTTTGAAACAAATGGACATAACTAAATTTGGGAAATATTGATATGAAAATTCAATTATTTAACCAAGATTTTGAAGTTCTTGACACTAAAGAAAAAATAACAATTGCAGACTCATTTGTGGTTAGACAAAACAAAATCGGTGGTGGTAATGGAGAGGCAAAGCTTTACGTTGGAAATGATAATCAAAAACATCGACCTGTAATGATTCACAGAGCTCCTTTTGGCTCTATGGAACGTTTTGTTGCTGTTCTGATAGA
>CAZGGG010000164.1:1176-2883 GCA_964525165.1 uncultured Saprospiraceae bacterium | reverse complement strand
ATCCTGAAATAATTTCGCAATCAGGATTTTGCTTGAAATGAATTTTACCACTGGTTCTGAAAGGATCAGCAATTGTTGAAAGCCTAAATGTAGCATCATCCCCAATCTCTATTAGTCCATTAACTTCAATGATGGATGAGTTCGCTGCTAAGTTGATCCTAGCATCTTCTTCGAATACTAACTTTCCTCTATCAAAAGGAAAAGAAGAATCTTCTATTATCAATCTTGCGCCCGCTTCAAGGTTTAAAACAGAATTAGTCTCAAGATTCAAAATACCACCGCGACGAACCCGAACGACACCTCCATTTTCAATATTCAACAGACCACCCGCGCGCAAATTCATACTGCTATTTCTATCGATAATCATTTCAGCCCCATTCTCAACGTTGATATGTGCTCCATCTTCTACAGAAAAATTACTTGATTTAGTAAATATATTTTCACCTTCAAATAAAATACTTAAATCCATTTCGGTAGCTGCTGTGCCTTGATCAAGATGCAAAGTGTTGCCAGTTTTTATTACTAAACTATATTGGGGTGCGGTTTTTATTGGGTTCAAAACAATGGAAGAACCACACCACCTTACATCATTATCGACTGCAACCTTATCAAATTGGATATTAAGCTTAATGGTTCCGTCAATTGCCATTTCTAGAATTTCAATTTCGATACCATTTAAAAAAATAGTTCGGACATTGGAGGTAGACGATAGAACGGTATTCTTCCCTGCCATGCTCATTCGATTCGAACTTGGCGGGTTAGTGCTTATGCCAATCTTTGAGTTTCCGCTTAGGGTAAAAAGTTGCCTTGGATTACCAGTAGAGAACATCTTGTATTCCATGACTGAACCCGTACTATTGAAGTCCGCTCTTATTATTCTCTGTTCATCTTGATTGATTTCTCCATCACCGTCATAGTCACCAGGGTAACGATCTAAATCACCCCATCCTGTCAACGGATTCTCAAGGGTTCTGTAAGATGGGTGATGAGAATTCCATCCCGTACATTGATCAAGGGTCAAAGGGTCAAAACTTCTCTCCCACATTCCATCTGCAGAGATTTGCCTAACATAATCCATTCTGCTTATATACGAGGATTTGTCGTTATTAGCTATCTGAATGGCCATAGATAAACCCCATTGCATCGGATCGACGCAGCTTGTGCTTGTAGCGTATTGAAATTGATCATTTTCATTTCCATTATTAGAAAATCCTCGATGATTTTCGAGCCAGATCCATTGCTCAAATCCTTGAGGATCGAGAAACGGTAGTTTTTTCTAAGCGCATCTCCCGTCGTAACAAAATCTCTCAATACATAAATACCAGCTTGAGATGGTATCATAGGATCTAAATCTCCATTTACCTCATTTCCATTTACATCTCTTGCTGATATCAAGTTTTGGTTCTGTGGGTTATTCCAGCCTAGCCTGTATCGGTCCCAAGCATTCCAACATAACAGAGCTTGTTCACTTAAACCCAACATACTGTGCCCGCCTGTATATGGTATCCAATAGTTAACCCCTACTCCGCCACCTGCGCAATGAAAAGTGTTTCCTCCCAAAATCATGTGAGAGAATTCATGACGGCAAATTTTAAAAGGAATCTTGTCAAAAGAACCTTGAAGAGTATAAGTCTCTGCATCATATCCCATCAAATTTTGCGTAATAGTGCTAAAAGGAAAACCACTATAACTACCTCTGCCAGTGCC
>CAZGGG010000164.1:0-1154 GCA_964525165.1 uncultured Saprospiraceae bacterium | reverse complement strand
TGATCGAACTTCATTGTTGGGGTATTAGGACCAGCCAACTTCGGCAGTCCTTGCCCTGTCTTTATCCAATTATCAAAGTAAGTAGGATTTGTTATTCCAGAACCTGTGATGAAATTTCCGCCCATCTGCAAATTAACCTCAGTCAAAAGCTTATTTATCAGTTCATTATAATCATCAGATGCGTTTGCCGAAAACTTGAAAAGACCGTTGTTCGAAGGCGCAACTAAATAATCCCCTGTAACTTTTAAATTTCCCGAAGAAGCATCATGAAAATAGCGAGAAAGTGCGCCTTGAGGATTTGTCTGAAATGTTACGTCAAGTAGGTCGTCTTTCCAAGTAGGAAGTTGACCCGCCCCCCAGAGCTGATTTCCTGAGGGATTAGGATCCTGCCCTGATGTGTAGTCAATCTCTGCATAAATAAGCAATATTTCAATGTGACCATTTGCTGGAAGCGTTTGGCCATTTTCACTAAAAACATTTGTCTTCTGAGATAGCTGCGGATTTTCATCATCTGGAAAATGACAAAATGTTTCAAACGTTTGCGCTTCAAGTGCGCACGTTATGATTAAAAGTAATAAGGTCGGTAAGAAAGTAGTCTGTTTCATAGTCATTAGTTTAGTAGTTACCGTGAATGTAAACATAATTGGATAAAAAATTATAAAACCCAATACTTAAAGCGCTTGATAATATTGACGTAACCAGTTAGAGAAGTTAAGTTAAACTATAATGGAGTCTAGCGCTTGTCTTGCCAATTATCTGAATTAAGTCTAGGAACCTCCAGTGCATTCATTCCTATATGCTTTTAGACTGTGAAAGAACCGTTCATATTCTTCAATGAAAAAAAAGCGTGATCAAGCTGGATAAGAACTTCCAAATCTACGTGCATGGAAATCCTAATCTCATCACCCGCGAGGAAGATGAAAACGGGAAATACCACAAGATTTATTTCCGAGAGGAAAACTAAGAACCACTCGCCTGCCCTTCAATAGTGATTCGCGAAAGCGGCAGCATCTCGGGATATTCCTTTTGAATAAACGTGATCAACTTTTCGCGAACGTCAACCCGCAAATCCCAAGCTGTGGGCGAGTCTTTGGCACTGACCAGCACTCTCATCTCCATGGTTCTTTCCTTTGAGTCGGTCACTTGCACGATGG
>CAZGGG010000163.1:1484-2891 GCA_964525165.1 uncultured Saprospiraceae bacterium | reverse complement strand
CCAGAATGTTGACCAAATCCTAAGTAACGGTGAAATACGAGGTAATTTTCAACTGGATATGCAATATTATCAGGAAGACACCATTATCGGGGCCCAGGATGTGCCAGAGAAGATACTCTCTAATGGTTTTCTAAACCTAGTGTACACCAATGGTTCATTCTCCATGGGTGCCAGGTATGAAAGTTACTTAAATGCGCTCTTAGGTTTCCCAACCGGTTACCAGGGTAATGGAATAACCTATCGCTTTGCCTCATTTGAAAGAGAACAGCTAAGTATTACCGTGGGAAACTTCTACGAGCAATTTGGCAATGGTTTGATCTTTCGTACCTATGAAGAAAGAGGTTTAGGTTATGATAATATGATGGATGGTATTCGGTTGAAGTACCGTTTTAACAATGGTCTCACTTTAACTGGAGTTACGGGAAAACAACGAATATTTTTTGAATATGGAGAAGGGATTGTGAGGGGACTGGATGCAGAACTCTCTTTAAATGATGCGATCCCTTCACTGGCCGAGAGTAAGACCAGGGTCATCTTGGGTGGTAGCGGACTTAGTAAATATCAACCGGATCAAAATTCACAATACGTATTACCTGAAAATGTGGGCTCTTTAGCCGGTAGGATCAATATTAATAGAGGATTCTTCAATGTAAATGCGGAGTATGCTTGGAAAGCCAACGACCCCTCAGCAGATAATGGATTTATCTACAAGAATGGAGAAGCCCTCTTCATTCAAACATCATATTCCAGAAAAGGCTTTGGAATGGTCCTGGCTGCAAAACGAAATGACAATATGAGCTTCCGATCTGACCGAAATGCAGATCAGCAGAATTTATTGATCAACTATCTTCCTGCTCTTACTAAGCAGCACACTTATAACCTTTTAGCTACTTTATATCCATATGCGGTTCAGTTGAATGGCGAGATTGCCTATCAGGCAGATCTATTTTACAAATTCAAGAAGGGTAGTGCAATCGGTGGTAAATACGGGATGGATATCCAGTTGAATTATGCCACGGCAAATAACTTAGACACCACCATGCTCAATGACGAGACTACCGTGCGTCAAGGGTATGAAACTAATTATTTCAATGTAGGCGAGGTCTATTTCAAAGACTTTAATGTGCAAGTGAGTAAAAAGTTTTCGAAAAAGGTAAAAGGGATCTTTACTTATGCGAATCTGGTTTACAATCAAGACATCATTGAAGGCAAGCCGGGTGCTCCTATGATCTATGCAGATGTAGCTATCGCTGATGTGAGCTATAAATTCAGCATGAAAAAAACCTTACGCACTGAAGTACAGTTATTAAGAACGGATCAAGACAATGGTGATTGGGCCACATTATTGCTAGAATACACACTTTCACCTCATTGGTTCTTTGCCTTTTTGGACCAATATAATTTCGG
>CAZGGG010000163.1:0-1474 GCA_964525165.1 uncultured Saprospiraceae bacterium | reverse complement strand
CGGGAACACGTCTATCGGGTTCAATTTTGACACAGGGCATGTCTGGAGCAGCAAAGAACCAATAGTCACCATCCCCGCGAAACTTCAGGGAAGAATCTATGGGACGCATCTTAAGGATAATTTCGGAAATGAGAATCCTGAGCAACAAGTACACTATTATAACGGTTCAATTGGTTATATTAATGGAGCAAATCGAATAAGTGTGAGTTACGGTAGACAGAGAGCCGGTATCTTTTGTGTAGGTGGTGTTTGTCGTGTAGTTCCAGCCTCAAGCGGCCTATATTTGTCTGTGACCAGTAGTTTTTAAAAATTAAACTAATGAAGGAGAAGTTTAAAATTTATGGAATGTTTCTATTCATACTGGCATTTTTAGCATGCGATGAAGTAGATAATCCATTTCCCAATGATGCAGGAAACAGCATAGACCTTGATGGAGACACTGAATATGTTATCGATCCAGAATTGAACATCAACAATGCAGAAGAGCTTTCAAACTTGATCTTAAACAACAGCTGGGATTCTGTAATCGCCCCTGACAATTCTAACTCAAGGTTTGTTACCCTTGAAGAATTCACCGGTCATACATGCATAAACTGCTCTATAGGAACCAAGGAAGTCGTGAGGTTAAAAGGAGTGCTGGGAGATCAGTTAGTGCCTATTGCCATTCATTCAGGTCAATTTGCCGCCCCAAGAGAAAATGACACGATGTATACTACAGATCACAGGGTTGATGGAGGGCATGGAGAAATCTATCAACAAACTTTCAATCCGGGAGATGAATATCCAAGAGGTATTGTTAATCGAAATGGAGGTCTAGTTTCCGGAGTTTTTGACTGGGAAGGTCAAATCAATGCTGTAAAAGATCAGGTACCGGATGTGAAGATCGATCTCGTGAACTATTTCGATTCAAGTATCAATGTGTTACGAATTGATGTCAATGTGGAATGGTTTGCAACCTTAGCTGAAAACTACAATCTCCAAGTAATGGTTACCGAAGACAATATAATTGATTGGCAATATGATCTTGGAGTGAACAAGCCGAACTACAATCATAGATTTGTGCTTAGAAAAGTAGTAAATGGCACCTGGGGCAAAAGCCTTGATCCGGCAGTATCAGGCGAATCTCAGCGCATACAATATATTATCCCCGTAGATCCGAGCTGGAAAAAGGAAGATGTGACTACTGCAGTATATGTCTACAATAGCAACACCAATTCCTACGAAGTTATCCAAGCTAATTCTGCTGGTATTGAGTAGAAAATGAACCACAAGACCGGTAAGGGGTTTTCATTCCATGAGCATTAAGTTGAGATTTGCATTTATATTATTTGGAATAGGCCTAAGTATGAATGCTTTTGCTCAAGAAAGCTTCAATGCCGGAATGTTGGCTGGAATCAATGCATCACAAGTTCGAGGTGATAATTATAGTGGCTTTGATAAAATTAATGCTGATCTTGGGTTAGATAAAGATAAT
>CAZGGG010000162.1:824-3013 GCA_964525165.1 uncultured Saprospiraceae bacterium | reverse complement strand
CGTGCCGAGGGTCAAACAAACCGGAGGACCGGATAACCCGGCTTCACATGGCACTGTGAGCAAACGAAGTAACCGTATTTTGAAAAATTACATTGTCCAATGTGGTTCGCATATGGGCTTGCATGGACCGGAGGATCTGCTCGAAGATCATCGCCGACGCACCGCGAATGGCCAACATGCTGACTTCGGATTAGCGCGTAAATACCTGAGATGTTGCAGCTATATGATGCGCTATAATCAGGTGTATGTGCCACCGGAACTTCGTAAGCATGCCGAGCGTGAAGAGTTGAAAAAATACTACCTGAAACAATGGCCCATCTGGCGGAAAAAATGGCAGCTAAGCGGTGCATTACACAAGGCATTTTCACCGGAAAATCCGTTGGGAATTTGGCGTATCGCCATTCAGGAAATTTACGAGATCACTCTACCTCTGTAAGTTCAGAGCCATAAGGAGTCTACAGGTGTGATGCATTTTTCATCAGAACAGTTTTTGCGGAAGTCAGGATGGTTCTTTATGGGCTGCCATCCCGTTTCAGGGAATGGCTTGGGTCAGAATACCACGCTGGCTTCCGCTTCTTTTTGTGCCGGATCTAAACCGGACAGGATCGCTCAAAGGTACTCTGACACGTCCTCGACCCCCTGCGGTCGGACGATGTCTTGTTACACCAGCCTGCGACCGGAAGCGCAAAGTCCAGCCTCTCCACCGGCCCTCCGCAAACTGTGCTGACGAAGGACCATCTCCCCTCTACACTTCAAATTTATAACCCGCCTGGAGTGGGGCACCCCCAGCATGTCTAAAATCTTTTTTCACTTTTTCTCTTGATGATCGCTTGGTACTTCTGACCCCTTTTCCGGGGTATCATTTGAATCAACCCTAATCACCAACTTTCTGCATTAAATCAGGATATTTTTCCAGTGAGGGCGATTGCGGATCCCAAAAGTCAGGATCTATTTTTCTATGTAATAGGTTGAGTGGCTCAAAAAAGAATTTTCCGAATTCACCAATGATATAATACTCTTCTTTAACGATGATTTGAGGTCCACCATCCTGAGCACCTGAAGCGAAGGCCTTTAAAAGAGTGCAATAAAAAAGTATATAAACAATGATGCAGAACATTGCAAATAAATAAAAATATCGATTTTTTCCCACACATATACTCCCATTATTTAAAAATAGTATTGCATGTAATAAAATTTCTAAATAAAATTTAGAATTTAGTCTCATTTACAAAAAAAACAGTTTAAAATATCGGCACATCCCGAATTTTTTCTAGATACATTTTATGCGCTTCCTGTAGCAACAATACCATTTCTTTATCATCCGAGAAAGCCGCCTGAACATATTTGAAATATTCATTATGTTCATCAATTCCAATATTTTTATTGCTGACCCTCGCCAAAATACTTTTTTTCAATCCATTATCATGCCCTTCAGCAATATTTATATCTACTGGTATAACCCCATGCCTAATATCCGTCAGCATAAACATCTCGCTTTCCTGTTTTTTTAGATAGAAAGCAAACGATTTATTCGGAACGATATCAAACTTCGTAACAAGACCCCCTGCATTACCTAACAAGGGTGACTTCATAACAAATTCAATTTCAATTAATGATTGAGAATAACTCTGACTTTCGAACACGGGAACTATATCTCCTTTATGCGTTTCAACAACCAAAACCAACGCTTTGTATTTTATCGCCAAATCCGGGTTTTTCTTTAAAGACTCGTAATCCATACATGTAATCGCCATCACCTTACCACTAACAATATGAGTAGAGTTAATGCTGTTGTGCTCAAAGACCGCAGGTCCGATTCTTGACTCCAATGCAGAATAACCACACGTAAAGTAAAGCACTAGAAAAGTAATATATTTATTCTTCATGAATTTCGACTCCGTTAGTTGTTACCGAAGCATGATCAGCGTAGAAATTTAGTGTATTTGTTCTCAATAATATCCCGGTATTTGAGAATAGCGGATCGGATGAGTTGACACCAGCTCGAAGTTTTTGCGTTTTCTTTTGATAAGCTGTTGTTAATAGAGGGCTTTGAGGATATTCAAAGTCAGGATCAACATCAGCAGGAAGCATATATCTTCGAATATTGTCAGGAATAATCCCATAAGAGTCACTGAACCCCCCGCTTGTGTCAACCACAATCGGCCAACCCTCGGTTGCAACCAATTGAA
>CAZGGG010000162.1:0-814 GCA_964525165.1 uncultured Saprospiraceae bacterium | reverse complement strand
CCAAAAACTCACCTACGGGGTAATGAGGAATTGGATCGCCAAATTGATCGTTCAACAGATAAATAATTTCAGTATTATACCCTTTAGATTTTATAAACAAAAACTCCTCCCCGGCTTTGAAATGTTTTAAAGACCTTAACTTTAGTTCTGAAGGTGAGTATACTGTAATATCTACATCCGCCACCATCACCCCATTATGAGTTAGTTTTATTTTTACATCATTCTGCAATAAACTCGGTGCTGTGGAAACGACATAAATACTATTGTCATTGTTTTCAACTATGGTATCAGCAGTAATTGCCGAAGAAAGATCCGATGAGCGCAAATCTACCAGATCAGTTCCTGACACTACCTCCCATTCAAATTGCCCTGTAGTTGCTATATCTGTGTGAATTTTTGCAAGAGTTGGATATCCTGACACTTCAAGCTGAGTAACACCATCTTGCTTATATCCATGCCACCAAATTTCATTATCCACAACTATATCATCAAGGACTGTCACTTTGGCAAACGCCTGCTCACCAGTACCATCTTTAAGTCCAACAATATTATATACTCCAGGCGTGTCGGAATTAAAAAATACTGAACTGCGTGAAGAATCGACACTTGCCTGGTAGGAATTTCCTTCTGTATCCTTAAACAGCAAATTAGGATGCCCCCCCATTGTCCAGTCGCCATCCGTCAACACACCATTATCATCATACAAAGACAATTCAATATATTCATTTTTATTAACACTTGAAACAGGCGGAAGTATGCTTAAGTCAATTATCCCCAGATTATAACTAAAACTATTGTCAGTTGAGGCTGCAGA
>CAZGGG010000161.1:0-3029 GCA_964525165.1 uncultured Saprospiraceae bacterium | reverse complement strand
GTGGCAGTGGGCTTATTCTAAAACAAAAGTTGGAACATCATTGGAGCAATCATCTATCTGGGACTGTAACTCCCCAGAGCTACCTAAATTTATTGCTCAGCAACTGTTTGCCCAGCAAGGATGTTTCTGGAAAATGACTGTGCTAGAACGACCGTTTTTCAACGCATCATGGCAATACCTTTTAGATGCAGATTTTTTTATCCGGATCTTTCTAGAACAAGGTCAGCCGTACAAAATAGAAGACGTGACCTCTTTTTTTCGCATTCATTCAGAGTCTAAGACGTCCACAATTGATGATGTCTTACAGTTGGAGTCTCAGACTCTATCAAACCAAATTCTTACACAACTGCCACCCGTTCTAGCAGATGCAGTTAAGGCTGAACTGAAGATGAAAGACTGTCGTCAGAAAGCCATGAGGTTGAATACGTCTTATCCAAAAACCTTCAGAGAGAAAACACTGCAATTGATTGAGGCACTTCGTTTAGTAATGGAAGCGCCCTATCCTTTTGAAAACCGAATTCTTAGTTCTCTTGTTATTAAAAAAGCCATGACCCTAATTGGAATTACAATCTAGACAGGAATGTGTATTTGTATGGAACTTCCTCAAGGTTCAGTAGCTATTGTTATTCCTCTGTACAAACTGTCTCTAAATGTCCATGAAGAGAGGAGTCTCCAGCGAGCTCTTCAAATTTTTAAGGCTAGGCCCATCATCTTTTTAGCTCCCTACGAATTTCAGGGCACTTTAATCAAGAGTCTTTCATATTTAGGATTAGAGAATACATCATTTCAATATGTTGATGATTATCATTTGTCGAGTATTGCGACCTATAATCAACTCCTTTTAACTCAAGAGTTTTATGAACTTTTCACAGATTACACCTATATATTAATCTATCAGCTTGATGCCTATGTGTTTACTGACCAACTAGACTGGTGGACATCTAAAAATTATGACTATGTTGGTGGTCGAATCTATGCTCACAATACTTCTTATGACAGAAAAAATATTCGTTGTGCAGGAGTTGGGGGATTGTCTTTACGAAAAGTAAAGTCTTTTATCAGTATTCTCCAAGAAGACAAACAAATCTTCTTCCTATATGACTTCAAGGATGCGATTCAACCCTTTAATTGGAAAGGTAGACTGCCTCGCTATCTTCGATTTCTAATGTATTACTCTTTACGGAAGCTAAGGGTTTCATCGAAAAATAACAGGTTAGAATATTTAGGACTTATGCGCAAAAAAATTTGTAGTTATCTTCAATGGTTAGGACTGAGCATTAATGAAGATATTGTGTTTGGTCGATATGTCCCTAAATATTACCCAACCTTTAAGGTTGTACCTGAAGATGAAGCACTATTATTTTGTATTGATCAGTATGTAGAAGAAGAACTGCGATCGCTTCAGGGAAAAATGCCATTTGGCGCTCATGCCTGGTGGACTAAACCAGATAACTTAGCAGCTTGGCATCCACATATCTACCCTTGAATTTTATTGTCTTCAAAATAACTTTATTGAGTATTAGCATGAAAAACTATCTGTATCGACTCCAATGGCTATCAAAATATATCGGGTATGGGTCGGCTGTTCATTATTTGCTTCAAGAGTTGCAAGAGCATCCACTACCGATGCAGGTGACTATTCCAGGTTTTCCAAGTCTTTGGATTCGTCCGAAAACCACTGATATTATGATGGCGATTGATGTTTTAGGGCATCACGAATATCACTTTCCAATTAATAAAACACCTCAACTCATTGTTGATGCTGGAGCAAATATTGGTGTGGCGTCTATCTTTTTTCGATCGCAATTTTCCTCCGCTACCATTTTAGCGATCGAGCCTGATCCGTCTAATTTTGAAATACTCAAGCAAAATGTTGCAGACGATTCTTTGTGCATCCCAATTCAATCTGCTGTGTGGAATCGGGATGCCAGCCTCGTGTTAGATCATTCACAGGATGCTGAATGTGCTGTAATGACTGTGGAGCAGTCGAGTAAGACTCTCATGAAGCAAGAAGTCTCAACGATCACTATACCAGAAATTATTGAGACGCACGGTGTTATTGACATTCTAAAGCTAGATATTGAAGGGGCAGAATACTATCTCTTTGATCCTCAGGCGCAAGAATGGCTGACCCATGTCAACGTTATTATGATTGAATTACACGATCGCTATGTTTCAGGCTGTTCTCGACGTTTCTTTCAAGCCATCCAAGCGTTTCCTCAAGAATCAGTCCGGGGTGAAAATTTTTGTGTGAGTCGGCCAGGTTGGCTAGCGATCTAGATCACTGACTACATTTGGCAAGCACCGGAAGGATAAAAAATTAGTTATTTTTTAATTAACCCAGCAATCAAATTTGTGAGCAGAAATCCATGGGTGACAGAGGTTTCAGCACACAAAATGCACGTTTATTGTTGCCAGTTTAATAGTAGCCTAGCTCCATTGACTTTCTAAAGAGTAAGACACTCTAAATCATCTATTCTTATAGCATGGTTATCATTTGCAAACTTATCTTGAATATCTATAATGAAAATCTTACATCTTACTAGCCAATTTCTTCCGCAGGTGACTGGGGGAACTGAGATATTTTGTTTGCGGTTGTGTCAGCAGCTTCAGACATTGGGCACATCATGCTTGGTGGCTTATCATTCCTCCGGCGAACAGCCCGTTATGAATTATGAACAGGATGGTGTCTTAGTCCAAGCTTTACCGTCTGTGCCTGACCTAGGCGATCGCATTGCTTTATTCAAACGTGCAACTGTTAATCCTCAGGGATTTCAAGAACTACTGAATCAATATTCTCCTGATATTATTCATTTTCATGATATAACGGTAAACCAAGGGCTGAGCCATCTCGAGATTGCTAAAGCTTTAAATTATCCTACAATACTGACCGTCCATACTCCAAGTGTATCTTGCTCTCAGCATGGCCTGTTATATCGCAGCCAAACAGTTTGCGACGGAACAATTCAGATTGGACGATGTTCAGAATGTCGATTGGCTGGAGCAGGCTTGCCACCATTTATAGCCAG
>CAZGGG010000160.1:2663-3058 GCA_964525165.1 uncultured Saprospiraceae bacterium | reverse complement strand
GAAAAACTTCATCGGACAAAATTAGTCGTTATACAAACGGTTTCTACCTTCATTAGTTTAATAAGCAGCGTGTCGGTACCACAATTATCAACTTTAGCTAATATCTTAGCCAGCAAAAAAGCAGCTTGATCCAATTTGAACATCTGTCATACTGGGAAAAAGAGACTTTTCTCAAAGATATCGACCTATTGGTGGTAGGTTCAGGTATTGTAGGACTGAGCACGGCTATTCATCAGAAGATCACCCATCCTAAAAAGAAAGTGTTAATCCTAGAAAGAGGTTATCTACCCTCAGGAGCTTCTACAAAAAATGCCGGATTCGCTTGCATTGGCAGTAGTTCTGAGCTTCTATCCGATTTAGAGCAAAACAATTCTGAACATGTATGGCAAACGGTC
>CAZGGG010000160.1:1067-2653 GCA_964525165.1 uncultured Saprospiraceae bacterium | reverse complement strand
AAGAGTTGGTTGGTGAAAGACAGATGAACTATCAAGCAAATGGGTCATATGAGCTATTCATGCCAGCTGAAAAGGAGGCCTTTCAAAAATGTCTGGGTCAGCTGCAAGATCTGAATAAGCAAATCCAGAAGATTTCCGGTATAGAAAATAATTTCATCCATAACCACAACATTATTAGTAGTTCTGCTTTTGGAGGATTTAAGTATGCGATATCCAATACTGCTGAAGGCATGATCGATACCGGCGCCATGATGTTAGGGCTGATCAAAAAAGCCAATGATCTTGGGATACTCATTCTCAATGGAATCCAATGTTTAGGAGTTGAAAGCGGCCAAGTAAAAACCAATTACGGAGAATTAAGCAGTAAGCAGATCACCGTCTGCACCAATGGGCTAGCAGCCCGGCTAATGGAATTGGATGTGAAGCCCGCAAGGGCACAAGTGGTGGTGACCTCTGAATTGGATCAACTTCCCTTCGACAGTTGTTTTCATTTTGATGAAGGATATTATTATTTCAGGAGTGTGGGCAAGAGAGTGTTATTTGGAGGTGGAAGGAATCGGGATTTCGAGGCTGAGGAAACCGATGAATTGAACACTTCGGATCAGATCATCAACCACCTCTCCTATTTATTGGAAAGTAGGATCTTGCCTAATCAGTCATTCACCATTGATCATCAATGGGCAGGAACCATGGGAGTAGGATCAACTAAAGCTCCAATTATAGAAGAAGTTAATCCCGGAGTCTTCTGTGCAGTAAGACTAGGCGGAATGGGTGTGGCAATTGGCAGTTTAGTGGGGAAGGAACTTTCCGAGCTCATCGGAGATTAATTCTAAAAATCTTCTCACATTCAACCCCTAAAATCTTACCTTAGAATAATGAAACTCAAGAGCCTTCAAATAATTTCTTTTGCATTTCTACTTCTAAGCCTTGCTTGTAAAGAAGATGACAACAATCCTCCGGCCCAGCAAACACCGCCTACTCAGCAGATCCTTCCCGAGATCGACCAGCGAAATTTTAGGATGGGCTTTACTTCATGGCCTTATAATGATCAGCTAGGCGGACAAGACACCACCTATGCTTTTCTGGATCAATATGGCGATATCTATGCAGAGCACATCGACGATAAGATTCCCTGGTCGGCCTGGATCAACAATACAAGCCTGCCACAAGAGTTTGTTAATAATATTCAAGGCAGAAAATTCAGAAGGATCAGCGGCAAGGAGCTGTTGGTTTCAGTGAGTCTTTTCAATAATCTTCGCACCGATCTTGCAGAGGATTTCAACGGGATTGTCCCTACCTATGATTCATTGAATCAAACGGACTTAATAGACGCTTATGTCAAACATCTCGATTACATCATTACTGAACTCCAGCCCGATCATTTGGTAATTGCCATGGAAGTAAATGAGATCTTGAAGAACAATCCAAGCCTTTGGCCGGAATACAAAGCGATGATCAATCAAGTGAGAGACTCATTGAGAAACAGCTATCCCTCTTTACCCCTTTCTGAATCATTCACTTTGCACTTTTAATTTTTAATCAGATCCATCTCTGCGTCCTCTGTGCCTCTGTGGTTCAATCCCTCC
>CAZGGG010000160.1:0-1057 GCA_964525165.1 uncultured Saprospiraceae bacterium | reverse complement strand
AGCCCATCGGAAGTGATAGAGATTAGCAATTATGTGAATAACAATCAGGATTTCGCTACCGTAAGTTTTCACCCACACATTGGTGGTGTAGACAATTTAGCAGCATACCAACAAGCATTCCAGACCTTGAAGGATAATATAAACCTTCCCATTGCCATGGTAGAAACCTCTGCATTGGCAGAAGATTTGATCGTACCGAACTTGAACGTGAACATTCCAGCTTCCGAAAGCCAGCAAAGGTTGTTCCTGGAGGAATTATTGCTCAATGCTCATCGAGAAGATTATGCGTTCATCATTTGGTGGTGTCACCGAGATTACGATGCACTTTGGCAGACCTTCCCTCCTTCTGTAAAGGATCTTGGGCAATTATGGAGAGATACAGGTTTATTGGATGAAGATGGGAATGAGCGTATTTCCTTTGGTGTGTGGAAGGAAATCTTATTACGCTAATTTAGCTTGCTCACAGTATCCCCGATATCTCGGGGCTTACACAGGGGAGACTCCACTGATTGAATCGGGGCAGGCAGGGAGCCACAGTTATAAGTAATATTACTTTCGCAATCATTTCTGATTTCAGATTTCTGATTTCAGATTTATCTTCTTCGCCCAATCCAAAGCCATGCGATTGAATTCTTCGGCCCTTTCGATGTTACAGATGTGCCCACAATTGGGAATCACCATTAGATGGGCCTTAAGTTGTTGATCAACGAATCGTTTTGCGGGATCTAAAAACATATAATCCTCTCCACCCATAACCGCTAACAAGGGGTATGTGAGATTGGTAGAATTATAGCGCTTCACCATCACGTGAAACTCCTTATATAAACCAATCCATCTTCTGTAGGCTGCCGGACTCAATTTTTTAGCCTGGCGAATAAAGATCTTTCTGGCGCGCTGATGATTCTTTCGTGGCATTAATAAGTAGGAGAACATCCAATAGCTCCAACGAAAAGGAATCACATAACTAAAAAAAGTTGCTGAGCCTGCAAATAATCGGATCAATGTAGTGATATCGAATATACCACCGGCAATAATAGCCTTATCAATAGCTGAGGCA
>CAZGGG010000159.1:1546-3081 GCA_964525165.1 uncultured Saprospiraceae bacterium | reverse complement strand
AATGAAAATTTATGGGGATATCAGGAGAGTAAGGACGGGGGGGAATTAGAATTACAGGCACCCCTGACTTCTCATTTCACGTTCTGGCCCGCTAACCGGATCATGCGTTTCACCTGTTCATGTATTCAACACAAAGAAACGAATCTGAACGCCGATATTTCAGAGTTGGAACAAAGTGAGCAATCGCTCACACTTCCTTTTCCGGGTGTCTTTTTTCTTTGGTGACGGTTTGGCGGCAGTATTTGAGGGAAAGGTTGGTGGGAATTTTATCTTTAACAATGTTGTGTTACTTCCCGGATGAACTATTTCACTTTATTAAGCTCCACTGGAAACGTCTCATCGTAGGTTTTTACATTACCAGATAGCTTGCCGTCCTTCAGATCCAGATCTATGTTTACTATCTCATAATCGATCGTTGCAGTACAGCTGATTTTTGATTTTTCAATTTTCAAATTCTCCAGGGGAATGATATACCCATCTATATCGATTTTTGCTTTATAGCTTCCTTCTTCTTTGAAGAAAATCACTTTTCCTGATTGGTATTCGTAAGGAGCCAACTCTGAGGTATAGTTCCATGTACCTTCGATTGCTTCGGCTGTAATAAGCTCCTGCGCAAAAGAGTTTAGGACAATTGTCAATAACAGGGCAGAGACTACAAATAACTTTTTCATATTCACTATTTTTTTAGTTAAACATAAGTGCTTCAAAGATATACTTGTCGCATATGTAATATCTAAAATTGGGGAATTAAGTACCATATGGATAAACGCACCAGTTTTTTCCTATGAAGCTCTACCGCTCTGCCAGTGCATAGATAGCAAAGCTGGCCAACCAGTGCTCCCCTTCATAATTGCCATCCACCAGGGAGGGAAGAGAATAAGCCAAATGCTGATCAGCTATTAGCTTTAAATGGTTGTATTCAGGGTATTGGTTTGCCAACCCGTTTAATACCCATGCCCTGCTGAAATTCAATCCGTCCAGGTGAACCAGTTTGCCATCTGTCCGGTCTGTTACTTCTCCGGGCTGAAGAGAAAAATCCGTCCGTGACATCTGGGGGGCAAAACGACGCATCCAATCCCTGAACTCATTTTTATCCAATATCCTTCTCATGATATCAATTTCCTCCAGGCATGGAGAGAGAAAATCATATCCACCGGGTTCCCAGTCCAGGGGGCAATTCTTGTCAGCCAGGTAAAACTCAAGCACCTTATCTTTTATTACTGCCTGCAAACTGTCAATCCCGTAAGCAACGGCATAATCCCATGCAAACACGAGCCCGAAAGCAGTATTTGTATGTTCCCCAACCCTGATGGGATACCTTAGTTTGGGCAGAAATTCCATATAGTTGGTGATGATCCTGTCGCTCAACGGCTGCAAGTTATCAGCCAGAACCTTTCCCAGGGAATCATCCCATGATCTTAGTTCATGGGACAATTTCAGGAGCCACGCCCAACCATATGTTCTTTCATAGGATTGGTTATGTTTCCCGTTGAAGTATTTCACTTCGGCTTCGATGTTCTTTTCTGTAATATTTT
>CAZGGG010000159.1:0-1536 GCA_964525165.1 uncultured Saprospiraceae bacterium | reverse complement strand
CCTCCATGCCCGGGAAGGTCTTCAAAAGTTGAACCAGCGACCAGTGTCCATGCACCGAGGAGTGCCAGTCGAAACACCCATAGAAGGCCGGGTGCAACTCCCTGGGCTCCCGAAGATCCTCCTTTGAACCAAGTGTTTGTCCCGGTTTGTTGGGATATTCTGTCTGCAGGCATTTCAATGGTAATTGAGCAAGCGTGTTGGCACGTGAAATCGTTAATGTATATTCCGGAGCCGACTCAGAAGCAGATGAATGTCCTGTGTTTCCACTGTCATCTTGTTGAGTATTGTTACAACTTAAAAATATAATCCCTGTACAGAGAAGAAGAAATTGATGCTTCATTTCAGAAAGATGTATCTGTTCATTCTATGGAATTGCGATTATCAAATATAGGGAAAAGGCCCAAGATGCAGAACGAACGCTGGAAGGTGCATAGATCCTTAGGAAGAATGCCCTCAAAAGAATAGTTCAGCATTTTGATGATGTTCTATCGGAATGTGGAAAACTCATCGATTATTCCATATTTCAACAGGAACTGGGCTGATGGAAGATTCATCAGCGATTTGCGATGCCTGATGTTGCTTTAAACAGCCATGTTCCTCCTGATAGGGGGATGCGGGTTATAGTCCTCTACCACAAAATCATCAATGGTAAGTTGATCAAACTTTTTGTCTGCTATTTTAAGTTTCGGCATGGGCATGGGCGCTCTTGACATTTGTTCAAGGATCGCGGTGACATGATCATATTTCTCCTCATTGCCGTCGGCAGGTGCCTGTTTGTTGATCCATTCCACAACTTCCAGGTATTCTTCCTTTGCAGAGACATTCTTTATTCTACGCTGCAACTCTTTGAAATTTTCCCTGTGCCACTGGGTTCGCTTTCCTATACCGGCATAGAAATGTGAATCTCCAAACGTGTGGATAAATGTTTTTGGGACCATGTCTGCCGCCTGGGCAATTACCTGGGTGAGCGCGGCATAACTGGCGATATTGAAGGGAACGCCCAAAAACTGATCACAGCTCCTCTGGTAGAGCTGCAATTCAAGTTCGCCTTCTTCATTGGCTGTTGCCTGGTAAAGAACATGACAGGGAGGTAAGGACATGTTTGGTGTATCTCCGGGATTCCAGGAATCAACAATGTGCTTTTTCCCGGTCGGTTTCTTCCTCAGACCATCGATCATTTTCTGAAATTGATCGATCTCCACAAATTGGCCCTTATCGTGATCATAATACTCCCACCGCCTCCATTGTTTTCCGTAAATCGGACCGGCATCACCCCATCGTTCCGCGAATGCTGCATCCTCTTTAATCCGCTGTCCGTATTCTTTCATTGCCTTATCCCAATCAGGAGAATACTTCACAATATCTTTTGGGAAGATTCCTTCTTTCTGCATACCGGGCAGGTTGTCCTGAAACGCATCAGGCCTCCAGATAGGGGCGTTGTTGTCCTCAAGATACTTGATATTCGTATCCCCCCTCAGGAACCATATGGTTTCATGAAACATGGATCGTGTAGCCATCTTTTTCGTGGTCAATAAG
>CAZGGG010000158.1:1958-3139 GCA_964525165.1 uncultured Saprospiraceae bacterium | reverse complement strand
ATTTTATGTTTTGTGGGATAAATTCCATATTCTGCCAATCCACCAGGTTTAATATCCCGATTTAATAAAGTCACTTTGTGATCGTTGTTGGCCAATTCTTTTGCTGCAAAAATTCCTGCAGGTCCTGCTCCAATAACTGCAATACATCGTGATATATCAATACTCATTTAGAATAATCCTTAAGGTTCAAGAATAAAGTCAACTATTTATCTAATTATAATCGGATATTCAATCGAATATTGATTATTTATTTATTAAAGGTTGTGCTATATTTTTTGAAGATAATGCAAATATTTAATGCACCTGAGTAGATAATTTCAAATTGATGCCCTGATAATGTCAGAGATTAAGGTTATTAATGGATAGCCCAATAAAAATAAAACTCGAAAATGGATTATTAGTTCTATTAAAAGAGATTCACTCAGCACCCATTATCAGTCTTTGGACATGGTATAGGGTCGGCTCTCGATATGAAAAACCTGGATTCACAGGCATATCTCACTGGGTGGAACATATGCAATTCAAAGGAACGGAGAAGTACCCTTCAACTGTTATGGACAGATTGATCGCCCGAGAAGGTGGGGTATGGAATGCATTTACTCATGTGGATTGGACTACATATTTTGAAACGATGCCTGCCAACAAAATTGATTTAGCCCTGGATTTGGAAGCCGATCGAATGGTGAACAGCATATTTAGCCCTGCTGACGTTGAATCAGAAAGAACAGTCATCATTTCTGAAAAAGAAGGTAAAGATAATGAGCCATTTCTTAGATTGAATAATGCTGTCAACGAAGCAGCATTTTTATCTCATCCATATCGAAACGAAGTAATTGGAAGCCTGGAGGATTTACAGCGAATTCAAAGAGATGACCTCTACCATCATTATCGAAAATACTACCAACCAGCCAACGCAATTATCTCGATAGCAGGTGATTTCAATACTTCAGAAATGATCGATAAAATACAAAAAAAATTCATTTCAATTTCATCAGAGTTGCTTTCTGATCCTGAAATTCAACCTGAGACGGAGATAAAAGAGAAAAAAGAAATACTTTTATCAGGACCGGGCGATACCATATTCATTCAAATCGCCTATCGATCTCCCAGCGCAAGTGATCCTGACTTTTTTAGTTTCACGATTCTGGATAGTATGTTATCAGGCCCAGCCAGTTTAAATA
>CAZGGG010000158.1:1094-1826 GCA_964525165.1 uncultured Saprospiraceae bacterium | reverse complement strand
AAACAAGCTCGAGCGATGTTTGCTTATGGACTGGAAAATATCACTAATCAAGCTTTTTGGCTTGGATATTCAGAAAGTTTTGCTAATTATGATTGGTACTCAAATTATCTGGATCGGCTGAACGAGATAAAACCTCGAGATGTGCAAAGAGTTGCAGAAAAATATCTGCATCCCGAAAAACGAGTGATTGGTATCTATCATCCAGATTTTTCAGAAAGCAAGCAAACATCATGAATAATCAAAATATGTGGAATCATCTGCCAGGCGAAGATTCAATCAAACGAGTAGTATTACCAAATGGAATAATCGTATTGACAAAATCAGAATTCAATAGCCCATCTGTTGTTATCAGTGGTTATTTGAATTCTGGTTCGATTCATGATCCGCAAGAAAAGCTTGGTTTGAGTCTTTTTACCTCCTACGCACTCATGCGAGGATCTGTATTTCATCGTTACAGAAGAATATACAATGATTTAGAAACGGCTGGGGCAACGCTCGGATTCAGTAGTAGTATTCAGTCAACCAGTTTTGGTGGAAAATCTTTAATTGAGGATTTACCGTTACTGCTGAAGACTTTATCTGAGGCAACCCGTTGGCCAATTTTCCCACCAATCCAATTAAAAATCCTTTTATCCCAAATCATCACGGGCCTACAGATACGTGAACAGGATACCAGCGAACGAGCTTCATTAAAATTCGATGAGGTTCTTTTTCCCAACCATCCCTATGGAC
>CAZGGG010000158.1:0-934 GCA_964525165.1 uncultured Saprospiraceae bacterium | reverse complement strand
CGTAGGGGCGATTGAACACCAAAAAGCAGTTGATCTTGTTCAACGTGTTTTAGGAGATTGGGAAAACCCGGTCTGGGTGCCACCACCATCGATACCTGAAGTTCCTAACAGGAAATTTTCTTATCGTGAACATGTACCCATATCTGGAAAATTTCAAACCGATATCATTATGGGAAGTTATGGCCCCCATAGAAACTCGAATGAATTTTTGATTGCTTCATTAGGGAATAATATTCTCGGCCAATTTGGCATGATGGGACGAATTGGTGAGGCTGTAAGAGAAAAATCTGGTCTTGCCTATTACGCATCCACTGCTTTAAATGCCTGGCAAAGTGCAGGTACCTGGGAGATAACCGCCGGCGTCAATCCAAATAACATTGATAAAACAATAGAGATTATCCAGAATGAAATATCTCGTTTTGTTAACGAAACTGTCACTATGCAAGAACTTGATGATTCCAAATCAAATTTAATTGGATTAATTCCCCTATCTATTGAGTCAAATGTAGGGGTAGCCAATGCAATTATCCGCATGGAAAGATACAAATTAGGACTTAATTATCTGCGGGAATATCCCGGTATCATTTCGAGTATTTCAAAAGATCAAATTCTTCAGGTATCGCAAAAATATCTTGATCCAGAAAATTTAGTTATCATTAGTGCAGGAACTTGAGATTCATATGTTGAGAAATGGTGTTGATATTATTGAAATTGAACGTTTAGAGCAAGTCAATCCAGGAATCAGATCCCGTTTTATTAATCGTGTTTACACAGAAATTGAAAAACAAATTTGTGGGAATAATTATGCTTGTTTAGCAGGCCGATTTGCAGCCAAAGAAGCTGTATCGAAAGTCCTTGGAACTGGCATAGGTGAGATAAGATGATGCAGCCAATGGCTTGCTATTTTGCATGCTTTTACTAGATAGACTAACAG
>CAZGGG010000157.1:1803-3151 GCA_964525165.1 uncultured Saprospiraceae bacterium | reverse complement strand
ATTGGATACCTCTTAGCTGGAGGGATGATTTCGCACTTTATGGTGACGCCTTACCTGCAAGGTGATTTCAATGATGAGCTATATTCAATCAGCTCGTTCTTCGGTCAGGAAGATGTATTCGATGAGGTTCTCGAGGAAGAAAAGTTAAAGAGGATTGAGCAGAATATACATAGACACATCTTCAATGAGTTTCATCGGGAATTCGGTAGTGATGCCATACTGAAGTATGAGGAGTTCATGCGTAAGCATTATGCTAATCCTGATGATGTTTTTCTCTTCAACTATTCGAAGCACGAGCTGGATAATCGTTCCCGTCAGCTAAACCCAAACAACGATGAGTATTGGAGAAGTAGGGGCTATGATGAAAAGCCAACTGATTGGGAATATCGGACATACGACTATTCAAAAGACGAAAGAGATAATCGATCCAACCAGTTAAACCCTAATAATGACTCGTATTGGAAAAGCAGAGGGCGTGATTAAGAATCTCAAGCTTGTCTGTGATTGCCTCCACTAAAAACAACCAGAAAATGAAGAAATTCGACTTGAATATTGAGAAAATACTCGAGAATTGGGAGCCGTTCCACGCCATTAGAGAATTGATTGCAAATGCCTTAGATGAACAGGTCTTAACTAAAACGGATGAGATAGCGATAAAGAAAGAAAACGGTCACTGGATAATCAGGGATTATGGGAGAGGGCTGAACTATACGCACTTAACACAGAATGAGAATCAAGAAAAGATAAAAAGCACAGAGGTCATCGGTAAATTCGGGATTGGATTAAAAGATGCTTTAGCAACTTTGGATAGAAATGGGATAGGTGTGCGGATTGTCTCAAAACATGGGCAAATATCGCTGACAAAATCAAATAAGGAGGGTTTTGATGACATCACCACTTTACACGCTCTTATTGAAGAGCATGAAGATGCAGCATTCTTAGGAACTCGGATAGAGGTTAGTGGCATAGAAGACCTCAGTATACTTCCCAAATCCAAAGAACATTATAATAAAAAAATAATCCCATCTTGTCGAGATATCGTTTCATGTTTTTTGAAATGATAGTCCGGGCGCGGGGCTTTGTTCGCGCAACCACAGTATCTTTCTGGAGCGCCACACGTTACTCACTCGTCAAACTTCCTTCGGGGGCCTTTCAGAAGGGCAAAGGAGACCAAATTGACCAGCCCCCGTATGCCGGAGGCTGAGAAGCTCTCCTCGATGGAGCGGTCGAAGAGGACCGAGATCTTGAAATCGCCGGATCGGTCTTGACCAGCATACATTTTTGCGGCCCGACTCCCACGCAATCGACCAGTTCCGGACCAACGTACATCGTCACGATCGTATCGTTT
>CAZGGG010000157.1:0-1793 GCA_964525165.1 uncultured Saprospiraceae bacterium | reverse complement strand
AATTTTCAGGGGACGAAATAATTGAAAGCACCAGTAGGGGACAAATAGTCAGGAAAACAGGAGATACTGCAAATATTTATGTCAATGGGGTTAAGGTGGCGGAAGAAGGGAATTTCCTTTTCAGCTACAATATCACAAAGCTGAATGCCTCTATGAAAAAAGCCTTGAATAGAGAGAGGGCAAACGTGGGGAGGAGTGCTTACACTGACACTATAAAGAAGCTTTTATTGTCCTCATCTTCTAAAGAGGTTGCTGAAGAATTAGGAGACGACTTGAAGAACATCAATCTGGGGACATCCAGAGATGAAATTCAGTGGGTCGATGTTCAGGAGCATGCAGTGAAAATACTCAACCAAACAGGTAAGTACTTATTTATAACCCCTTTCGACTCAATGAGATACCGAGATATGATCGATGAAGCAGAAAATAACGGTTACAGTATCGTTGTGATTACAGAAAACTTGAAGGGCAAAATACAAGGGGATCAAGATTTATTGGGTAACCCGATAGTGGATTTAGGGCAATTTATATCAAACTACAATGATAGCTTTGAATTCATGTTTGTCGAGTACGAAGATCTTAACAAGCAAGAAAAATATGTGTATGATACGATCCCGGAAATAATTGAAATATTTGGAGGGATGCCCCGAAAAGTCAAGAACATAAAGGTTTCAACAAAAATGAGGAAGGATCTAACTGCGAATACCCTTACTCTTGGATGTTGGGACGAAAAGACAAGCTCTATTGTCTTATCGAAAAGCCTACTAAAGTCAAAAGCTGAATTTTCAGGGACATTGGTTCATGAATTGATTCATGCTAAAACAGGTTACGGCGATGTTACTAGGGAGTTTGAAAGAGAGCTGACAAAATATATCGGCATAATGGCAGAGATAGCTCTGGAAAAGGATTGAACTGAACTGACTGTAAATTGGGTAGACGGTCAGAATCAATTCATTCAATCGACCCGAATCCACCAAGAATGTACTCGTCAATTCAGGAACATTTGCTATCTTTCCTTTCAGCAAATAACTTTGAGTTAGTGACAGGCAAAGTCGGCTTTGCCAACTCGTTGAAAGCCAGTTAAAGACACACTTTATGAAAGTATAAGTTTAAGCTTGTTGAATTGCCGAAAAGAAACTTTGCCTAAATAAAACACTAAATCGCTAGCGCTACACTGTATCGAAGAGAACATAAATGACCAAAGAACACCAAATAGAAGAGACGCTTATCAATCAGCTGCAAGGGCTGAAGTACACGTACCGGCCGGATATCACCGACCGGAAGACGCTAGAGCAGAACTTCAAAGCCAAGTTCGAGGCACTCAACCGCGTACGTTTGACAGAGAATGAGTTTCTACGCCTGCGGGAGGACATTATCGAGTCCGATGTTTTTGCCGCCTCCAAGAAGCTGCGGGAAATGCAGTACTTCCAGCGCGAAGACGGTACGCCGCTCAATTATACCCTGGTCAATATCAAAGATTGGTGCAAGAATGAGTACGAGATTATCAATCAGCTGCGCATCAATACCGAGAGCAGCCATCACCGGTATGATGTAATCTTGCTGATCAATGGACTGCCGGTGGTACAGATTGAACTCAAAAGGCTC
Source organism: uncultured Saprospiraceae bacterium (assembly GCA_964525165.1). GTDB lineage: Bacteria > Bacteroidota > Bacteroidia > Chitinophagales > Saprospiraceae > JAWLFI01. The sequence goes on along the minus strand of CAZGGG010000157.1, from coordinate 188 downwards.
GATGTCTCCCACCGGAAAGCCATGCAGCAGATTGTGGATTATAAGAATGATCCGGGCAATGGCTATTCCAATACCCTGATGTGCTACATGCAGTTGTTCATTGTGAGCAACCGTTCCAATACCATCTATTTCGCCAACAATAAAAAGCAGCATTTCCAATTCAATGCGGATGAGCAGTTCTTGCCCAT
>CAZGGG010000156.1:0-3151 GCA_964525165.1 uncultured Saprospiraceae bacterium | reverse complement strand
TGGATTGATGCTGGCAATGATGATGAAAAGGTTCCGGAAAGGTCATAAAGTGTTTACTGGAGTCACAAAAGAATCCCAGGAACTATTGGATGAGATCAAAGACCTGATCAAATCAAAAAAGCTCAAGCCGGTCATTGAAAAAACGTACAGTTTGGAAGAAATCAAGGAGGCACATATACATGCAGAATCAGGTCATAAACAGGGAAATATCATATTGGCAATTCAAGGAGGAACCACTCATGTATAATGAAAAGAAAATCGGTAGAATTACCGGAGTACTCTATCTGATCGTAATATTTTGTGCGGGATTCGCGCAGGGTGTGGCAAGAGAAACCGTATTTATTGCCGGCGATGCGATCGCCACTGCCAATAATATTCTGGCTAATTCAGAATTGTTCAAATGGGGATTGGTTACAGACTTGATCGCATTTTCTACAGATATTGCGATTTCAGTATTGTTATACATCTTGTTGAAGTCAGTGAATAAACCCCTCGCATTGATCATGGCCTGTTTCAGGTTGATAGCGCATCCGGGAGTAGCAACTGCAAATTTACTTAATCATGCGGCTGCTCTTAACGTTTTGGAAAGTGATGGACTTGCCAGTCAATTTTCTCAGATTCAGCTAAGTGAATTGTCCCTGTTTTTTATGGAAGCACACCATTTGGGATACATTCTTGCGGGAGTAGCGTTCGGAATTCACTGTTTCCTGCTCGGCTATTTGCTAATGAAATCAGTTCACTTCCCAACGATTCTGGGCATCCTCATGATCGGCGCCTCATTCGGTTACCTGATCGAAAGTTTTGGGTTTATCCTTGTCCCGGAGTATAAAGTGTTGTTCAGCTGGATCGTTGGGTTATCGGCAGCATTAGGTGAGGTTACATTAGCAATTTGGTTAGTGGCAAAAGGGAATAAGTAAAATAGAACAAAGGACTAATTTTTTACGTAAAAGGGATTCGGCGTCCTGTAATCCACAAATAAACCCGGAAACCAAAATAGGAGCTTCATGAAAATTATTCATTTGTTACAAAATACGATCCACGCACTTTTTATTGTGACACTACCCTTGTTATTGGTTTCCTGTTCACTGACGAGTTCTGATGAAAATGATCCTTATATAAATATCCCTGATCCAAACTTTGAGCAAATACTTATAGCATTGGATATTGATACAGAAGGATCCCTGGATGGACAAGTGTTGCGTACAGATGTGGAAACAGTGAGAGTCTTGGATTTGAATGTTCCTGATGGCAATTTTGACATTCAGGACCTGTCCGGCATTGAAGGGTTTGTGAACCTGACAATGCTCAAAGCAATCCAACATGAAATGGAGTTTATCGATTTGCGTTCAAATACTCAGCTGGACACTTTGTACTTACAGGGAAATTTATTGCAACGTATAGATCTCAGTAAAAATAAAAACTTGGTTGATGTAAACCTTAGCACCAATGAGATTCACACTATCGAGGGACTTAACGAGCTGAATAAGCTTAAAAGCCTGGACCTATCCTGGAATTATATGAAGACGTTTTCGATCTCAAATGCTTCAATCGAAACTCTCTTTTTAAATCTGAATGAATTACAAACTCTGGATGTCAGTGAGGCTGAAAGCCTAAAGGCGCTTAACCTCACAACCAATCAACTGACGAACCTCTCTGTTAGCTCTAACACTCAACTGAAAACACTGGTAATCTCAAATAACAGGTTGCTACAAATCGAACTAAGTCATAATCCTGAGTTGCAATATCTATATGCTTCATCCAATGCTTTTACAAATTTAGATGTAAGCCAAAATCAGAAACTTGTTGATCTAAGGGTTGACAGGAACCCTAGCCTTAGCTGCATTAATATAGATGAGGGGCAGGAAATATTGACGGTTAGAATATCTGATTACCAGGAAATTCGAAGTGATTGTGGGGAATAGCTAAAGATGGTGCTGCTTTTTTAACGGGTAGACATGAAACTTTACTATTCCTGATACTGATTCAAATACTGTTAAATATACATTTTCATACACTTATGAGTAGCTTTGAATCCCAAAGATTCATAAAAGCAAATGGCATCGGGTCTTTGCTTATCGGTGGTCAATTGAATTTAATGGGCGTTTTTTGTTTGGGCATGTTGAATAGCCCATTTAAATATGCTTTTGATTACAAAACTCATGCAGTGGTTTTCAAGTCAACAAGATGAAATCAATTATACTTAATTATTGCAAAATTTTTGTAATCCAAGCACGGCTATCGCCAATTTTTCTGGCTAGCTCAACTCTGTTATTCACCACATCAGACCCCAGTAAACTCCTGTATTTCTTAGCCTGCTTTCCCCCTGATTATTTGGGTTTAGCATATTCAATGAGTTCCTCGACATACAAAAAATCCCCTTGAGACTGAGTCAGCTTAATAAAAGTTTTTACTGCCGGAGCATACAACCAAATCTCCTCTTCATCTGCATTATACCCTCTGGAATTGGTTGTTTTACCTGTGTATTTGATGGTATATGCCTTAAAGGTTCCGGCTTCTACCGTTTCCTCCTGATAGGATAACACTTCGGCTTGGTGACTCTGTGTTCCGGTAGTACCATCCTGACTGGTCCAGTTGTTCTCGTACTTCCATGTTTTACCAACTTCCAGTGGCCAGTCATATTTAGGGGTTTCGCTCTCATCCACCTTAACAATGTCGGTGAGTGGAATGGTGTCATTGCCTATGGTCATACCCAAGCCTTCATTCATTTGTACGATCATTCGTTTGTCAGTACCATCCGAGCGAACTTCACCTTCAGAAGTTACGCCTTTAAACTTCCAGACCCATTGTTCACCAATTTGATAGTCATCAATTGTAGGTTGTTGGGTAAGGTCAGATGTTTTTGGGCCATCGCAAGCGCCAAATAAGATTGCAGATATGAATATTATAAATTGAATTTTCATGGTTTTCATGTTTTGTTATTAGATATGTTAAAGGGAAATACTTATGATGACATTACCTCGCTTATGCCCGAGTTCAACATAATCGTGGGCCTCGGCCATTTTTTCTAATGGGAAGACTCTATCAATTACCGGTTTGATCTTCCCTGCTGCGAGGTAGTTTTTCAATTGTATAAAAGCACTTCTGGGGGTTTTGGGTACGCCGGTATCAATGGATATGTATTTTCCATTTA
>CAZGGG010000155.1:0-3169 GCA_964525165.1 uncultured Saprospiraceae bacterium | reverse complement strand
ACCTCCCCCTTGAGTCTTTCTTAATATTAGCGCAAAAAATATATGTTTGTACGGATATTCGCTAAAAAACAGTTTTTGGTTTATGTTAAATTAGTTTTAGAAATGAGATGATAAAAGATATCCTGTAAGACAATCGCATAAATAATATCATTATTTGGTTCATTAATTTTTATTAACACTTAGATTCTAACATTATGAAAAACATTATCTCAAAAATCCGTCTCACCTGGGTCCCGATAGCGTTGGCCAGCATGTTTACATTACTCTTTACGCAGTGCAATGCTGATCGGCATGACCTGCCCAAAGAGTTCAATATCCTCAGATTTAAGGTTGATGGTGAAAAAATTGAAGAACCCACCAAATGCGGGGAATGGTTGAGTGGATGTGACCCTATTACGACCCGTCACGGAGTTGACAGAAAAGGTACCCTTGAATTCCATGGTGGCGGGAATGATTCCAATGGGTATAGAAATGGCGTCTACGTATATATCTATAAAAAATTTCAATTAGATACTCCTTTAATTTTAATGCCTCCAGATGAATTAGAATATATATATAATAAAAATACGGAAATTGAAAGATATGCCAATCTTATCGACTACCATTTCATGTTTACCGAACGCAACCTAGAGGAAGGCTGGATTGAGGGTGAGTTTGACTTTACCGTCGCGAATGATGAAGGCGATACGGTGAAAATTACAGATGGCTACTTTAAGTTGACGATTGATGTGTATTGATTGTTATAATTTCAATAATCAATTGCCACTTTAATTACCTTATAGAATTTCACTCTATAGTATAGAATTAGTAGGATTCTATGCTTTGAATACTTAACGCCCTAATTCAAGTTACCCATTCTAATTTGTCATTTATTTTTTCAACAGATTCGCAAGTAGCTACCTGCTTTTAGAAAGGTGAATACCCTCTTCCAAGGTTGGCATTATCACATATTGGCGAATCATAAATTTATTTTATATGAGAACTTTACGTTTAGTTTTTATGGCATTCTTATGTCCGATGTTTACGATTATTCATGCTCAAAACCAAAGTACTATCCCTTTGGAGGACCAGGTTGCACAAGCGGTGTCTCAATTACCAACCACAGGAAGAAGCACCAACATTTTTTACGAATCAGTACCGGAATACTTTCCCTATCAGTATGCCGACGGGAGTGGCCAAACGGATTCCCTATACATGAATAGTTTTGGCTATGTTTTGACTTGTGGAATGCTCCAAAATGCTTCCCTCCCCGGCACCTATGTGGGTGTACGTATGGACACGGCTATGGCGCTGAGGAATCGTCAGCAATATGAGGATGTCGTTCGACTGGGAGCTTTTTATTATGAATATGACAAAGTCAAAAAAGAGGCGGAAGACCTCGGGTATATTAATTGGAATGGTACATATTTTTCAGATGTTTCTCCTATAGGATACAATATTTATGAGCGAAAAGAGCTATTTGCTTTTGCTCCCCTAAAGGATGAGGTGGATGGAAATGAAGTTCAATTTTTACTTGACCCTCAAATCTTTCATACCAATTTACAGTTTGATCACGTGTTTAAGTTTGACTTTGGAGATGGCAATGGATGGCAATATCTTTTTCAAGGAGAATCATACACAGCGACTTATCCTGTAGGACTGGAATCTCAAATCATACGCTGCGAGATGCAAGATACACAAGGCAACGTATTACAAAGTGAATTCCGGATTCTTCTAGATAATTCTATTCCGGTCTCTACCTACAACCAAAACAATACATTACCAGATACCATGTACAGAATCGGCAGTGCCCCAAAATCCATTTGTGGGGGAAGTAATGCCGAGCTTTGTACCGGGGAGCGATTTGAGCAATTTAGAAAAGGGCGAGCTTTACTTCCGGATTGGGGAAAAGACAGCTATGTTGAAGAAGGGGTAGAGATTTTCTATTGGGGCAATCGCCATTGCGATTCTGTGAACATCCAACATCGAAAGCCACTTATTATTGTCGATGGATTTGATCCCAATCACATTGCCGATTATAATTTTCTGTTTAATCAATTTGATGAAGAGGATGAAGAATTTTTAAATTTTGGTTTATTGAACACGAAGTATGGATTGGGAAAAGATGTCTCCTCCTACCTTCATGATGACGGCTATGATTTGTATTTCGTCAATTTTGGCATCCAAAATAATACGGGCCTGATTCAAAACAATGCTGCTTGGTTGGAGCAGGCGATCCGGTTGATCAACGACTTAAAAGCGGCGGATGGCAATGATGAGCCGAATGTGTTGATTGGGGCCAGTATGGGTGGCTTAATCTCCAAGTGGTGCATATCTGAGATGGAAGATAAGGGCTATGATCATCAAGACGTAGACGGCACAAAAATTTTCGGGATGCCTATTGGAGAAATGGTCTCAAAGGTTAGAAAGAGTTGGGAGACCTTAAATACTCCGGCTGCTAAGCAGATGCTCTACTATAACCGAGCTGCGGTCGGCAATATCAATGTGAACGCTAGTGAACTCCGCAGCTTAAGCGAACCTTTTTTAACGCAGTTGGCTGCGAAACAAATAGACGTACCTCATTACATGATCTCGAATGGAGACCTTTCCGGAACGCCCTTAGGTTTTACACCGGGAGATAAGATTACGGATTTAGATGGGTTAGCTGTGCTCATGGGGCTAGGCATTCCCTTCACTCTATCCATGGATATCAACGTTTATAGTAGCCCTGGAATTTCAGGAGGTAAGGTTTACGATAAAACCTTTACTCAATGGACTTTGGGGATTCCCTTTTATTCCAATTCTTACTTCAAGGTCAGTAACCTTTTATCTATAGATCATGCTGCCGGAGGGACTCGTTCATTTGATTCGAAAGACGATATGTTTTTTGCATTCCCTTTGCTATATGCAAATACATTGTTTCAGATTCCGGAATTATGTTTTATTCCTACACCTTCAGCTTTAGGTCTTGACATAGCAGATTACCTCCATCAAGATTTGAGAAACGTGATGGTTGATGTGGTTGCAAATAATCCGCAGGTAATAGATTATAGGGGTTCTACAGAGTCCGAGCAGGGAAGTAATAATACCCACAGCAATATCGAACATGTCACCCTTAATTATGGATTGGCCGCATGGTTTGTGGATCATTTTACAAATCCGTCCTTCTTAGACCCTTCCGGAGATCCTA
>CAZGGG010000154.1:967-3185 GCA_964525165.1 uncultured Saprospiraceae bacterium | reverse complement strand
GGTCAGATAACAAGCTCGTATCCATTCTCATTTAGGAGGATGATATTCCCGGAAGGGGCTTTAAGTACTCTTTCCCAATGATTCTTTTTTGTTGCTATCTGCTCAAAGGAATCCATGTCGATCTCACCCTCCAGGTTGATTTTGCCGAAGCAATCGCTTCTCAGGATGTAGAGTTCATTTCCCAGCACGCAGAAATCCTTTAAGTAATATTCTTCCCTCATACCCCTCCTGATGGAAATGACCTCGTCTTTCTTACCGCTTATGGACAGATGCTGTGAGGCACCATTTCTTCCCACCGAAGAGGAGAAAAGCACCAGCCAATCCTGGTTTTGATCTCCCTTTATGATATACTCATAGGGTCGTCTATAGGGTAGTTTAATGGTTTCAAGGTGCTTGGGGTCGTTAGGATTGGAAATTTCATAACGTAGAAGGTATTTTGGAAACACCAGATTATCAACAACCAGTAATTCTTGATCAAGGATCAGCAAATCATCAATGGCCTTGCCTTCACTTAATTTTATTGGCAATTCTATTTCCTTCAATTCGAAGTTTCTTGTTTCAAGGTCCAGGAGTTTGAATACCTCTCCTTGTCTTGATGTCTCTTCACCGTATTCACCACCCAAATACACGGTGTTTTGTTTACATGCAATGGCTTTATAGGGAAAGTTATTTATCTCGTTAATCAGTGTGCCGTTTACTTCATGAATCTTTAGAAGATGGTCGTCAAAAAAGAGCGTGGCAATCAATCCATTATCGGAAATAACACTTTTTGAATTAAAGGGAACGTCAATGGGATTAAGGATCTCAAGGGTTTTGTCTACGATCTGGGCAATTATACTCTTTGGGGCTTGAGGTATTACAAAAGGGGTTTGTCTTTGTCTGTTTTCAACATGACGCTTCAGCACACTTCTTTTGATTTCATAATGACTGCCTGACTTCTGAAACTCCCTATTGTTGGGTTGGTTATTATGGTTCTCTTTATTCATCACTTTGTTATTGCAAAGGCCAACTATGCATCCTTCTTTAAACTTAAGTTTTCAACATTCATTTAAGGGAATAAAATTTATTTTTTGGTCCTGGTTGTCCAGAATTATTAATGTCTTGCATTAATTTCATTTACTCATCGTGGCAAAAAATGATTTTGTTAGGTGGATTTTTACGATTCACATTTAGCCAAATCACAACGGAAAACACACTCTCCAAAATCTACTAATCAATTGATTAAAAAAATAGCTGCATCATATTGCAGCTATTATTATGCCGCCCGAAAATATCCCTCAACATGAGCTACACCCTCCCGCCTTAGAACCTTTGGGCTCTCATGAAAATTAAAAAGCCGTATAGCATCCCGCGGCACATCATCAAAAGCCATTATTAAAAAGGGATAGTTAATCCCATCATAAAAATCGTTCATGCCATGCTTGTCAATATACCAGCTAATCCCCGCTTTCCTGGTATCAATTTGCCAGAAATCATATTCATACTTCAACATGAAATATAGAAAGTCTAACTCTCTGGAATCAAAATCTGCAGTTTTCTCCCAATAAAAGGGCTCATCAAAACAAAAGGGATACCATCCCATGTCAGGATATCCTGCGTTATGAGCAAAAACACATTTTGCATCATTCATCTCGCTAAACTTCGCTATAAGGCCTTTCTTTTCTATGCTCTCACGGCTAGAGGCATACGACACGTGATACACATAACGAAGGGGAGTGATTTTCCTGTAGTCTGTGGCTTCCATAAACTTGAGAGTTTGATTTTGTTATCTGGAAGCGAAGCTATTCTAGACATTAGACAACAAGTGTCCATATTGCTTTAATCACCAAGAACTTCGATGAATTCATAATTAATCTGGACGATTGGACGTAATCTACTTGAGTTATCTGTAGGGGATTCTTCTGAAAGCGGTATTCCCTTATCTCGGTTGCAAACGGAATAAGGATCATCGCCGTAGTATAAAATGGTTCCTTTGGGATATGTTTTGGGAATGAACCAATGGTTTGTAGAATTTACCTCACTAATGACTCTAAACCGTTCTGGAAATTCCCGGAAGATTTTTATCCGTAATCCTTCAATTTCAATCCACAATCGGAAATGGATTCGCATCAGGTAAATTATCTCTTCAAAGTCCTCAGTAGTCTTCCCTGATATAATACTCAGGGTCTTTGTTGTTACATAGGGCAGGCACGATAATTCAACATCAAAACTGATCCTG
>CAZGGG010000154.1:453-957 GCA_964525165.1 uncultured Saprospiraceae bacterium | reverse complement strand
TATTTGCTATAAAACTGAAAGATTTGTCTTTTAGGGATAGATTGGTAAAGTACCTATCATATAATTCATTAATGCGTGAATCGGATATGGAAAATGGATTTTTTCGATTTTGTATTAAGCCCTTTCTTACTGTTCTTGGCTTATTAAGCTCTTCGATAATGCTTATAAATTCAGTATTCCTATCCATGCCTAGACCTCATTATAGCTTTCAGTGAATTTTCATTACTTCTACTTCTACTGAACCAAATTTGAACTTATCCCCTTGCTTTTTCCCAAGTAATAAGACTGCCAGTTTGGAACCTGGAGAAATAACTTTGTAACCATTCTCGAACTCATTTTTTTCGTCGGTTACCCTTATCATATACTTTTTGGACTCGCCATTGAAAAGAAGCTCAAGCTTGTCCTCCAAAGCCACTATCCTTTCTCCATTGTAACCGTTTTCAAGCCATTCTTTCCAATCTTTAAACGAATTAATCTTAGGGTGTAGGTATTTTAATTTTCCGT
>CAZGGG010000154.1:0-443 GCA_964525165.1 uncultured Saprospiraceae bacterium | reverse complement strand
CTTGATATTCCGCGTTGCTTCCCTTTGGACTATGAACCAATCTTCCAGAATATTTTGAAATTTCCTTCGGCCCTAGATACCTATAGTTGCCATTGCCTAAGTATTCAAAAAATGGTTGTGGCTTGGGAGTCCCCTTATTCCACCGATTGTATGTATAGGATGTAGTATTGATCATCGATTCTCCCTGTTTTTTAAGGTGTTCTTGAATTTCACCATAGGAGTAAATCGTTCCAAGGGTAAGTGTCTTAAATGGATTCATATTCCAAAAGTAAATTTGTTGCTTAGGATTATTTATTGTTCGCCTTTAAGGGATATTATGATCGTCCTTATCACAATGAAAGATAGAACTGGCCAAAGAAGTATACTCACAATACGGCCCATATTATCCATTGTGTCGCTGGGGTGTCCTTCAACCTCCAATTGATCTATGTAGGCAATAGCCA
>CAZGGG010000153.1:0-3362 GCA_964525165.1 uncultured Saprospiraceae bacterium | reverse complement strand
ATTAGCCATTAGCCATTAGCCATTAGCCATTAGCCATTAGCCATTAGCCATTAGCAAAAGAAAAATATCGCCCATGCCTTAGGCGAAGGTCATTTCTGCGAACATTCATTTCATAAAAGAAACTCAAACAAACAACTGCGCTGCAATCCCATCCGCATAATGCTTGCCCTCTCGTGTCAAAATCACCCGATCATCCACAATCTGAAGCCAACCCTTTTGCCGAAAGGCAGATAAAATAGCATCCCAATTGTCTGTAAAGCTCGGATATTCCAAACGCAACTTTTGAAGAGGTAATCCCTCCACCAATCGAAGAGAAGTCATCACCTGCTCATTGAAACGATCCTTTTGGGTTAAATGCTCAAATTCATGATACACTTGATGGTCCTCCACGGCTTTCATATATAACGCATTATTCGCTAGATTCCAGCGGCGCTCATAGGGCTCCCCTTGCGCATTCCCCGGCCGATAAGAATGGGCAGAAGGACCCAAACCAATATATGCCTGCCCCTGCCAATACGAACTATTGTGCCTTGAGCGATGCCCCTCCTTCGCAAAATTGCTGATTTCATAATGCTCATACCCATGGTGATCGGCCCATTCCATCAACACATCAAAATGACGAGCCGGCAACTCATCCTCCCAGGAGGGAATCTTTCCTTTTGCGATCATGGACGCCAGGGCGGTCCGCTCTTCCACAGTCAAGGCATAGGCCGAAAAATGCGTCACCCCCTGATCCAACATAAAGCCCAATTCCGCTAACCATTGAGCCTCGCTTAATAAGGGGAACCCATAAATCCAATCGATAGTCAATTGTTGAAAACCATAGTCTTGCGCATCTTGAATTACCCTCCTGGATTGTTCAGCATTGTGCGAACGATTCATCCAGCTCAAATGGTCTTCATACAAGCTTTGTATCCCAATACTTAAGCGATTGATCGGACTATCTCGTATTTCAGATAGATATTCCCCATGCAAATCGTCCGGATTCGCCTCCAGGGTAATTTCCAAATCATCCTTTAATGAATAGTACTGACCTAGATCTTCAAATAATCCTTTGATTTCATCCGCATTCAATACAGAAGGTGTGCCGCCCCCAAAATAAATAGTCTCGAAAGAATAGGACTTCCAATCCGGGGCCCGTGCGACAATTTCCTTGCGTATTACCCGAAGCATGCGATCCTTATATTTCAAGGAAGTACTGAAATGAAAATTACAGAAATGACATGCCTTTCGGCAAAAAGGGATATGGATATAAATTCCGGCCATTAGTTGCTAAGATACAGGAGTTTGACAAGCTGCAAATTTCATTTTTCCTGACAGTTTGAAAAGTATACCGTCCAAACGAATAGAGTAGAAAAAATTCAATTGGCGCGCTTACACAATAGAGTTTAAAAGACCATCTTTTGCAATTGATAATAGTGTTCTGTTCTTGCGCCAAAGCCTTTGTAAAACCTGCGTACCCCGGGTATTTCTGAGCCCTCAAAGTCTAAAAGTTGAGCTTGAAAAGGATTTTCAACAAGCAGCCGCTCGATCAGATAGTGCATCGCGCCTTGCTTTCTGCCCTCAGGATGTGTAAAGGGAAACAAATTGATCAGGCGCCCCTTCCATTCTATCAGTCCCATACCAGCTGCATAAGGCAATTTATCTGTATAAGCCGTCAGCATTCTAAAAAGATTGTGCTCCACTGCCCACTTAATGAGTTGGGTAGCAACAGGAATCAAATCCGGAGTATTCAGCTTTAAATTCCATGCAACCAAATGCTCTAAAAATGCACCTGTTTCCTGCTCGACACGCCATCGAATTCCGGCTTTCTTTGCTCTTTGGAGACTCCTTCTATGGTTTTTATTGAGCACTAGCTCCTGACCCAACGTCAAAATGAAATTATCCAGACATTCAATGCCCTTCAGCTTTCCTTCTGGAAATGAAGGAAGCTGCATTTTCATCTGTACATAGGGAAATTTTTTCAAGAAGCCCTCAATAAGCTGTAGAAGCCCGAAATCATCTTTGCCGTAAGGCGTAAGGATCGCCAACCGCTGAAGAAAAGGGGGATGAGTCACATAAGACACACCCATTTTCCGCTTCCGCAAAAAGGGGATGAAGGCCCCCGAAAGATCCTCATATACATAACATTGACCCGCGCAGGCCCTATCGAGATATTGATATTGGAGGTAGGGGAATTCCGGACATGCCTGATTGGCCCATTGATTCCATTCTTGAGGATTAAAATCAGAAAGAGGGTAAATCTTTGCTTGTCTGCCGAACACAGGCTATCGCTTTCTAGCCATCAAAAGTCCATCTCGAAGAGGTACCATGACATTCTCCCAATCCGGATGGTCCTGCACTTTTTGTGCATAAACCCTAAGCGCCTCTGTGGAGGCATCTTTTGCGTTGGGATCCGCGACCTTTCCACTCCAAAGCACATTATCGGCGATAATCAGCCCACCACTTGGCACCTTATCCTGCAAGAGATCAAAGTATAAAGGATATTCTTTTTTGGCTGCATCCATAAAGACCAAGTCCCAAGGACCGGATTCTTTTTCAATGAAGGTTTTGGCGTCCGTGATGTGTAGATGCAATTGATCTCGGTAAGGCGACTGTGCCCAAAAATTTTGAATCATCGGCTCTAGTTCCTCATTGACCTCCAAAGTATGGAGGGCTCCATCATGTGCTAAACCCTCTGCCATACATAAACTGGCATAGCCGGTAAAAGTGCCAATCTCCAAAATACTTTTGGGACGCTGCATTTTAGATATCATCGACAAGAATCGCCCCTGTAAATGCCCACTCAACATTCTGGGTTGCGTGGTTTTCAGATGGGTCGCTCGCTCAATCTCAGTTAAAAGCTCAGATTGAGAGCTGGTATGTTGTTCGCAATATTCATGTATGACATCAGATCCACTGTTCATGATAACTGTCTTTTTCTCAAGATTCGATTAATATACGGATAGCTGAATACAGCTAATAATATGATTCCGACACCCCAATAAAATGAAGGGCTTAATTCCTGGTGATCCCCCAATAAAACGGCCGCTAAAGCAATCCCATACACCGGTTCCAGATTGATCGTCAGACTAGAGGCAAAAGCCGAAATCTCTTTCAGGGCATTTAAAGAAAGTACAAAAGCCAAGGTGGTACAAAGCACCCCTAAAATCAACAAGTATACCCAATCCATTCCTACCGGACGGATAAAGTCCATCCCCTCCCCTTGCCAAAAAAAGGGCAATAAAAGAGTCAGAAATAAGAGTGCTGACGTCAACTCGATATAAGTAATGCGTAGAATCTTCCCGTGATGAATGTATTTTTTATTCAGGGTAGAAAACAAAGCCGCTAAAAAAGCGGAAGCCAGGCCCACCGGAATACCC
>CAZGGG010000152.1:0-3396 GCA_964525165.1 uncultured Saprospiraceae bacterium | reverse complement strand
TGGCATAGTGTCCCATCACCATGATGACCCCTTTGTTTTTGGCGTAGAGCTGTTCGAAGACTTCCGGATTGGTCAATCTGAATCTCTGCCGCGCTGTGTCTTCAGAAAGATGCAGGCTCTTAAAAGATTCCACAATGATGTCTGCAAAGTTTCGATAGAAGTCCGACTGTATTTGGTGGTGTTCTTCAATACTCCTTTCGGGAAATGCGATACTGAGGTTATGCATGATCACGCTCTTCCGGTAGTGAAGGATGTATTTCAGCACCCCAAAAATCACATCGCTAAAGACATACAATACCCGGAAGGGCAGGCGACTCATCAGGAGTCCAAAGGCCATGGCGAGGTAATAGGTAATCATGGGGTGAAGATAGGTATTTTCGGATGGCAGAGCTGCCTATGGCGCCCACAGCAGCGGACGGCGCAAAACAGACAGCGGACGGCGCAAAACAGACAGCGGACGGCTGACTGAGCTTTAACAATATTTTAACGGTTTAGATTTTGGAAATTCTGTGTGTGTGTGTGTGTAGTTTCGTCGCATAATTAATAAATATAGATATGAGATTTTTAATTTTCAGCTGTTTGATTTTGGTGTTTTTTTCTTGTCAGAAGGAAAGATTTTTGGAGTCTGAAATTAGTCGTTCTGAAGTTATTCAGATGAGGAGTATTGAGAATGATTCCATAAGTTGTGAGGAGCTGCATCAATTAGATTCATTGCCATTTTTTGATGATATACATGTGTTTGCAGAGTATATCAAAAACTTATACTATCCTGGTGATTCTTCGGTGAATTATTATAAACAACTTGCGACGGTTGATGACTTGATGCCTTTAAATGGGATTAATTCTCCTGAAGATCAACTGTTTGCATATCAGTACTCCTTCCCACTGATGAAGAATGGAAAGGTTGAGTCTTTTATAACCGCGGCTCGTTATGAAACTTTCGTAAATTATATTATTCACCCACTTGATTCAGTTGTATTAGCGGATCTTTATGATGAGGATGAAGAAATCGTAAATGATTTATTGGCTTACAGTGAAGCATGTGAATGTATCTTATCTTGCTTTGAAGGAGGTGATATTGAATTGCGTGGAATCTGGCCTTTTAAGAAAAGATGTCCAAATCCTAACGGCAGCTGGTTCAAAAGGACAAAAGAGAAAATTTCTGTTTGGTGGATGACGAGGGGTAGTGGGAATGGAACCAAAACTAGAGGTGGAGAAGGAGACGAAGGCAATGAGGGACCTACTATTAGCAGGTCAAATTTTCCGGGTCAAGTTGTGGATTTTAGTTCCATATTCTTTTTGTTTGGAGAACCAATGACCGGTGGAGGAGGTACCATTGATCTTACCGTACTTCAAAATGGAATATACCATCCAGACGAAATAAATCAAGCAAGTATAGCTATCAATAATATATTGTGGAGCCATATAGATCGAAACACTTTGCCTTGTCTAGGTAATGGTGAAGGGAGTTTAGCTAGTATTACAACACCTTTTTATGAAGCGCTATGGAGTGGAAATGGATATGGGGATGGGTCTTGGATCGCGGGACCTGACTTGATTGATATATTTATGATGACAACAATTGAAAGCACTACAGCAGACCTTGTTCTAAACTATAATACAATCCCATGGTTCAATCACTTTACTATTCCTTATAATGAAAACCAGCTACCCTATTGGAAAGATATAGATAATCCTTTGAGTTCTGTTGCGCTCAATGCAGCTCTTCATACTATAGGTATGTTAAACAGTCATCCCGGGGATGGATGCAACTATATATTTGGGATAGCTGTTAATCAATTTGAGGATTCCTATGATGAAGCATTCTATAACGTGCTTACTAATAGGTTCAATTTTCAGATTCCGAATACTCAGTTTGTTACGAACAACCGAGATTTTTTAACTACTCTTTTTAATTACCATTGGGAGGAGGAATATAATGCTGAGTTCCATGCTTATTTTCAAGCGATGATTGATTTAAAGGTAGAAGAGCCTGAGGCGAGAGAGGATAGGATGATAGAACTGTGGCTGGAAGTTAAGAATAACCCGAATTTCTTGATAGAGGATTGCCTGAATCAAGATCCTGACGTCGACTTAAGCTTTTGGAGTGAATTGTATAATCTTATTCCTAGCCAAGAGATATTAAGTAAATTAAGTAGTTTAGGTTATAGCTTGCAAAATGTAGAAGATGCATCTGGAGCAAGAATTAACTTAGACTATTTTGGTATACATGTTTCACAAATGCCATTTAAGCCGAATAGTCAAACTGAACGTTTCACTCCAGATGAATTAATAGAGCACGTAAGGCTAAATTTAGATGATTTTCAATCTCAAATTGGTACAAGTTTTGCCCCAATTGCTCAGGATGCAGCACTTTGGAATTCTTCTAATCCACTATCATCAATAGTAACAATATCTATTTTACCAGATGATGGGTCTGTTGTAACTTCTAGTTTTGCTAACTGTTGCTGGGTTTTTTCAACCATTAAAGCTCCTTCAGAATTGGATGGGTATCACCCGGTAAGTGGAAATCGACAATTTGGGTGGCATGATCAGAATATGGATGGTGTTATAACGTTCTATACTAAAGGTGTTGATCGAGTCTCAAATTGGTATCATTATTTATTAGAGGATTATGGCTATAGTGGTGGAGAAGCACTCTGGGAGTCTATGGAAATTGAACTATTTCAATTTATTAATTCAAATGGAGGGTCGGCTGTAAGGTTCCCGATGTCACAGAAAAGATCACATAGGCCCAGATTTGAAGAGATACGGTCAAAACTGAAAAGTGCAGCCCCGATAAATGGTGGAATACCGTGTCATTAAATTTTAAATATATTATGCCAATTAGAAAAAAATCCATAAGCGTACTTCTATACGTCATCTTGCCAATATGGTTACTTATGTTCTTGTTGTTAGTAGGAAGGATGTTCTTATTAGAGTTTGATATTGGATTTGGATATTGTTTATCTTGGGGAATCTTACACACGGGAGCAGCTACACCTTTTTATATTCTATTTGTACTTCTTTATTTTCTACTGAGAAATTTGTTTTTAAGGTGGTTTTCGACATTTGAATCAAATATGATTTCCTGCTTATTGTTGTGTATATGCTTTGTAAGTGCTAGATTTTTTTTAGAGCAAAAGGTGTGGAAAGTATTACTTGGTAAGTCAGATAGATATGTTGATTTTTTACATGCAATATTAGACATCATTCCTATTGTTATTCTATCGATGACTTATATGTTACTTTTTCATTTTGTAACCAAGCCAAAGAATCAGGTATGTAGCCCTGAAAATTAATCCTCCTGTACCGCCGCCATCACATGATACCTCGGATCATCAATATCCGTCTCTATCACACGAGCTAATTTCGGAGAGGCTTTGATCATGAGCT
>CAZGGG010000151.1:646-3457 GCA_964525165.1 uncultured Saprospiraceae bacterium | reverse complement strand
TAGATGGAGGAGCTGTGAAAAATAATTATGTGCAGGATGGTTTTGCAAGGGGCATACTGTTGAGCAATGTTTCACATATTTGTTTTGAAAACAATACGACAATTCGCTGTGCAACTCTCTGGCAAGGGGGAGAAACAGAAAGCAACTGTACTCCGTTCGATAACCAACCTCCTTCCAAACCCAAAAACCTTGAAGCTACAAATGTTACCGACACTTCACTGACACTTCACTGGAGTCCTTCAGCAGATAATCTGGAAATGAGTCATTATGAAGTGTATTTGGCTGCAAATCAAATTGGATCTACAGTAGATACTTTCTTTCAAGTTAACGGCCTTTCTCCGGAAACCTATTATCTTTTCAGGGTACAAGCGGTGGACGAGCAGGATAATTACTCTGATTACAGCGAATCGCTTGAAATTACAACTCCAACAGCGACAGATACCGGACTCCGGGGTGACACGCAGAAGATGAGGGTCTATCCAAATCCTGCCGGAGAATTTATCCGCATTGAACTTGATGCAGGTATCCGAAGTGCAACATTGGAAATTTACGATATGAAGGGTACATGCATAAAGAAAAAACAACTTGATGCTGCAGATCAGTCGATGGATATCGGCGATTTAGGAACCGGGGTATACATGTTTAAACTGGTATCGTTATCCGGAAAATCGCTACAGCAAATAATCGTTAAGTTCTGACCCGCGGATAAACGTAATCTTCAAAGAGGCATGGGTTATCTAAAATATACGATTGCGAACATATTAGGTATGATAACATACGTCGTATGTCATTCTTAAAAGTAAATTGCCTGGAAGTAATATTAAGTCAGGACCATGATAAACTCTTCTAAAACCACAATATTTCTTATTCTCTCATGTCTTCTATTCGGGATTCTATCCGGATGTGGATCGGGCCGGCAAAGTAAAGAAACGGATCAAACCAATGATCCTCGGGTATTATGACCTTGGATTCCGAAATAAGAAATTTCATACTCCAAATATTGATAAATTGGCCTGTGAAAGTTTGGAATTTAGCTATGCATATGTTCCCTCTCCTACCTGTAGTCCCAGCCGGGTTGGCCTTTACACGGGAATACATCCTGCTAAATTAGAATTCTTCAGACATGTGCCAGGAAGTCCGGAAGGTGAATATCATCAGTGGGAAGGTGATCCTGCTCACTTACCGTCAAGGAATTATCTGCCTCTCGAAGAAGTTACCTATGCCGAAGCCCTGAAAGCGTTGAATTATAATACTTTTTTTGCCGGTAAATGGCACCTGGGCCATGGCGAGCATAATCCTGATCAGCAAGGATTTGATAAATATGTCAGTGGCAGTAATGGAGGAGGCAGTACCAGGAAATATGTTCAAGCCATTGTAAATGGGAAAAATGAAGATGTTTACACTACAGATTTACTAACTGATTCCGTTGTAGATTATATTCAGTCATATAAAAGTGATCAGCCCTTTCTTCTCCAATTATCCTACTGGAATGTTCACACGCCCACCATTGGAAGGAAAGACCTGGTTGCGTTCTATAATGAACGTGGATTGGAGGGAGACGAGGCTGAATTTGCAGCACAGGTAACTTCGGTTGATGAATCTGTAGGACAGGTCCTGGATGCCATAGATAAAAGAGGCTTTGATGAGAATACGGTTGTTATTTTTACATCAGACCAGGGATCGTATTTCCCCAACCTACCCTTGCGAGGAACCAAAGAAGTGGGTACGGCTTTATATGAAGGCAGTGTCCGGATTCCGTTCCTGATCAAATGGCCCGGCGTAACAGAACCAGGTACAAAAAAAGAAGATCATATCAGCACCCTCGATGTATTTCCAACCTTAATCGATATTGCGGGAAAGGATCCGGAAAATTACAGCGATCTTGATGGCTTGAGTCTGAAAGCACTTATTCAGCAGGACCGGCCTCTTGACAGAGATTACCTCTATTTTTACCGCGCTTACGATCCTCAATATGCTGCGGTGCTTTCAAAAGAAGGATGGAAACTGGTGGCCTATAGGGGTAAGAAATATGAATTATACAATATCCTTGATGATATTGGCGAAGAGAATAACCTTGCCGGGTTGAATCCTGAAAAAGCGGATGAACTGGTAAAAGCGCTGCGGGATTGGGAGAAAACGGCCGACCTGCTCATTGACAAATAAATATCATTCAAAAATGAAGAAACCTCTTCACGCTTGCCTGATCATTCTACTGGGGGGATGGTCTTTAACCAATGCACAAGCATCTAAATGTCAGGAAAAACCCAATGTTATTGTGATCCTTACCGATGACCAGGGATATGCTGATGTGGGGTTCCAGAGATTCCCTGCTTCAATGGAAGTTATTACCCCAAGTCTTGATGAGCTGGCCAAAACAGGTATGATCTTTCAAAACGGGTATGTAGCATCTGCTACTTGTGGACCTTCAAGAGCTTCACTACTAACGGGAAGATCTTCGAGCCGTTTTGGTGTGGAGGATAATAACACCTGGCCAGATAGGAATACCGGACCTCCGCCACATGAGATCATCGTTCCTGCAATTATTTCAGATTTTGGGTATGTCTCCGCAGCATTTGGCAAATGGCACCTGGGAGAACTGGAAGGAATGACGCCCAAAGACAGGGGATTTGACTATTACTGGGGTGGCCGCGGTGGTTCCGGTGATTATTTCTTTCGAAGAAATCCACAGCCGCCTTGCTGGGGAGCCGGGAAAAGTTCAGATGAGGCATATATGACCGATGCCACAACGGACGAAGCCATTGCATTCATTGAACGGAATCACGATAAACCTTTCTTTGCGTATATTGCCTA
>CAZGGG010000151.1:0-636 GCA_964525165.1 uncultured Saprospiraceae bacterium | reverse complement strand
GCACTCACCCTTCGAAACCAAGCGATACCTTGTTGAAAGAGTGGTTGAGGCGCGTCCACAATTCGCTGACGCTTACGAAAGAATGAAAAAAGAAACGGATAAATGGGAAGGAGAGAATTATGATTTCGGAAGATTCAAAGGACTGGATCTTGATATGGAAATATTGCGACTGGTTTATATTTCCATGCTATTGAGGGTTGATGACGGTGTGGGTGAAATTATTGAAACCCTTGAAGAATTTGACCTACGTACAAATACCCTTATCTTTTATTTAAGTGATAATGGAGCAGCACTTTCTCGGCCAAACGACCTGGGAGGCGTAAATCTTCCGCTCAGGAGTGGAAAAGGTTCTGTATATGATGGAGGCGTTAGGGTGCCTTTTGTTATGAACTGGCCCGGTACCATCGAACCATCCTGGAACGCTGATATGGTCGTTTCTTCAATGGATATTTTTACGACTGCTGTTGAACTCGCCGGCGGACAAATACCGAATGACAGGATCATTGACGGCGTTAATCTTATCCCATATATTGCTGGAGAAAAGAAAGGGCAGCCTCATGAATACCTCTTTTTTCGGAGAAAGGTGCGCGATTTCTGGTCCATCAGAAAAGGAGACATGAAGTGGGTATATAATGA
>CAZGGG010000150.1:0-3481 GCA_964525165.1 uncultured Saprospiraceae bacterium | reverse complement strand
TTTGGCGAAAAGGGTGTGTCGAGGTGGTAGGTACAAATCCTCACGACCTTTATGTGGCGAGGGAGGGGATCCCTGTGAATCGAACAGAGCTGGATTTATATCACTATACCTATTCCAGTATCGAGCAGCACGAGCGTCAGATCATTACCTTCTCCAGCATGGCTGCTCGAGAAGCGTATAACAAGGGAATACGAACAACCCTCATTGCAACCTATGTGAAACCAGCGTTTAAATTTTTCAGAGACTATATTCTAAAGTTAGGATTTCTGGATGGCTATCATGGCTGGTTAGTATGTCGCATGGGGGCCCATGCCAAAAGAATGAAATACGTAAAACTTTATGCCTTGCAAAAAAAGTAGGTTTTATTTATATTGATTTTTCATTTAAATTTTAAATTATGAATAAGTTAACAACCTTTTATTTCATTTTGATGCTCGCCTGTTTTGGCTCAATTGCGGAAGCTCAAACCAAGTCAGACAAATCCAACAGCAAATGGCTACTTACCATGAATACGCCTTTGGGTATGTTGAGTGGCACTGGAATCGCATTACCTAACGGTATCCAGTATTTGAGAATTTCATCAGATCAGATTACAACGACTTTTCTAACTGCAGCTTCGGGAATAGCCTACAATATTTCAGGCTCATTTTATGCGGGAGCAAATATTGGAATATCTCGATTTGGGGCGGAAGATATTTCCTTAACTACCTATGCTCTTGGACCTATGGCACGCTACTACATTGGTTTAGGTTCAAAGTCTTCTATAGTGGTAGGAGCTGCTGCTCAGTGGGGAGGAAGTGACATCAATTTTGGGTCTGACAATCAAGGTACCTCATTGTCCTTATATTCCGGAACGCTTGCCTATGCCTATACTTTAGGCACATCTTCTGCTTTAGAGGTGCAATTAAATTATGATCAATATTCAGAATCTCCAGACTCTGTCGAGGAGGTAAATGCAAGTGCATTAAGTCTTCGAATTGGCTTTACCGTTTTCTTGTAGACCAAAAAAAAGGGCGCCATCCGGCGCCCTTTATGTCTTACTTCACTAAATAGTTGGGGTTAACAAGCCTTGATACAGGGTAAGGACCAAGACCTACAGGGGATTAGTTTTTCAGACATCTTTTAAAGATGCAATTCATCAGAGTATCCTCTTCTAAAATCATCTCTTAAGATCTTATGTTCTAATGTACCCTTCATTTTCTTTAAATGTGCCATGATGATCAGACTTTTTTCAATTTTCAGATCTACACTCTTGATTTTGGCGATCAAATGAAGTAATGATCTTTGCTTTCCGGCTGTAAGATTCAAAAAGTACTGAGCGCCTTCCGGATCGGTTTGCAGCACTTCTTCAAACTCTTCGGGAACGGGCATTCCAAACTTATTATGATCCGGTTCAAGTTGAACTTCGATAGTATCTTGCTTTTGGATCATCGCTTTTCTCTCCTTATTGAGGAGAATATAATAGTGTCCCTTCCCATCCGGGAGCAAGGCACAATGAAAGGTAGGTACGCCTTGAATATGACAGATGACTCTTTTGTCAGCTCTGTTAGCAATGCATTGTGCAGCCACTTCATCAGGAACCGGTAAGTTGTTATGTGCCAGACTGTGTTGAATCTGACGGATGGAACTCTGGAAGTGGTAGCTCATGACAATTAAGGCTTTTCCTGCTTTTGCTAATACGATGATAGTTATATTTAAAGAAAAAAATGAACCGATACTTGTTCATTCTGGTATTCATTTCCCCATTTTTCATGTTGCAGGCTCAAGAACCTTCTGCCTCATTTCTTTTTGCGGAAGGCGTAACCTTTGTTGAAGATGGCGAATGGCAAGAAGCAATTGTTCATATTCAGAAAGCGGTGAAGCTTGACCCTTTAAACCCATTGTATAATTACTTTTTGGGTGGATGTTACTATGAATTGGGCGCCTATGAAACGGCTTTGGAGCGTCTAACCGTAGCGATAGGGCAGGATGCAGCATTGATCAAAGCTTATCACAAAAGGGGAATGTCCTTTTACCAGCTGGGCCGATATGAGGAAGCCATAAGAGACTTTAATCGGGTGATTGAAAGCCAATCCTCATTTGCGGAAGCATACTACTTTAGAGCCAAATGTAAAATGAATAAATTCGATATAGGGGGTGCTTGGGCAGATTACAAAAAGTCACTCAATAAGAAACCGGCAAGTGTCGGGCTTCTTTTTAAAGATGCGGCACGCTCCATATTCTAAAAAAAAAGGTGCGATAGAAATACCGCACCTTTCTGAAATTTATTAATTAAGCTAAGATTACGGAAGGAGTACTTCTTCCACCACATGGATGACTCCATTCGTACCTTGCACATCGGTTAAGGATATGCTTACATTCTGACCACTTCCTGTTTCAAGACTTGCTCCTCCTGTTAAATCAGTAGTAAGACTACCTCCTAGAGTGGTAATCATCATATCATCTGTCAATTGATCCGACTGTACATTGGCTCCGGATACTACATGATATAGGAGTACTGCTTCTAAAGTAGCAATATCGATATCTGCTAAGCTATTCCAAGCCGGATTGCTATCGAGTAAAGCTTGGAAGGCTGCGTTTGTAGGGGCAAAAATGGTGAAAGGACCTTCATCGCTTAATACAGATACGAAGTCAGTAGTGTGACGGCTATCCGTTAAGGCAGCTACTAAAGTGCTGAAATTGTCATTGTTTAAGGCCAGATTCACCACATTAGGCGGAAGCATCACTTCATCGATGACGTGCACAATACCATTGTTGGCGTCAATATCCGTGGTCACCGGGCTGGCACTTCCATTAAAGGTTACACCCCCGTCGATATCAATTTGCAATACGACTTGCTCGCCATTAGCTGTTGATTGTGTCGTTACATAGGAATTAGTTAAATCACCGCTTGCTACCTCTGCACCACCGATCACATGGAAAAGGAGTACGTCAGTCAATACTTCTGTTGGGATATCCTGTAAAGAGTTCCAATCAGGATTGGAGTTAAGCAAGGCTGTAAATGCTTCATTCGTAGGTGCAAAAACAGTAAAAGGCCCATTACCTTCTAAAGTGGAAACCAAATTAGCCTCGCCTAAGGCATCTACTAAAATGCTTAAATCATCATTGGATGATGCGAGTTCGACGATATTTTGTGAATCCATCATGTCATCATCGTCATCATCATTACAGCTGGCAAATCCAAATGCAAATAGGGCTAGAGCGATATAGCTCAATAAACTTACTCGTAGGTTCATAATATTGTGTGTGTTTTTTTATGCTTACTTCGCTTTAACGTCTCTTTTCAGCATCGTTCAGACATGAGGAGGACGTCAGAAACAGACTTAACGTTGAGTTAAAATAGGATTGAGTGCTAAAGTGTCAGTTGCTTACTATTTGGGGTAGAAAAGGGAAGAATTGGTGAACAAAGTGGTGAGCTTACTTCCCGATACATAAAGTAATTAATACTTAATATCAAATAGTTAAGTCTTTCAAGGTATAA
>CAZGGG010000149.1:889-3487 GCA_964525165.1 uncultured Saprospiraceae bacterium | reverse complement strand
CTTCTTCTGGCTGTATATTGTGTTCTGCAGTTTATGCCTGAATATAAAGAGGTTGCTTCAAAGATCAACGGGTTATTTATTCTTTCCTGTGTGTTCAACATGCTCTGGATCTTTGCCTGGCACTATCAGAAACTTCCATGGTCTCTGCTGTTGATGACAGGATTGCTGGTTTCGCTTATATTCATCAATCTTCAGCTCAGGGAGGTATCCATGGGATGGGTGAAAGCTGCATTTGGGATCTACCTGGGCTGGATCTGCATTGCCACCATAGCCAATGTAACGGCGCTGCTTGTGAATGCCGGGTGGAATGGATTTGGCATTCAGCAGCACATCTGGACCATCGTACTTATCGCTATCGGAACATTGATTGTCTCGCTGGCACTTCTAAAGATCAACAATCCTTTTATCGGGATTTCGGTGGTATGGGCCTTCACGGGTATTATCATAAAGCGCTCTGAAGATTACAGGAGCATAGTTATTGCAGCGGCTGTAGGTATCCTGGTCGTAGGGATTGTTACCATACTGGGTTTCCTCGGGAAGCGGATCAGTTGATACATGGCGCTTGCACTACATGCAGCCCTATGCCAGAACTTAATGACTGTTGTTAGTACGATTGTTTATCCATATCTTACAGGAATTAATCATGCTGTTTTTGGTATCCTATTGAAATTAAGATCATGAAAAAGCTAAACTACTTCGCACCTTTTTCAATCATGCTTGTCGCAGTGGCCATTATGGCATTTACATTCCGCGGCGGAGAAAATGTCTATTCTGTTATGAGTTCATCCGGCGCACCTGCGGGCTATAGCGGCGATCCTGCAAACGGAAACAAGGACTGTACGAATTGCCATTCCGGTGCGGATGCGCAGTCGCAGGATGGCTGGATCACGGCGGACGTTCCGGGAACAGGGTATGTTCCAGGTGAAACATACACCATTACCGCAACTGCAAGTGAAGGAGGAATCACCAGGTTCGGATTTCAAATCTCTCCCCAGAACAGCGGTGGAACAGTTCTTGGAACCCTGGTCAATACAAACACAGAAACAAAACTGGTTTCAGGTACAAATTATGTGACACAAACATCCTCCGGAAGTACAGGAGGCGGTTCGAAGACCTGGACGTTTGACTGGACAGCCCCTTCAGCAGGATCCGGAGATGTGACCTTCTATGGCGCATTCAATTTGGCCGATAATAATGGGGGCACAAGCGGGGACGCCATCGTCCTTTCAACGCTATCCATCAATGAAGATGCTACGTCCGGGTTTTCTTCCCGTGACGCTACGCTTCCGTTCACTGTCTATCCCAATCCGGCACAGGATTATCTTGTAATCGAAACAGCGGATGGTTTTACCGTTACCGGCTATACCATCTTCAACCAGGCAGGAAAGAAGGTGCTGACCGGATCCGTAACGGGTGAAATTACCATGCTGAATATCAATCAGCTTGAAGCTGGCATGTATTTCGTGCGTATGGATGGAGCCGAAGAAAGAACAGCGAAATTCATCAAGGAATAGGCGCTGTCAGATCTGTATGAACTGACCCGGAAAAGCAGAAAAGCTATTCCTCATCCAGCGCTTCAATCAGCCGCTGAAAATTCTTGATTACCTGTGGGTCTGTCAGGAAGCTCGTCTTGCCAATGCTAGCAGAATGCTCATACAGGTAAACCTGGTCCCTTTGCCCCTGGAAAGTAAGTATATATTCCAGGCTTGGATCTTGCTCCAGAGAATCTGCATTGGAGCTGTTCAACTCCCTGAATTCAACGCTTTTTAAAAACGAAAGAATGGCATCCATGTCATGCACTGTGTCGAAGGCATGTATCACTGTCGTGTTATCGGGTGATGTACATTCAACGCTGATGGAAGTTATTTTTTCAGTTTCCCAACCGCAAATTCTGTTTTGTGAAAAAAGATGAAAGGGCAGGGAACATGCAAGTAGCATAGAAATAACAATTGTTTTCATGGTGTTACATTTAAAATTATTCTACATCATTTCATATGGAGGATGCAAGCCCTCGTAAAAATCCATAAATCCGATGGACAAATTATTACTGAAGAGTGAATTTAGACCTCGATCATGCTACATGACGATCCCAAAAAAACAGGACGACCCGGGGAGATTGTTGGGTGATGATTATATTGATATAATGAGTGTATCCCTGAGACTGCGAAGAGGAGTAATACGGACACAGATCATCATAATTAATAGTAAGTATAATAAGATCAGGCCGAAACGGATTGTGTTCAATCCAGTATTATTTTCTTCCAGCATGAATAGGATCATCTGGATTTATCCTTGTGACCTTTAATTGATTATATGCACTGGCAGATAATAGAAGTGCAAACAGGACAGCGCCGCATTTTAGTTTATACTGGGACATTCAAAACCTGTCTTGGTATAATTATTCCTGAATATAACAGGGTTTTGGATAATATACTTTATATAACGAATAAGATATTCTTGTTAGTCAGGTTGATCTAGCACAATATCGGCAGGATCCCTTGCCGCAGCAGCCTGGAGCGCAGCTCCTGTTAATTCATTGGCTTGAGTTGACGAGTAAGTAGCTCCGGCAATTGCATCGAATGGAACATACTCAGGCAC
>CAZGGG010000149.1:0-815 GCA_964525165.1 uncultured Saprospiraceae bacterium | reverse complement strand
TGTATAATGAATCTTCTGATTTTTTCTCTCCATCTTCATTAAAATCCACATCCCTGATCACATCGAAAGTAAGGGTAAAGTCCAACACTGATTTCCAGCCATGGGAATCAAAATTATCATATTCGGCATGATAGGCTCCACTCAAATAGTAGCCTTCTATTGTAATTGTTACTTCACGTTCGTTTTCAGACAGATCATTATCCACAACAGTCGCTTTAAGGGTATGATATCCCTTAGAGTAATCCGATGCATTTATTTTTAATACCATTGGCATGGTCACTGCTGAGTCCAGCAAATTATTATCCATGAATATTTTTAAATGACTGATGGTTCCATCAGGATCTTCTGCATCAATTTCAACCTGGAATCTTTCACCGTGAAAAAAAACTGAACCCTCAGCCGGTGTGACGATCGTGCAGGTAGGCGGTATATTCTCTTCGCAAGATAAAAGGAGGCTCATACATCCGAAAAATATTACAATAATATTGCGCTTAACTGATTTCATAATTGTCTGGAATTGTGAGTTATCTACAAGTTACATATACTGAATACTCAAATCAAGATTTTTTATAAATACCAATTAAAATTTTGTTTGCCAGGTAACAATTCGTTATTAAGAAATAAGGCATTATAATGGAACAGAACAGTCCTGCTTGACTTTCCTGCCATAAGGATGTAACTTGCAAAGAATCAGCAAAATTCAAGGAGTCATGAAGTATTCAATACTTGTCGCTCTGTCTATACTTTTCTTATCTGGGATACAATGCAAGCCAGGGGATCCAGACAGGATTTTATGATCTTTATTTTTACTCTGA
>CAZGGG010000148.1:577-3580 GCA_964525165.1 uncultured Saprospiraceae bacterium | reverse complement strand
AGGTATGATATCATTTATCATGGCAGCCCGAAACCCGGTTATGGTCCGGATGGTAGCATGGGGCAATGGAATTTTTCCAGGGACTCTCGTCAGGAGGGGAAATTCAATGATGATTTTGATAAAAATTCAACTTACCAGGATAATCAAACGGGCTATTATACCAGGAAATACTGGATGGGTGAGTCAGAGATACTATACAATATCAAAGAGCCCTGGCCATGGATTATAATGCGTATGGCCGAGTTGTATTTGAATTATGCGGAAGCAGCCAACCAGGCATACGGTCCCACCGGGGTAGCACCTGGTGCAGATATGACAGCACTGGATGCAGTAAACCTGATCCGTAATCGCGTTGGGATGCCGAATGTGGATGCCAGGTATACAGGGAGTAAGGATGAACTAAATGAGCGAATATTGAATGAGAGAAGCGTAGAATTATGCTTCGAATTCTTTCACCGGTATATGGATGTCAGAAGATGGAGGATTATAGAAACCGAAGAATATCAAGAAACACCGCATATTAGCTGGATAACGGATACAGATGATCTTGTAAATTATCCCACCGGGTATAAATATGAAATCAGGCCCTATGTGGTGAATAATGTGCTTTATAGAAGAACGTATCAGCTTAAACATTATTTCTTGCCGGTAAGTAAGAATGATGTGCAAAAAGTGCCCGATTTCAAACAAAATCCAGGCTATTAATTCATTCAGTTTATTGAAATAGAAAAGATATGAAAAGTAAGAATAAATACATGAAATTAATCGCAATCCCTACACTTTTATTCATCCTTCCGGTAGTTCTGAATGCCCAGGATGGTGCCATCAAGGTGAGTGATGATTACGCTTTTTCTGAGAATGAATTTGATATTCCATTTTATTCGACATCTAAGTTATCTACTACAGCTCCTGTAGCGATTATAAAGGGTGAGGAGCTGGAGCGATTTCCCGGAACAGATCTGGAGGAGATGCTTACCGGTAAGATAACAAATGGTGAATTTATGAACATCTCTACCCGACCGGGTGATGATAAAACCAGGCTCAGGGTGCGGGGTTTTAGTTACCTGGTATTGGTCGATGGTGTTCCCCGGCCAATAAATGAGGTGTCTCCATACGATGTTCACTCTGTGAACGTGTTGAAAGGATTGACAGCTACAGCGATGTATGGTCCTGATGCCAGGGACGGAATCATTTTTATTCAGACAAAAAGGGGAATAGCAGGCGAAAAACATATAAATGTCAATGTGGAATACGGAATGAGTGCCGTTAATGAGAAGTTCCTGCCGAATTGGCTGAATGCTGCAGATTATGCTACACTTTATAATGAAGCGTCTGAAAATGATGGAGGGGAGCCTTTATATTCAGAGGAAGTCCTGAATCTTTATCAGACTGGCGAAGCGCCCCTTAGGTATCCTGATGCAGATATGTACAGCCAGATATTTAACAATAGTATGGCATTCAGACGTGTAAATCTGAATTACGGCGGAGGTAATGACATTACACGATATTTCATTAGTCTGAACTACCAGGGAGAAGGTAACGGGCTGTATAAGATAAACTCGCTTTCATCAGATGAGATTGGTTTGCGTTCAAACCTGGATATAAATATTGGCGATATTCTGAAAGTAAATGTGGGAGCGTTCGGTAAATATGACATACTTACTTCACCAAATAAAGAAGATGTTATATGGCCTGTGCTTAGCAGTTATCCTCCAAATGCTTTTCCGGTAATTATTGCTCCGGATACATTTGGTACGAACGTGGATTATCCGATTAATCCTGTGGGAGACCTGACGAATCACCTGCAAACAACCCGGTACAATCTCTCAGGTAGATTTAATATAAATCTTGATTTTGATCTTTCTCAATTTGTTGATGGACTCGAAGCATCTGCATATTTATCATACGATATAAACTCGGTTGCTGCATTTGCTGAACGTCCAAACAGAACTTATGCATTGTATGAGCCAATTTTTTATGATGATGGAGATAATCAGCCAGACAGCCTGAGGCAATATGGTCTGGATGATGCCAGTGCCGGGATCAGCCAGGTAGATGATGACTATTATAATCGGTTCTATAATTACACTAAAATCGCCTATAACAAAAGCTTTGGAAAACACACTGTTCATACAGGACTGGTTAATACATTCAGCAATTTTGCCTATAAACTCCCAAATGCAAGAAGTCAGGATGAAAAGCAGCAAAACCTGAGTTATTCACTCTTCTATTCATTTGATAAAAAATATTATCTGGATGGTGTTCTTTCCTATTCCGGTATAATGAATCTTCCTGAGGCCAACAGGTTCAAATTGTTTCCTACAATAGGTGCAGGCTGGATAATAAGTGAAGAGACCTTTCTTAAGAATAACAAGACAGTGAACTTTTTAAAATTGAGATCTTCCTACGGAACGATGGGCTATTTCAATACGAATGACCTGTTCCTGTACAGAAGTTTTTGGGATCAGGGAAGCTGGGTGGATTTCAATAACAGGACAGAGACTGCTTCGGAAAGATACAGAGGGACAACTCTGGAGCAATTGGGGAATACATCTATCGGTTGGGCAACGCAAAAAGAGCTTAACCTGGGAATAGATGCCGTATTGTTCAAAAGTCTCGCCCTCGGTATGGACTATTTTAATATAAACCGGGAAGGAAATATTATGACTGCACCTATCCCGGCTATCCTTGGAACACAGTCCTATATGGATAATATTGGCATTACGGCTTACTCCGGCTTTGATCTGTCGGTTCGATATACATACAATCAGAGCGAAAACCTTTATTTTTCAATAGGAGTAAATGCCGGTCATTATGTTTCTGAAGTAATCGAATCGAATGAATTGGATTATCCTTACCCATGGATAGGAACAGAAGGAAGGCCGTCAGATGCCATTTACGGTCTCCAGGCATTGGGCTTAATTACTGAAGCCGATATTGACGGAGAGACAACTCAACTGTTTGGGTCTGTGTTGCCTGGAAATATAAAGTATGATGACCTGA
>CAZGGG010000148.1:0-567 GCA_964525165.1 uncultured Saprospiraceae bacterium | reverse complement strand
GTGTAGTGCAGGGTTTTATTGATGAAGAAATGATCGGTCATAGCAGGCCACGTTATAATTATGGGATTGATCTGAATGTAAAATATCAGAACTTTAGTTTATATATCCTTGGTTATGGATTGGGTAATTATGATATCAATATCAGGAATACCCCCTATTTCTATGCTTCTGGAAATAATAAATACAGCGCATATGTGCAAGAGAACCGATGGACCATGGATAATCCTGATGCAGAGGCAGCACATCCCAGGCTTACTACCGGAACAAGTAGTAATGACGACAGGAATTCGTCCTACTGGCTGATCGATGGAGGGTTCTTCAAGATCAAAAATGTGGAATTGTCTTACACTTTCAAAAAGGCTGCGATACCTAAACTATCCATGATGAAATTATTTCTCAGAGGAACAAATCTGCTGACTTTTTCAGCCATTCAAGATCTTGATCCTGAGAATCTGAGTTTTGGGATATCATCCTATCCATCCATGCGAACCTTTTCAACCGGACTTTCCATCTCATTTTAAAAAGTTACGACTATGAAATTTATATATTCAAAATATTTATATACTC
>CAZGGG010000147.1:0-3607 GCA_964525165.1 uncultured Saprospiraceae bacterium | reverse complement strand
TTCCTTGCAATTATAAATACATAAGGCGGCGCGCACAGCCCGCCTCGGGTACTTAAAGCACTAACAGAAATGTTGGTGCTTTTTTTGTTTAATTTATTCCTTGCAATTATAAATACATAAGGCGGCGCGCACAGCCCGCCTCGGGTACTTATAGCACTAACAGAAATGTTGGTGCTTTTTTTGTTTCTTGGCTTCCTGGAGGCTTATAGGTTTGACAGTTCTTCCTTATTGATGAAATGTTAATTCTTTCGAGAATAGTTAAAACCACATTTAGAGTAAATTGTCTAATATCTAGAATGAAGAACCAAATCTGGATTCCTCGTTCAAGATTTTTGAGATTTATAATTTTGGAGAAATTCACGAAAGTTGTCAGATCCTGAAAACCAACTGAACACCTCATCCCTACTTATTAAAGTTGAAGAATCGGTAAAATAGGTGTCAAAAGAAGAACACGGATAATCCTCGTAATCGAGCACATAGCCATGATGAATCGGATTGTGAAGGATATAGGCAAGTGCCGTCTTTGCATATTCAGCATCAGGGACCCATTTTCTACGAAAGGGTTTTTGAAACAAACTTCCTGTACGTTTTTGTTGCTTATTGATGGCTTTGGAATACCCAAGAAAAAAGCGCCTCAACTGTTGGGTTACTATATAAGATCCAAGCTGGTACAAGAAAGGTAGGTTTTCCAGAGAGGTCGGGTGTTGGGTGAAGGATAAGGGTTTTAGTTTTGACAGTTCTTCCTTGTTGATGAAATCATCTATCTTTCGGGAATACGTAGAATCTCCTTTAGAAAGAACTGTCAAATTTGGATTCCTCTCCACATACCTCCTATAAAAGCCTGCATCCACTCTGGAAAACCTCACCTCTTTAGCTCGGTGGATAATCTCAGGCACAGATGCCACTTTTACTAAGAGGTGGAAATGATTGTCCAGCAAACAATAGGCATAGAAATGAAAAAAGCCTTTGGTCTTATGCCACAACTTATTAAGGAAGTATTGAAAATTGTCTTCTTTAAAGAAAATCGACCGTTGTTCATTGCCTCTATTGAAGATATGATATAACTGACCGGGAAGTAAAGGGATGCTTATTTCACGTGCGGTAGCCATTGAAGCAATCAAAGTTCAAGGTCATTGATTTTAAGCGATCCGAATGAGACAATTCTTCTTCATTCATAAGATCATCATGCTTTCTTAGTAGCTACTATCTCTTTCAAAATGAACTGTCAAAACAGAATGCTGCAGCGACTTTGATCAATTTTTAATAAAACGCAACGACTGTTGCCCTTGCGACCCACCCAAATGCAAGAAATATATTCCCGGAGCCCAGCGGGAAACATCTACAACTGTCTTTTCACTATTCAGTCGTAACGATTGCATGAGCTGTCCTTGTATATTATAAATTCTGACGGGACTTCCGATGGCAGCAGCCGTGGTATGAATCATCAATTGATCATCGGTGGGATTCGGAGACAAGCTCAACCGTACCAGTTCCTCTCTCTGAAGGGCTGTGTTCGTTTGCTCCTGATACACACGCACATAATCAACTTCCATGGCGCTTTCTGTAAAACTTGGATCAATCGTTGGTTCGATGGCTATATTCAACAGTAAATATTGATTTTCAAAAAACGGCCAGGTAGCTGCATTCTGCTCCTCCGGCTCATAGGTATAATGAGGCACCCCATCTACGCTGAAAATCATACGGTCGGGATACCAATCTAAAGAATAAACATGGAATTCTGTAGAAGCGGTAGCTAATGTACGCCCTCCTACATTTACTGTACCCCCAAAGCTTGATCGGGTATGCATCGCACTGGAAATATAGTTTTGATTCCAACCCCAATGTTCCATAATATCTATTTCTCCGCAATCCGGCCAAGAAGTGGTGCCATATCCCTCTTCATACCAATAGGCACCGATTTCAGTAATGTTTTGACCCAGCATCCAAATAGCCGGCCATGTGCCCCCTCCGGTGGGTAGTTTGGCTCTGACTTCCACGCGCCCATAAGTAAAGGCAAACTTAGAATTCAGTCGGGCGGAAGTGTATTCTTTCGTGACACCCTGATCGGTATAGGTTTCCTTCTTCGCCACTAAGTGCATGATCCCATTATCCACATAGGTATTCTCCGTTCGATCTGTATAATGTTGGATTTCTCCATTAAACCAACTATCGCCATTGGGAAGTATCGTTTGGTGAAACCATTTCGAGCTATCCAAGGCACCCGTCCCCTCAAACTCATCCTGCCAAACCAGCTGGTCATATATGGGGTCATTGCTATTCCCATCGGACTCCCCCTCAAAGTAAAAGTCATCTATATAGGCCACTACTCCATCTGTGTTGTTTTCCCCATTAACTTGCAGTAAGACCCGGTTGAAATCCACACGATCTTTGGGATCTACCGAATTAGGATCCAAATTGATGAAGGGATCTGCAACAAAGTCAAACTCCACCGTCTGCCATTCATCTAAAACAACCGGCTTAATGACTTCCGTTTGTGTGGTCCAGGGTTCAGCAAGCTGGTTGTTTTGCAGCTTCAGCGAAATCTGGTTGGGTTGCTGCCCACTGACTCCATTAGAGGGGACATAGATTTTTAATCGGAAAGGATGACCTTCGCTTATATTTATGGTCTCAGGGGCATCAAATCGGACATTCGCATACAATCCACCATTATCTTGATATCTGAGCACTTGAGTAGATGGGTTTTCTGCATCCATGTAGGGATTTTGATAGGATGCATCTATAATGCAGTCATCTCCTACCCATTCGATGATGGTGGCATTCCCTTCGAAATCATCTATCAGCAATTGGCCTTGTAGGGACAGAAAGGGAAGGATTACAAGTATGATAACTATCCTTGGTCGCATAGCGGAAAAGATTCAAAATTTCAATTTGAATTGAAATTCAATGAAAGCAATACTGCAAAGTACTTAAAATAGGCTGAAAGAATGCTTTTTATATTCAAAACCAGATTGAATAAGTCCCTCTATGTAATCCCTATGTCCTCACCATTACTTAATTAACAGCGACTAAACAGTAACTTAACGTTGAATTTGCACTCATTTTCTTTCTTAACTGAATGAGAAAAATTTTGCTCGTCGGAATTCTAATCGTATTAGTAGGCGGCTGCTCTTCTTTTGAACAAATCGTCATTCGGGGTTCGGATACAGAGGTAAACCTGGTGTTACACCTCGCAGAAGAATTTATGAACGAGCATAAGGAGGTTTCAATCGCTGTAACAGGGGGCGGCTCAGGTACAGGAATTGCTTCTTTGCTGAATGGAAAAACTGATTTGGCTAATTCATCGAGATCATTTTTGCCGTCAGAGCAAGAAATGGCAATGGATCGGGGTCTCGATCTTCGCAAGGTTGTGTTTGCCATGGACGCCCTTTGTTTTATTGTGCATCCGACATTAGAAATCAATAGCTTAAAGCTTCAAGATCTAGCTGATATATATTCAGGGAAGATTTGTAATTGGTCTGAACTGGGAGGTCCTGATCATGATATTTCAGTGTATGGACGACAGAGTAATTCCGGCACCTTTATATACATACGCCAGGAATTGGTGCAGGCTGAGCGTCACTTCCTGAGCAGCAGCAGGTCCGGCACC
>CAZGGG010000146.1:0-3644 GCA_964525165.1 uncultured Saprospiraceae bacterium | reverse complement strand
GCTGTTTTCGAGTCAAATCGTATTGTAATTCAGTAATCATTCTTCAGGCACAACGTCGAGCTCACTCGCGGCGCGGAGCGCCGTTGAGTGCAGCGTCTTGTTGGGCTTGGTTGATAATTTGACTGGCTGCAAAATCTACAAGCATCTCGTGTCCACCTTCAAAAATTGTCAGTGTCGATCTGGACGACTCTGATTGATGCCATATCTCTCTTTCTCCTATTTTTTCGCCGGTTGGTTCTACGGTTTTTGAGAGAAGCCGGATTATGGTTTCGTCATCGATTTGTTCCTGAGGTGTGGAAAGTCTGTTGAAAAGATTGACCGAATGCGTGATCGGAACGCTTCCTGTATACCCGTCATTGATGCCGGCGAAAAGGTGAAGCCGTGCGGTCCGTTCCGGAACTTCCATCATAAGTGGAGATCGTTCGATTGCTGTATCTAGATCAAAACTTCCGCCGCAAACTTTCTCTATATCGCTTGCGTATTTAAGTTTGCGCTGCTTCGACTGTAGATACCAAGCATGAATATCTGTAATAGGAACCCATGCAAAGAATGCGGAAATCGGATGGACTGAATGGAAGTAAGTTGCACATGTAGCATGACCACCCCCACTAACCCCAACCACGTAAATCCTATGTGTATCCACATTCATATTTTCTATGCAGTATGCGATGGCGTCATCGATGTCTTGTATCGCAAGATTGCTTGCGCAGCTATCAGGCGTATTGTTCGGCCCACGAAAGTCGGGGTGAATATAGTTGAATCCAGCTGCCCGCATTCGCTCTGCCAAAGGGTCTTCTTGCTCATAGTTTCCAGACCAAGTGTGCAGACTTACGACAAGAGGCGCTTTATTCCCCTCAGTGCTTCTAAGTGCGTAAGCGTCCTGCAATACACCATCCTTTGAACTTGGTATTTGTAACCGTTCAAAGGCATCAGGCCACATTTCTTGAGAGGTGGAATCCCAGAGCGTTTGAGTCACGCTATGGGTCTTTCTGAGGAACATCTCTCCCAATGGATAAATCAAGGCACCTGCGATCAGTGCTACGATGATAGGAAGTTTCTTCATTTTTTTGCCCAACGTCCAGGCAACCGGACCGAGTTCACGAGGTTCGGTTGGCCTGATGGTTAGTCTATGTCCATTGCTTGGGTTAATAAGGGCTCAAGTAGTTCCTGATGCTCAATTTTCAGTTGATCAAAAAACTCTAAAACTACCGACATACTGATTTCCACATCATTCATTTTGTCAACACCTCTTATGAGGTTGTGCAGAACGATAGCTGCACAAGCAACAAATTCTCTTTCATGGCTGTCTTGCAACCAATTTTTCCCAAGCTCAATAACTTCATATGGACACCAGAGCTCTGCCTCCATGTCAAGATCTCCATTTCTTTCGATCACTCGGTCGAGAGCAATTCGATGCTCATCTTGGCGGTCATGGTAATCCAGCCCAGATATGAATTTTCTTTCTTCATCTGAAAGAGAAGCTAGGAATTCTGAAAGATTCATTTTTTGACTAACGGCTACCCGCACTGACTTGTTCAGTGGCGGGGATTGTTCAAATTACTATAGTTGCTTTCCATTAATTGATTTATCGGATGCAATCTCGATCTCGGCATGGTTTCCGTACGCTCCGGCTCCGCCGGTAACATACCCAAATGAATGAGTCGCAACAGTTCCATCGGATAGGGAAGCAGACACAACGAACCCGCTATCACTGTTCACCGTGAAGCTTTGGCTTTCCTTTTTGCCAGCGTTAAGGTTTTCAAACACAACGTCCTGTCCACATACTGTGACGGTGACCCGGTCTGCCTTTAGCCCCGAGTTATTCACGACAGTCACTTTGTTCTGGACCTTTCCACACGATGTTACGACTAGCGAAATTGCCAGGAGTGCCAAAGAGGCAAGTAGTTTCATAGTATTCTCCATTTTGAACGGTTAGGGTGTGAGACGCGAAGCGTTCTCACCAGCCGATTGTTCACCTTTCGCGGATTCAAGTTTTTGAACTGCTTCTGAGATTTTCGCTTCGTAAACAGATGGCCCAAGATTTGTTATGGATTTTGAATCACCAATTATTCGACCCGAGTAAACTAAATCGAAAGTATTTGGACCGGATTGAGATCCAGACTGCTTGCTGAGGACATTTCGTTCGCCAGACTCCGACTCAGATAGTTGACGAGTCGATCCATCTTCAAGAATTTCTTCGGTAAGATCTGGTGCCCATCCGTATTGCATACTATCCGAAGTAATAAGTATTCCATCTTCAGGATAGGAGTGAACAATGTATCCATCGACTCTAGGTAACGTGGGATAGCCTGATTGCCCGTATATTGTCAGGACAACACCGGAATACCCGGAGGGTGTTATGTATTTGGACGGAGTTCTGCGGTTTTCACATCCTACAGTAAGAGCTATCAAAATGATGAGTGTGAGGAATTTCATATCAATTGGTGAACGATTAGGCGCTGCGGACCGAGTTTACGAGGTTCGCAGCCGTCTTTGGTTGACATTTAGTAGGTTGCTCCGCTTCCAAGTGATATTACGGGAATGTAATTTAGCTCCATCCCTATAATGCAAAGACCAACCCACACAATCAGAATAATTCTTCCAATAGGTATCAGTATTATTGCTGAAGCTTCCCTCTGTTTTTTGTATAAGATGAGAAGTGACAATGAAATGCACGTTGCAAATACCCAGTATTGCCATTGAGAATCCCAGTAGTAATTGGCCAAATTTGTACCAAGCCCCCCAGGATGATCGTGTTCAAATCGTATCCTCTTGGCTGTCGAGTACAACCAGACAAAACCAATGCTTACGATTTGCATCGTTACGAATTCGAATATGCGTATGAGAAATTCTTTTTTCATTTGTCAACGTCACCGCTGAGGCGCGCCGTAATGGACGTTCACGGCCTTACTGTGTCGTCTCCAGCGGCTGGTTCGCATCCTTCATACGGATGAAACTGACCTCGGACATCTCGCTGCGGATACTGGCGTGTTCCACCGTGATCGAAACCACGTTTCCCGTCTCGTCCAGATCCAGGTAAATGTCCTCTGACAGCTCTCTGGTTTCGGATGGAGTCTTGGACCCCAGCTCGAACAAAGCGGTATCGGTATCTTCAAAATATTTAATCTTCATGGTGTTTCACCTCATAGTCGCGGTCAAAAAAGGCATTGTGAACGGTTTGGCCATCCCCAAGGAGGATAACACGAAGGGCCCTGTTTTCAAAGTCGGCAATCCTCGCCCAGCGACGTATGCGTCCGTCCGATTGAATCTGCTCGGTTTCAGGATGACTGATCGTCTGCAGAATCCACTCATCCTTGATGCCAATGCGGTCTGGACGAACCCGGGTATGTTGAAAATACTGCGTTGATCGAAATGGTTGCACTCAGATACGTTGCTGGCCGGAAAGAGGGAAGTCAAGCGGCCAGCTTTCAATGACATGGGTTAAGGCCTTAGAGCTCAGTTGAGATTGAGGCAGTCTTTTATGGCTCCCGGCGAATATGGCGAATGAAATGAGCCATTGGTTCCCAGGTCATTCATTTCACCAACCATCATAGTTTGCCCATTGATAACATCCGTGCGTTGAAAGAAGGTAAGCGTCACCGGAAGCCCCTCTTCACAAGATCCCCTGCGACAGCTATGATGGA
>CAZGGG010000145.1:0-3649 GCA_964525165.1 uncultured Saprospiraceae bacterium | reverse complement strand
TCAATATCCGTCTCTATCACACGAGCTAATTTCGGAGAGGCTTTGATCATGAGCTTGCGGCATTCAGGCGATAGATGTTGTATGCGGATCTCCTTGCCTACCGCTTCATATTTTTCTACTAAATTAAAAAGGGCTTCCAGGGCGGAGTGATCCGACACTCGGGATTCCATAAAGTCTAAGACCACCTTTTCCGGATCTTCTTTGACGTCAAATTTGCTATTGAAGGCCTGAATCGAACCGAAAAACAGCGGACCCCAGATCTCATACACTTTGGTACCATCCTCTAGAAAATGTTTACGGGCTCGAATACGCTTAGCATTTTCCCATGAGAAGACCAATGCGGAAATAATGATTCCCGCTACGACAG
The DNA here is from genome assembly GCA_964525165.1 of uncultured Saprospiraceae bacterium. GTDB lineage: Bacteria > Bacteroidota > Bacteroidia > Chitinophagales > Saprospiraceae > JAWLFI01. Next base: position 3,282 of record CAZGGG010000145.1, on the reverse strand, counting down.
CAATAGCCAAGTCAAAAATAACGGTTAAGCCGGATACGGCTACCAGCACGATAGCGTCGCTCAAAGGTATTTTATTCAAAATTCGGAAACTACTCCATGCGAAGGTGCCAATCACCACCATAAACATCACACCCACCAGTGCAGCAATCGGCACTTGCTCGATTAAACCGCTGGCAAACAAGATAAATGCTAAAAGCGTCAAAGCTGCTACAATACCGGATAATCTTCCTCGTCCACCGGATTTGATATTGATAATGGACTGTCCAATCATGGCACATCCCCCCATACCTCCAAAAAGGCCGGTGACGATATTGGCACCTCCTTGAGCCATACACTCTCGGTTAGAGTTTCCTCTGGACTCCGTTAGTTCGTCAATCAAATTGAGTGTCATCAAAGATTCGATCAAACCAATGGCCGCCAGAATAATTGCGTAAGGCCCAATGAAGGATAGCGTTTCCCAATTCATAGGGACTTTGTTAAAGATATCCATTTGGAAAGCCGGCAGCCCTCCTTTTAAACCTTCCCCGCCACCATCACGAATAAAACTCCCAACGGTAGCCACAGGCACATCTGCTAAAATCACAATTGCACTGACTACGCCGATGGCGACAAGGGCCTCCGGTAATTGCTTCATAATGCGCGGAAGGAAATACATGATGGCCATAGTCAAAGCGACCAATGCAATCATCATCCAAAGGCTAGAACCGGACATCCAAACCGCTTCTCCATTTTCCATCGTTTTAAACATGCCTAATTGAGAGAGAAAGATCACAATAGCCAATCCATTCACAAACCCCATCATGACCGGATGCGGAATTAAACGGACAAATTTCCCCAACTTGAGGGCACCTACCGACATTTGAATCAAACCCATCAAAATGACTGTGGCAAAGAGGTAGTATAAACCCAATTCCTCGCCGGGTTCACCCATGGCATTGCCTTCCGAAACCAAGCTGACCATCACGACAGCAAGCGCACCGGTAGCTCCACTGATCATTCCCGGTCGACCTCCAAAGATAGAGGTGATCAGTCCAATCATAAAGGCGGCATATAAACCGACCAATGGATCTACGCCGGCAACAAAGGCAAAGGCCACCGCTTCCGGCACAAGGGCCAAAGCAACCGTTAGTCCACTTAGGATATCATTTTTGGCATTAGCGGTACGCTTTCGAATGAATTCGGTCATGATGCGCTGATTTGGTAAAAGTCTGCGAAGGTAAAGGAATCTTATTAGAAATCAAATGAAGAAATATAAGGTATGATGCAGCTTTGCTATTGACAAATTGTGAAATTTTTTTTACTTTATTTCAAGTTTATAAATTAAAATTTTGATATGATGAATCTACAGCACTACAGCACTACAGCACTTTTTATTCTTCTCTATGATTATAGCTCTATTGCTTCTTCAGGGATGTAAGGAGGAAAGTCTTCTCATGACTGAAATAGATCAAATTGAGGAACAATCAATTAATTTTAGGTCTATTTCGGAATTTGAGTCACACACAGGCACATCGCAAACAATTTTGGGAAATAAGTTGGAAAACAACCCATGGTCAGTAGCTGCCATGACAAATGCCTTTAATTCCCTACAAGAAGAAAACAATCAATTAGGTCAGCAAGTCACCCAATTGAGTCCTTCGCATTATTACATAAAATTAATGCCATCAAGTCTGGAGGAACTCCAGCTGTTGTATGACTGGGATGAAATGTTGTATGACTTCCCCTTAGATTACGAACTCGAATCCTTAGGTGATTATTACATACCCAATGGATATGAGAATAATGAAGCCCTGCGTCCTAGATATGCGGTTGTACCCTATGGAAAAACAATCCCCCAAGTCAACTATAATATAGAGGAAGAACTTCTTTTAGCACCTACATTTTCGTTCTTAGCTTGGAAGTCCTATCAACTACTAGGAGTAGACTATGAAGATGAGGATGCTTTGTTTCAAACAATTAATAAATCGCCTAATGACACCTTTACTGTTGGTGAAATACCATGGTGTAATCCTTCTCACCCTGATTGGCCACAATGTTTAGGGGTGGCACCTCCACCGCCTCCAGAGCCTCCCGTCACTGAAGGTCCTTGTGATTGTATATTGTCAGGGCCACGTCGCCCTTCCGGCTGTATTCAGTACCACGATACACAATTTGGCAACTTGGGTCTTCCAAATGTTAAGGTGATAGTCAAGGATAATCTGTTTCACGAGGCTGAAACTTTTACAGATGAAAATGGATGTTGGGTGATCAATGATTTTCACCGAGGAAATATTTGGGTTTGGGTACGGTTTAAAAATGAAAAAGGAAGAGTCAGAAGTTTAGATTTTGAGAATAGTGGACTCAATCCAATTTTCTCATATATGGGCAGTGTGAAAGATTATGCAGGTAAAAAGAAGGGGCCTTCTTTCAATAATATCAATATATTATATGATTATAGTGATCAAGATGGCACCAATGCGAAGCGTTATTGGTATGCTGCTCACGCGATTAAAAGCCTTGCGGAATTTCATGACTATTGCCTACAAGATGGCATTACGACTCCTTCAGATGACTTGGACATATTAATCACTAATCTACAAGGTGGAGCCGCTGCACCCATGCTTGACGATTTATATGAAACCCTGCATGGCGCAGCTTATGTCACTAGTTTATCATCGACCGTTCCGGTGGTGACTGCATTACTTGGGGCTCTCTTTGGTCAAGCAGCAATTGGGGGATTATCTGGAACGATCCTTTCTGCCATTATTAATATCTGGTCACCGGATATTGTATATAATTATGGCAATGAATCCATCAATAATGGGGGTATTTTCTTCTCTGACAGAGTCTCTAACACTTTCTACCATGAATATGCACATGCTTCTAATTACAGAGAAATCCTAACGAATGAACCCATTCGAGGAAAATACTGGTGCGATAATATTTCACACATTATTTTAAATCAAGGCTATGGAGATGGGAATGATCCCGGCTCAGATCGATGTGCCATCATTGAATCATGTGGATTTACGATAGGGGATTTCTATGCCGATAGACGCTATGGTAGTAATTTTTCATTAGCTGTAGGTCGAACGTGGAATGAAGAGCTTGAGCGTAAGACCTTCTTCCAAAACAATCCCAACTATATCCCTTTGGGTTATGTGTATGATTTAGTTGATTCTGACAATAGTGATGATTTCCTTTTTGGAATAAATGATCAAGTGAGCGACATCCCTCTATCCCAAAGTTTTCAAAATCATTCACAGGGATGCTCGGATCTGAATTGCTTGCGCGACCAAGTGA
>CAZGGG010000144.1:0-3661 GCA_964525165.1 uncultured Saprospiraceae bacterium | reverse complement strand
CGCCTATTGAAAGCCAGCGACGGCACAACGGAATGGTCTGCAAGCTTCAATGGCCTGCACAGCAAAGACGATGAAGCGGCCTCAATAACTTTAGATGGCGAAGGCGGCTTTTCTGTTCTAGGCAAAAATGGGCTGTCCAATGGCAAAACGGAATACATGCTCGTGCGGTACGCTAAGAAAGAGCTGGTCATCCCTCCGGGGGATGGTGACGCTTCGCCGGCAATGGCTTTCGCAGAGCAGCGGGGGCAGCTGACGGATACGTCAGGAACATCAGTAGATGATATACGTTTCTACAGCCTTGGAACTAACCCAAGTATTTTTGTCAGAAAAGGTAGTTTAAGCCTAGTTGGTTCAAGAATTGATTCAAGTTCTGCTACTATAGACACGCTCCACCGGGTAGATATTTTGTTTAAGGACAGTAAATCATCATTAATGCCAGTAGCTGGCTTGGAAAAGCAACCTTACTATAAAAATTATTATTTAGACCATATAAAGGAGGGCAGAGCAAAAGTAGGTCAGTATGGTCGTGTAGTAATTTCTGATCTATACGATCATATCAACTTACAGCTTTTTGCAAGTCCTTCAGGCGTGAAATATTACTTCGTTGTTGAACCAGGGGGAGACCCTTCAGATATTGAGCTTGAGCTCAATGGCCAGGATGCTTTAGCTATTGATAGCAAGGGGCGCCTTGAAATCCAAACCAGCCTACATGACTTTTTACTGGCAAGCCCTTCTTCGTTCCAACTTGATACTGCCAATCAAAAAACCTCTACATCTTGGCAGCCAGAATTTAATATTTCAGGCAGCAATGTAACTTTTGACAGTATTGGGGTTTTTGATACGACAAAGGTATTGGTTATTGTTTTAGAGGAACCGATTTCCAAGGAAGAAGACGGAAGCGGTAATGTAGAGTGGTGTACTTATTTTGGCGGCACCAATTATGAAGAAATATTTGGTTCTGATGCAACTGAAGGGAATAATTACGCTATTACAGGTCTAACCAGCAGTCTTGACTTTCCTATTGAAAATGGAACATTTAGTTTCATAGGGCAATCTGACGCGTTTGTGTCTACTTTTGATGATGAATTGAACCTTCTATGGAGTACATTTATCGGGGGCAGCAATAGGGACTTTGGTAAAGATGTGATTTTTGCTAATACTGCAGTTGCAGATCTAATTCTGATAGGAGATGCTCAAAACTTTGGACCTAATTCAAATGCCGCAGGATTTCCCATTATTAATAATGGAGTTTCATATTTTGATGATTCTAATTCTTGTGGTATTTTAGGTGGATCATCTTGCTTTAATGCATTCATAACACTATTTCGTTCAGATGGACAAGTTATACATTCCACTTTTTTTGGAGATGATTTTGATATTTCCTTAGGCAATGCTGGTAATACATTTTCAGAGACTCTACATCAATCCTCAAGTGGAAATATTTACATTGGTGGGGTTGGACGTCCGCCATTAAACACTAGTAGCGGCGGAGACTTTTCCGATTATGAAGGTTCTGGTTACATTTCAAAATTTAATGATGATTTAACTTCAGTTGAATGGTCTACCAAATTCATGGATATCGTAAAGGGAATTGATTCAGATGGATTTGGGAATATTTTTGTTCTTGGGGATTACGTTGATGACATAGGGGACTCATATGGGGCTCCAATTCAAGAAAACACCAATTCAGATGTTTATTCGTTTAGCGGTAGCACCAGAGATGCAGCCATTACAAAACTAAATGAAACGACCAATGATTTTGTCTGGTTTTCTTATTTTGGTGGTGATGGTATAGATTTTGGGGCAGCTTTAAGTATGGACAATAATGGGAACCCTGTGTTTGTAGGTCAAACATCCTCTTCCAATTTTCCAGTACAATCATCAGGTGTACCAGGTAGTTTATTCCAAAACACCATTGATGGGACAGCAGATGCCTTTGTTACTAAATATTCAAACACTGGGGAGCTTTTAGCCTCTTCGTATTATAATAGCAGTAATCTTTTAGAATTCACGACTATTAAAGGTGATGTTAACGGAAACATTCTTATTGCAGGATTCGCAGAGGGAGGTGTTAATACGATTAACTATCAAAGCTTCTATTCTCAAGTTGCAACGAGTACTACAAATGTTGACGGGTTTCTTTTAGGGCTAGATGGAAACTTTACACCCTATTGGGCTACGTATTTTGGAGCAGATGGGGTTGATAATATATATGCAATTGAAGTTACTTCAGATAAACTTTTTATTGGAGGTCTAAGTAACTTAACTCCTTCTTCTCCTAACGATACAGATTTTCCGTTGATGATGTATTCATCAAATCCAGATAGTTATTTTGTGGATTTTATTAATGAAAGTCCATCTGATGTATCGTTGTTTTTAGCTAGGCTAAATTATGATGCATTAACATCAACTAAAGATGTTATGTCGTCGGAGGATAGCAAGCTAATTATATATCCTAATCCTGCTCTAGAAACGCTCGAAATCAAGGTTTTAAAGGGTGAGGTCTTAGAAGTTGTCGTCTATAACGCTTTGGGTCAAACTGTTGAAGTACTGAACGATAAAAGGGGGTCAATCACCGTATTGGATATTAAACATTATCCTTCAGGCACTTACTTTCTTTCAGTGAAGTCTTCCTATGGTTTTGATACAGCTAAATTCTTAAAAGTAGCAGAATAAAGCATTCAATTTAAACAGAAGGTAGTGATCAGATATTTATTGCCTGATCGCTACCTTTAAACCTTATTTGTTATGCGCAATGTCTTACTTTTTATAGTAGCTCTTTGGCTTTACCCTTCAAAGGTACGCTGTCAGTCTTTTATGGGGGGAGATGTGAAAATAGAAAGAGAGCCCTTCAATATCAATAACTGTCAAGTGGTAATTGATATTTACTACACTGCTGAGGATACAAGTTTTAATGGTCATTCTATTCCGGTATCCGTGATTTCAGGTCATTCAAAACGAGTGAACTGGACTGAGAAAACTATTTTGTCAAAAAATCTGATGAAATTCAAATACGAATTTTCTTCTTCAATAACATCAGGGCCTTATTTGCAAGTAGCCGTTGACACTGCTTTTACCATTGAAAATTTAGAGAATTTCAGCATTACCCCAACCCTAGTTTTGCTTGCGAACCCAATACATAATACAGGCATTGTTGCAGTAGTAAATCAGGACATAGCCAACTTCGAAAGCAATCATGATACTTACTACTTTGACCAAGATGGCACATTGCATTACCCTTTCAATGTAGAAGAAAATGATGGCAACCAAGTTGAAGTAAGTTTTGAGACTGCGTTAACTTATGGAAACGAATTTTATGAGCTGCCAGAAGCCACTTCAATATATGTAGATACCAACACAAAAGAGTTCGTTTGGGATAAACCAACAGCTCCCGGAAAATACTTATTTGCTTTTAGTTTACTTGAATACAATGAAGACGAAGTTGTTTTTGGGACTAAAAAACGCTTGCAAGTTATCGAGATAAAAGAGTCAGATTTAGTAGTCAGTACAGAAGAGTCAATAGGCGATGATTTCGAAATTAACCTCTTCCCAAACCCATCCACTTCTATCCTTCGCCTACAACTACAGCACGCTCAATCCACCCAAGGCAAGCTCCAAATCGAGAACCTGGCCGGCCAAACCCTTCACGCCGAAGCTCTGA
>CAZGGG010000143.1:0-3713 GCA_964525165.1 uncultured Saprospiraceae bacterium | reverse complement strand
ATTTGAATCAGATATTGAAAGAGGCCCGGACTGTTTTTCCCAATACTCAATTAGCCCTTGAAGGAGAAACTTTTCAGCTGTCACAACTTTCTGAGGATCAGTGACCAAATTGTAAGTTAAACGTAAGCAATTAAAAACCGCCAATTTTTATTTTGTTTTTTAGCTCAATGCACTATCTTTGCAACCGCTTTGAAAAGCAGATTCCGTAGCTCAGCTGGTAGAGCATCTCACTTTTAATGAGAGGGTCTTGGGTTCGAGCCCCAACGGAATCACTAGCCTCCGATGCTTCTTGCTCGGAGGCTTTTTTATTTTATGACTTTAGGGAGTCTATGGGGCAGGCAGGTGAGTATTTCATAAATAAAACGTCCACTTTTCTCGCTTGCTTCATACCAGTCATACGGAGGTGTGCTGTCAATCACGGTAATTTCTTCGTCCTCTTGTCGCTTTTGCTCAACTTGTTGAAAGACCGTCATGTTCATATTGATCCTGCCCAAGGTATGTAAGAGTAGTTGGCCGGACTTAACGGCCCATTGGTGACTGAGGTTTCTGGGGAAACCATCTGCATAGCCTACAGGAATGATCGCGGTGGGCGTGTCTGAATCAGCTTTATAGACGGCCCCGTAGCCGGTATGTTTGCCTTCCGGCAAATGATTATAGCCACAAATGCGTGCTTTGAGTTGTATCGCCGGAGCAAGCCGATTGCTTTTGCCGGGCCATTGTTGACGGCTCCATTCAGAGGGAAAGAATCCATACATCAAGATGCCCATTCTAGCGATCGTGAACGCTCGCTCTTTTAGATAAACGGCAGCCGAAGAGCTCTCACCATGCCAGAGTACCTCTTCCTTTAGAAAGGGCGTTAAGGTAGCTTTTGCCTTATTCCAGACCTTCAGTTGGTGGTCAATTCGTTCCAGATTATCTTCTTCATCGGCACCTGAAAAATGGGTGCACACCCCACAGATATCTAGACTCTTGAGCTCAGTCCATTCCTTTATCTTTTGACAAGCGAGCTCTGCGGGGATTCCTGTTCGGTACATGCCTGTTTCCAGCTCGAGATGCACTTTCGCTTTGTGTTCGGATTGTGCTGCTGCTTCATTTAACACTTCCAGGAAGTCGGCATCCCACACAAATAGTTCTACTCCTTCTTGAAAATATTGTGCAAGTTCCTCTCTTCGAACCGGCCCCATGGCGATCCATCGACAATCCGGAAATTTCCTTTTCATTCCTAAAGCGGCATGGGCATGGTAGGTGCAAAAATGTCGGATACCTGCCTCATAAAATAATTGTGTAGCTTCGAACATACCATGGCCATAGCCATTTCCTTTCACCACGGCGGCGATATCTGTTCCCAATAATTCTTTCAGGTCGGAGACATTTTGCAGAAACTTTTTCTTGTCAATTTCTAACCATTGATTGTATGATGGTTCTTGATTCATTTGCTGTCAGGGAAAATTTTTCCGGGGTTTAGAATTTGATGGGGATCAAATACAGATTTTATTTGCCGCATGATATCCAATTCAACCGGTCCGAAGACGATGTCCATATAATTCTTTTGAACATATCCGATTCCATGTTCTCCGGATATCGTCCCCCCCATCTTTTTTACCTCTGCAAATAAGGCACGAATGGCCACCGGAAGGTCTTCATTCCATTCTTTTTCACTCATATTCCCTTTTAAGATGTTGACATGAAGGTTGCCATCTCCTGCATGACCATAACAGACGGAGGTGAATCCAAATTCTTCGCCTATTCTCTTGACCGTGCGTAATAAGTTCGGAAACTGGTACCTGGGCACTACGGTATCCTCTTCTTTGTATATACTGTTCCTTTTGACGGCTTCTCCGACTATTCGTCTTAAAGACCATAATTGCTCTTTTTGTGCCTCTGTTTCTGCCATGAGAATTTCGGGGCAATCAAATTGTTGGAGCAGTTCATAAATCTTTTCAGCATCCTGCATTAGTACCTCTTCATTGTTACCATCCAATTCTATGAGCAGGTGGGCTTCAATGTCTTCACCCAAGGGTAGATTGCCTGCGTCCTCCACTGCCTGAGAAGCGGCGATCAAGGCATCTTTTTCCATGAATTCAAGACCAGAAGGAGTGATGCCGGCTTTCATGATGGCCACCACTGCTTCGGCTCCTTCATTCAGCTGGCGGAAAGGAGCCAGCATGAGCAGATCCTGGGTGGGGTGAGGGATGAGTTTTAGAACGATTTGAGTGACAATGCCCAGTGTACCTTCACTTCCTACAACAAGTTGGGTGAGATTATAACCGGTTGCATTTTTCAGCACATTACTACCGGTCCAGAATACATCTCCATTGGCCAATACCAGTTCTAAATTCAGCACATAATCTTTCACGACACCATATTTGACCGCTTTTGGGCCACCACTGTTTTCTGCAATGTTTCCACCTATAAAACAACTGCCTTTAGATGCAGGATCCGGTGGATAAAACAATCCTTTTTCCTTTACGGCCTCTTGCAGTACTTGAGTGATCACTCCGGGTTGAGTGGTTACCTGAAAATTCGATTCATCGATTTTCAGAATTTGATTCATCCTTTTCATGCTGAGGACCACACCTCCGTGCACTGCTAATGCGCCTCCACTTAAACCGGTGCCGGCTCCTCTTACCGTCAGCGGGATATGCTTTTGATGGCAGTAGCGCGCTATCTGACTTACTTCCTCAGTTGAGACAGGCTCCACAATGAGTTCAGGTGGGAAAGAAAGATCTTCTGTTTCGTCAGAAGCGTGCAGTATCAGGGCCTCCTTATCCACATGCAGTCGTTGTTCACCCACAATATTTCTGAATGCATGGATGTCTTCCGCGTCAATTTTATGGTAGTTCGTTATTTTGTCCATTCGAAAATGCTCATTTTTGATTAAACGCTTTTCGCATTGAGGTGTTTGAGTTTCGAACTCAAGATATGAAAGATACGAACAGAAAAATATCCATTATATCCGGTCCTTGTTCTGCAGAAGACAGATCTCAGGTGCTTTCGGTGGCGGCTTACTGTGCCGAAAAACGATTTGATTGGTTCCGGGCCGGAATATGGAAGCCCAGAACAAAGCCCGGTTCTTTTGAAGGATTGGGCTCGCCGGCATTGGACTGGCTGTCTGAGGCACAAAATGAGTATGGCATTGACGCTATGACGGAAGCCGCGAATGGCCAACATGTCGAACACATATTGGAGCATCACTTGCGAGGGGTTTGGATTGGTGCTCGAACAGCCGTTAATCCATTCTATGTGCAAGAAATTGCCGATGCCTTAAAAGGCGCAGACATCGACGTGTTTGTTAAAAATCCTATCAACCCGGATATGAAATTATGGATGGGGGCGATCGAGCGTTTAGAACGCGCCGGCGTCCGATCCGTAAGCGCTATTCATCGTGGATTTGCCATGTATGGTCAGTCGAAATTCAGGAATGAGCCTTATTGGCAAATTCCCATTGAGATAATGACAGAGCGTCCTGACCTGCCCATGTATTGTGATATCAGCCATATTGCAGGAACGAGAGATTTTTTGAGAGAACTGGCACAAAAAGCACTGGATCTGAACTATAATGGTTTAATGATCGAGACGCACCCTCACCCGGAGGAAGCCATGAGTGACCGGGAGCAGCAGCTCAGGCCGGATCAGTTGAGTCATCTGCTTGAATCTCTGGTGATTCGAAAATCTTTTGAAGATGATTTAACCACTCAAGAACTCATATTGTA
>CAZGGG010000142.1:0-3737 GCA_964525165.1 uncultured Saprospiraceae bacterium | reverse complement strand
TTCCTTCCCATACCTTCTGCAATATTAATTGGAATCGAACTAGCGGCTCGCCGGATTTGATTCGTTAAATGAAACTTTTCACTTGCCGGAAACTCTTTCGTGGCATGATAAAGTTCTAGCGTAAGGGCATAACTTTTTTCCCAAACCACTAGATCTTTAAAAGATCTAACTTTCTTCTTTTGATATGGAAGAGATCCTTCTTCTACCTCTCGCATCCAATCAGTTGCCTTGGTTTTCATCGTCTTAAGTTTTGATCATCACTAGTAGGTGTCATCAAACTCTAAAACGTTCCTTTCTGATAACTGATAACTAAAAACTGACCACTGATAACTTATAACTAAAAACTGGCCACTTTTTCCGCCTACAACCATAAAAATAGCTATCAATACCCTATATTTACGCCTATAACCCTAAAAAATGATACTTCGTCCCAAATATATTGAAGCGCTTACGCCTTTTATCGATAAACCGCAGATCAAAATCATCACGGGTATAAGGCGTTCCGGAAAATCGACGGTTTTACAAATGCTCCAGGAAGAGTTTTTGAAAAGAAAAGTGCCCGACGAGCAAATAATTTCCATCAATTTGGAAAGTTTTCAGTACGCACATCTCCTAGAGGCATCCAAATTGTACGCGTTCATCAGCGAAAAGATCGAACAAGGAAAGAAGTATTATATACTTTTAGACGAAATTCAGGAAGTAGAGGATTGGGAGAAGGCTGTCAATTCGGTCATGGTTGATTTTGAGGTAGATATTTATTTGACAGGTTCCAATTCCCATCTTCTGTCCTCAGAGCTATCTACTTATTTGGCAGGCAGATATGTTGAAATTCCTGTATATACCTTATCCTACCTCGAGTTTCTAGATTTTCGAAAGCACTATTTTTCTCAGCAACAAAATCATGGAAATCTCTTTGAACAGTACTTACGGAAAGGTGGCTTTCCGGTGATCCATACAGCGGATTACCCGGAAGAATCCGCATATAAAGTGATTTATGATATCTACTCTTCGGTCATTTTGAGAGACACGGTCCAACGGTACAAGATTAGAGATGTAGAATTATTGGAACGGGTGATCCAATACGCTATGGATAATATCGGCAATACCTTTTCAGGAAAAAACGTGGCCGATTACTTTAAAAGTCAACAACGCAAAATTGATATTAACACCGTTTATAATTACTTGCATGCATTAGTCGGCGCATTCATTTTATATCGTGTACCTAGATACGACCTCAAGGGTAAGGAGATTCTAAAGACATTAGAAAAATTTTACGTCAGTGATATTTCATTGATCTATGCCACTATGGGAAATCGTGACAGAATGATCTCAGGTATACTGGAAAATATCGTTTTCCTTGATTTGAAAAGGAGGGGATTTAAGGTTTTCGTAGGTAAAATGGACAAACAAGAGATTGACTTTGTAGGAGAAAAAGCTGGAGAGAAAATCTATGTCCAAGTAGCATACAAATTAGAAAGTGAGCAAACAGTGAAACGTGAATTTGGCAATTTATTAGCCATACGGGACCAATATCCCAAATACCTCGTCACGATGGATGAATTTTGGAAAGACAACCTTGAGGGTATCCAACATTTTTATATCACGGATTGGTTGAAAAGAGATTTTTAGACAGCAGAGCCGCCATAGCCTGTCTACCATATTCGAGGACAAAATGACCTTCCCTTCTTTATAATAAAACGTCATTGCGCCTGTCCCGACCCCTTGGGAGGCCTGTGCAGACCGAGTGAAACGAGCGTCAGTGCTTGACCCGCAATCTCATGCAAATCATACCAAAACTATTGGGACTGCGGGTCGGAGCCTCCCATATAAATGGGACACGCGCAGTGACGTCTTTCTATTTGATGTTTTGTAAGCTCATCTACTCATCAAATAACATATTCCTACCTAACTATTTCATTTCATATTCTGACCATCCGCCAAAGGCGGAGCTGACACAGCTGAAAACTGATTACTATTATCGGCCATTTGGCTAAAGGAGGGTTTTTCTTAAACTAAAAAGAAAACTTATTAAAAGAAACTTCCGAAGGAATTTCGATCCGTTTTGGTTTTCGTTTCTCACCCCTCTCGCCTTTTTTATGCGCCGTCGGCCACCCGCGGTCCGCCGTCTGATCCCGGTTTACCGGGATCACCCATACATCTTCGAATAATACTCTTGATAGGCGCCGCTGGTCACCCGGTCCATCCACTCTTGATGGGAGAGGTACCAATCGATGGTTTGGGAGAGGCCTTCCTCGAATGTGACGGATGGAGTCCAGCCGAGTTCGCGTTCGATCTTACCGGCATCGATGGCGTAGCGCATATCGTGCCCGGCTCTGTCTTTTACGAAAGTAATCAGTTCTGCAGAACTGCCTTCCGGACGGCCTAGTTTCTCGTCCATCAATCGGCACATGAGGTGAATGAGGTCTATGTTCCGCCATTCGTTATGTCCGCCGATATTATAAGTCTCTCCATGCTTTCCCTTTCGGTAAATGAGGTGAATGGCTGCGGCATGGTCACCCACATACAACCAATCGCGTACGTTGACCCCTTCGCCATAGACCGGGAGCGGTTTTTTGCTGACGATATTATTGATGAAGAGCGGAATCAGTTTTTCAGGAAACTGATAGGGCCCGTAATTATTGGAGCAATTGGACAAGACCACCGGCATGCCATAGGTATGTCCCCAGGCGCGTACCAGATGGTCGGAACCCGCTTTGGAGGCGGAATAGGGTGAGCGGGGATCGTAGGGGGTAGTTTCTGTAAACAGTCCCTCTGCGCCCAAACTACCATACACCTCGTCCGTAGAGATATGGTAGAAGATTTTGTCGCTATAATCGCCATTCCAATGTTCCTTGGCTGCTTGCAGCAGATTGGCGGTACCCATGACATTGGTTTTGATGAATATCAAAGGATCTGAGATGGATCGATCCACATGGGATTCTGCCGCCAGGTGCACTACGCCATGGATGTCCCTTTCTTTGAACAAGCTTCGCATTTGCTCCAGGTCCTGAATATCAGCTTTGACGAAGGAGTAATTGGGGGCGTCTTCAATATCCTTGATGTTCTCCAGATTGCCGGCATAGGTCAGGGCATCAAGATTGATGATATGATCGTTGGGGTTGTGTTGCACAAAGTGCCGAACGACGTGAGAGCCGATGAATCCCGCTCCTCCGGTGATGAGTATATTCATGGTATCAGTAAAATTTTAGTATTTCAGATTCTTTTGAAGAGGTTTATAAAGGTTTAAACAAGTTTATGAAGGTTTATCAGCATTCTAGAGGGAGCGAGATAAACGGTTCAGCATATAGGTTACCTTATCTATTTGATTTCGAATATTTCTCAAACCCGAAGAACTCAAGTATTCCTGATCTGAAGCAATGATACATAGATTGAGAACTTCGAGTGCACTTGAAAAGGCCATTCGATAAAAGTGCTTCTGGTCTTTTACAGTTTTTCGGCCTGAACCTTCCGCTATATTGCATGTAACAGAGACACTTGCTCGTCGCAATTGATCCACTATTCCATATTTCTCTGAAGCTGGAAAATTATGGGTTGCTTGATAAATCTGATTGACTAAAACTCTTGCTTCTTTCCAAACCAATAGCTTTTCAAACGAATATTCTTTCATTTCTCAATACCATATTTAAACCTTATAAACTTAATTAAACCAAGTAGGCGCTATGCGCAGTGTGGGTCCCGGCCATTTGGCAAAAGGCGAGTTTTTCTTATACTATAAC
>CAZGGG010000141.1:0-3743 GCA_964525165.1 uncultured Saprospiraceae bacterium | reverse complement strand
TTTAGTTGATGCAGCCAATCAGATGACTGGGTTGGTTATATCATTACTTGAACGGATACCATTTGTTGAAGGCGCAAATAATGAAATTAGCAGTGATCCCAACAATTGGCGGAGGCTTATTACGCGGCATTGTATTTATGGGGTAGATTTAAATCCTTTAGCCGTAGACCTGGCTAAACTATCACTATGGCTTAATTGCTTTGCAAGTGATCACAAACTCACTTTTCTTGATCACCACATTCGATGCGGAAATAGTTTAATTGGTTTAAGATCACTCGATCAGCTTTCTTCAATACCTGAACGTAAGAAGGACTCAACGAGAAAAAAAGATACGCAAAAACTGCTTTTCGATTTTGATGATTTATCCGATGTACTAAATGAGGCATCAGAAGGTATTTCTTCCATAAGTCAAATTAATGAAGATGATACAGATGCGCAGAAAGCGCTCTTAGAGGAATCGCAAAAGTCAATAGCTAAATTGCGATCACTGTCAGATCTATATACTTCCTACTTAATGGATTCAAACATACAGCCACATGATTATAAAGATATATTCGATCGGCAAGCAAGAGGAATTCCAATTACCAATAGCTTGAATCTAGCAATCCCAGAAATACTTGAATCTGTTGATCAATATAAGAATCGTCATCACTTCTTTCACTGGCCCTTGGAGTTTCCAGATATATTTGGTCCAAATGCTATTAGGGGCTTTTCTGCAACGGTAGGAAATCCACCGTGGGATGTTCTGCAACCAAACACTCAAGAGTTCTATAGTGTTTATGATCCAAATTTCAGGGAATATGGAAAACAAGAAGCTATAAAAGTCATCAAACAACTACATGTTGCACATGCAAATATTGCACAAAAATGGAAACAATATGAGTCAGGGTTTTCCGAATCATCAAAATACTTTAAGGAGAAAGAAGCATATAATTCACTTCAGAAAGGGAAAATTGATTTATATAAAGCATTTCTTGAACGATTCTATGCTGTATTAAAGAGAGATGGTCATTTAGGCATTATTGTTCCAAGTGGCTTGTATACTGACCAAGGATGCCAGCCATTACGTGAACAATTTTTTTATAAAAGCCGGATCAATTTTCTGTATTGCTTTGAGAATAGATGGCCAGCAGTTTTTACTGCAGTAGATGGCCGCTTCAAATTTGTCTTATTTAACACCCAAAAAGGAGGATCAACTGAGACCTTCAAGTGTGCATTTATGGAGCATGATCCGGAAAGGCTTTCTTTGATAGATTCCAGTGCCTTGAAGATGAGTCTGGATAATGTTAGGAAGTTTTCTCCTAATTCATTAAGTGTAATGGAGTTTAGAACTCAAAATGAAATAGAAATTATAAGAAAAGTATATAAGGATCACCTTCACCTTGGTAGCTATAGCCCCTCATTCTGGAATGTATCTCTAACGCAAGACTTCAATTTGACGTCTGATAGTCATCTTTTCAATAAAGTTGCAAAAGGCATAAGATTATATGAAGGAAAAACGTTCTTCTCTTTCGATAATGAATATTCTGAGATAAGCCTTTGGATAGAAGAACCTTATGTGAGAGAAAGATTTCTCTATAAGAAGTTTAAAAAAATCATTGATTTAGGCAAGACTCCTGACATAACTGACTATGAGCTCTATAGAGGAGCCTTTAGACGCATTGCTGCTAGTACAAACGAGCGAACACTAATATCTACTGTTTTGCCGGCTAGGACTGTTTGCCCACATACAGTTTTTAGCATTCAAAGGGTTGCTCAAGGAAAGAATGGTGAGCCATATGATCTTATTAATGCATCACAGACAGTATTTGTTGTTGCTCTACTGAATTCATTCGTAATGGATTTTGTAATAAGACGCAAGATATCCACTGGTTTGGATATGCATTACATATACACATTACCTGTTCAACGGCTGGGTATTGGGGATACAGATGACAGGAAGTTTTTTAGTACAATTATAGCACGAGGTTCAAGGCTTATTTGTACCACAATTGATTATGCAGAATTATGGCGGGAAGTATTTGATTCGGATTGGAAATCAACTAATTATTGGTATCCCACACTAGCTCCAATTGACAATTATGGTCCAGTTCAAGAACAAGAAATTAGAAATCGATTGAAATATGAAAACGAAAACTTAACATCTGAATGGAGTTTACATTGCGGAGTACATGATCGTTTGCCAGACCGACGTGATACTGGGAATCGAGCTCAACTGCGGGCCGAGATTGATGCATATGTAGCTCATTTATATGGTTTAACTAGAGAAGACTTTTCTTATATATTAGATACATTTCCTGTACTTAGAAGGAAAGAAGAACAAGCGTTTGGTGAATTTATGTCTAAACGTAAATGTCTAGAAGAGTTTGATAGAATAGCATTGATACTTGATCAAAAATAAGGTTGTATAATACAAGACAAGATAATCATATGGCAAAGATTTCTGAAGTAGTAACCCTCAAGACCGGCTATGCCAATTTTGTGGATTTAAAAAATGACTTTGAAGAAAGTCAGAAAAATGCAGGACGCATGGCCATGTATAGGCCAACAAAAGCACACAGAATTGCATTCGAGCGAATATGCCGCGGTCTTTACCAGCTGAATGATAAAAAGTTCTATTTGCTTAGTGGCTCTTACGGAACAGGAAAGTCACATTTATGCCTTATGTCAGCTAACGTCCTTAGCCGTTCAAGTGGAGATCCTGAGATATCACCTTTTCATGATGCCTATGCAAAACTGAGTCCGGATAGTGCCAAGACACTTCGCAATATTCGAAAAGACGGACAATTCTTAGTTGCAATATGCGATTATCATTCGGGTAAAAATTTCGAGGATGTTGTTCTAAAGGCAGTATTTGAAGCTTGCAAGGCAAGAGAGTTCAATGCTGAGATTGAAACAGAATTTGACGAAGCTGAACGTCAATTGGAAGATTGGCGAAATAGAAAAGGACAAGATGATATAAGGAATTTCTATGAAGATTTTGGGAAAGCCTTAGAAACAGTGGCTCCTGGATTAAGCATTGAACAGTGTCGTACTGGATTGAGGAATTTTGAATCTAACTCCCTCGAGAAATTCAAGAGCGCCTTCAATTTTATGATGGGCGGTGTCGATTTCTCATTTAAATCCGGAAATTTAACTTGTTAGCAGCAAGGCATTCAAAGATCGCTTTAAGGGACTTGCAATCTTCTTTGACGAATTTGGTACATCTATTTTAGAAAAAAAGAGTTATTCAAAAGATATCTTGCAAGGATTCATGGAAACAATCTGCAAGAAGGAGCCAAATGTATTATTCATTGGATGCATTCATAAGGATTTTAAAGCCTATGCCGATCGATTCAGCAAAGATGATGCTGCTGTAATGAGTGCCAGGATTACTCAAGTCGACCTTCTGAATGAAGGCATAGAGGAAATAATCAGTGCAATAGTTGAAACTAATCCCGATACAGAAACTTGGACCAAAGAAATAAAACCAAAAACCGGAATATTTGACCAATTGTTACCTAGCTGTAAAACACTCAATTTATTCCCTTGGATAGAAGACCTGGCAAGATTGAGACAAAAGGTGTTAGAAGAAATTTATGGCGTGCATCCCATGGCCTTGTCTTGTTTACTAGAATTATCCTCTGAGATTGGTTCAGATGCACGTAGCACCTTTACCTTTTTCTCCGGAGATGTTGGCGGGCAGCCTGGATCTTATGCAAGTTTTATTGAGAACTCTGATATAACTATCAATGGAGGCAAAT
>CAZGGG010000140.1:2402-3809 GCA_964525165.1 uncultured Saprospiraceae bacterium | reverse complement strand
TGCTGAAATAAAATCTTCTTTTGTACCAACTGGCAGACTATTTATATTTCTCGATGCTTATCCTGGTCGGGAGCCAAGGACCTGTTCTCCAACTTCATATTCTGTTATTGGTTTTGCAAAAAACCTTATCAATTTCAATCCGGAGGCTACTTATATAATTGATAGCGATGATGGTTGGATGAAGTGGCAATCAACTTCATTTCTTACTTATGAAGATGAAGAAATGGGGCTGAAGATTATTAAGGACTTTACTTTCGAAAACATACCTGAAGGACAATATCGGGTGCAGCTCTTATGGGATCAGGATAATATTGAATCTTCAATAAATGCCCCCGGTAATATCTTCAGCAAAGTGCATGAAGTAATGATAGACCAGTCTCAAGAAGTACAAATATCATTATCTGAAATAATTGATCAAAGAGAATTGGTACAGCATAATCTTGCCAGGGAGATTAATTATAGAAGTGATACATTATCCAAATGGTGGGGGAAAGATGTGATCGTTAAGGCATCTGTTTTGCTCCCGGGTAAGTATTTGGAAGATAAAAATGTAACATATCCAATATGTTATTATGTTTCAGGTTATGGAGGCAGGTATACAAGAATCAACAATTTAATCAATGATGAGAATTTCATGGATTGGTGGGTCTCAGAAGAGGCCCCGCAAATTATCATTGTATTCCTTGATGGAGAAGGGCCTTTTGGAGATAGTTACCAGATGGATTCTGAAAACAACGGACCCTTTGGATACAATCTTATACATGAATTGATTCCATATATTGAGTCAAAATACAGGGGAGGGAACAACCCTGAGACGAGATTTGTTTATGGTTGCTCAACCGGAGGATGGGTTTCTCTGGCACTTCAATTGATTTACCCGGATATTTTTAATGGATGTTTTTCTTACAGTCCGGACCCCGTTGATTTTCAGCATCTGTTGCTGACAAATATCTACAAAGACAAGAATGCATTCATCAATGAGTATGGATTTCAGCAACCGGTTAGAAGACTTCTAAACGGAAAACCTCAAATTTCAATGAAAGACTGGATTCAATTTGAAAATGTAATGAGTTCTTCCAATTCATATGTAAATTCAGGTCATCAGTTCGGGGCCTATTCTGCAGTATTTGGTCCCCGGGGCAAGAATGGTCTTCCTCTGCCTTTATTTGATCCGGTCACCGGGAAAATTGATCAGAAAGTTGCAGAAAGCTGGGCTAAATATGACTTGAAATTATTCTGTGAGAAAAACTGGAAAGTGCTAGGGCCCAAATTACAAGGAAAAATCTATATATGGATGGGCGATATGGACAGCTATCATCTGAATTTTGCAACAAGATCATTTGACCAATTTCTTAAATCTACTGAAAATCCCAGGTCTGATGCCATTGTTGAATTTTCACCGATGGA
>CAZGGG010000140.1:0-2392 GCA_964525165.1 uncultured Saprospiraceae bacterium | reverse complement strand
CGCGCATGTGGGCAGGGGCAACATGCACCACCATCGACCGGCTGGATGAGATGTTCGCCGTGGCGAACACGGCGATCAACGCATACTGGAACAGGTTGTAAATAGACTTGCAGAACAATAAAACAAAGAAGACAGGAAACCAGTATATCAAAGAATCTTAGGTGCCGGTATTTCCACCATATCAGTTCAAACCCGGGGAATCCACATTTGAAGATCATAATCAGGGGTTGCTGAAACTGCTGCAGATCAATCAGCTGAATGCGGACTCTTATTGATCAGTTTAATAGCTTGCCTGGCATAAAAACGGACTTCCCATTCTTTGTCACTGCATACTTTTTCAAGGTGGGGAACAGCATCAGGAGGTAATTCACTCAGAAGTATATATACAGCTTGTTTTCGGACCTCCGGATCGTCAGATTCCAGTCCGGAATAGACATAGCTTAAGGCCTTTTCGCGGTCCACTCTCATCATTGTTCTGATGCATCCTGACCACTCATGCCAGACTTTATTATCAATCCCGTCTTCCAGGTATGGTATTATACCGGTACTTCCCAGCCTGGCAAGAGCATCCAGCAGCAGATCCTGCCGATAGCCTTCCATTTTATTTTCCAGGAAGTACATCAGGGTGTCAGTAGCTTCAACTACCTGCAGATTACCCAATGCCCTTATAGCTGCTCTTTTATTCCTGTCTATGCTGTCGTGAAGCGCTGTAATGAGGTCAGCCCCGGCCATTTTTATATGATGATCCGATGCTGTCATGATAGCGAATTCCCTGACCTGGGCATTTTCATTTCCGAACAATTCAATAAGCAAGGGATAAGCATCGCTGCCCATGGATGCCAATTCATTATACGGACGCATTGATCTTTCGCGATTGCTCTGGGGTTTCCGGATCTCAGTAAGCAAGGAGTCTGCCCTGCCCTGCGAGAATTCAATCCTGACCTCCGCTTGTTCTTCTCTTTCCGACGAAAGATCCACCCAGATCAATGAAAAAGCCATAAGGAGGATGGTGTAAATTCCAAGTATTGTACCGATCTGCTTTTTTGATTCCGGCCTTTCGGTTTTAAAAATAAGCCTCAGTGGAAAATTCAGGATCTTTTTAAGAAAACCCGGTATGGGAAAAAGGAAGGGTGTATGATTGCGATAGGTATCGTATTCCTTCCCGGCCCGTTCCTTCATTTTCAGCTCTTCCAGCATACATATGCCGATGATGACCATGGTGGACAATAACCATGGCAGGGTGCCATGCCAGCCCCAGCTTTTTTTCATATCATTGACAGACGGTCCATAAAGCATGAGTCCGTAACTCCAGATGATCCATCCCAGGTACTGAGGGTGCCTGGAGTACCTGTATAACCAGCTTACTGCTACCGTCCCCCTGCCGGAACGTGTCTTCAACCAGGTAAAGACCCCGATCACAAATATCAGGGCGCCCGAGCCCATGAAGAAGTAGACAAGGAAATTATATGCGTTCCAGTTAAAGAGTCCAGAGAACCACATCAGGATATTGTAAGGGATAAGGACAACCCGGCCCAGATCTACTAATGAAATGGAAATATCAAGGAATGGCAATATTATAACATTAAACAGGCCCAGTCCGGCCAGGTAGAACATACTGTAGGCAAATGTTGCAAATACCGGTAGAAACATGGCAAGTCCGCCGATCCATGCAAGGGCGGTTTTACGTGTTGCGAAGCCAAGTACGATCAGGGCCAGGATAACGGCCAGACAGATGTAGCCAATAAGACGGACAGCATAGGCATTGTAGAATAGTTCTATCTTGAAGCTGTCGTAAGAGGGATCGGAGTGGGGCGTTTGTATTGCCGACTGCATCAGTCTGTCGAGTAAGAGCGGAAGTTCAATAAAGGCGAACATCAATCCGGTTGAGAATACAGCGGCAAGCAGAAAGAGGCCAATGTTCCTCAGAGTTGTCTTTTTCATTTCTGCAGGTTTATCTGGAGGATGCATGAAAACGGTTTATTCCATAAACGGAATCAGAAAATTAATCAGAATCTGGTTATCCTGAAAACCGGTATTGCTGAGGCAGACCACTAAGAGTATAATATCATCCGGATCAGGAAAAGCATTTGCTCAGAAACGTTAAATATAGTCGCCGGGATCGAGCCGGACCTGCAGGCTGGCTATTTCAATTAATTAATTCCTGATACAAACATTAATTATAGGATATTTTAATGTCTGGTTTGTTTTTAAATCCTCTTTTAAGGCCAATTAGATATTTTTGGCCTTAAATAGTAGGATATTTAATGTTTGAATTATATCGCATACTTTCTGAATAAACATCCCGAAAAAAATATTTCCAATGCTGGTTTTGGTACCAGTATTTCCACCAAATCCGGATCAGGAAAAGCATTTCCTCAGACACGTTTGATAA
>CAZGGG010000139.1:0-4029 GCA_964525165.1 uncultured Saprospiraceae bacterium | reverse complement strand
GACGGGGACTACCAAAGAGGCGGGTTTTGGTTATTTGAAAAAAGAATGAAAATAAAAAGCCCCCTACGAAAGCTACGCTTTGTCGGCATCCGAGACGCTACATTTAGCAAGATAAATAGATGCGGTCACAATGATAGTGGCGCGACGAGCGGAGTTGCGTTTTCTGAAAGAAAACAAAGCACGAAGCGGTAGGAGCGACCACGGTTTTGCGCAGCAAAAATCATCTTGAGCGCATCTTGATTTTTTGGGCACCTTTTTGATCTAGCAAAAAGGTGCAATGAAAGAAAATGTTTTACTTCTTCCACCTCAGGCAACCGCAGCAAGCAAAACCTCACAAAAAAAGGGCCCCAAATCGCGATTCGGGAACCCTCAATGCATTCACAGCGGCTCAGCCGTCCGCTGTCTAAATAAATGCGGAAGCCTTTATTCCTTTATCATATGTAAATCCATTTGAGGGAACGGAATACTGATTCCTTGACCATCAAATTCTTTCTTGACTTTTTCTTGCATCTCAAAATACACTGCCCAATAATCCGGTGTGTTGACCCAAACGCGGACGGCAAAATTGACCGAGCTGTCGGCCAACTCCTTGACGAAAATGTCATAAGCTTGATCTTGTAAGATGCCCTCACAAGACTCAATCACCTTTTTGATAGAAGCTTTCGCCTTATCGATGTCATCTGCATAGCCAATACCAAAGGTCATATCGACTCTTCGAATGTCATTGGCAGTAAAGTTGATGATATTATTGCCCGTGATGAGACCATTGGGAACCGTGATGATCCGGTTATCTAAAGCGGTAAGCGTGGTATTGAAGATTTGTATGTCTTTGACGGTACCGCTGATACCATTTACCTCTACAAAATCACCGACCCGGTAGTAGCGGAAAATTAAAATCAGCACGCCACTGGCAAAGTGGCCTAAGGTGCCTTGCAAAGCCATACCCACAGCAAAGGCCATGGCACCCAGCACTGCGATAAAGGAGGCTGTTTCGACACCAAAGACTCCGGCTACACTGATCAAGACAATAACCTTCAGCAATATATTAACCAAAGATCCTAAGAAGGAAACCAAACTTGCGTCCACTTCTCGCTTGACCATTATTTTGCGGAAGCTGCGCGTAATCATGCCGGCAAGCCAGAATCCAATGATGAGGGTAGCAATTCCCATTAAAATATTCGGTACATATTCGGCCAATAAGCTTTGCCAAAATTCAATTGTCAATAGTTCTTCCATAATTTATGAGTGGTTTATATGCACGAAATAAAGAAACTATAAACTAAAAGACAAAAGCATTTCAAGAGATATCTACCCGAAACGTATAAAAAGAAAGGTCTTGAATCAGGGGTTAAGGTGATGAAAGTCATTCTTCCATAATGAATTTAGTATGAAATTGAAAGAAGATAGTTGAAAATGTAAGCAACAATGAGTAAGTTTATTACTCAATCTTTTGAGATGATTGAAACCCTGATTAGCTCGAAAACCCGGATTAAGCTATTAGTCAAGTTCTTCTTGAATAGCAACACCGTTTCCTATTTGCGTTCCCTGGAAACAGAGTTCGGGGACTCTACCAATGCCATACGTGTTGAATTGAACCGATTAGAACAGGCGGGCATGCTTTCCTCACAAATGGATGGAAATAAAAAGATGTATCGGGCCAATCAAAATCATCCCCTTTATAAAGAAGTACACAATTTAGTCCTCAAACATATTGGCTTTGACCGAATCGTTCAGGAAGTGATCGAACGATTGGGAGAGGTGTACAAAGTCTTTTTGACGGGTACCTTCGCGAGAGGCATTGATGGAGGCGTGATTGATCTGCTGTTTGTAGGAGACATTGATGCCAATGCATTGGTCAAGCTGATTGAAAAAGCAGAGCAAATGGTCAAACGAAGAATTCGCTATTTGATCTATACGAGACAAGAATTTACGGAAGTGGATTTAGAAAAATTTGAATATCAACCGCTATTACTATGGAGCAAGAAAGAAGACTGATTCAGCGTCTGAACAGAGGCGAGACGAAAGTCGCGGTCGTAGGTCTGGGATACGTGGGCTTACCCCTTGCTCTTGAATTTGCCAAGATCTGGAAGGTGGTGGGCTTTGATATCAAACCCGATCGGATCGCACTGATGCAGCAAGGAGTGGATCCTTCCAAAGAGCTGCCTGCGGAAGCCTTTGACAGTAAAAAAATCGAATTTACCGCCGATGAACAAGCATTGTCGGACTGCTCCGTCTTTGTCGTAGCGGTCCCTACGCCGGTGGATAATCGGAAAGTGCCGGATTTGGGTCCTTTGCTGGGTGCCAGCGAGACAATCGGCCGACATTTACAGCAGGGAGATATCGTAATTTACGAAAGTACCGTCTATCCGGGTTGTACGGAAGAAGATTGTGTCCCGATATTGGAAAGAAACAGCGGTTTAACCTATATCGCAGATTTTAAAGTGGGGTATTCGCCCGAAAGGATCAATCCGGGTGAGCGGGAAAAAACCGTGGAGAAAATTACGAAAGTCGTTTCTGCCTGTGATGAAGAAGCTTTAAAAGATGTGGTGGCTCTTTATGAGTCTGTGATTACCGGAGGTGTCTATGCCGCCAGTTCGATCAAAGTAGCAGAAGCGGCAAAGGTGATTGAGAATACGCAAAGAGACCTGAATATTTCTTTTGTGAATGAGTTGTCTATGATCTTCGATAAAATGGGTATTGATACACAGGAAGTGATTGAAGCGGCCGGAACGAAGTGGAATTTTATGAAATATACACCCGGATTGGTGGGCGGGCACTGCATCGGTGTGGACCCCTATTACCTATTGTTCAAGGCCAAACAACTGGGGCATGATCCGCAGGTTATCCTTTCCGGAAGGAGAATCAATGATGAAATGCCCGCGTATATAGCCAAGCGATTGGTACAGAAGCTGATCAAAAAAGGCAAAAACCCTAAAGATGCCAAGGTGCTGGTTCTAGGCATCACCTTCAAAGAAAATGTCTCGGACATCCGAAACTCAAAGGTGGCTGATTTGGTGGATGAGTTGCAGCAATATTCAGTTTGGGTGGAACTAGCAGACCCGCATGCGAATCCACAGGAAGTGCAAGAAGAGTACGGCTTCGCTTTAGTGGAAGAAATCGAAGGAAAGTTCGATGCCATTGTGGTCGCCGTAGGCCATCAGGAATACAAAAATTTGGATAAGGACTTTTTTATGCGTCACCTCGATGATCAGACACGACTCTTGTTTGATTTGAAAGGGATATATGATTTAAAAAATGAGCCGGAACTAAGCGTTTGGAGATTATGAGGCAGCAAGAGACAAGTGTGGAAACCCAACAGCTGGAAGATAAACTGCAATGGTATGCGGTGCGGACCTTTTTCAGAAGAGAAAAATTCGTCCGGGATCGTCTGCAGGATAAAGGGATTGAAGCCTGGTTGCCCTTACAGGAAAAAATAAGGCGGTATACCCGCAAAGTGCGCAAGGTTCAATTGCCCCTGATCTCTCAATATATCTTTGTGAAGATCGATCAAGAGGAACGAGCCCGCGTATTGGAAGTAGAAGGCGTCATCCAATTTGTACGCCCTTCCGGATATGTCGTGCCCATCCCGCAGAGTGAAATTGATCTTTTACGCAGAGTGATTGGAGAAGATGTATCCACAGAAGTGGAAGAAGGAACCATAACGGAAGGCGATGAAGTCGAAATCATCGCCGGTGAGCTGACCGGCCTGAAAGGACAAATGGTCGAGGAGCGCGGAAAAAACAGAATTGCGGTCAATTTGACCAATATGGGACTCGCCTTATGGATGGAAGTCCCACTATCCGCAGTGCGGAAACTATAAATATGAAGGAACCTTACATGTACCCTTCCTTGGGCCATAGTCCTGCTGCGACATATGGACGGCGAAGCCGTGAGTGGACAACAGACCACGGACGGCAGACGGCTGACGGCGGATAGTCCACGACGGATGAGAAAGGTGATTTGATTATTCGATTATTCGGATGGAAAGAGGACGATTCTAGTAATTAGAAGAAGCACTGAAAGCCGTGC
>CAZGGG010000138.1:1581-4123 GCA_964525165.1 uncultured Saprospiraceae bacterium | reverse complement strand
ATCTCGGTAAATTCCGCAAGGCAATCACCGTCTTTGTAAACAGCATCAATGTAAACCTTTATGGTTTTTTTAGGCACACTATATGCATATTTAGTAGGTAAGTCCTCTAATTCTATGGTTGCGTTATGTTTTTTAAGTAAGGCTTTTAAATCTTGTTCAAATTGCCTTGCTACTTCTTTTGTTTCTTTATACATTTTCGTTTAATTAAATTTTACTACTCATACACTTGTCCGTTACCCTGCATTTAAATTTAAAAGCAGATTGGAACTTTCTTAAAATGTAATAACTTTGTGATTACATAAAAGAGTTAATTATGGAAGTTTCAATTATACAAATTGGCAACTCAAGAGGACTTCGCTTGAATAAGTCACTACTTGATAAATATAACATCAAAGACAAGGTTGAAGTAATCCTAGAGCAAGGACAGATTGTAATTCGTCCTATTGATAGTCCACGAAAAGGTTGGGATGAAGCATTTAAAGAAATGCATGAAAATCAAGATGATCAATTATTCATGGATGATGTCTTTGAAGATGAAAATTTTGACGAATGGAATTAAAGCAATACGCTATAGTTCTGGTCAATCTGGATCCAACAATAGGAAGTGAAATAAAAAAAATCAGACCATGCTTAGTGATCTCACCCGACGAAATCAATGGCAACTTAAGAACTATTGTCATTGCTCCAATGACTACTAAAAGTAAACCTTATCCTACAAGGGTAAAAGTCAAGCACAATAATCAAACAGGTTGGATAGTCATTGATCAGATAAGGACAATAGATAAAAGTAGGATTGTCAGAATACTTGGAAAGATTACTGCTAGAGAGATCAAAAGCTGTAAAGCAGTGATAAAAGAAACATTTGTAGATTGAAAACGCAGGGTAACAAGCCATAAGCGCAAAGCTACGGCTGCGCCTTCGCAGCGCCTATGGCAGTCGTTATCAGCCATTGAAGCATTTTCGGAGTGAGAGCTTGCAACGTTTTGGCAGTGCAGCGTACCAGTCATTAGGAATGGAAAAGGAGTGTATGATGAAGGAAATGGTAATTTTCCTGACAAGTCTTCTGTCGGCGATACCGACCAAACTCGCGTTTGAGACGTAGTGACGTCAACGAAGACTTGAAGTTAAAGGAAATCAGGAAAAGTTGCCTCATGATCTTTAACGGAATCATACATGGAGATTTGAAATGCTTAATGACTTCCACTTTACACTGCCACGGTCAGGGATACGTCGCTTATCAAACATAAACGCCATGACCCTGCCTAAAACGAAGCGAAGCATTGGAAATAGGAGAAAATGCTTCAACAGGAAACCCAATTTTTTCATACATTTGATGTAAAGAGGAAAGAAAAAAGACGGGCTGATAACATCGATCAGCAGCAAGAGTCAAAAAAAGTCTTCGGTCAACTATTGAGAAAATGTAA
This sequence comes from uncultured Saprospiraceae bacterium, assembly GCA_964525165.1. Taxonomy (GTDB): domain Bacteria; phylum Bacteroidota; class Bacteroidia; order Chitinophagales; family Saprospiraceae; genus JAWLFI01. Next base: position 2,699 of record CAZGGG010000138.1, on the reverse strand, counting down.
TTGACCGCTTCCTAATTAAGCTCCGTGCTGCTGCTCTCGTCATTCGCTACTAGTGTAAAATGACTTTAGACCAGGCAAAAGAGAAAGTACTTCAAGCTATTAATGACAACCCAGTCTATAGCGGTGAACATCGAGTTAATGAGAGCGAAATTATTGAAAACGATTTCGCCTGGTATATTCCATTCGCCAACGTTGACCCAGAAAATCAACCCCTACATATAGGAGCTTACCCAGGGTTTATTGTAGATAAATTAAACGGAAAACTTATATCAACCGGGCAGCGGATTTACTCTTGAAAAGTGGATGATTGGTTTCAAATTAGGTTTACTCAACGGTCCTTACGACTTAACGATTACGAAAATCAATGACCTAAAGGCAACCAAGGCTTTACTTAAACAATTAAAGCTTCAGTATTTCAAGCCGGAAATTGAAAACAGAACAACTTGGAAAATCCCTAAAACATTTACCAGTAAGATGATTGATCGAAGATTGAATACACTTCCTTGTACTTTTAAAAATCAAGGATTTGCATTCAATATTGAGGATTTTCAGGAAATTATATATCCAAGAGCGTTTGACTATCAATTGGTACAAGTGGAGAATCCGAAACCAAATGAAATAGGAGAAAGAATGGAATGAAGAAAAGCTTCTTGCCAAAAGAATGATACTCACCTAGCCACCCATCCTACTTCCGGTTTCTTACGAAAGAGTAAGGATCAACCCAACATGCAAGGAAACTGTTTCATTCAGGCTACGCTCTCGAGTCAGTATGGCTTACAAGAACAGGAACTTGGGAAGCAGAAAAGGTTTTTTCCCTGCTATGCACCTGGTTTAGCAATGTGGCTACCAACTACAAGGTGTTCTCCCTTACCAAGATCAGGATTCAGCCTTCCGCTGCAGTACTTTTAAAAAAGAAAACATCAAATTGAGAACGAAAGCATTGAAAAAGAATGTTTAACTGACTGCTAAAACTCCATCAAAATGAGTATTCTGACCCAATCAATCATAACCTGCCCAATTTGCGGGCATCATATAGAAGAAGAAATGCCGGAGGATTCCTGCCAGTTCTTTTATACATGCGAAAATTGCCATACCATTTTAAACCAAAGCAGGAAGAC
>CAZGGG010000138.1:1201-1571 GCA_964525165.1 uncultured Saprospiraceae bacterium | reverse complement strand
CCCGGTTCCGAATGCTGATATCCCTTCCGCAGAGATCAGGATGGTAGAGGGTAATCCCGAGCTGTTCATCAACGGACAGCAGACGTCCCGCATGTTGGGCCGTTTGTCTTGCCCCGGCGAATGGTCGCCCGAGAAAATAGAACAATACAAAGGCTCGGGCATTAATATTTTTCTCACGGATGTGGACCTGGAAACAACTTTGTGCTGGGATGGGGAAGACGGCTACGATTATCGCCTCTATGAGTGGCACCTGGAAAAGATACTGGATGTAAATCCGGATATTTTCCTCATTCCATATGTAGGAACAGCCGGATGCGCGCCCTATAAGTGGAACCGCAAACACGAAGACCAGTTGCCTTTGCTCAGCAAC
>CAZGGG010000138.1:0-1191 GCA_964525165.1 uncultured Saprospiraceae bacterium | reverse complement strand
TGCGCATTCCCAGCCTGGCTTCCGACCGTTGGCTTGAGGACAGCTCAGAAGCACTCCGAAGATTTGTGAAACACTTTCAGGGTTCGCGCTTCGCCCCCCACATTGTGGGTTACAACGTTATACAGTGGAGCAACGAATGGCACACGCCCACCTCCCGCAACAAACCGCCCCTTGATGACTATTCGCAGCCCATGCTGCAAAAATTCAGGGCATGGCTACGGGCCAAATACGACAATGACGTGGCCTTGTTGCGCAGCAGATGGAAAGACGCAAAAGTTACCTTTGATACCGCTGAAATACCCTCGGAGGAAAAGCGCCTGCAGTTCACGGGCTTTTTTAGTGAACGGGACAATGGCTCGCAGGTCAACGATTATCTGAAGTGTTTCAACGATACCAAATCTGATTTTATCATCGCTCAATGCCGGGCTGTTAAAGAAGCTTCGGCCAAACCCACATTGACCTGCTTGTCGAGGGTGGGGGACAGAAAAATGATGAAGTCTGAATGGATAGACATCAACCATGGCCCGTACCATTACGCCGACCGGAAACTGGCGCACATATCGGGCTACCCGAAAGCCTCTTACAAACTGTATAAAAAACTGCATATCGACCAGATTGATACCGGAACGCACTTATTGCCAAAGACTGGTGGCGATCCCCTGGGCATATACGGCATATGGCCCGGCCCGTTCCGGCTCGCGGACAATATGGAAGATTCTTTGAACCTTTTGAAAAGGGATGTGGCTTTTTCCATCGGGTTGAACGGTACTCTGTACTGGAACGAGGGTGGGCCAGGCTGGATGTTCCCGATCATCAGCCACGGCGTAACCACCTGGGGCCGTTTCTGGTACGATACCCCCGAAATGAACCAGTTGATCATCCGGACAAAAAAGCTGATCGACAAAAACAGGGATCAAAAAGCGGAATCAGTTGCAGAGGTCGCGGTATTCAATTCAGAGGAAGGGACCCCGGGTGTTTCCGGACGGGTATTTGGAAAATCTTCATCCACCATCACCATGCTGGCGTTGAGCGGGGTACCTTACCATACGTACGCGATAGAGGATTTTGACCTGATAAGAGACAAATACAAAGTGTACATTTTTCAGGGCAATCATTTTATTTCCCGAAAAATGCACAAAATCATAAAAGATAAACTGGCAGCAGATAATGCCACTGCCATTTGGTTTTATT
>CAZGGG010000137.1:0-4128 GCA_964525165.1 uncultured Saprospiraceae bacterium | reverse complement strand
CCTTTATACTGTTTATGGCCCGGATGATATGGACGGCAAGTTTTCGCTACCGATACCATATCCTGATAATTCCTTTATTGGGATTGGGCGTTTGGACTTCAGGTTTATGGCAGTATTATGGCATGAATAATTTTCCGGATGTGGCAGCCATTGCCTCCGCATTGATAGGCTTTATACTTTTTGAAAAATCTGTCACTAGTGATCAAAAGTTATACTGGCTTGGATCCATTTTGTTTTTTCTTCTCTCCTGTCTATTCAAGGTAACTTTTTTAATCTACCCCCTATCTCTTTTCGGGGCGCACTTCCTTTTCCCCGGACATCAAAAGTGGAGAGGGAGATATTTAATCGCTTCAATTGTTATCATTGCCATCGTATACGGCTGGATTCGATGGATGAAATCATACAATGCGACTTTTGAATCAAATGGCTTTCTAACCAGCTTTTTGCCTTACAGTTCCGTGGATGCCGGCCAGAAACAATGGATATGGGATCGATTGACCGATGAGTATTTCCCGTTAATGTTACAATGGGAATGGACAACGCTCTTTTGTATTCTTTTCCTTATCAATATCGTATTCAACCCCTTTCGGCAAAAGTTGGTCCAAGTCGCTATGTTATTGGGCTTGCTGATTTATTTCTTTCTTTTTTATGCCCAGTTTTCAGTGCACTCCTATTACTTGATGATCCTTTACCCTTTTGTATTGATCAACCTATATCATTTTGTCCAATTTCATTTGAATCATTGGCCTCGAGAGAAAATCTCACAAGTCATTCTGATGGGTCTTGTCGTACTTTTACTCTATCAACAAGCGGGGAATACTCAATCGTATCTGCGATCCAATTACAACCCACGAAATGCTCACCATAGCTACCTGGATGTACCTCCCGAATTTCTGGATGAAGATAAGTTGGAGTCCATATTTGATGCACTACAGATCCCACAGAATGCAAAAATCATCAGTATTCCGGACGTTTCTACAAACGTCAGTTTGCATACGTGTAAACGCTATGGCTGGTCCTTAACCAAAGAAGAGTTCCAGCCTGAACGCATAGAGAAGCTTATTCGGTCCGGAGCCACCTATCTCTTATATTGGGGACCACACGAGCCCATACTTTATCAGGACAAACCTTTGAGCAGTCTTTACAAATTTGAAAGCGGTACCACCATCTATAGCCTACAGGACTGATTCAGGAGCCAACTCAACGACCAAGCCATCCAACTCATCTCTTAATTTGATTTGACATCCCAATCGGCTATTGTCTTGAACAAAAAATGCCTGGTCAAGCATATCCTCTTCGTCTTCGCTCATTTCGGGAAGGTGGTGGTCACTTAAAACATAACAGTGACAAGTGGAACATAACGCCATACCGCCACAAGTACCTTTGACGGGGAGTTCGGATGCTTTGCAAAGCTCCATAAGGTTGAGATCCATATCTGTAGGCGCTTCAAGGGTATGATCCATTCCCTCCCGATCTTTGACGGTAACCGTTATCATGTGATCCTCTGCCATCAATATTTGATTATGATTCCATGCCCGAAATACCGGTCACGGTTGTATACTTAAAGGATAGTTTCTTGTCCGGATGTATGATTTTATATGCGGATTGACACATCAGCGTAGCCTCGTGAAAACCGCATAATATCAGCTTCAATTTTCCTTCGTATGTATTTATATCACCAATTGCATAAATACCAGGGATATTCGTGGCATAATCCAGTGTATCTACTTTCAACGCTCCGTCTTCAATCTCCAGCCCCCATTCTCCCAGAGGACCAAGTTTAGGACTCAAGCCAAATAATGGGATAAAGTGATCCGTCTCCACCGTCCTTTGACCTTCCGTTTTATGATTGATCACCACCTTTTCAAGTTTCCCATTCCCTTCCAGTCCAACCACCTGAGCCTCTTTGATCAATTGAATTCGACCTTCCTGACTCAATGCCTCTACTTTCTCTACAGAATCCAATGCCCCTCTAAATCCTTTTCTTCTGTGCACCATGGTGACTTCCGAAGCTACGTCCGCTAAAAAGATGGTCCAATCCAGGGCGGAATCTCCCCCTCCGGCAATGACTACTTTTTTATCTCTGTAAAATTCAGGTTCTTTGATGATGTACTCCACTCCTTTATCCTCAAAATCGATAATATTTTCGATCGGTGGTTTCCGAGGCTCAAAGGAACCTAAGCCACCGGCTATAGCTACCACGGGAGCTATGTGCTCTGTCCCCCTGTTCGTGACTATTCGGAACCTTCCATCTTCCATTCGATCCAGCTGCTCCGCTCTTTCCCCCAAAGTAAATCCTGGTTTAAAAGGGGCTATTTGCTCCATGAGGTTATCTACTAATTCTCCCGCCAACACAGATGGATAGCCCGGAATATCATAGATGGGTTTCTTTGGATAAATCTCCGCCAACTGACCACCGGGCTGAGGCAAAGAATCAATTAAATGACACCTCAACTTTAACAATCCTGCTTCAAAAACGGTAAATAGCCCTGTGGGGCCTGCACCAATGATCAGAATATCTGTCTCGATCATACACTAAACTTTGTTCAAAGGTAAAGACAATAGAATCATTACATTGTTGATTTTGATCATTTACCTTTAAAATCGGGCTTTCTTTTGTTTAAAAATGCATCCACCCCTTCTTTCATGTCCTCGAGCCCGAAACAAGCTCCAAAGGCTTTCACCTCGACATCATAGGGTGTCTCATGTTGGTGATAGGTATAAACAGCTTCCAACATTTTGGAGATCACAACGGATGATTTTTTGGCAATCTTCTCACCCAGTGCCCGAGCATGACTCAAAGATTCACCGATGGGAACGACCTGGTTGACGAGGCCTAATGCTTTCGCTTCCTGCGCACTGATCATGTCACCGGTGAGCAATAATTCTATAGCCTTAGCGCGCCCGATATATCGCACCAATCGTTGGGTTCCCCCATATCCGGGTATCAAACCCAAATTGATTTCCGGTTGGCCAAGTTTTGCCTGTTCTTCAGCGATGCGCATATGGCAAGCCATGGCTAATTCGCATCCCCCACCTAAGGCAAATCCATTGATCGCGGCGATTACCGGTACCTGAAAAGACTCAATCGCCTGATACACCTGATGCCCTTTTGCCGAAAGGCTGGTTCCTTCCTCCACGCCGAATTGAGGGAACTCTGCAATATCGGCTCCTGCTGCAAAAGCTTTGGGGCCGCTGCCTGTAATGATTATGGCCCGGTAGGCACTGGTAGATGCCGCATCTTCGATAAATAGTTTACCCAAGCCATCCATCACTTCCCGGTTGATGGCATTTAAGGCTTTTGGGCGTTCAATTGTCACCACTAATAGTGAACCTTCTTCTTTGATTGTAAGCATGATAATCCTATTTGTACATTTCTACAACTCTCTGGTCTTCTGTACTGTAAGCACGAAACATTCCCTCCGTATTAAAAAGCATGGCCACTTTGCCATCCTTATCCACAGCTACGAAACCTCCCAGAGCATTCATATCTGATAATTCATCCAAACTGCCCTTAGCAGCAGTAGCTAAATTCTGTTTCCCGTATTTCATTCGGGCATGAATATCATGAGCAATAGACTTCCGGATGAAATACTCCCCATGGCCGGTACAGCTTACTGCGCAGGTACTGTTATCTGCATAAGTGCCCGCTCCAATAATCGGAGAGTCTCCGATTCTGCCCCACTGCTTATTCATCATCCCCCCGGTTGAAGTTCCTGCAGCGAGATTACCTCCCCGGTCCAAAACCACACAACCTACCGTTCCATGTTTTTGAATGGATTTCAATTCTTCCCGATGTTCTTGAGTAATAAAGTATTCGTTTTTCACCATTTCCAGGCCTGCCTTTCCCACAAGTCCTTCTACTCCGTCTCCCGACAGTAGAACATGTTTGGTAGAATCCATAACATATCGAGCAGCCAGTATAGGGTTTTTAATTGTTTTCACTCCTGCCACCGCACCGGCATTTAAGCTACGCCCATCCATAAGAGAGGCATCTAGCTCAGCAGTGCCACTATTGGTCAACACTGCGCCACGGCCGGCATTAAAAAGAGGATTGTCTTCTAAATGCATGATGACTTGTTGGACCACTTCCAAGGCCGGGCTACCATTTTTCAATGCCTCTTCCCC
>CAZGGG010000136.1:0-4137 GCA_964525165.1 uncultured Saprospiraceae bacterium | reverse complement strand
AATCTCAAATTGTCCGTTGTGAGATACAGGATGCCCAAGGTAATGTATTGGAAAGTGAGTTTCGGATTCTTCTAGATAACGCCATTCCTATTGCTACTTTTAGCGAAAATAATTTTGCACCGGATACGATGTACCGTATCGGCGGTGATCCAAGATCCATTTGTGATGGAAGGAATGAGGATCTTTGTAAGGCAGATCGATTTGAACAATTTAGAAAAGGGCGCGCCCTGCTACCGGAATGGGGGAAAGACACCTATGTGGAAGAAGGGGTGGAGATTTTCTATTGGGGCAACCGCTACTGTGACACCGAGAACATCCAACATCGAAAGCCGCTGATTATTGTTGATGGTTTTGATCCTAATCAAATGGCTGACTATACATATTTATTTAAACAATATGATGATGAATTTAAAATCTTTTCAGGCCCCGGCCTATTAAATGATGATTACGACTTTACAGGTACAGTCTCCTCCTATCTCCACGACGACACCTATGATCTTTATTTCGTCAACTTTGGAGTGGACAATAATACCGGGCCGATTCAGAATAATGCAGTTTGGCTCGAACATGCGATCCGCTTGATCAATGATTTGAAAGCGGCAGATGGCAATGATGAACCGAATGTGCTGATTGGTGCCAGTATGGGTGGTCTGATCTCTAAGTGGTGCATCTCTGATATGGAAAATAAGGGCTATGATCATCAAATTGAGAAGTTTATCAGCTTTGATAGCCCACTAAGAGGAGCGAATATACCAATTGGGATACAAGCCATGTTGAAAGATGTTGACCAAACAAAGATTTTTGGAATCCCTATCGGTGAAATGGTCTCAAAGGTGAGAGAAGGATGGGAAACCTTAAACACTCCCGCAGCCAAACAGATGCTCTATTATAATAGGGCTGCAGTCAGCAATATCAACGTGAGTGCTGATGAACTTCGAAGTTTAAGTGACCCTTTTTTAACCCAACTAGCAGCCAAGCAAATCGAAGTTCCTCATTATATGATCTCTAATGGAGACCTGTCCGGACAGACTTTAGACTTTACACCTGGTGATAAGGTTGCGAATTTGGATGCATTGGTTCTGCTAACAGGATTAGCTATTCCTTTCAATCTCACTATGGATATTAACATCTATAGTAGCCCGGGAATATCCGGTGGAAAGGTCTATGATAAAATCTTTACTCAATGGACTTTAGGTATTCCATTTTTATCCTCTTCATATTTTAAAGTGAATAACCTTTTACCTTTAGATCATGCTGCAGGAGGTACCCGCTCTTTTGCCTCTAAGGATGATATTTTTTTTGCGTTCCCAATGCTGTATGCAAATACTCTTTTTGAAATTCCGGTTTTATCCTTCATTCCTGCGCCCTCAGCCTTAGGGTTAGATATTGCCACAAACTTACATCAGGATCTTAGGGGCAGCATAAATGCAGTTCAAGTAAATTATCCAAATGTGGTTGACTTCAGAGGCTCCACAGAGCCTGAGCAATCAAGCAATCATGCACATAACAATATAGAGCATGTTACCCTCAATTATGGATTGGCTGCTTGGTTTGTGGATCATTTTACAAATCCGTCCTTCTTAGACCCTTCCGGAGATCCTATTGCATCACTAATCAATGAGACCTATCACATAGGTGTCAATTGGGAAGAATCAATTTTTAACGGTGTGCGAATAGATAATTCCATGACCATTGGTCAAGGGGGTAATTTGCATATTGGTAGAAACCAGAACATTGGTTATATCCCTGGCTCTAATATTCCTAATTTGGGAGACAGCGTGGTTGCGTATATCGCTGCGGATCGCTGCGACGAATCTCTGAATGCGATAGTGACGGTAGATAATGGAGGACGTATTCGTTTAGGTCATTCGGGTATTCACAAAGGTACCTTAGTCATTCAAGAAGGAGCAGAATTGTTTATTAAAGATGGTGGGCATGTGCAGTTGAACAATGATGGTAACCTCATCATAGAGGAGAATTCGACAGTTCGTTTACTGTCTGGAGCATGGTTGGAACTCAATGGTTCCAGTCAATTAATAGTTAAAGAAGGTGGTCAATTGATTTTAGAAGATGGAGCTAAATTGGACTTGGACCACGCCTCACAGCTCATTCTAGAGAATAATAGTGAGGTGACCTTCCCTACTGGCCTTCAGGTGGCGCTAAAAGGTCAATCTGCTATTCTCGTTGCAGGTCAAGGGAATTTGAAGGTGTATGATGGTATTCAATGGGATGTTCAAGGTGATAGCTATTTACAGTTTAAAGGCAGACTGACAACCATGGAAGATGTAAGTATGCATTTTACGGACGGGTATCTTTGGTTCATAGGTTTAGGGAATATGCATCATGGAGGAAGTTTTAATTTGTCTTCCGTTTCTAGAAGCCGATTGTTATTACGTTTATCAAGTTCAGCAAAATTAAACTTTGGAAATTATAGCTTCCACATGGAAGATGGTAAAGCCTTGCTTGATAAAAATTGCTCTATCAGTAGCGGGGTGAATGAGTACTTTACATTCACAAATGTGTTCTTTGAAGGAAATTACCAAATGATCTCATATCCTAAGAATGCTTACGTTTATGCTTACAACAATACCCCTGTAATCAGCGTAAACGGCTCTAACAGTTTTACTATTGTAGATTGTAAATTCCATAATGTACATAAAGGTATTAGGATCACTTCTACAGGAGGAAATCAGGCAAATATCGAATGGACAGAATTTGAAGACTTTTATGTGGGTATTGAGGCAGCGAATACGAACACCTTAAGAATTCAAGGATGTTACTTTCACAATATGGCATTATTTGACTTGAGCAGTACAACAGGAGTATGGTCGTTATGGAATGTTGGTTTGGTTGACTGTACGAATACCACTTTTGAAAAGTTAATGTACGGTATACTGGACGATATCGAGACCAATGAGCTCGTGATCGATGTTAGCAATTGTACAAATTTCAGAGAATGTAAATTTGGAATTTATGGAAACGTCACAGATGTTCAATTAGACGATTCCTATCTGATGAACAATTATGTGGGTATAGGGGGAGAAGTGGTGCAGCTAGACATACAAGGTAATTCCTCAACAGAATACAATGGCTTTGTATGGTGCTATGACTATCCCATAACTCCTATTTTACCACAGGGATTAAACCAGAGTGGACCCGTTAGTGCCACGGGTGGTCTAAATGGTGGAAGTTTAGGTCAAACCCCTCCTGACTGGGAGGGCCCACCATTTTTGGATCCTCCGTTCGTTTTTCCTCACTGCACTATGCTGTTTAATATCGAAAACACTACATCGAACACTGATATACAAGCTCAAAATAACTATTGGTTAATTGACCCGCCACGTATTTTTGAGGACTATATCATTGCAAGTCAAACCTCAGGGTATTTAGAGTTAAATACCGCATCGAGTATTATCTTAGGAGAACCACCGGCTATTGATATTTGCAATGGTACAGTGGAAGGTCGCTTTGAAAAAGAGTCTGTTGTTCATAAACCAAGTCAAATAGAAGTATATCCAAACCCTGTTTTTGATCAACTATTTATCAAAGGTGCAGAAAATCAAGATATACAAATATTTGATCACTTAGGAAGAATAGTATTCAAGGGTACGCCAAGACTAGGACATATAGATGTAAGAACCTATCCCCCTGGGATGTATGTAGTGAAGGCAGGAAACGCATCTTATAAAGTAATAAAACAATAAGATATCTTCTGTGGCTTATTAATGAGGTTCCTCTCAGTGCAAAAGCTGAGAGGAATCTCTATTCAGAAAGTGTTTTTAATTTTCTTATTGGGAAATATAAATAAAGTCATGATTCTTATCAGAATATTAAAATCCTCATGAGGCTGCGGAATAAGCTTTGGCGCCTAAGGTGTCTCTGTACCCTATGGCAGAATTGTTTCCCATAACTATACAGGAGGAGCGCATTGCAATGCGTTCTGAAATCCGAAATAAACAATTACCTCCACCTTCAAAAATCAATTGTCATTGCACCCTAGTCCTCGCAAACAGTTTACTGTCCTGCGGGATGTCCCCGACCCTTTGGGAGGCTCCGACCCGCAATCCCAATAATTAGAGCAATACCAAAGAGACTGCGACTAAAGCGCGCGGGAAAGCCTATCCTAAAAGGCTACTG
>CAZGGG010000135.1:1339-4277 GCA_964525165.1 uncultured Saprospiraceae bacterium | reverse complement strand
CGAACAGGAAAAGTAGAAGCTCGAATTATCTATCCAGGCACCTGATTTGCAAAAATAACTTTTATCGCCTTCTAGTGTATCATAGTTTGGATGAATTATTGAAGTTAATTCAGATGTATTGAAGTTGAATAGCAATACTGGTCTCCGTGAAAAGTTTGATGGTTCAAACAATAAATACTCCTCATTTGGTGACCACGAAATGTTGCTTTGGACTAATGGTTTCTGTCTACTATCATTAGTGATTTGAAAGATTTCTTTATTTTCAAAATCAATGGCCATGAAATTAGAGTTGCCGTAATGAGTATGAATCATAGCAAGTTTCTGACCTGAGGGAGACAAAGAAGGTGCTTTCATTCTCTCTCCGAGTTCGAATCCTGTTTTATCATAAATAATATCCCAGTAATTGTGGATTTCATTGGTTTCCAAATGATATTCGTAAAGGTTACTTCTTGCACCAAGGCCGCTGATATTTATCCCTCTATCTCGTTTTGATTCAAATATGATTGATTTCTGATCTGGTGAGAGGTTAGGATATGCATAATAAAACCCATCATTAGTTATAATCTGTTTCGTATTGCTATCCCCATCTAACATGACGAGATCCCCAAATGGGTTCGCAAGTAAGCCGTTTTTTCCTGATAAATCTTCCACATAGACAACTACCCCCTCAAAAGGAAGATCATTTATCTCAAAAGTTCCTGTTTTGGTACAACTTAAAAGTGTAAGAACAAAACAGATCAATGTTATTATTGAAAGGTTTTGTCTCACTTTTTATCTGATTGATTTGTATTAAGAATCCATTTATCCAACGGGAGATATGTGTACTCTAAATATTTTGGTGAAAACTTACCTACCTCTTGAGTCCATTCAATTTGATGCCGATGTGTGCCGATATCAACACTCATGATATTTTTTCTATACTCAAGCAAATGGCCTTTCTCAACATCAGATATTCGATCATAGTTATACGCTTCAGGAGTTAGATATACTGATAAAACTACAAATCTTTTTCCTTCACTGATTGTCAGCAAAAATTCGATCAATTCGTCTTCTGACAGTGTATCAATATCTTCTTTGAGTATAATTGTCCATCCTATAGCTTCTTCAACACCATATGGCTTACCTGATTCAAGTATCTCATATTCAAGTGTTGAGGGTATGAATTCCTCAACCAAATTTTGTCCTACGACGGTGTTGCTAATTATGAAACTAAACAACAGTAGCAGGATTTTGTGTTTTCTTCCCATGAATATGAAATGTGTATAACGGTCTTGCAATTCTGCTGCGGGGCGATCACCTCTAAAGCCGAACTAGCTAATACAATCCCGTCAGCAGAAATTGCTGGTTATGCTAATTTTGTAAGTGCTCTTTAAGATCTTCAACTTTTATTACTTTTGGACCTGTAAGTTTAATCTCAGTTTGAGCATGCCCTACATTGATTGAATCATTTTCAATTGGTAACGGAAAGTATATCCCGAATTCCTTATCATGGTATATAGTAAATAGGTATTTTTCATAATTGGCCTCACCCCATTCTGGCCTAAACTTCTCTGATAACCTGTAATTCTCCCCACTAATTTGTTCAATTTTCTCCATTATACTCCGATCTTGTCCGTAAGGTACGGACTGATAAATTGAAACGGCATCAACCGATGTTTTAAACCATTCAAATACATCCATTTCATAACGATAACTGAAATTGTCGGATTGAAGAACGTTTCTAACCGTTTCAAGCCAAAAATCGTCATCTGTCTTGATCACCTCGTAACCCATTGAATGATCTTGGTCCCCCAAAAATACCAAGTAGGTATAACCTTCTGTAAAATGTGGATACAAAATACAATCAGATTCCATTAATGTTCTTGAACCTCTTAAATCCCAAAATCGATTGCTTCTGTGTAGATCAAAATCGTTGTCTGTAGTTTTTTCCTTGATCCATTGATTCCATTGATTGAGAGGATACTTAAGGGAGAATGTACTTAGGTTTTGGTGGCCACGAAGTATCTCAATGGTTTTAAAGCTATAGGTAATAGATGAATCGTAGGTGGAGTCTATGTTTGTAACTTGAGCCAATACAATATTGTTTGTTCTCTCTATCAACTCATAATATGGTACGTGGTATTCATACGGTGGATAAATACAAGCAAATGTCTTCCCAAAACTAAAAAGAAAGAAAATGGTAAGTAGAGATAGACGTTTCATCTTCTGTAATCTGTAATGAGTATGTATAAAAAAATGCATAACGACCGGTTCGGTGGCTAAGCGGCGAGCCTTTAAGTTTTATTATGACTCGTAACGCAAACTCGTCCGCTTGAGCCGCTGGTTATGCTAACGTTCTATTTCATTCATAAACCTTAAGGAACAAATCTTCCATGAAATTTGACAAAGTATTATTGGCATTTGTTTGAGATCAATAGCAGTTACGAATTCGTCTGAAAATCCTCAACCAAAGACAATATTGCCGATATATTTTTCATATTCGAAAACGCATAAATGATCGTTACCCCATCAATATCCTTGAACTCAACTGTACCAGCAAATGAGTATTCTTTTACGGGGGCTATTTTCTCCCAACTTAGGTATTTCATATCTCCATCAGAAGAGTGAATCTCGAGTCCATGTTCATCTACATGTATTTCTGAAGTGAGATGTCTTAAAACCTTAAAGCCTACTGTACTCTGATATAGTACTGCTGCGCCAAATGCAAATCCAGCTGCATATTGCATTACACCAAGCCCAGGTTCCCAAATTGGTCGTGATAATAGCCATAGGCCAAGAAAACAAAGAAGGGGAACCCCTAACCATGACACTAATTTCACCCAGAGAGGATAATAAGCGATAATTTTCTCGGATTTATTCATGTTTTTAAAAAAGTGCATAACGGGTGATGCGTAACCGGCTGGCGAATTTTTAATCAAAATGGAGAATGCAATGACAA
>CAZGGG010000135.1:0-1329 GCA_964525165.1 uncultured Saprospiraceae bacterium | reverse complement strand
TTAAAGGTATAAATCATGCACTGTGTCTGACCCTTTTGATTTAAGAAATAACATGTATTTACCGGCACAATTTTAGATAGTGCCGTTGTCCGATAATACTCCAATCATATTATCAAAGCAAGTAAACACAAGGTTTTGCCCGAATAATATTTATCGGCAAGATCAGAATGTCCGAATAAAACGCCGATAAAAATCTTCAGTTTTTCTGTAAGGATGTTCCTTTTTTCCCTTCATACATATAAAAAGCGTATGAAAGAGAAGAAATTGTTAACCCGGCTTAAAGAGGAGATTCGGCGTAGAAATTATAGTTATAGTACCGAGAAATCCTATTCTCAGTGGATTGTCAGATTTGTACGATATCATGACCTGACTCATCCAAAATATCTGAAGGAGAAGGATGTGGTAAACTATCTGAACTACCTGGCAAATGATCTGAATGTGGCAGCCTCTACACAAAATCAGGCGTTGTCTGCCATTGTGTTTCTCTATTCCCACATACTCAATCAACCTCTTCAACACCTCGACAAACTGAAAAGGGCAAAAAAACCAAAAAGACTCCCGGTCGTTCTAACGGAACGGGAGGCGATGACGGTCATTCATTCCCTGGAAGGTGTACCCCGCCTGGTTGTGAGTCTTCTCTACGGTTCAGGATTGCGAATTTCTGAAGCTCTGAGGCTCAGAGTTCTGGATCTTGATTTAACCTACAGGCAGATTACGGTCCGTAATGGAAAGGGTTTACGGGACAGGGTAACCATGATACCGGAGTCGATGATCCATCAAATTCAGCATCAGATTGAAAAAGTAAAAAAGCTTCATCAAAAAGATTTGGCTAAAGGCTATGGAGAAACCGTTCTTCCTCATGCGCTTTCACGGAAGTACCCGAATGCCGCGAAAGAAACGCGGTGGCAATATCTGTTTCCATCTAAAAAAAGATCGGCAGATCCTCGATCAGGTGTCCGCCACAGATATCATATTTCACAGCGGGATATAAGACGAGCCGTGCGTAGAACTCTCAGCAATTTAGACATTCAGAAACACATAACCCCGCATACATTTCGCCACTCGTTTGCCACGCATTTGCTGAAAAACGGCTACGATATCCGTACCGTCCAGGAGCTTCTTGGTCACAAGAGCGTAAAAACAACGATGATCTATACACATGTTCTGAATCGTGGAGGTAAAGGTGTTAAAAGTCCGTTGGATAGGTGAGAGGTTTTATTTTGAGTTGGCAGAAATCATGATGACATGAAATACTATTATATATATGTCTTGGAAAGTTTATCTGATGGGAATTGGTATACGGGGTATACAGATAATTTAAGGAGAAGG
>CAZGGG010000134.1:0-4343 GCA_964525165.1 uncultured Saprospiraceae bacterium | reverse complement strand
GCCCTGTCGGACTTCAGTTTCGCTGAGCGCGAAACATCGCTCACTCATGGCGGAACATAAGGGGCAGAAATAGTTACATTGAAAGCAAAAAAGCAATCTTAAAATAGAATAGAAAAGGTCAACACCACCATAAACCAATTCCTAAATTTTCGTTAAAAGACAACCAAAACCCCACCCATTACGTATATACTTGACAAAGAAATGAGTAGGGAATTCATACAATTCCGTACTTTAATCGTTCAATAGTTATTGAATACAATTTATGATCACCTACAGGTATCTTTTACTCAGCCTGTTTTTTCCCATTTTTCTAAATGCTGAGAAAACAGATCCGCTTCCGGCCACCACCTCTGAAGTATTGTATGGTCAGAGTCACTATTTGTTTGAAGAAAACAAAGGTCAGTTCCCAAAGCAGGTCTTTTTCCGGGCAGATATGGGATCCAAGAAATTATGGTTAGAGGAAGACGGACTTTTTTGGCACTTTGTAGATGAAGAAGCCATGGCAGAAGCCAACGGATGCCGGCATGGATCTTCATGTGACCATCAAGATCATACCGCTATTCAAATCGACAATCATGCCTTTCGCATCCGTTTTGCCGGAGGGCAAAAAGTGCATTCTGCCTCCGGAGTAGATTCCAGTGCCTTTTATGAAAACTATATCAAGGGCCAAAACCCTGAAGCCTGGGCGCAATACGTACGATCTTATAAACAAGCTCGATTACAGCAAATTTACCCCGGAATTGACTTTCATATCTACCAGTATGAGGATCGACTCAAGTATGACTTTATTCTAGAGGCGGGTAAGAACCCGGAACAAATCAAATTAGAGTTTAAGGGGGTAGATAACCTTTTCCTCAAGGATGGGGATTTATATGTATGCACCTCAGTAGACACCTTGATAGAGCGAGCTCCGCTGGCTTACCAAAACCAAGGCGGCTTTCGAAAGGACATCCAAACAGAGTTCGTTTTGGACGGCCATACAGTAAGCTTTCGTCTATTGGAAGATTTCGACCCTTCGCGGCCTTTGATTTTGGATCCGGAATTGGTTTTCTCTTCTTATAGTGGCTCCAGTGCAGATAATTGGGGAATGACCGCGACACCTGGACTGAATGACGAGTTGTTTGCAGGAGGCATTGTTTTTGGCGAAGGCTTTTATCCTACGACAACAGGGGCTTTTCAAACTTCCTTTTTGGGTTTTGCCGAATTAGGAGTCTGTGATATTGCCATCAGCCGTTTTTCTGCAGATGGTTCTCGATTGGAATATTCTACCTATATGGGCGGAAGAGATTCGGATGTCCCTCATAGTTTGATCATTAATTCGAGAGGCGAATTGGTCATTTACGGAAGTACCAGCTCGCAAGACTTTCCCACCACTGTGGGAGCTTTCGATCCAAATTTTAACGGAGGGGTACCTTTGGATGGCATTCAGAACTTTCCCATTAATGGAATTCCTTATTACAATGGAGTAGATATTTTCGTAGCCGTCTTGAATCCTCAGGGCACCAATCTCATAGGTTCGACCTATGTGGGTGGCTCCGCCAATGACGGAGTCAATTACAACCTCTTGCTTCCCTATAATTATGGAGATCAATTGAGAGGGGAGGTCATCGTCGGACCCAATGACCAAATCTATGTCGCTTCCAGCACACAATCCGGCAACTTCCCTACCAGTAATACGGCCTTTCGTCGAAATCCGGCCGGACGACAGGATGCAGTGGTGTTTAGTCTGGACAGAAGATGCCGGACACTTGTATTTTCTACCTATCTGGGTGGAAATAATGAAGATGCAGCCTACGCGATCAAACGCGCTAGAGATGGCAACCTGTATGTAGCCGGAGGAACGGCTAGCCGAAATTTTCCGGTCACGCCGGGGTCTGCCTTTCCCGCTTACGGGGGCAATATAGATGGTTTTGTAACTCGATTGAATGCCAATGGAACGGCCATCAGTGCCTCAAGCTTTGTAGGGCGCGGAGCCTATGATCAGGCGTATTTGCTGGCATTGGACTTTAATGGGGAGGTATATATCGCGGGACAATCTGAAAACGGCATGCCCATCACGCCCAACGTCTATGCAAATCCAAATAGTGGGCAATTCCTCATAAAATTAAACGAAAGCCTCAATGCCATTGAAGCAGGGACGCAATTTGGATCCGGTAAAACGACGGTAGATATTTCGTTGACGGCTTTAATGGTCGATACCTGCAGAAGAGTCTTCGTGTCGGGTTGGGGCGGTATCACCAATAATAGTGGTGGCATTATTGAAACTTCCAGCACCGAAGGATTGCCCATCACCGCTGATGCCTTCCAGGATGATACAGATGGCAGTGACTTTTATTTCATTGTCCTGGATCCGGACTTTACAGATCTAGTCTATGGCTCCTATTTTGGTCGTTCAGACCTCTTTAGCAGGTCCAATGATCATGTAGATGGAGGAACCTCCCGCTTTAGCTCTAAAGGAGTCATCTATCAGGCAGTCTGCGCCGGTTGCGGAGGATTCAGTGATTTCCCGACGACACCTGGCGCGTGGTCTGAAAGAAACGGCTCTAACAATTGTAATTTGGCAGCCATCAAATTTGACTTTCAACTTTCTCAGTTGATTGCGGCCGCCGATTTAGAACTCGACACTTTCGGATGTGCACCCTATGAGGCAGAATTCATTAACCAAAGTATTGGCGCCAATCAATTCTTTTGGGATTTTGGCGATGGCAGCACTTCTACAGAGGAAAACCCTTCTCATTTATACGAGAATGTCGGAACCTATGAGGTAACCTTAATTGCCAGTTCAGATGAAAGCTGTCTGGACCCGGATACCCTTTATATAACCATAGAAACGATTTTAGCAGAGCCCCCCAAAACCATTGACACCTTAGTTTGCGGGGAAGAATCGGTCATTCTTTCTGCCTCCCGGCAAACGCCGAACTCGACCTACTTCTGGTCCAGAGGACAAAGAACTCGAAATGTAGTAGCCGTAGAAAGTGGCATCTATGCAGTCACCGCGACCGAGAGTAACTGTCTATTTGTGGACTCTATCAATTTGACGCTGATCAATCCGGAAATACGCTTGACAGATCAAGTCTTATGTGGAGAGGAATCTACGGTATTGCGCATTGATGATCGCTCAGCAGATGTCGTATGGTCCACCGGAGAAAGTGGGACGAGTATTACAGTGACAGAAAACGACGTTTATACGGTAACCTATAGGATTGATGCCTGTGCATTTGAAGATTCTGCCGCGATTCAATTTCCCTCAATACCGGAAGTAGAAATTTTAGGTCCGGATGAAGCCTGTGAAGGTGAAGCGGTGACCCTAGAAGTCAATAATTTATCACCGAGTACCATTATCGACTACGATTGGTCTAATGGCCGTAACGAAGAAAGCATCAATATCAGCCAAACGGGCACTTATGTATTGACGGTCACCTCCGACAGTAGCTGCACCTATACTACTGAGAAATTTGTTTTTATCATCCCCAACTTACCGGAAATTGATGTGCCGGATACCCTCTTATGTGCCGATAGTCAGTTTGAAGTGGATTTGAGTTTCTATGATACGATCGCTCAAATTCTGTGGGATGACGGATCTACCATGCCTGTACGGACCTTTCTCAGAAAAGGTAGCTTTGGATTTGATATTGTAACTGATTGCCAGTTGATTGAGGATGACTTTACCGTAGATTTCTCCCCTTTCGGTTCAGATGATCAACCGGTCTATATTCCGAATACCTTTACGCCCAACGGAGATCAGATCAATGATATCTTCAGAGTAGAGCGTGCCCAGGAAATGGTCATCAATGACTTCCTTTTTGAGGTATTCGATCGCTGGGGAAATCGTTTGTTCCAAGCTACCGATATTGAACAAGGATGGGATGGAACCTTTAAAGGAACTACCTTAGAAGAGGGCTCCTACACCTATACGATGAAGCTAGACTATTTCATCTGTGAAGGCAGCCAAAAGATCGAACGCAGAGGGGATATCACCTTGGTCCGATAGTTTTCATCCCCACTCGTGCGGTATCGTGTCCGCCACTTTTGATGACCTTGTGCGCTGCTGACGAAAGCTTCGCTTTTCGGCATCTGTGACTTAGTGAATTTGAGTATTTGATGATGTGGGTGTTGGGGGAAATACGGAGAAAAAGATCAGTGGTCAGCGTCGGTGAGATAGACCGTGTCCGCTTTAGCGGATGAAGAAATGAGATGGGTGAGTGGATGGAAACTACGGAAGGAGCTGTTTTTGGGGATTTGGGGATTTGAGGTGAACTGCGTTAGGTCTTGCAAACGCTAATATGGGTGATCAGAAAATAAAGAAGGGCTGAAGGCCCGTACCTTATTAGCCTAGGGCGTAA
>CAZGGG010000133.1:2918-4349 GCA_964525165.1 uncultured Saprospiraceae bacterium | reverse complement strand
AATCGTACTCCCACAATCCTCTTCCCCAAGTGGCTGCCCTTAACGTATTGCTGCCGTAATTGATGTCGAGCTCTAAGATGGATACATTGGGTAGTCCAGGATTATAGAGGGTCCAACTATTCCCATTAAGGGGTTTGGTATACACTCCTATCTCTGCCCCTAGATAAATGTTTGAAGCTGAGTCGTGATCGATCACTACGCTTCTAATGGGCATGTCACCCAGATTATAGGTAATGTTCGTCCAACTAATTCCTCCATTAGTGGTTAGATATACTTTTTGACCATCATTATGATATCGAGCGTAGACCACAATGATGTTGTCGTCATTTTTAGGGTCGAATGCAATGTCCTCTATAGTATGGATCGGTATGCCATTCCTTATGCCGAAATAAGAGAGACCGCCATCCGTTGATTTTTCGATCGATCCCTGACGCGACACGATCATAATATCTGAGTTGTTTTCTGCAATGGCTGCTTGCTGTATATCTCCTGAAAAAGCTGGATTGCCAAGAGTGCTCCAACTTTCGCCAAAATCTTCTGAGCGATGCACCCGATCCCTAAAATCATATATGCGCATAGGAAGGTTAGGATCATAGGCCAAAGGGGCAACCCAATAGGCATTACTGAAAGATGATGGAGTGGCACTTCTCTGTGTTAAGCCACCGTCTTTGCTTAGTCTGCGATTTCCAAATTGCACGCTAGCCAATAGCCAGTTGTGATTCAATGGATGAAACAAGCCTTCCATTCCATCGGCTCCATAGAACTCTAACCAGCCTTTCTCAGTATAGATGCTAGTGCCATTATCTTGAGATCCAACAATGGTGCGATCATGGTTGTTTTGGCTCACGCCCAGACTGTAGTTCTCTCTAATTCCTGTTCCTTCATTCAAGCGAACCCAATTCACTCCACCATCGTTACTTTTTGCCAAATGGCCATCTGTAGCTACGTAGAAAACACCATTTACACAAATGGCATTTCTCAGATCGGCGTGCACATAATCGGTGCTGTTAAAGTAGCTATTGGAAAATCCATTGCCGGCTGCATTGGTGTTTCCCAAACTCCAATAAGTGCGTTGAGTGAAATTCCTACCACCGTTAAAACTATTCTCAAGGTCTACATAGCCGTAGATCATATTGCTGGTGTCGAGGTCGTTCACCACAAAGCCATCGCAATTCTGATTGGGGTTCGATAAAAACTGGAAGTTCACACCTTCATCTCTAGATATCCAAACCCCGTTGTCTGAAGCGAAATAAAGGCAAGGAGGACAATCGGGACTGGTAGAAAGCCAAACATCTCGATTGAAATTGTTCCCGGGAATGATGTTTGATAAACTGTAGGTCAAACCTTGATCAACTGATCTTAAATCTAAAAAATCAGCTTGGCATTTCGATTATCCTGGTCACCCACGAAGTAGCCAGTATTAAAAGATTA
>CAZGGG010000133.1:2245-2908 GCA_964525165.1 uncultured Saprospiraceae bacterium | reverse complement strand
TCAACTGATCTTAAAACCTGATTAGCTGTGCTCCCGGAGGCCTCATTGTATGCATAGATAATGCTGTCATTAATAGGATGAAAGACAATTTGTTTGATACTGGCAGCATTTAATTCTCTCGACCAGCTCTGAAGGTTATCATCTGATCGATAGACACCTTGATTGGTACCGAGGTAGATCAGGTTTGGTACACGAGGATGATAAACCACATCTAAAATTTGAAAATTGCTTCCCAGGCCTCCAAATCCAAGGCTATCAGGGATAAAATTAGTAGGAGTCCAACTAATTCCGCCATTGCTGCTTCGGTAGATCCCATGTGAAGTTCCATTGCTGGCATTTCGTACATTGATGATCACGGAATCAGGGTTAGTTGGGGAAACACTGAAGGTATTAACCCCCGTAGCGATCAAAGTGTCTGTCGTCACCGTCCAGCTAACCCCTTCGTCAAGTGATCGCCAAAAGCCACCTGAACGAGAGCTTAGATAAAGTCTGTTGCTGTCGTTGGGGTCTACATAAAGATCTTCTACTCTTCCTAAACCTGCAGAATAATGACCGCTAATACTATCTACCGTTAAGGGGCCAAGCTCTCGCCATTGCGTGCTAGTTGATTTCTGAGCAGGATTCTTTTTCAGAAAGCGCTGATATTGCTTTTCGACAAAGTGA
>CAZGGG010000133.1:1762-2235 GCA_964525165.1 uncultured Saprospiraceae bacterium | reverse complement strand
TTATAACCTGATCCTCGGGAAGTTATGTCTACTCCTTCAAAATAGCTTTCAGCTGCTTCAACTACCTCATAGAAATTATATGAAGGGTCATGCATCATGTCTTTATAGGTCGGTTTGCTTTGAGCCCATGAGACAGAGCTTATCAGTATGGAAATGGAGAGAAGCAGGAAGGAGGTATAATTCATGGTAAGTAAATATTATTATGGACGGAAGAGGTCTTCCTTTCTGGGAACATCAATCAAGATCGAATTAGTCTTTACGACGGTAACTTCGTCACTTTTGTTCACATAACGCAAAGTGGCTTTTTGGTGAAGTCCCTTTTCTGGCGGTTTTAACTTGAACTTATAGTTGTTTTGAAATGGGTTGAGGGTAAAGTCCTGCCATAAGAAGGTAATGCTCCTCAACTCTACCTTTTCTGGTATCGTATCCTTGAGCACTAAATGTAAGTAGTAAGTACTGCTATCTTCCTGGCT
>CAZGGG010000133.1:1379-1752 GCA_964525165.1 uncultured Saprospiraceae bacterium | reverse complement strand
CCAATCTCCTTCTGAACAAACACTTCTTTCACAAGAGCCTCCTTGCTGTACTTTGCTTCTTCAGCTGTTTTATTTGCATGCCTCTGACAAGAGAAGAAGAGCAATGCAATAGCAGAGATTAGTAAAAAATGATTAAACGACATTTATCAAAGATAAGCGATATCGTTTAATGTTTGTTCTAGAAAGAACCGACTTCTAGGGCATTTCAAAATCTCTACTTACGCTAAAGGAGAGATTTATCAACATTTTAGAATGAATTAAAAAAAAGGCAATTCTGAGGGAAAGGGTCGATTTTTCACTATCCTTGTTTTAAATATTAACTAATAATCAAAAAAATGAAAAAACTATTATTCGTAATGGCATTTGCAACCGT
>CAZGGG010000133.1:0-1369 GCA_964525165.1 uncultured Saprospiraceae bacterium | reverse complement strand
CGGCACCTTCCGCTTCCCTACCCAATCCGTCCTCTTTTCCTATGGCCATAGAAATCGACGGCAACTATGCATATTTCGGGGGTGGAATGGTTGGATATTTTATGATCGCAGATATCAGCAACATCAATTTTCCGGTTCAGATAGGGATCACCAATAATATCGATGGCACCGCCTATCAAATCGCCATCAAGGAAGATTTTGCCTTCATGCCTACTAACCAGGGCGTTTTTTATGCCATTGATATCAGCGATAAGTCATCACCTATTGTTACCGATAATATCAGTATTGCTCCCAGTTACACCATGTTCTTCAAATCTGAAGTGGATTTAGCCTGATTTGGTTCAAGTTCACTATCGGTGAACAGTATCAACATCGATGGGCGCTATTATTTCCTTACTGAAGGTTTGAATGTGTACGGTCTTTTCGGGGTTGGCATTGTTGGAGCCACTGGAGAGAGTGAGATAACCGTTCCTTTTTTAGGAACTACCACAGTTGAAAATTCAGAATCTACTACCGGCCTAAATATTGGTGCAGGTCTTTTGTTCCCTGTAAACGAAATGATCGGTATTGGAGCTCAAGCTAAATATAATACTGCTGAAGTAGGTGGTGAAGGTGGAGACGCTCAGTTGGTAGTTAATTTGGGTATTAACCTAAGATTCTAGAAGAATCATCTTGCTGATTAAAGGAAGGGCTTCAATTTGAAGCCCTTTTTTTATGTCTAAACTTTTGGGTGTTTCTGAAGCATTAAATCAAATTACTAGAATTGAGACTTAGCTTGTAGTTAGTGCTTTAGGATTCTTATTTGCAGAATCGTCGTAAAGAAAAAGGGTTTTGGAAATTGCAAAGTACTTTCTTCTGCACTTTAACAGTCCTAAAGCACTCTTTCGCAATCATTAATAACTCACCACTCATTATTTAATTCCCTTTGGGCTCATATAAAAGAACAACTATGAAGCCAATAACTTTTCTATTCTCAAACTTATAAATCATTGAATTTTTGCTATTTAGTTATATGGGGAAGTGGTCATATGAAACAAGAATAATACAATAACCAGCCTAGTAATTTGTTTAAAATGCATAGTCAAATAGAAAAACTATGAAATTAACTGGATTACTAATCAAGAGTCTGATTATCTACTTACTAGCGTTTCCCATTACATCTTGTTCTGATGATAATTATAATGATTGTGATAAGTGTGGACTAGTTCAAGCCGAGGAACCTGCAATTTCACTAAAGGGAAGCTGGCAAATGACCTCTATGAATATCATAAATGAAGAATACTTTATAGTTAATAGGCAACTAATTAGAACTAAATACAGTGGAGTTGGAAAAGACTTTACATATAGAATCACCTTTAATGATGATCCA
>CAZGGG010000132.1:3205-4408 GCA_964525165.1 uncultured Saprospiraceae bacterium | reverse complement strand
TATTGGCTGCATTTAGTCTTCTCGGGAAACCACCGGGGAAATTTCAAGAGCGGCAAATTGAACAAGTACAAGCAGATTAAGGCCATGAATCTAGTAGTAATTCCTTTTCACGACTGGAGGAAAAGTGAAAAGGAAGGATTTCGAACCCGGGACGTCCATTTTATCAAGGCCCTTCATGAATTGAAAACCCTTGAAAAAATCCTGGTCATCAATCGGCCGTCTACCCCTTTGGAACTATGGGCTAAAAAGTTTTCGAAAGACCTTGATGGGGAGGTGGTTCTCGAGAAAGGGAATTTTCGTCTGACGAAAATTGAAGAGGGCTTATATGTGGCTGATTGTTTTTCAAAAGATATAATAGGTCAGGTATTTCGCCGACAGGCCTGGTTTATGGATGCCTTTGGGCTGGATGATTATTGTCAATTTGTACAGGAGGCTTGCGAGTTTCTCAACATGAAGGGAGCTTCATTGCTCACCCAGAATGTGTTTGCCCACAAAATGGTTTCAAAACTCAACGCACCGGTTAAGATATTTGATGCTTGGGATAATTTTCTGAAATTCCCTGCCTATCACAAATTTAGAGAGCAATTGTTTGAAGGATATCAGTCTCTTTCAGAGAGGGCCGACGCTTGGTTAACCAATTCAAATGAAAACATCTCATTTTTCCGGGAGACTTTTAATCCCAAGGATATCGAATTAGTAAAAAACGGTGTGCGACGCGATTTTGGAATCAATGCATACAACAAACCCAAAGATATGAAGCAAATAGGTGGGCCGATATATGGGTTTGGAGGAAAGATAACATATTTATTAGACGTTGACCTGATCAATTATATTACAAAAGCTGTTCCATTCGCTTCCTTTGTATTTGTAGGCCAAATTCTGGACAAGGAGGTATACCATCAAATTGTAAAGCGGTCCAATGTTTTTTTCCTGGGCGACAAGCCTTACGCTGAATACGCTAATTATGTAAAAAGCTTTGACACGTGTATTGTGCCATACCGTATAAAGGAGGGTCAACACGGAGGAGACTCCATGAAAGTCTATGAATACTTGTTACTTGGTAAAAAGGTGGTCGGCACTAATGGGAATGGCCTGGAAGATCTTCAAGATTATATTTACGTCGCACATACCCCCCAGGAATTTGCCCTGGCCTTAGCCGATACAACCAATGCTAGATTACCATTCCCCATAGAGGAACATACA
>CAZGGG010000132.1:0-3195 GCA_964525165.1 uncultured Saprospiraceae bacterium | reverse complement strand
GATCGATCATCGCATTCAGCATCATCGAGACAAAAATAGATTATTGCGGCAATAAAGAACAGACAATCTCTCCTCTGAAAAACTTGTCGAAAAATTCAAGGAGTTTTAGAAGTGTTGTCTGATGGCGGTTAATTGGAAAGATCGGTCCACTTATTTCGGAATTATCGCCTTGGGAATACCTTTTTCTATATCCATTGGGAATCTTTTCTTGTTCTTGGGCGGGGCCGGGCTTCTGTTTTTGACCTTGAAGCAAAGGCGGTATTCTTTCAAGATTTCAAGCCCAAACATTGCGTGGCTCTACCCCTTGTCGTTTTTTGGCATGGTTCTCACAAGCGCCTTGTTCAGTGGTGATGTAGTTCGAGGGATGGTGCAGGTAGACAAACATTTAATTGTAGCCCTATATGGTCTAATTTTTATGTTTTGTAGCCCGGTAGGCAGGGATGAATATGAATTTACCCTCAAGGCCTTCACAGCAGGGACATTCCTGGTGTGCGGCTTGTTGCTTCTCGCCGCAATTATAAAATTTATTGGGAGTGGGGATTCGGAGGTGTTTTTCTTTTTCGAATTTGGAGCCTTATTAGATCTGCACCCGGTATATATCGCAATTAATTTGGTGATTTCATCACTCTATTTAATTCATGAGTATTCTAAAAAGCCAAGAAGCAAAGAACAGACCTTGTTGTTTGTTGGCGTTCAAATAATCTTTGTGACGGGGCTTTTATTATGCGCCTCAAAGGCCGTATTGGTTATTTTCGCTATCATGGCTACGTTGGAATTCTTTCTAGCCCTAAGGAAGAGATCCCAGAAGCTTATAGGTGTTCTAATTATTGGAATCCTTTTGACCGGAGCATTTGCCATTCCCCAATTACATAAGCGATTTTCAGAAGGATTGCATTTTGACCTTGAAGAATTTCGACCTGTTTCCGATTTATCCGAGGCAAAAGTGTTTAGCAATGAGGAAAAAGCCAATATTAGTGACCTCGAAATTCGCTATCTTTTGTGGAGTATTGGATTACACCATTGGGATGATGATCGTGTGTATCTGTTTGGATATGGTATTGGAGATGTTCAACATTATCTTGACTATTACTACATGTACTATGGGCTGGCTCCCTCATGGTTTGAAGGATATAATCTGCACAATCAGTACTTGCAATATTTAATCACGTATGGCATAGTTGGATTCTGTTTGTTCATAGTCTACTTGTTAATCAGTTATCGGAATGCTCTGATTACAAGGAACAGACTACATTTGTACTTTTTAATTCTCATATCTGGCATATTCATTTTCGAATGCCTTCTTTCTCGCAATAAAGGGTTGGCCATATTTATTTTTCTAAACACCATATTCTTATCAAGGAATTATATAAAATGAAGGTTGCCATATTAGGAACCCGGGGCATCCCGAACCATCACGGGGGATTTGAACAATTTGCTGAATTCTTCTCCGTGTATATGGCAAAAAGGGGGCATGATGTTATTGTATATAATTCTCATAATCATCCCTACAAGAAGAAGGAATTCCAGGGCGTGAAGATCATTCATAAATACGACCCAGAACACAAAATAGGGACACCAGGCCAGTTCGTTTACGATTTTAATTGTATTTGGGACTGCCGGAGGAGAGGCTTTGATATCATTCTCCAACTCGGTTATACCAGCAGTTCGATATGGGGTAAATTCCTTCCGAATAAGGCAATTATTCTAACCAATATGGACGGTCTGGAATGGAAGCGAACTAAGTACACCAAAAAAGTTCAGGGGTTTTTGAAATATGCAGAACGTTGGGCCGTAAAAACCAGCGATCATTTAATTGCTGATTCACTAGGAATCCAGGATTACATTAAGGATAAGTATAAAATGGATTCTACTTATATACCCTATGGTGCAGAACTTTTTTTGGATCCGGACGAATCTGTTTTAGAGGAGTATAACCTGAAAAAATACGGGTACAATATGCTCATAGCCCGTCTTGAGCCCGAAAATAATATTGAGGTTATTTTAAACGCGGTTATGAAGGACCGCAATCAGAGACAATTTCTTGTAATTGGCAAACATGACACTGCATATGGTCGCTATTTGAAGCAAAAATTTGACCGGTGTTCTCATATTCAATTTTTGGGGGGAATTTACAACCTTAGCCACCTGAACAATTTAAGGTATTTTTCCAACCTCTATTTTCATGGACATTCTGTCGGCGGGACAAATCCTTCTTTGCTGGAAGCCATGGCTTCGGAGTCATTTATTGTTGCCCACGATAATCCTTTTAACCGAAGTATTCTTGGGGAGGAGGCGTATTACTTTCAAACTTCAGAAGATATTTTTTCGAAATTGTCATTGATAAAAAGAGAACACTCCGAATGGATTTTGTCTAACAAGAATAAAATTCAAGACATCTATAATTGGCCGAAGATCAACGGGCAGTATGAAGACCTTTTCATGTCCTGCCTTGAACATACCCAGTAACAGACAAAATATATAGTAAACTATTATTTCAGTAGATTAGGAGGCAATTTGTCAATGACATGCTATCGCGACAACATAGATATTCCTTTTTGATTACCCCGACATCGTATTTTGTTGATCTTTTTGTAATCAATTTGTTCGCGTACTTCCTTCCAATTAATCTACTGGAAGCCATACTTTTTCATTTTTACATATCTATTGCCTGGATCGTAATTGCGATTTGGTCAGAATTCTATCTCATCTACAGATATACCAAAGTAACACACATTCTAAAATTACTGGTTCGCCAGTTTTTCTTTTACTTCTTAATCCTTTACGCGTTCATCGGCTTTTTCAAACAGCCGAACATGAGCCGCCTCGCTCTTGCCCAATATACGGTTATTGTATTTTTGGCCGTCTCTGCAATCAAGTTCCTCAACTATTATCTCCTTATGGAGTATCGCGAAAAGGTGAAAGGGAACTTAAGAAACGTAGTAGTCATAGGAGACAATCGAAAAACAGCACAACTCATTGAGGTGTTCAAAGAGCGAACGGAATTCGGTTATAACTTCATCAAACAATTTTGTCCTAAAGACAAAGGTTTCAATATTTTAGACTGTTTTAGCTTTATAACTACCAACAACATAGACGAAATATACTGTTCGGTTTCAGAGCTTAAAAATGAAGAAATCCTGGAATTCATCAACTTCGCCGACAACAACCTGAAAACCCTGAAATTCCTTCCAGACA
>CAZGGG010000131.1:1338-4444 GCA_964525165.1 uncultured Saprospiraceae bacterium | reverse complement strand
AACCCAACGAATCAAATTGGTCTTGGGTTGAAGTAAGCATTTCTGGCACAGTAAAGGATGAAACAGGTATGCCGCTTCCTGGGGCGACAGTGCTAGTAAAAGGAACTACAAATGGAACTGTCACAGATTTGGACGGTAATTTCAAACTAGAGGTGCCAGAAGGAGCTACCCTTCAAGTTTCCTACGTGGGGTATATGTTGAAAGAAATCCCTGTAAATGAACAATCTATTTTCGATATTCAACTTGAACCTGATGCTACACAGCTAGAAGAACTTGTCGTGGTGGGCTATGGAACCCAAAAACGATCTGATGTAACTGGGGCAATCGGCTCAGTGAAAAGTGAAGACTTCAATAGAGGGGTAATCACGAATCCTGTTGATCTACTTCAGGGAAAAATTGCAGGCGTGAACATTACCTCAACCAGTGGAGAACCAGGAGCCAATCAAAATGTAATTATCCGAGGAATTGGAAGTCTAAGATCAGGGACACAGCCTCTTTACGTTCTTGATGGATTTCTTTTAGACAATTCTGACACAGGAATTGCTTCCAATCCGCTCAATTTTCTAAATCCGAATGATATAGAAAGCATTGATGTGCTCAAAGATGCAAGTGCTACTGCTCTTTACGGCTCTCGGGCATCAAATGGAGTTATCGTAATTACAACAAAAAAGGGGAAAGCGGGAACTTCTCAGGTAAACCTTTCAGCATCCACAGCATGGTCATCTATGGCCAAAAAAATTGATGTATTTGGAGCAGATGAATTCCGTCGGCAGGTGCAGGCTGTAGGAGGTGCATTGGAAGATTTCGGAGGAAATACAGATTGGCAGGATGAACTTACTCAGGTAGGATTATCCCAAGATTACAATCTTTCAATGAGCGGTGCAAACACAGAACGATTCTCTTACTTCGCTTCTTTAGGATATCAAAAGCAAGAGGGAATTCTCAAAAACAGTGAATTGACTCGATATTCTGGTAAGTTGAATATGAATCAAAAGGCTTTTGAAGGCAGATTAATTGTTGACTATAACCTCACCGCATCCTTTACTGAGAACCTAAGACCGGCAATCGGATCCATTACCAGTGATATGTTGTACTTAAACCCAACCATTCCTGCTTTTACAAATGGAGAACCTACATTACTGAATACCAATGCTCTGAATCCTTTGAAGCGTAACGAGCTATATAGCGATGACGCGGCAAATAATCGGATTTTGGGCACCATTTCCCCTTCATTTGAAATTATCGATGGCCTCACTTACAAACTGAACTTAGGGGTAGACTATTCCAATACATCCCGATATATTCAGTACAGACCTTTCACAGAAGTAGTCAACGAATCAAATGTTTCGGATGGGACGCTTGACGAATTGATATCTGCAAATACGAACAGCCTTGTAGAGAATACACTGACTTACAACTGGAACAATTATCAGCATAATTTCACCGTTTTGGTCGGACATTCTTATCAAACCTTTTTGGATGAATTCAGAAGAACTTCTTCAAGAGGTTTTGCGGCGAACAACATCGATCCAAGGTACCAAGACCACAACAGTACCAGTGAGTTTCCTACTACTGTCAACTCCTCAGCCACTAGGAATGAGCTACAATCTTTCTTTGGAAGATTAAACTATGTCTACGCTGACAAGTACCTGTTTACTGCTACATTCCGTGCGGACGGTTCCTCCAAATTCGGTGACAATAACAAGTACGGGTACTTCCCTTCATTTGCATTGGGCTGGAACCTGAGTAAGGAAGATTTTATGGTAAATTCAATTTTTGACAACCTGAAAATCCGTACCAGCTGGGGACAAACCGGAAATCAGGAAATCCCTTCCAAAATCACCAAAGCAAGCTTTTCTGAAGACAGACTCGCCACAGGCGGCGGGAGTTTGAATACCTATCCGATTGATACGGATGGGACAACACTCGACAGCTACCCATACGGTATTGTCTTTACACGATTGGCCAACCCAAATTTGCAATGGGAGGTTTCTACCCAATTTGACATAGGAATTGACTTTGCTTTTCTAGATAGCAGACTGACAGGTACTGTAGATTATTTCAATAAAGTATCCTCCAATATATTGCTAGAAGTCGTTCCTGCTGATCCGGTACAGCCTACTTCTACGTTTTGGGACAACATCGACAATATGAAAATCAACAATAGTGGTGTTGAGTTGGCTCTAAATTACAGTAGCAAATCTCAAAAGGCATTTTCATATAATATTGGAGGTAATGTAACCTTCATCCAAAATGAAGTCCGGGACTCACCCTATTCAGTCTTGACCACAGGTGCAGCCCAAGGTGCAGGGCAGACAGGGGCCACTATTAATGGCTATATCAACAATCAGCCTATTGGTGCATTTTACATGCTCCAGTTTGACGGAATTGGTGAAGATGGGCTCAATCGATTTGTGGACACCAATGGAGATGGAGAGATTCTGGATAATGACCGGGTGGTAGTTGGTAGTGCTATTCCAAAAGTTATCTATGGCTTTAATACAAATTTCCAATACAGAAACTTTGATTTGGGACTAAACTTCAACGGAACAGGTGGCAACAAAATCTACAATCACACCACGATGTCACTGTTTACCAAAGCGCAACTTTCCAGATCAAACAACACAACAGATTTTGCGGTACAGTTTCCGGAAGAATCCTTTAATAATTCCAACACCGTATCGACAAGATTCTTGGAGAGTGGGGCTTTCTTCAGACTAAACAACGCCACCCTGGGATACAATGTGAGTCCTGGCAGTCTCGGCGTGGGCAAAGCCTTTCAGGCAATTCGACTCTCTGTCACAGGCCAAAACCT
The DNA here is from genome assembly GCA_964525165.1 of uncultured Saprospiraceae bacterium. GTDB lineage: Bacteria > Bacteroidota > Bacteroidia > Chitinophagales > Saprospiraceae > JAWLFI01. The sequence goes on along the minus strand of CAZGGG010000131.1, from coordinate 1,629 downwards.
TTTTGTGATTACCAATTACTCCGGATTTGATCCTGAGGTCAATACAGGCTCTACTACGGCTGGAATCCAAACCTTCGGCATTGATAGATTTACCTACCCACGTGCGAGAACCTTCATGGTCAATCTCAATCTGACATTTTAAAAAAACTGGTTTTAAATCATTAGAATAGAAAAAAATGAAAACGAAAATTATATATAGACTGATTCCGGTTGCAGCTTTTCTCTTTGCCTTCATGAGCTGCACTGATTTGAATGAGGAAATCCTCGATGAGTCCCTCACAGGGACAGGTC
>CAZGGG010000131.1:0-1328 GCA_964525165.1 uncultured Saprospiraceae bacterium | reverse complement strand
AGTGAGTGGTTCAATCGCTCCCGTATATGGCATGCTTAGACAAGTATGGCTGCATACCACCAATTTTGGTCTTCAGGAGGTTGCATCTGATGAAGGCATCCTACCCTATCGAGGTGGAAGAGACTGGTTTGATGGGGGAAAATTCATCGCTGTTCATCAGCACTTGATGACTCCGGGCAATAGCCTTGTAGGTGACTCTTGGACCTTTATCACACTTACCCTTGCCAGAGCAGTTGCAGCAGAAGAACAATTACGACTTGAGGTAGAAAATGGAAATACCAATGCTCAAAATCCACTTTATGAAATGATCGCCATGAAGGCTTATCTCAATATGCTAGCTATGGATAATTGGGGCTTGGTTTTCAAAAAAGATGCTTCAGATCAGCAATCTGAAATACTACGGACGCAAGATGCAGTGGATTATTTAGAGTCAGAGCTACTATCAGTTGTAGACGTAATTAATAGCAATAATGGTCCCGGTAGAATGAATAAGTACGCAGTGGAGGCACTTCTAGCACGTCTTTACCTTAATGCAGCTGTCTATAGAGATCCATATGGCACACCAAATTTCAGATCCGAGGATATGGATAAGGTGATTGAATATACAAATAACATAATCAACGGTCCTTTCTCCCTGTCTCCAGAGTATTTCGCCTTGTTTGATGATGATAATGATACCAATCCAGAAATAATTTTCTCCCTTGATCAGCGTGGTGTGCTACAGACTGAACATAGTAGATGGCAATATTGGTCTATATCAGGAGATCAAATTCCCAGACCGGAATTCCCCAATACAAGAGGTACAGATGCAGTAGCAGCTACACCGGATTTTATTATGTCCTGGTACAATGCTTATGGTGAAGTGGACCCTGCCGAAGCAGATGCGCGTTTCTTCAAGCAAAACACCATCATTCCGGAAGACCTACAAGACCTCACGGGGATCAACCCAACCAATGATGCTGATCATTATTATTGCGTAGAGCCGACAGAATTTGAAATAGATCGGGGTATCCTAAGAGGAATCATATGGGGGCCCAGAAAAGATGAAAGCGGAAATATCATCACCTGCGATGACGGAAAAGTCAGAATATATCCTGTGATCAATAGAAGAAGCAGCGGTGCGGATATCCGATATGTGGATCATAATTTCCAGGTTGACTTTACCAATGAAGGTAGCCTCCACAATACCGGGCACCGATTCTCTAAATATCAATTTAGTAGAACTGCACCTAACTGTTGTAGCAATAGCAGCGTGGACATAGTTTTGGTTCGTCTGGGTGAAATTTACCTGATGCGTGCAGAGGCAAAATTGAGAAAAGGTGACAATG
>CAZGGG010000130.1:4118-4538 GCA_964525165.1 uncultured Saprospiraceae bacterium | reverse complement strand
TGAAACAATACTGAAACCCAAAAGCCCCAGAATTATAAGAGATATCTTGTTCTTCATACCTACGATTTAAGGAGTTTACCTAAGTAACTTAAAAACTGCCGATTTTCTTGTAAACGAACCCATTTCCCTGACATTTCTGCTTTGAAATTCAGGTCAAATAAGCGAACATGAAGATACAGAAATAAACATATTAATAAAAAATATAATATTGAGTATATACCGGTTCCCCAGATCAGTAATCCGAAACATAGGCTGAGCGTGATGAGATACAAGATAGCTGCAATGCCTAATCGTATGGGAATAATAAAAGATGGATGCCGACTTAATTTTGAACTCCACCAGGAAGCCAGGATCGCCGGGCCGTCAAACAGTGCAGCGCTGATCGTATAAGCCAGATGAACCAAATGATCCAGGCCGCTG
>CAZGGG010000130.1:3121-4108 GCA_964525165.1 uncultured Saprospiraceae bacterium | reverse complement strand
TCAACAACCCCTCTTCCTTAGATAAAGCGCTCAAGGCTCGAGCACTATCTTGCAAGCTTTCACTTTCATTTTGATGGATGCTTTGAGCTAATTCCATTTGATCTTGAAAATGCCTGGCCGGATTCAGGAAATAACCTAAATAATCCGATGTCAAGTTGAATACGAGTTCATCTTCACGATCCTCCAAATGAAGAACACAGGACTCCAATTCCTTCTGAAGATTTCGAGTGATTTTCTCTGCTACCTGAGCCTTCTCTCCACTAAAATGGGAAGCTGAAAAAGCTTGACCGACTTTAATGACGCAAGTGGACCTAAATCGGAAAATATCTTCAAAATTGATCCCTACCGGAACAATGTCTAAGTCCAAACCCGGATATTTTTCTAAGGCTCCTATGGCAATGCGCGCTGTCCCTCGCTGTAAGGGACGTAATTGTTTGACCCATTTCGTACTCCCTTCGGCAAAGATCACAATCTTGGCACCCGCTGCCAGTTCTTCGTAACAATGTTCAAATGTCTTGGAATTGTTTCGAAGCTTTGAAAATCCATCTCTGAAACGATAGATAGGAATCTGATTCGTCCATTTGAAGAACCATCTGAAAACCGGATGAAAAACATCTCCTCTTACAATAAAATGCAGGGGAAACTTCATCCAACAAGCCATCACACATGCTTCCAGAAATGAAGAAGGGTGATTCATAGCGATCAGCATGGGGCGTCTACTGTCCAGCCGTTCAGCTCCTACAACCTCAACTTTTTTAAAATATATTTGCAGTCCCAGACGACAAATAATGCGCAATATCCAATAGAACGGGTTCATAGGAAATACTCCAATTTTGAATACTGAAAAGAAAAGGCCGCTACTCCTCATCATCTCCGGTCCGACCGCCGTGGGAAAAACCGATCTGAGCCTTCAATTAGCTGAGCAGTTGCAAACCTGTATCCTTTCTGCAGATTCGAGACAAGTATACAAAGAATTGACCATTGGAA
>CAZGGG010000130.1:0-3111 GCA_964525165.1 uncultured Saprospiraceae bacterium | reverse complement strand
CGGCCAAACCCTCTTCTGAAGAATTATCCCGGGTACCTCATTACTTCATTGACCATATCAGTATACACGAAACCTATAGCGCTGGACAATATGAAGCGGAAACCATTCCGCTCATCGAGGAGCTGTTTCAAAAACACCCCATCCTTATTTTGGTTGGTGGAACCACTTTTTACATTAAGGCCATCACACAAGGCTTAGATATATTTCCTTCCGTTCCAACATCTATTAAACAACAGCTACAGCGAGAATGGGATGAGACGCCTGAGGCATTGCGTTCAGAACTCAAGGAAAAAGACTTGACCACCTATGAATCTATCGACCTTCAGAATTCAAGAAGAGTACTTCGGGCGTTGGAGGTCATTCGGGCCTCCGGCAAAGCTTTCTCCTCTTTCAAAAAAGCAGGAACTGTCAAAAGATCATTTGACACATGGCATATTCAGCTCCATCGTGATCGCGAAGAACTCTACACAAGAATCAATGAGCGGGTGCTCAAGATGCTAGATCAAGGTTTGGAAGAAGAAGCCCGGGCTTTATATGCCTTTCGGCAAAAACCACCCCTTCAGACCGTTGGATACCAGGAATGGTGGCCCTATCTGGACGGCAAAAGGTCTCAGAAAGAAGTCATTCAAAAAATTCAGCAACACAGCCGGAACTATGCGAAACGTCAACTCACCTGGTTCAGAAGAGAAGCATTTTGGAACATACTCCCCGCAGAAGAAACCGCTCAGAACTTGAAGTATATCTTGAGCCATCCTAAGACTCGAGCAGCACTTTGACATTTTCCGGTGGCCTTCCGATGATGGCACGCTCTCCTTCCACCACGATGGGACGTTCCATCAGCTTGGGGTGTTCTACCATGGCTTTTATCCATTCCTGATCTGAAAGGTCTTTACCTTTAAACTGTTCTTTATAAATGGCTTCCCCTTTTCGTATAATCTCTATGGGCTGCTTTCCTAATTGCTTTAGAATTCGTTCTAATTCTTGAGTGGTAGGAGGATTTTCGAGATACTTTACGATGGTAGGTACGAGTCCGGCCTCCTGGATCAGGTGGAGTGTTTCTCTGCTTTTTCTGCAGCGGGGATTATGATATATGATCATTCCTTAAGTTTGAATCAAAAATAACAGAATGAGTATCTGGAAACAAGAATTTACGATAGAAGGTCTCAATGATCTATGCCAAGGCAATATGGGAGAACATTTAGGCATTCGGGTCATCGCCTTTGGACCCCATCAGGTTTGGGCCAGCATGCCGGTAGATGAGCGCACCCGTCAGCCGGTGGGCTTATTACATGGAGGAGCATCCGTAGCATTGGCAGAGACCTTAGGATCGGTAGCCTCCACGCTATGCCTGAAAGACTTAGGCAAAAAAACGGCTGTAGGGATCGAAATCAATGCCAATCACTTAAAATCCGTGCGCTCCGGGAAAGTTTTCGGTTGTGTCTACCCCATCCGATTAGGCCGCACCATTCATGTGTGGCAAATTGACATCTTCAACGAACGCGGCCAACAGACATGTTCTTCCAGACTCACTACTGCCATCGTTGATTTAAAACATTAGAAGGCAAGATGACAAAACAGCCGTATAAAATCTGCATATTTGCAAAACTTATTACTGAATTGACCAAAACACACATGAGAAACAAATTAATGCTTGGCTCTTGGCTACTAGCTTTGAGTGTTATTGCCTTTGCTCAAGCGGAGGCTCAATCTGACTTCAATCTTGACCTGGTAGGCCAATTGGAATATACTCAGGGATGCAATGACATCTGGGGGTATGCCGACGAGAATGGCGATGAATACGCCATCATGGGTACGAGAACCGGCACTGCCGTTATTGCTCTGGATGGTCCGGACGCACCTAGAGAAATCACCTTTATACCAGGCACCAGTTCCACTTGGCGTGATATGAAAACATGGGGAGATTATGCCTATGTCACCACAGATGTCGGAGAAGATGGCTTGCTGATTATTGACCTTTCTGAAGTCGAAAATGACATTGTCAATCATCACTTTTGGAAACCAAATCTGGAGTTAGAAGGCCGCGAGTTAGGGCCCCTTAATAAATGCCATAATATTTATTTAGATGAGTTTGGCTATGTTTATTTGGCCGGATGTAACATCTATAGCGGAGGTATTCTAATTTTCGATGTATTTACAGATCCGGACACTCCAGCCTTGGTAGGGGCAGGCCATGAGGTATATTCTCATGACTGTATGGCACAAAATAACTTGTTGTATTCAGGTGATATTTACAGAGGAGAATTCTCCGTACAAGATGTTACGGACAAATCAAATGTTACCCTGCTTGCGCGTGAGACGACCACCGGAACCTTTACACACAACGCATGGGTATCAGCGGATAATAATTTCTTGTATACCACAGACGAAATTGCAGGAGGCTTTGTTGATGCGTATGACATCAGTGATCTAGGAGATATTCAAAGGCTAGACTTTTGGCGTCCTGACAATGCTTTTGAAGAAGGAATCATTCCTCATAATGCCCATTATTACAATGGCTATCTAGTGGTGAGTTGGTATATCGAAGGAGCCATTGTTCTTGATGTTTCCCAGCCGGACAATATGGTCTTGGTAGCTCAGTATGACACCTATACCGGCAATCAAACCCGATTTAATGGAGCCTGGGGTGCCTATCCTTATTTACCAAGTGGCCGAATGTTAGTAAGCGACATCAATTCGGGTCTCTATGTCTTTGAGCCGAACTATGTAAGAGCTGCCAGAATAGAAGGTTTGGTGACGGATGTAATTACCGGAGAACGATTGGCAGGAGTAAGCATCGAAATTGATGACCTTGCGCTCACCACAGATGAAACAAATGGCGATGGAACCTACAAAACGGGGACATCCAGTTTTGGTCGCGTAGCCGTTACCTACAGCAGAAACAATTATCTAAGCCATACAGATACCCTTGATCTTTCTGAAGGTGTCAATATTGTCAACGATGTGGCTTTGGTCCCTGACTTCAATGTGTTTGAATGGGAACTGACGGTTGTTGATTCTGCAAGTCTGCAACCCATTGAAGGCGTACAGATACACTTAGTAGCCAATGATGACGAAACTTATGATTATCTCACAGATGCGAATGGTCAACTG
>CAZGGG010000129.1:0-4694 GCA_964525165.1 uncultured Saprospiraceae bacterium | reverse complement strand
GCGTCCGATCTGCTGTACTCTCCGCACATCTTGTAGACACGCTCCTTGTCCTTTTCGCTCGCTACCTGAATCAAAAAATACCCGGCATTCATTTTAAATAAGCTCGGGAGAAGATCTGCGTAGTCAACCTCGGCGCTATGGGTCGAATCACAGTCACCGCCGGGACAGGTGTGGATACCGATATTTCTGCGCTCCTTGGCCGAGAACCGATCGATGACGCGGTTGTTTAGTTCGATGAAATGTTCGAGCATGCTGCGCCCCGTCCATGGGTTATTGGGATCATTTTTTAAAGCAAGTCGACCCTCGGTAAAATCGATGGAGACTCTGGCAGCGCCGGTTTTGAAGCAGCTGCGAATATCTTTTTCACATTCGTTGCATAAATCCTCCAAGAATTGATCGCGGGGATATCCAGACACCTCTCCATCCAGCGGATACAAAAGGGAGAGCATGGAAGGCGCGATCACGGCCTGCTTCATAGGCTTTGTGGCCATTTTGATGGATTTCTTCAGGTATTCGGCCGCATAGGTTTTATACCGGAAAGGGCCACCGGTTAGTCGTGGAAGCTGCCGGTGATGTCCGTCCGTAAAAAATGCGAAGTGCTGACCATCAGGCGCGAGATTCTCAGCGAGACCCTTTCCCGCCAAGGTATCTAGTATAGGATAGGTGGCAAAGCTTGAAGCGCGCTGCTCACCGTCCGAAACAATTAGAGAACCAGTGGCTTCCATGCGCTGGATTGAATCGCGGCAAGCGGCGTCCTGCTCGCGTTCCAATTCTTGTCGGGTGATCTTCCCGGCATCATAGTTGGCGATCGCGGCCTGAAGCCTTGAGGACCTGGGGAGGGATCCGACATTTTCTGTGGGTATTGTCATGGCTATTTCTCCTTTTTAGAACAATAATTTGTTTGGTATCATTAAAATAGTTCAAGGTGCCTGAGTATATTCAGACCTGCAATATTGGAATAATTAAGCACGTTATGCGCCAAAGCAATGTTTATTGTGGGGCATGCGCTTTAAGTGCCGGATTTGTGCCCACTTGTCAGCAAAGAACGTTCCCCGTCCTTGCTGAAAGGCCCTGTTGTAGGTCGTTTTGCGAAACACGGCGAATGAATCATCCGGCAGGTGGACGGCAATCACCTCGCGGGTCCCGGCTGACAGTCAAGCCTCCCCTGACCCGCCCGAAGGTCCGCTGGACACGGACACTTGCAAAACAACACCGGTTCCATTAAGAATAATGGTTAGCCCATAAGTAAAAAAGAATGCCGCGCTGTCAAGCATCAATCGCCGCGGCGCAACAGGGGATGGAAAGGAACTTACCGCAATGGCCGCAGGGGAGATCAAAACCATTCAGGTCATCGGCTTCCCGATGGATCTTGGCCCCGACCGGCGGGGGGTGGATCTGGGGCCGGCAGCCATCCGGATCGCCGGTTTGCTGGAAACAGTCGCCGCCCTCGGCTACCGGGTCGAGGATGCGGGGGACATTGCCGTTCGGGTCAAAGAGCGCTCGACCCGCGACAACCCACATCTGAAGTACCTCGACGATATTGTCGGTAGCTGCGAGGCCCTGGCCAGGCGGGTTGAAAATGCGCTTTTCCAGGATCAATTTCCAATGGTCATCGGCGGTGATCATTCAATGGCCATCGGTACCATTGCCGGTGTGGCATCCCACTGCCGCAAAAAGGGCAAAACGCCGGGGGTTATCTGGATCGATGCCCATGCCGACATGAACCTGGAAACCACCACGCCTTCGGGAAACATCCACGGCATGCCGATGGCGGTTTCACTCGGCTTGGGAGCTTTTGCGTTGACACACATCATGGGCTTTGCCCCCAAGGTGGTAGCGCAAAACTGTGCGCTGATCGGCCTGCGCAGCGTCGATCGGCTGGAAAAGCAAACCGTGCGCAACATGAGCCTATCCCTTTACACGATGGCGGACATCGACCGCATGGGAATCCAGAGTGTCGCAAGCGAGGTGCTGGACCGATTGGTTGGGAAAGCGGATCACATTCATGTCAGTTTCGATATCGACAGCGTCGACCCGTCGGTGGCCATGGGCGTCGGCACCCCGGTGAGTGGCGGCTTGACTTACCGCGAAGCCCACCTGCTGATGGAAACTTTCGCCGAGAGGGGCTGCATGGCGTCCCTGGAGGTGGCCGAGGTCAATCCGATCCTCGACCACAAGAACCGCAGCGCCGCTTTCGCTGTGGAACTGATCGCTTCCAGTCTCGGTTTGCAGATCATTTGAACGCCGGGGTTTCAGAGACACCATGTTCGGCATTATTGCTAATGCAAAAGAATCGTTGAAATATCAGATAAGACCCTGATTTGATCAATTGTCGCGGTTGCCGTGGTATGTAGATAGGGTACCCAACCATTGAACGTTTATAATCACAGTTGAATTGTTTCGGGAACGTTTTTTTCTTGTAAGATATCATCATACGGCCAAAAGTAATCGCTTTTCGGATTCAATTCCTCAAAATATTCATCACCTTGATAAGACGGTTCGAGAAAAACAGGCGATTGAATAATACCGGTAGCAGAAAAATGAACCCCACCAACCAATAAAATTGTGCTTGCCCCAAATAGTGATAAGATGGCTATCTTCAAAAAACGGATGATCCTTTTCATTTCCGCCCCCTCTTGACGTCCGCTTCAAAAATCAAGTTTAAATACTGAACCAGAACAATTCCAGAAGACTGTAAAGTAAAATTAAAAAAATAATCAGATCATATCAGCGCCCTGTATGACTTTGTCCGGTAATCTGTCCTGCTCTATCGTTTGAAGTAATACGAATGAAGACCTCAGAGAAATATATAGGTCAAAAATTTTGTATGAATCTGTAATTATTTTACACATACCAATGCTATAGTTTGATGTATGCGAAGGCATTCGTAAAATAGGGTAGTCAACTATATGATGTTGGCATCCTCGCAGTAAATAAGTGTTAAGCATCGTCCGTGCCAGTTTGGGCGAGAATTTTGAATTCGATGATATTACGAAAAGATATTACGGAGATAAGGTTAAAGAACGGAACGGAAGCTCTGAAAAGTTTAATTAACTTACTGAAAAAATGACTGATTGTCTAAATCACGTAAAATCTATTCCTAAAAATTTATTGGTGGAATACAGTCGTAAAGTCAAGTAAGTGAAGAACAATAATATTTTAATAAACAGGAAGTATTTTCTATAATATTGAGAAAACCTTATAACCTATTATTCCTATTAGGATCGGTTTGTCTTTGTAACCCTCAGTAAATTCGAGCTTTATTCATTTTTACTATTCCCTGGCACAATTTTTGTAGTCAAATGTTTTAAACAAATTTTATATTCGGCATCAAGGCTATATTTTTTTCTGTAAAATACCAACAGCCTTGTGCTGTTAAATTATAAGCAATTAAAATGACGTTTTGTGAGATAAAAGCAATGAAAATTAAACTACTTTTTTTTGTTATTTTATTGATTCTGCCAATGGCAGGTTCGGCTGATTTCGCACAAAATAATTATTGCCGTACTTATGCAAATTTATCGACCAAAATAAATTTTGTGCAAATTGATGCCAACGATAATTGCGATATTAGGGTCGAGGCAGGAATAGAGAATAAGCAATTAGAAAATAAAGGGCTCAAAAATTTTTGCAACGAGAAAATTATATCCGATGATAGATCGGATAATTCAGAGCAAAACGCTCAGCAAATGATTGAGCAGGCATTTTTACTTTGCCAGAAATCGCAGGAATCTTGGCAAAATGGTGAGCCTGATAAAGCAATCGACTTACTTGATAGAGCATATTCAGTTATTCTAAAAATCGACACGTGCGAAAATGAAAATCTGATTCGGCAAAAAGAAGACATGCGCTTTGTCATCACTAAGCGCATCTACGAAATTTATGCATCCCGAAAGGTAATTATAAAAGGTAGTCAAAAAGAGATTCCTCTGACCATAAACAAAAAGGTACAACATGAGATAGATCTATATACTAAGGGTGAACTGAGAAACCATTTCATAGCGTCGTATAAAAGATCCGGGAAATACAGGAAAACGATAGTTGATATGCTTGTAAAAGAAGGTCTCCCACAAGAACTCTCATGGCTACCTTTAGTTGAAAGTGGGTTCATGGTAAAAGCGCTCTCAAAACAGCGAGCTTTAGGATTATGGCAATTTATTCCCTCAACAGGCTACAAATTCGGACTCAGTCGAAACCAGTACATTGATGAGCGCCTGAATCCAGAAAAATCGACACAGGCCGCCATTAGTTATTTAAAAGAGCTTCATAGCCTGTTTGGAGATTGGTCTACTGTTCTTGCAGCATACAATTGTGGGGAAACCAGGGTTTTGAGAGTTATCCGAAACCAGAAGATCAATTACTTGGATAACTTTTGGGATCTTTATGCGCAACTACCCGAGGAGACCGCACGCTATGTACCCAAATTTTTAGCCACACTACATATTGTCAATAATTTAGAAAAATATGGACTGGAAAAAATTATAGTCGAGTCACCGATAAAATTTGAGCCTCTTACAGTTACAAAAATAAATAACCTCTATGATATCGCCAAGATTACGGGAATTGATAGAAAAATTCTGGAGGAGCTTAATCCTGAACTCAGGCAGGACATTGTCCCCGGCGATAATTATGTGCTCAATATCCCTGAGGGAAAAAAGCAGATGCTTTTAGCAAACATCGATCAGATTCTTCGA
>CAZGGG010000128.1:1757-4714 GCA_964525165.1 uncultured Saprospiraceae bacterium | reverse complement strand
TAGCTCCTATAAGAGCTTTTCTATCAGGTAATGTACTATCTAAACCTGTATAAGTTCCTTGACTAACATTATCCATAAATAATTCAGCATTAGAATTATCTTTAATTGCAACTAAATGTTTACTTGTTCCTCCAGTATCATAAGATACACCAGTCCCATCATACTTTCCGAAAGAATCAAATAATAAAGTAGCAAATTGTCCTCCACCTGTAGTTGAACTTCTTTGTTCAAAAACAGTAGCATCCGCTAATTGACCTGAATTTTGAGAATGCATTGCTAAAATTGTAGATTGGGCTGGAGTAATAAGAGTAGTGTCTACTTCTAAATAAATATCATCATAAAATGAAATAGATGATCCTCCAGGAACATAACCTTCTGTAAGAGTAGGTTCTCCTACTAAAGTAATAGAATGTGAATTTGCAGACGAATCTTTTGGTGTGTCCGTATAACTAACAGTTTGTGCTCCTATATCAACCCAATCTATATCACCATCAAAATAATCACCCGAAGAAGCAATTCCTGAAAAAGGAGACTGATCTCTACTATATCCTATAGATTCATCTGCTGCTCCATTTCCAGGAGTCACAGTTCCTATAACCTCATCTATAACTTCAGAAGTAGAACTATTGATCAAAGTTACCTTAGTGGTAGAAAAATAAGCTTCTACCCAAGTATCCTCTGGCACATTGATAGCTGGAATAGTTAAAGAAGTACGAGAACTACTAATATTTCCAAATATACCTAAATTACCCGAACCGTCAAGTCCTACTCCTAACCCATTAACATATCCACCAGATTTCCATATACATTGATAACTACCAGAAGCTTTATTATGAATCCTAAATTTAGCTTTTATTTCTATAGTAGTTTCATCACCATAATCAGAACCCCAATAAAGCCCATCTCCTATTCCATCAAAAGTATAATAATCTCCATTATCTACAGGTGTTCCTTGTGCTGCCGATCCATCTAAACCTTCTTGATTGCTACCTATATCATGTAAAGTTGCTGAAGTCCAACTTTCAGAAGAAACAAGATTGGACAAATGACACACAAACAAAAAATCACTATTCCATACATTCTGCGCTGCTGTATCTCCAGAATCACCTATATATGTTGTATTATCTGCTTGAGTAGAATCATAATAAAGATGAATTACTTCATCTTCAGTACTTGAAAGTGTCCAAGTTGATCTTGAAACCCAAAGACATATTTTATTATTTGTTGTATCCCATCTTTCTATTTCACAATATAATTCAATACCTGAAGAATTAATTATTTTAATTTTTTTATTGTTACTTCCTAATTCAGTTATAACTGCTTCGGCATCAGTTCCGATTACTATAATGGGCACAGGAAAATGAGTTAAATCTGAATCTATCTTAGTATGGTCAATAGTTATAGGAATTCTATAGGTCCACGTACCTGACCAACCCAACTCTGGTGCTGTTTCTATTTTCGTAAGTTGAAAGTTATTAAATCTTCTATTTTCAGAAATACTTGAAGGAGAAGAAATTACTGCAGGAGAGGTTTCTATATTTGTAGAGGTTAAATCAGTTGTAGATGATGCATTTAAAGCAGAAAACCCTGTTGGTGGAGTATAAGTAAATTCATCATCATTTACCATAATATCCACATATTCCCCATCATACCTAAGACTAAAACAAATAAATATTTCTCCGGTTATATCAACATCTTCATATTGAGGATTGGTTCCATTTGCAGGATCTCCTGATTCGACCCATGTATTATCAATTCCAAACCAAACTTTATTGTTATCTATATCAACTGCAACTTGAAGAATAGGTGTACCTGAATAACCTGTAGCATATCTATTTAAAACACTATCATGATACAACCTACTATTACCCATTAAACCCCAAGAATGGGCTGTGAATCCTGTTCTATCATCTGCATTATGACTTGAAGTACAAATGCCAAATAAAGTACTACTCCCTATATTTGCATGTAATTCTACATATCTTTTTCCTGAAGTAATAGACAATTCACTAATAGCAGACATGGTGGTACCAGCACCTGTTGCATAAGCTCTCTCATTACTATTTTGAAGCTCAAATAACGCAGCATTTACTTTGGCAGGATCCCAATAATTACCCATTTTATTTTCCTAAACTACAAATTCTTTGAAGGATTTCAAACTCTTATTCTTGCCAATGATGATGCCTTTCTTTACTGTAACTGTCTGACCTACAATAAAACTTGGATCACCCTCTACTGAAAATCTTCTACCTCTGCTATCTTTTACCTGGTAAGAAGTATTTCCGATTTTATTAGAAATAGTAACTATAATAGCTCGTTCATCTTCCTTTTTATTTACCAAATCATTAAGATTCATCACTATTCCTTTCAAAAATCATTTCGGTTGCAGTAGCAAATGATTCTCGTTCTCTAACCAAGGAAATTTTAGCTGATTTTAACATGCCGTTTTTTACTTCGCCACCTTCATTGATTCCTACTATTGTTCCCATAGGAATATATTTCCGATTTGCAGTATTTATTCCAGAAATTACTCTGTTAGTATAAGAGGAATCAATTTCTACTCTACCTCTTTCCTTTGCTACTGCTTCATCAGTCAATAAAGGATCAGAAATATCATTGCCCCAATTTAAATTAGGATCATCAGAACGACATTCTCCTGGAAAAGTAGAATTTCTGCAAACTTTAATTCCAATCATTTATATAACCTCCATATAAACAACTACCAAAATCTCATAGGTTTCATCTGCTTCTAATTCTAAAACTGGAGGAGTAACCATATATTGTCCCTGAAAAGTAACTATAAAAGATTGAATCCCAATACAAGGAACAGTTCCTCCTTCCAATTTTACTTCGCTTCCATTTACCAAAGAAACAACCCCTTCATTACCTACCCAAAGAGTTGATCCAAGAGAAACATTATCATATCCCAAAGAAGATTTATCACCTACTTTAACAAA
>CAZGGG010000128.1:999-1747 GCA_964525165.1 uncultured Saprospiraceae bacterium | reverse complement strand
CAAATTGGACATCTTTTGTTCTACTTTGCGTGAGTCCTGCCCCAATAGCTCCAACAGATCCTGAAGAAGAAAGAACATTCACCACCCTTAATGTATCTGAATGATGTAATAAAAAAACAGGTTGATCATCAGGATCAAAAACAGATTTTAATTTTCCTTCAGTATCTAAATTATTAGGATGTGTGGGATCAAATTCGACAACAACTATGTCATCAGCTCCTGGTTCTTGTTCTCCGAATACTACAACTATACTTGCTTCAATAGCCATTTTATTTTCCTTTATGTTGTTGGTGCAGTTGATTTATATGGATGATCAGATGGAAGGTTTGCTTCCAACCCCCATTTATGGGCAAGGTAGCCTGTAGTTAAAAGGGTATTGGTTTGGGCGTAGTAATCGGCTTTGATCCAATCTGCAGAAAACCCTACTGAATCGCTAATGATATAATCGGACTGTTGGCCTTGAAAAAAACTATCGTCTTTTGTGCGATTAGATCCTATTTTTAGCGTAATGGTATCTGAAATATCCGCATCATTACCTGCAGAGTCATCACTTTCAATCAAAGAACCATTTACATATAAAGAGATCAAAGTCCCAGATCGAACATGAGCAACCCGATAAAAAGTCGTTGCGTAGTCGTTTTACCCGCGCCGCTGGGCGCCGAAACGATGAACAAATCCCGAAAAGGGATCACAGGAGGTCCGGATGACTTCATCCGAAGAGAAAAAGGAAGGAATATCCGAAATTGAA
>CAZGGG010000128.1:0-989 GCA_964525165.1 uncultured Saprospiraceae bacterium | reverse complement strand
TGCCCCAAAATCACATGATGCCTGTACTGTCTCATCTTCTCTGTCATCTCTTCTTTCATGGAAATTTGTAATGCCAGGAAGGTCTCCACTATCAGACCGTTTAGAAAACAACTGTCGGGCATCGTCATCTGGTGCATTTGAAACAAACGAATACAGAATTGTAAAATCATCAGCCGCTAAATTATTTAAACCAGCTCCAGTGATCTCGATTACATCATCTATACCATCAAAATCTATTGCCTTTCCAATTTCACCATCAACCAAATCATCACTTGTCATGCTACCATATGGTGTTCCGTGGTTCGCATTTGCGGTTGAATCAATAATACAATCTGTTCCACCAGAAGGATCTTGGGCCATGCCATAACGGGCAACAAAATTACTATTCCAAACATTCTGCGCTGCTGTATCACCGGGGTCACCTACATAAGTTGTATTATCATCTTGTGTAGAATCATAATACAGAAAAAGAATAGTATCCTCTGAACTAGAAATTATCCAATCTGACCGGGATACCCAAAGAGTGATTTTACATGTATAATTAATTTCACAAAATTCAATTTCCCGAACAACTAAATAGGTTACATGTCCATTATTTAAAGTAACATTTATTCTGTAATACTGATAAGCAGTATCATTAGATACATCAAAATCATGCCATGCCAAAGAAGCATCGAAATCATAATTAGTTTGGGTATCTAAAACAACTTCCTCTCCTGTCCAATCTCCTGTAGTAGAAGCTTCAAAAGTCCACGATCTTGGAGAGGTATTTGCATTATCATTATATATTCTATATTTTTTAATTGTTTTTTCATTACCTGAACCAAAATTCTGTCCTACCCATCCTGTATTTTGATAATTACCATAATAAGCATACCAAGATCCTGTAGCATTTGGATCAGTAAGAACATCATCCCAAGCTTTTCCTATATATGTTGGATTTTCATCACCTATAGTAAATGAGGAGTCTGTTACATCTGACTCATCTA
>CAZGGG010000127.1:0-4788 GCA_964525165.1 uncultured Saprospiraceae bacterium | reverse complement strand
CCTGCTCTCTGATCTTGGAAGGGTCACAAATCACACAAATATCGGGTTGCACGACCCGGTCGGAAGCTTCGAATGACTTACCCTCAACCGGTAAAACCACATCAAAAGGAGCGGTAAAGGTTTTACATTCTTTATTTCTTAAAAAATTGAAGATCTCAGTGCTTAATGCCATGGAAATCTGCTGATGAACGCTTGAGGGTCCCGGACTCATTTTCACCAACTTACCCCTGATAATTTCGACCATTTCGTCGAAGGAGAATTTCAAATAATCTGCATAGGTATATCCTATATGGTATACATCAAAAGGCTCATTTGCCTGATCCTTTTCAATTTTTGATTTCATTTATAAACTAAGTTTATGAATTCTCAAACACATTTTTTAGTGAAACTGTCAACCCTCCAAAATTTTGACAAGCCACCATATCATCACAAACATACGTTTGAATGCGATCGTATCTTCCCCCTTTGAGCAGGAAAACCTCCACTGTCTGATTCCGTGGCTCCACAATCCAGTATTCTTTTACACCTGATTCTTCATATAAACTGAACTTATCCTGCAAATCTTTCTTGGCTGTATGCGGAGATAAGATTTCGATAATCCAATCCGGTGCACCGAAACACCCCTGCTCTCTGATCTTGGAAGGGTCACAAATCACACAAATATCGGGTTGCACGACTCGGTCAGAGGCCTCAAATGTCTTGCCCGGAACAGGCAATACCACATCAAAAGGAGCAGTAAAGACTTCGCATTGTTTGCCTTTCAAATAATCTGCAATATGAACCAGCAACTCTCTGCTCACTCTTTGATGTGAGGCTGATGGAGCAGGAGTCATTTTAAAAATCTTACCCCTGATGAGTTCTACCATATCATCGAAGGAGAAGTTTACATAATCTACATAGGTATATCCCGAATAGGATTCAAGCGGTTCTTTTGCATCCGTTTCGTCCATTTTTGATTCATTTCAATCAATAAAAATATAACTGCCATGGCCTTCTTTTAGTTTCCATTGAAGCTAACCAAATCCTGGAAGAATGAGCTTATGCCTTTTCTAATTTGTCATCGGCAAAACATATGGCCATTCCATAAACATGATCCCTTAAGATGGGTTATATTTATTATTTACAACCCATAAATATCTTATATATGTCCCTAAAAAAAGGCGATACCGCCCCACACTTAACACTCATGAATGATAGCTTGGAAAAAGTAGACTTAAATTTTCCGAGAAATCAGCATGTAGTCCTACTCTTTTTTCCTTTAGCCTACACCTCTGTTTGCACTACCGAATTGTGCACGGTCAGAGATGAACGACAAGAATATGCAGATCTGAATGCCGATGTCTATGGAATATCCGTAGATAGTCCTTTTACGCTTCAAAAGTTCCGAGCAGATAATGAATTGCCTTATCCTCTTCTGAGCGATTTCAATAAAGAAGCCAGTCGTGCCTATAGTGCCTTGTATGACAATTTTGTATTCGATATGAAGGGCGTTTCTAAGAGAGCAGCTTTCGTAATCGATAAAAAAGGCGTGATTCAGTATGCTGAAGTTTTGGAAGATGCCGGTCAACTTCCTAATTTTGAGGAGATTAAATCATCACTTCAGAAGCTTAATGCATGAAACCCTTATTGAGTACTAAAGAATCAGAAGACGTCCTCGTAGAGGAAATCACTAGTCAGGGCAACCTGGCAGAACTGATCGTGTACAATGATGATTTCAATACTTTCGATTGGGTCATCCAGTGTTTCGTAGAAGTATTAAACCATACACCGGAGCAATCCGAACAGCTTTCTTTACTCATTCACTACAAAGGAAAAGCCATTGTGAAAACGGCTCCTTTTGAAACTTTACGTCCTTTTAAAGATGCTTTAGTAGACCGTGGCTTAAGTGCGGTCATTGAACATCAGAAGGCAGATCACTAAAAACGGATGTTGTCTTTTCCACATCCTATGGTGCACAGTAGGACGGATGGTCTCTTGGCTATAGGGGCTGATCTCTCGCTACAACGACTCCTTCTGGCCTATCGGTTCGGTATTTTTCCGTGGTTCAATGAAGGGGATCCTATTTTATGGTGGTTCTCTCACCCTAGAATGGTACTTTTTCCTGAAAAGGTGAAAGTTCAAAAGAGTATGCGTCCTTATTTCAATCAGGGAAAATACACAGCTACCTTCAATCAGGCCTTTTCGAAGGTGGTGGATGAGTGCAAACAAGTACGTATTGAAAGCGGCGAAGGGACTTGGATCCATACGGATCTGGTCAAGGCTTATGAAGAATTACATGAGCAAGGATACGCGCATTCTGTTGAGGTTTGGGATAAGGTTTCGAATTTGATCGGAGGCTTATATGGTATCAGTATTGGGAAAATCTTTTTTGGGGAATCCATGTTTCACCGCAAAAAAGATGCTTCGAAGTTTGCCTTGATTTCACTGGCTCAGCATTTACAAAAATGTGAGTTCACCCTTATTGATTGTCAAATGGAGACGGGTCATTTAAGGCGTATGGGGGCCGAATTAATCTCTAAAAATACGTTTTGGTCATCCTTAATGAAGAACCTGTCAGAACCGGATCATCAGATGAATCTGCGAGCTTATTAGTGCCCCTCCCTATTTCTGCCCTAGAGGATATCCATCAAATACAACTACCTGCTATGGAGATGTGGCTGTCTTGGGAGTTATTGGAACTAAACCAAAGCGAGTATCAATCTTTTAATCTATGAATGACTCTATCCAGGTTGAAATAATTATAAGCGCTTGTTGAAAGTGACCCCTTGTAACGAATCCTGCCGTCTTTTACAATCAAGGTGGTAGGATAGAAAGCAACGCCTAAGCTGTCTGCCATCCATTGTTCTTGAAGATACCCATCTTCTACCCCAACTCCCAAACGCTCATATAGTTGCCTTGAAGGTATTGAACATGTATCCTTCAGCGGGGCAGCCAATGTATAAAAGCGAACATCCGGGTCATCCTCATAATTTTGAGCCACCTCCTCAACTTTAGGAAAACCTCTAATACAAGGTCCACAGTAGCGATGCCAAACATCGAAAACCTTTATGTCCCCCTCTAAGTCGGACAACTGATATAAAGAGTCTTTATACTCAAGCATAATACCCATCGGCACATCATGATCTTGAGGAAATTTGAAAAAATTATAGTGGATAAACATAAAGGATATCACCCCTCCCAGGAGAAATGCAACGAATAATTTGAGCCCAAAAGCCGCCTTACGTTTAAGATAGATCAAACATCCTCCTAGGGCCGATGATATCAATGCGATTACAATGCCTAAATCCAATCCATCAATGAGCTTTAGAATTATGGGTAAAGAGATGGTGAGCATTACAAATACCCTTAGATTCCTTCTATCATTCACATCACCAAAGATCACTTCAGAAACAACAAAAACCAATAATGGATAAAAAAGAAATATTCCGGCAAGCTCCTGAACTGAGAATGTAATAATGAATTGAATAAAAAGCAGAATAATAAATGCTAAAACTCCTCTTTCTAATTTGAAATTTCGGATAGGATAAGCAACAAGAAGTCCTAAAAAGATTGCTCCTGCATGAGGGATAAACATTTTCCAATTGTCAGCAAAGAGAATCTTATCAAAGTCTTCTAAGACAAGGAGAAAGTAATATAGGTAGATACCTATTCCAGCCAACACCGCCCAGCTTTTTCTCCAGCCTATAATGATTAATAGAATAATTTGAAGAAATACGATAAGCGGCAGATTCACGAAGAAGTCTTCCTTAACTAGGATTATGTAAAATGAGTATAAGACATGAAGAACAAGCAATAAGGCAAGTATGACCTTATTACTTGTCCTTAACTTTTCGATTTTGAATATTGAGCTAAACATAAATCTAGGAATGACAACGTCCCCTACATTCGAAGAGCAATATATAACCACAACCTATTATTCGTGTACACATTCGGTTATCACAGTTCTCCATGTCACCAAAAGTTGCCCAATCGCACCACGCCCCCTTTCTACATTCACACATCTTTCCTAAATCTTCATCACCAAGATATGTAAAACCAGCATCTCTTCCTCTCAAGGAAACATCGGGATAATCCTCTAAACTAAAGACCGTATGGTAAACAAAATATTTTGGCAAGTTCCACTCTTCAATTGCTTTCCTCACTAATTCATCAAAAAACATCTCATCTTCACTTGAAGGTTCTTGTTCAAAGAGTGAAGGTTGAACAAACTTTCAGGATCTCATTTAAAAATTTGGAAACGGCCTCATCATCACGAAATCTGATAGACATTGCATCATATTTCTGAGCCCACAATTCATACTTCTTTTTAGGAGTCAATGTTTGCCATAAATCAATTTGCTTATTGCGATTTAGTTTGGTAAAACTAGTTCTGTCTACATTAGCTGGATCGTAAGAATCCACAAATTCACTTTCGACTCTATCAGAATCAACTAGTTCTAAATCTCTATCGGAGCAAGCGAAAAATAAAAAACCGACTAATACATAAAAGAATTGCTTTTTCATTATTTAAAATTTAAGATTATTAATATAAAAAATTTATTTAGGTACATCCAAATTTAAAGTAAACTTTCATTTGAAATTTAACATTTTTCAAGGGTTTTTGACTAAAAAAGTGAATCACTCTCAAACTATACTGGAACTTGATCAGCGTCTAGCTTCTTTGCTATCAAAATTGACTCATTATGAGCTTGTTTGGTTTTTTCACTGAGTACTGCCCACTCGCAAAATGCCAACTCCTTTCTGATAGTCCAATATTCAAAAGCCCTTCAAGACTGAACCTATTCGAAG
>CAZGGG010000126.1:0-4810 GCA_964525165.1 uncultured Saprospiraceae bacterium | reverse complement strand
TGGAGCAGAGCGGGAAGCTCTACCCCAGCAGCCATAGCGCTTAAATGCAGAGGGTCGCCCCCGGTATTGATAGCTAGTGCAACTAGACCGAATTAATTGATAGTATTCTCACGCTTGATCTCTTTTTGGTGCCTGACCTTTAACTGTCAAAGGTTTATGACTCAATCCACTAGTGGTCACTTCGTATGGCGTATATAATCTACGGTATCACTTTCTGTTTTGCGCAATTTGTTTCATACACACATTAGGCAAAGTCAGAATAGCTTTTTCCTACTATATTGCTCCACAATTCTCTAACTTCAGCTATTGCCGTAACGAATTAAATGTAACATGCCATTCACATTCAAAACCACAAAAGGGAAAACGTATTACCTTAAATCGCGGATCACAAAGAAAGGCAACACCACGTACTATTTGACCCAGAAGAAAGATGCCGAATGCCTGCAAGAAGTGCCCGTGGGGTACGAGGTATTTGAAAAATACGATTCCGGGCAGGCTTATATCCGCAAAATTAAAGAAAGTCATATTGAAGAAGCGGAGATAGCCGCTATCGGAAAGGAATTACGTCGAAATAAGTCGCTGCATGACTTCAAGCTGGATATCTGCGGTGATGAAATTCGCATATATACCAAAGAAAGAGGAGTCACAACTGAAGGATCAGAAATACTGAGAGGCTTTATGTCTGGTACCCGGGAAAACCCTGGTGCGATGTTGAACAAGTTCGCACGTTACGAGGAAAGAATGCGGATCATTCTTGTTCATCGCAAAGGCGAGCGGGAGTTTATCTTCCAAAGGTATTGCTACCGGGGCTCCATTGACGATTGGATTACTATTGATTCCGGCAGCGATTTGGAAGCGCTGGTCGAGAAGAACTTGTACCACCTTGGGAAGGAATCCTATTACAAGCTGTTTGGTTTTTGAACCGGTCTTTGAGGCCATACCCAGTTCTGCTGTGGTCTAATACAGGCGCTCTTCGCGGCTCCAAGAACAAGTATTTTAATAATTTTATTCGTATATTTGTGAAATACACACAAATAATTCGATTATGATCATTGAATTTAACCTCGGTAACTTCTGGTCTTTTCATGAAATTCAGACACTGCACATGCAGTCGGCCGCCATCAAGTCCAAATTTCCGAAAGTAGATCAGGAGAATCTTTTTCAGATAGGGGAAGATTTCAGCCTACTGAAAAGCAAGGCTATTTTTGGTGCAAACGGAAGCGGCAAGAGCAATTTGATCCGGGGGTTTCGGAGTATGATCAGGATCATTCGTGAATGCATAAAGGATGAGCAGATTCTACAGAAAGAGATCGTCCCATTCTTATTCCAAAAAGAAGCCCACCATGAACCCAGCTTCTTTCAGGTCGCCTTTATTGCCGAGGGCGTACAGTATCGATACGGTTTTGAAGCTGATAAAACACGAATAATTACGGAATGGCTGTTTGGAAAACCCCTCACTTCGGATAAAGCGTCGAAAATAAGAGAACGGTACTATTTTAAAAGAGAGGGCGATGAAATTAAGATCAACGAAAAAGAATTTCGGGAAGGGTTGGCGTTTGTTCCCAAAACTAATCAGGCATCTCCTTTGTATCGCGAAAATGTGCTTTTCCTTTCTCTAGTCAATGCATTTAACGGTCGTATTGCCAAAAGTATACACCACTCTTTCCTAAGAAACATCAATGTTTCGTCTGGCCTTGAAGACCCTTTCAATTGGGTTGTCCTGCTAAATAAACTAGATCAGGATAAAAGTTTTTCAAAGCGATTAACCCATTTTTTAAAATCCATCGACTCCAAAATATCCAGATTGGACATAGTGGATGTTCCAAAAGCGGAAGCAACATCGCGCATATCTATGGTTCAGGAACCCAGTGAAAACCGAAAAGCGGGCTATGTGGTCATTTACAGATTGGCAACAGACAGTCGGGGCAACTTGAAAGAGGTTCCTCTAACCTTACACTCACAGGAAGCGGAAGGCACAAAAAAACTAGCGACCTTAAGCCCTTTCCTTTTTCACACTTTGGACCATGGGGGGCTGTTTGTCATTGACGAGTTCGATGCCCGGCTGCACCCCAATCTTAGTAGAAAGATCATTGAGCTTTTCCATTCTCCCAATACGAACAAGCGGAATGCTCAGCTCATCTTTGTATCCCACGACTCTAATTTGCTAGACGCCCGATTGCTGAGAAGAGATCAGATCGCCTTCACTAAAAAGGATAGCACGGGTGCTACAGAACTGTACGCTCTGGCAGAATTTAAAGGCGTGCGTAATGACAGTTCGTTTGAGAAAGATTACTTAATGGGTAAGTACAACGCTATTCCGCA
Source organism: uncultured Saprospiraceae bacterium (assembly GCA_964525165.1). GTDB lineage: Bacteria > Bacteroidota > Bacteroidia > Chitinophagales > Saprospiraceae > JAWLFI01. The sequence goes on along the minus strand of CAZGGG010000126.1, from coordinate 2,488 downwards.
TAATCTAACCGCCCTGGAAAGAGCTGTTGAAAACTATGTGGGCAATGAGTAGGAAAGTAAAGAAAACAGACCGGGGAAAGGCTTGGAATAGAAAGTTGACTAAGACGAAACCACCTCATATTGGGACGAGGTCTAAGGCCAAATCTTTTTATATCGTGTGCGAAGGCATGAACACCGAACCAGAATATTTCAAATCTTTTCCTCTCGGAAATGCTCAGGTTGAGTCTTTCGGGCTGGGGCAATCGAAAACTAAATTGGTAGAAAGTGTCATTGAGCTTCTGACATCTGATGAATCCCTAAAGGAAAAGGAAGTGTGGGTGGTTTTTGATATGGATATCAATCAGGAGCAAGGGAACCAACAAAAAGGAGACTACAATAGGGCTGTAGAGCTGGCTTACAAGAACAGTATCAACGTAGCTTACTCAAACGACACCTTCGAACTTTGGTTTGTTTTGCATTATCAATACATTGACACGCCCTGGAATAGGGGTCAGTATTTTGAAAGGCTAAGTGAGCTTTGGGGATGCAATTATTCAAAGGATGGAAAAACTAAGGCTTTTTGTGAAAGGATACACCAAATTCTTTTGGAAGATGAGCATGCGAATCAAGAAAAAGCCATTTATCGAGCAAAAAAATTACACGACGAGCAAGCTCATTTGGCTATTTCTGATAAAAACCCCTGTACAACTGTTTTTCAATTGGTCCAAGAGTTGAATCAATATTTATAGTCTGACAAGCTAAAATACGACGCCCCAACCTGAAAACCAGGCCCATTCTAAGGGGGATCCCGCCCCTTATCAATCGAAATCCACCTCCACCCACATCGGCCGGTGATCCGAAATGTAGTACCGGCAGTACGCCTTGAAGTCTTCTTCACTGAGGCGGCCCCAAAGTTCAGGGAAAACGGCCGTGTCATAGTCAAACACCCCGCTGTTCTTAATTTTGCGCTTCAGGCTTGGGAAAAAGGCTACCTGATCGTACTGCGCATCGGTGGAAATACTGGAAGCAATCCGGGTGGAGTGCTTTGGCACCGTCAGCCCGCGTTTGGAAAGCGCATCGTAAATCGGGTCTCCGGATGCGGCAATCGGTATATTGAAATCGCCCAGCGCGATGATATTGGGAGAAAAGGCATGCTCATCGTCCCGGCGCAGGTCTGCATAGCGGCCTACCGCGTAGGCCTCGAGCGCCCGGCGATTTTGGTCTGCCGAAGCCGTGCCGCCGAAGAAAAGGTGTGCATTGACCAGCATAAACCGATAGTTGCGAAACTGAAAACTGCCGATGTAAGGATTGCGATCAAAACCGCGAAAGGCCTGTTCGACACCCGGCAGACGAATCCACCGCTGCGCAGCGGGCTCAATGGCCAGCTCACCGGTCATGGGCATTCGTTCCACCTTGCTGGTGTCATAGAAGTACGCAGCCCGCTCATCATTCCCACCGCGGTCAGTGAACATAGGCTCGTAAGAAGAGCCAATGAAGGATTCCAACTGGTACAGCCCGCTGAGATCATCGTGGACCTCCTGCACCGCTACTATATCAAACCAGCTCATCATCTCCGCAATCAGCTGATAATGGGCTTCCGTGCGCTCGTGCAGCCCCAGATTGGCTACATTCCAGGTGGCAATGAGCAGACGGTCTTCTCTTTTATCGGGAATGCCCCGTTTGGCTTTGTGCTGCAGGAGGTGCTGCCGTTCCGTCTCTACAGAAAAAGGAAAGGTATAATCTGGTTTTTCAAAGGCTACCATGGGTCTTGGTTTTACAGTAGATAGTAATTTGAAATATCCATATATTAAAACGCTTATGGGTGCCTATTTGTGCAACACCTAAAAAACAAACCACCCTCAAGTATACCCCAAGGGCGGTTCTTTTGCACATATCATTTGATAATTACTGCTTCACCAGCTTCCGCGCAATTTGACTGCCGTCTGCCCGGAGCAGCTGAAGGAAATAAAACCCGTCTGGCAACTCTGACAAATCGATAGTGGCCGTATTTGCCATATTGGGAATCACGGTAGTTTTCAGTAGAGCACCATTAGCATCCCGGAGTACCGCACGCTGAAAAGCGCCGGGCGTCTCCCACTGCATATTTACCTCTTGACGTACCGGATTGGGAAAGACACGCAAATCAACCGAATGATAAGGCTCCTCCGTATCGGAAATCGTCAGCAGGAAGCGATCCTCATTACAGATCGTGCCATCTTCAGCGATCTCCATGACGAAGATGGAGATATTGTACTGTGCCCCCGTAGCATAAGTATGGCTGACACTCAAATCGCTGGCCAGCAGCGTCTCCGTCTGACCATCTCCCCAGTCGATACGCAGTTCACTGCAATGAGTCAATAGATCATTGTCAACGGTCACCGTATTGCCCGTAGTTGTGAAGGTAAAGCCGTTTTGCACCGCATCCGAGAACACTTCTTTTTCTTGGCAGCAGCTGCGCCGTAAGCATACATCATCCAAAGCCACATAAGCACCAGGCATCACTCCATCT
>CAZGGG010000125.1:0-5098 GCA_964525165.1 uncultured Saprospiraceae bacterium | reverse complement strand
ATGTGCAGTTGAACAATGATGGTAACCTCATCATAGAGGAGAATTCGACAGTTCGCTTAGAGTCTGGAGCATGGCTGGAACTCAATGGTTCAAGTAAATTAATCGTAAAAGAAGGCGGTCTTCTGATTTTAGAGGATGGAGCTGAATTGGACTTAGACCATGCTTCTCAACTGATCATAGAGGATAATAGTGAGGTAACTTTCCCTACAGGCCTCAAGGTGACACTAAAAGATCAATCTGCTATTCTTGTCTCAGGTCAAGGAAATTTAAAGGTGTATGATGGCATTCAATGGGATGTGCGAGAAGATAGTTATCTGCAATTTAAAGGCAGCTTAACGACAATGGAGAATGTGAATATGCATTTTACGGATGGTTATCTGTGGTTTATTGGCTTAGGAAAGATGCATCATGGAGGGAATTTTAATTTGTCTTCAGTATCACGAAGTCGCCTACTATTGCGATTGTCAAATTCTGCGAGCATTAATTTTGGAAATTATAGCTTTCATATGGAAGATGGTAAGGCCCTATTTGACAAAAACTGCTTTGTAGGCGGGAGTTCTAATGATTACTTTACCTTCAATAATATACTCTTTGAAGGCAACTATCCTATGATTTCAAAGCCATTAAATGGATTTGTGTATGCATACGAAAATACCCCGGTAGTCAACGTTGCTGGTACAGTCAATTTTTCAGTTACAGATTGTAAGTTTAAAAATGTACATAAAGCAATAAGAATTATATCTGTTGGAGGAGCCCAGGCAAATATTGAATGGACAGAATTTGAGGACTTTTATGTAGGTGTAGAGGTGGCAAATACAAATACTTTGAGAATTCAGGCATGCCATTTTCATAATAATGCACTTTCCGACTTAAGTAGTACGACCGGAATTTGGGCGCTTTGGAATGTTGATCTGATTGATTGCTCTAATACGACGTTCGAAAGACTAATGTATGGCATTTTGGATGACATTGAGACTCACGAACTTATGGTTGATGCTGGGAACTGCACCAATTTCGGAGAATGTAAATTCGGAATTTATGGAAACTTAATGGATGTTCAATTAGATGACTCATACATGATTAACAATTATGTTGGTATTGGAGGAAAGGTAGTTCAATTGGATATTCAAGGTAACTCCTCAACAGAATACAATGGCTTTGTATGGTGCTATGATTATCCGGTAACTCCTTTAGACCCATTGGGCTTGAATCAGAGTGGGCCGGCTAATAATTCTAGTGGTTTAAATGGTGGGACTTTAGCTCAAACGCCTCCAGGTTGGGAAGGTCCTCCCTTTCTGGATCCACCATTTGTATTTCCTCATTGCGCTATGTTGTTTAATATTGAAAACACAATTTCGAGTTCTGACATACAAGCCCAAAATAATTATTGGCTAATTGATCCCCCTCGGCTTTTTGAGGACTATATCATCTATAGTCAAAATTCAGGCTATTTAGAATTGAATACGGCCTCGAGTATTCATTTAGCAGAGCCTCCATCAAGCGATATTTGTACAGGCACAGTTGAAGGACGTTTTATAGAAGAAGACAGTATTCATAAAAAGAGTCAACTTGAAGTATATCCAAACCCTGTTGCTGACAAACTATTCATCAAAGGTACAGAAAATCAAGAGGTACAAATCTTTGATTACTTAGGAAGAATCGTATTCAATGGTACGCCAAGACAAGGGTATTTAGATGTAGGAACCTACCCTCCTGGGATGTATATAGTGAAGGCAGGAAATGCATCTTATAAAGTGATAAAACAGTAAGATATCGTCTATAGCTTATAATGAGGTTCCTCTCAGTGCAAAAGCTGGGAGGAATCTCTTTTTAGTACGTGCTTTTCATTTCCTTATTAGGCAGCATACATAAAGTTATTAACCTTATTAAAATATTGAAAAACCCTAAATAGCCTGTTCAGCATGGGAGAGGTCAGCCTGAAAGAAAGAAATGAATGTGTTATTTAAAATATGTTCGAGATCGTTTCCCTTAATTATAAAGTAGGAACGCATGGCAATGCGTTCCGAAATCCAAAATTATCTCCTCTTCTTTATAATAAAATGTCATTGCGCCTTTGTCCTCGCAGACAATGTATTGTCCTGAGGGAGGTTTGTGCAGACAGAGTGAAACGAACGTCAGTGCTCCGACCCACAATCTCATTGGAATGATTCCAACACCCATGGGACTGCGGGTCAAGCCCCCCGAGTAAACGGGGCGGGTGCAGTGACGATATCTTGTTTTTATTTTCGTTTTTATCCCATCATCACTAAAACCCCGGATGGTACGACCCCTACGGGGTCGGATGTGATCGCTTCATTGAAGCTACAAATATTGCACCCCTTCAGGGTGCTTGTTTGTTTAACGGCTCCCTTTGTTGTTTTGAGTTATTAACCCCCTTAAACCTTCATAAATTATATGAACCTGTAGCGGAACCTTCCGTAGTAATTGCGATCGGTTTTGGTTTTCGTCTTCGTTTTTGTTGCTCATCGTGGCCATCGTGTTCAATATTTGCGTGGGCCCTTGTCTTTTAACGATCTCGTAGGAACGCATTGCAATGCGTTCCTGCTTTTGTAAATCCAATCCAGTAAATCCTTTAAGCCGCCTTCGGCTCCCACAGCCCCTCCGGGTCGCAGATTCCGATAGAGCGAAGCTTTCGTCGGGGTCTTTTCATTCACCACAAAAGCTGTTGTAAGTTGCCAAATCTTCAAATACCCTCATCACAAAATCACTGCAAGGTACGACCCCTTCAGGGTCGGATGTGATCGCTTTATTGAAGCTACAAATATTGCACCCCTTCAGGGTGCCTAATGATTTTTGAGTACGGTCATGGATGATGGGGACTCAGAAAGAGTTGCAGCAATTCAATGATTTCTATACCCATAATTCTAATTTCAGTTGCTAACCGTTTCTACAATAGTTTTTACTCAAAATACTGACCCCGAAGGGGTCAAATATTTGTAACCCGCAGTATGCAATGTGTTTCGACCCTGAAGGGGTCGCACCATCCCCAACCTAGAAGCCTTACAATGAATGCATGTCACCCAAGCTACAGGCTCACTGACGTTCCTATCGTCAGTCGGCATTAAAACGCACAGCTTACCGGGTCGCAGATTCCGATAGAGCGAAGCTTTCGTCGGGGGCTTTCGAATTAGCTATTTTCTCTGGACTTTTTGTTACCTACCCAAATACCCAAATACCCAAATACCCAAATACCCAAATCCCCGCATACCCGCATAACCAAATAATCAAATCCCCAAATAATCGTTGAATCAATACCCCACAACATACCCCCGCTCTTCCAAAAACTGCAGCTCCTGCCGTGCCCGCCAACTCGGTACGACCTTCGGTAACTGGCCTTCGAGCTGGATCTGATGAGTGCTGGCCTCATCGTAAGATTGCCGCATGACCCGGATGATCTGGTCGATGACCGTGCGATCGAGCGCATTGAAGACGGCCAGGGCGTCTCCGCCTATGTACTGCAACTGCGGAAAGCGTAAGCGTTTCAACTCTTTGTTGTACTGAATGATAAGGGATTCCTGAATATACTGTAGTTGGGGAAGCTCGAACTGCGCAAAGGGTCCGTTGGACTCTAACTGCAGCGTCCCGTACACACTGTCGAGCCGGGGTAAGGAGACTTCCTGTAGCTGGCGTTGATAATCGAGAGATAAGCCGCCGTGGATCTCGGCCAATTGTGGGGCTTCCAGGCTCCGCAGACTGTGGTTCTGGCGAAGGCTCAAGGCGCCGCCACTATGGGTCAAGGAGGGGAAACGGAGCTCGGCCAGCTTCCCATTATCAGCGACCCATACAGCATGCCCCTGATAGGGGAGTCCTTCATGGGCTTCCCCTTCTAAAACTTGTAAAGCGGGCACCTCAAATGCGCTCAGTTGGGTATTCCCGGATAAAGAGATCATGCCGATACGGTCTAATCCGGCAAAGGCGAGTCGCCGGAGAGCGGAATTGTTGGAGACTTGCAGGCTGCCGCCCACCTTCTGCAATCCTTCGAAGACCCATTCTGTCAAACGTTCGACTTGATTCAATCGCAGACTCCCCCCTATGCTTTCTAAACTCGGAAATTGTAGATCCGTGACTTGTGGCAATGCTGATAGATTGAGGTCAGCCCCGAGGCTTTCGACCGCCGGAAAGGAGAGAGTTTTCATTTGCGGAAGCAAACTCAGGCTCAGCGAACGACCAATGGAACGGACTTCAGGAAAGTGGGCAGTTTCCAGGGCCGGCAAGGAACTGATATCTAAAAATCCGCCGATCCGCTCGAGTTTCGGAGCGTTGACCTGACGCATCGCATCCCCGCCATGAATGCTGAGATCACCATCCAGGGTGCGGAGTTCCGGCAACCATAATCCCGGTAATTGCCCATTTGCCGAAAGGCTGATATTCCCTTTGACCCATCGCAAAGGGCTGAGATCAACCATTTGGAGCGCCTCGTTTTGTTGGATACTCAGATGCCCGCTCAGGGTATCCATAGCGGGAAAGCGCAAATCTTGCAGGCTGGCTAGATCTTGCACACTCAAGGTGCCATAGACTTCTTCCAGAAGGGGCCAGGAAAGCTGATCCAAGAGAGGCTGATTCTGAAGGATCAGATCATTGCCGCAGGAGCGCAGGAGGGACCACTCGAGGCTGCTGAGCTGATCATTATCGCGTATGGATACTTCATAGATCTTCTCGATTTGTGGGAAAGCGACACTTTGGAGTTTGGGATTGTTCTCGATCTCCACCCGCTCATAGACTTCCTCCAAATCAGGGAAGCCGACATCTTTCAATTGACGATTGTTGACCACCCGTACTTTGAGCAATTCGCCAATGGTGGGAATGGCGACACTTTCGAGCCGGGTGGTATTGATGATCCACACAAATTGGGTCGCCGGACCAAGCTCTTTTTGAATGCGTGCCGCCGCCTCAGCATCGGTGATGTCTCCGTTGAGGATGAGGTAGCCTTTACCGTCAAAATCATCAAGCTGTTCCTTGGAAAAGGGACTTTCTTCCCGAGAGTCTTCCTCTTCTTTGGGGCGGACAGGCCAGGTATAGGACAGATTGAGGCCAACATACAATGATCCACCGCCGGAGGTCGTCGCAGCCCGAAAAG
>CAZGGG010000124.1:0-5169 GCA_964525165.1 uncultured Saprospiraceae bacterium | reverse complement strand
ATCCTAAATGGGTTACCCCATCCGTTGGCGGTAGCTTATACCGACGCGGCAGCTATCCGGCCAGCATTAAGACCGTAGCAGTTGCACTACGGTTGGCTAGAATGTATTTTGGATATTGTGTCCCCCGGTGTGAGAGGGGCTGGAGATTATGCAGGCTGTGGCGTGGTGGGGCAGCTGTACCGTCCGCCGTAACGATGTGTAGGCGGCCTACAGCACCGTAGCCCCGGACAACGACTACCGCTATAATGGCAAGGAGCTAAATGGGGATTATGGGATGGACCTTTATGAGTACGGCTTCAGGTGGTATGATGCGGCTATAGGGCGGTTTACGGGAGTGGATCCGATTGCGGATGAGTTCGCCTGGGTGAATACGTATAATTATGCGGAGAATGAGCCGGTGGCGCATATTGATTTGCATGGGGTGCAGAAATGGCCCGCTACCGGAGGTGCTAATGCAGGGTTAAACTATATAGGTGAAGGGTTCAGAATGATGTTCCAAGCAGCTGCACATGAAATAGATAGTTGGAAGGCATCTGTTTCGCATACTCATAATCAGCCACTTTCAAAAGTTAAGCATTCCTCAGGAACCGGAGGTTTTTCGCATGAGGTAAAATTCTCAACAGAGTCATCTTTAAGCGCGCAGACGCATTTTGAGCAGATATTTGTAAATAGTGGGAATAACGAGGTTGTAATAAATGAGCCATTGTTAGATGTACAAGTGCAAAATAGCATAAATATTATTGTTGAGAACTCTGCTGGCTTAGATCTGGGTAAACATTTGAGTATTAACTTAGTGGAGACAATTCAGATCGATTGGGCTACAGGTAAAGTAGTTGAAACTCAAAAAACTGATGTAAGAGCAGGGAATGATATCTTGAGCGCATCTATATATGGGAGCCAAGCAACTAAGAATGGCGAAGTTGCAAATGAAAACGGGGTTGAGTTAAAGTTAAATATTGATATGGGGAGGTCAGGTCATGAATTTAGCTTAAAAGCTTTTAAAGAAGAAAAGAAAGAATAGTTTATGTACTTGAGTAAAATAGATTTCAATTTAGCAATGTGGTCTCTTGTTCTTCTCTTTTGCGGCGGTTGCGATAGCAATCAATCCTCAAAAACGGAAGCCCAAGCTAGAGTAGAAGCTACTATTGGTACAATAAACAACAGCCCTTGGTTATATTTTGGTACGGAAAAATCAGTTGAACTAAATAGCCAGGGGAAGTATTCGGATGGCTATAAAATAGGGCAGTGGTCTTACGCTTTTGAAGTTAGTGGTGATAAGAGATATGTCGAATGGACAGTACACAATCAAAATGGGATTAAGCTAAATTATCCCTCGAACTGGGAGGTTGAAGCTAAACCAAAGGCGGTCTTCTTCGCTGACATCCCGTCCCGTCCGAGAAGCTATTTTGGAATACTTAGTAAAGGAGATACAGTGGCATCTACAGCATCTGAATATTTGAATATGTTATACAGTGTAGCTGCTATTGATACTTCCGAACTGTTATCCTCAAAAAGCGCAAGGTGGTTTAAGCCTAAAATCGGAAGCGACTTTTTTATTTACGAGTTTATCTTATTGGATAAAGAGCAGCGCTGGCTGGCACTTGGGATGATCAGAAAGCATGAAGGAAGTATAATTGATGTAGGTCTAAGAATCACGGTAGAGACAGCTATGGATGAAGCGCTGGCTAAATTTATCTTCACAGACATTATTGACGGTCTACGGATTGACGATCGCTCTTTTGGGGCTGCTTTATCTAATTTGGAAAAGGTTCAAACGGTGACCTTTAACTAGCAAGTTCCGTTTCCTTACTGGGAAGCTGCATTACGACCTACCGCTTAAAGCGGCACAGGCGATTTGACATATAGCAACTGGGCAGCTGTACCATCCGCCGTAACCGTGTGCAGGCGGCCTACAGCACCGTCAATAATCCGATTCGGTTCATAGATCCCGATGGTAGAGCGCCGGACGACATTATCTATTTGAACTCTTCACGTAAAGTGTCAAGGACAGAACCGACAGACAACCCTGTTAATCTTTTCGTGATGGAGGAAACAGGCCAAGTACTCCATCTGAACGATATTGAGAATTTGGACTCAGACATTTCAACAAGAAATTTTGAGGTAGGAGACAGGGTTTTCTTCAACATATCGAAGAATGAGCTTGCATCTGCAATCAATGCAGCAGGGGAAGGGACTTGGCTGAACGTTGCATTCAAATCACATGGTAAGGCTGACTTTGTGATGAGTCATTTAGTTCCAAACTATTTTGGTAAAGATGGAACTGGTGATGAACACGTCTATTTGGAAGATGGCATCTTTAGGACCCACTATGTTGAAAACCAACATTACTTTAAGTTCGGAGATGACTTTAGGTTATTTAATTTGTACGATGCCGGAAACTTCATGTGGGGGGCTTGGATGAACGACTCCGGATTTTCACCGGCGGCAGCAAAGATCGGATCTGAGTTAAATGAACTTTTTATGGATGCCGATGCTGACCAACGAGCAATAAAGGCAGGGGAAATATACAACCAAAACACGCAAAAGGAAAAGCAATGAATTTAAAAAATAGAAAATTACTCCGAACGAGCGTGCTTGTCATTTTGTACCTTCTACATGCTCAAGCGTTTCTGACAGGAAAGATTAGGGAGGAGCTGAGAACGGAACTTGGATTGATGAATTTAATTTTAGTGCCTCTTTGTGTAATCATCAACCTTTATTTTGTTATAGTTATGCTTTCCAAGCTGAAGAATAAATCCATGGAAAAGAGTGACATGTTTTATATCATCTTATCTCTGCTGCTTTACGGTCTAATGGGTTATAACATGGCGGCTTAAATTGAAGAAAGGTGCCGAATGAGGAATCAAAAAGGTCCCGTCCATTGGACATAGGTTTTGCTTTTCACTGATACGCCATCCTTGCCTTCGCATCCCTAAGCAGCCTATCGAGGAAAAGAGGATCCCCTGCCGGTCCTGCTCAGGCAGGCTGGCCAGCTCTTCCACCCTTCGCAGGAGGCTTTTGCCGAAGACCTGCATCTCGCCGATACCGACCAGATAATCCAGCGAAACTTCCAGGGCGGCTGCCAGTTTGGTGGCCGTTTCTATAGAGGGCTTCATCTCATCTCGTTCGTACTTGCCAATCTGCAGGCGCTAAAGGCCTGCCTTGAAGCAAAAGAGCAACTTATTTTATCATAAAGTCGTTAACTTTAAGCAATCTTCCAACAAACAAATGCTTATGAGTGCCATAGAGATCAGAGCCGAAATCCAGTCTTACCTGGAAAAAGTGCAGGATGAAAGCTTCTTGAAAGTGGTTCATTCCATGTTGGATGCTTATCTCAAGGAGCAGGAAGATCCCATTATTGGCTATGATATTGACGGTAACCCCAAGCGGGCCAGTGTGATGAAGGCACTCTACGACGAAGAAGTCAGAGCAGCCCGGGAAGAAGGCAAGTTTATCACCTTAGAAGACCTGGAAAAAGAAATGGAGAGATGGTAAAGACTTACCGTGTGGTACTGCTTCCTCAAGCAGTGACCGGCCTCCGTCAAATCACCAATTATCTGCGCCGAACCCGATCCGATCAAATTGCCAGGCACGTTCGCAAAAACATCATGGATAACATCCGCAAACTGAGTAAGATGCCTTACTCGCATGAGGTGTTGCATGAAATCAGCAAAGGAGAAATCACTTATCGGCGCTCTTTACAATGGTCTTACCGAATCATCTTTACGATCTACGAAGAGGAACTACGGGTTGAAGTGGTTGACATCGACCACGGTGCTGATGACCCACAGAAGTTAATCGAACGGTTCAGCTAACCCGCGAAGGCCAACCCACGCGCAGTAAAGCGGTGTTCGTCGCTACTCCTTCGCGGCACATCCCGCGCCAGCCTTCTCCCACTATGCAGCGGGATTACCTCCTCATTTTTAGTGGGCAAAAGACTACGTTCCGCTGCGCTCCACTCCGCTATTTACCCACTAAAAATCGAGGGATGAATTTTTTTCTTTCATCTGAACCCTTCAATTGAAATCTTTCAGTTGAAAGGAAAAAGGGCGTATCTTTAGTGGTCAAGCTGGGCGAAAAGTCGCGCAGTGGTTTTAGTTGGTGGATCCGTTGGCACATAAATATCCAAGCATATCTACCTATGCGTATGTTGCCAATAATCCGATAAATGCCATTGACCCAGATGGAAGGCGTATTATACTTATTAATGGTTACAAAGGTTTTGGTTCTCCTGAAGGTGGTGCAAGATATTGGGGAGGTAGCAATAGTGCTTTTGTGAGGGGGGCAATGAAATACCTCAATGACAAAGATACTTATTTCGCTGACATTGACCATGGGGCTCTATCAAGCAACAGTACGAGAATAAGTGCTGGACGTAAATGGGCAGAAAACAACCTTGCAACCCTGACCGATGGTTTGGATAAAGACGTAGATGACATAAAATTTGTAACCCACAGTATGGGAGCTGCATTTTCTGAAGGAGTCTCTGAATATTTGAAAGAACAAGGTTGGACTGTCTCAGATGCCATTCATTTTAACGCATATCAAGCAGATGGCTTAGAGGTGGACGATGAAAGCACAACCGTAATAGATTACCAGTTGAATAACGACCCAGTTACATTTTTTGGACCTACTTCAAACCCTGGTAGGATAAGGGGAGCCCAAACGACTATTTATGAAAAAGGAGAAAGCGATATTCAATATCGTCATAGAGAACCTATAGATAGTGGAGAAATATGGAACAGGCTAAACAATTTGATAGAAGAGGCTCTAAAGAGGGACGGGAATACAAAAATCAACATCCAAAATTGAAATAAACGAACATGAAAATAGTATATGTGCTAGCTATTTTACTTTCCCTGTATGTATTCATACTGACTTTAACGATGTCATTTTTCTACTATTTCAATCGCTCAATAAATGAGGAATATAGCAGAAGCCAGGATGTATTCGTTGGAATTGGAGTGATTTGGATTTTGATTGGGATGATTTTACTTACTTACCGTTTTGGGAAGCAACTGACAAAATGATTGTATAGAAAAGCCTCGCCCTTCGGCGGGGCTTTTCACATGATGCTCTGCAGCTTGGTCTGCTTCAAAAAAGCATCAAGCAATGCCATGACGACCTGCCTTTTATCGTCGGGCAGTTTTTGAATATCCGAGACCTTTT
>CAZGGG010000123.1:0-5231 GCA_964525165.1 uncultured Saprospiraceae bacterium | reverse complement strand
GAGATCGAATATTCTCCTTTCTATGCCTGGCGGCAAATAGACCGGTTATCAAGTCCACAAAAACAAGTAGTGCGGCTATCGCTAAAAAATCCGCAATAGGAATAATATAGGGTCCTGCAATAGCCCATATAAAAGAACCCACCGCAACGCCTAAAGTCTTTAGCTCTGAAAATTTTATGATCCAATACTCCTTATCCACATTAATAATTCTTAAGATCCAATACTACATTTTCCCAATAGCATAACCTTTGATTCAAAAGTTTTGAGTCCTCCCCAACTATGTCTTGCTTGTATCCCCTCACCCTACTTTTGGCAAAAGTGATAGCTGCCTTCTTGCCTATGGTCGAAATCAACTCTTCAGCTTTACTTTTTGATGGACATTCACTCATATTACAGACCCCATTTTGTTCCTATGTAATTGTTGATGTCCGTGAGTTCAGAACTATTTAAAACTTTGTTGTAAATAAGCACCTCTGCTATTTGTCCGTCTAAACCTAAATTTGTAGAAGAACTTTGTGCTCCGATTACCAAATCTGTATTAGCACCATACAAAGCTTGTGTCGTAGAATTTTGCGCGGCCCCATCCTCATAAGCTTGATAAGTCGTTCCATCTTTGGTAACATATGTGTAAATCCAACTTGTTCCAATATCAGCTGACCTATCTAAGTACCATGCTGAATTTGAAGAGAACAATCGTGCGGTCGTTCTTGAGTCATGAAAAAATTGAACCCTTGCTCCCGATGCATCACTTTCAGTAGTAAGTAGTGCTTGGAAAGTATTATCAAGATCTGATTTACTGACTATGATTATTGTATAATTTGAATCTGCATCCAAAGCCGTTAGTGCAGACCCTCCAAAATACTGGCTGCCTGTAAATTCAACAGTGTAATTTGAGTTTAGGCCAGTGGTGTTCAAGGAAGCACCATTGTAATTGAATAAATCATTTCCTGTTGCGGATTTATCTATCCAATTCCCCATTGAAATTTCTTCATTCTCTGTACCATCACCATCCGTATCAGCCCCATCATACCATCCTACAAGACCTGTTATATCGTCTGGGGCAAAAGGCGCTCCACCTGAACCCATAGTAGTTGCTGACAAAACGCTACTGTAAGAAGTATCATAATCGGTAATTGCAAAAGCTCTTATGTAGTAAGTGGTTGATGCAGCTAATCCTGTAATGGTATCAATAATCTGCCCTGTACCTGAGCCTACTGACAATTTACTATCTGCTAAAGTTGGATTACTTCCTGTGCTATACACAAACCCTCTATCAGTAACTGAAGCCCCATTCATTGCAACGATGTAACCCTGGGCGTAAATTGAATCAGCATTTAAAGCATTCAACGAATCAATAAACGATATAGAAGATGTCTGGTTTCCTGCTACTATATTTTCTATTTCAGTCCTTAAAGCTGCAATAGAATCCAAGAAAATATCATAAAAGTTTTGTGGTTGATCTTTGTCGATGATTTTATAATAGTTCTCATTCGTACCGTCATTTATGACAGCCATTAAATCCCCATCATCTCCGGTAGCATTTCCATCACTCAAAAAGATATTAACAGACCCCGTGTCTATCTTTGGAGGGTTGAAACCTATTTGTGGAAGTTGTATTGCTGGAATAGTAGGATTAACAATCTCTATTCCATTTACAGTTTGAGCATCGACTACATAAAAATCCCTTAAAGGAACCACCAATTCACTGAAGGTTCCAAACCTGTTTGTACCTGTCCATCCTTCAACGTAGGAATAATAAACCTCAAGTTTACCATCATTATTTTTAATCCCAATAGGTCGGATATTATCTCCATTAAACCTGTCCGCTGTATGGGTAGGATATACACAAATCTTTTCCCAATTTCCATCAGCTCTATCCCACTTTTGAACTTCAGCTCTACTCTTATTGAATACTGATAAAAAGACTTCGTTGGTATTCATTGGATTTATACTACCATAAGATTCTTGCCCTTGAGTTCCCATGCTTACCCCTCTGGCAATATCTTCAATAATCCAAGTACCATTATCATAATAAGCGTATGTGAAAGTAGATTGGGAGTTTTCATCCGTTGGGGCTTTATCAAAGGGATTTACTTCTCGAACAAATAGAAAAACAGGAGACCCATTTTCATCTAATGCAACATCGGCATCTCTAGTATTTGAATTAGTGCCTCTATCAAACACCAAATCCATGACATTAACAGTCAGAGGCAAGGTTAAAGAACCGCCTCCCATCGTCTGCCATGTTACCCCTCCATCTAAACTTCGAGCAGTATAAATGTCATCAAAATAATTAGGAGACGACACAACCCTTTGATTGCACATTAATTGGATAGTATCTCCTTTAACTGCTACTTGACTATACACATCACTATCTACTAAAGTGGTTTGTGCGCTCCATGTAGGACTTACCGCTTCAATATTTGTACATCGAGTAAAAGTTAAATCGCTCCCTACACCAGAGTTTCGATTAAACATCAAAACATCACCATTACTAACCTCCACAATATTTGGGTAGATGTAATCATAGTTAGTAGATAAAACAGCACTAAAAGAAGATATATCCTCTGGCGAATCTGATAGGTAAACTCTACTCCCATTTACATTTCCCGATTGAAAAGCAATTACAATAGAGCCGTTAATTGAAGGATTATTTTCTAAAACTATCAAAGAGGGCGCTGAGTGATCTTCAGGATCTGCTGTATTAATGTTGGTTTCGATCGTTACAGGAGCATCTGCCTCGTAAGTTTCATTATTGATTCGAGTTACTTTTATGTCAGCATTGTTCATAGCCCCTACTATATAAGCTATGTAGGTATATCCATTGTAAGTGTACCCTCCTCCCATTCTCCAATGAGTTACCCCATCATCAAAAACCAGAAAAGAGCTATCCAATGTTAATCGAATATCATAATTAGAAGTTGTACCGCCACTACCAGACCCACTTCCAGGAACGTACTCTACCCATCTTGACCCTGCCGATAAAGAAGCATCGTAATAATAAAATTTATTATTGGTCTTGTCGTAAACCTTCAAGCAGTCAAAATCTTCATTTTGGGTATCCAAATTGGCAATAGTATTTGGATTAGCGTCGGTTATGCACATCCCACTACCTCCAGTTACACCTTGGCCATACAAGCTTAATGAAGCAAAGATCAACAATATGAAATACGATGCTATCCTCATTAATAAGCTCGTTTAACCAAAGTTCCGGCTGGTACACCCATAGTATTTGCGGTGGAAGCCGTAAACCATTCCCCAATTGCTACGCCATTCGTTCCAGCATCAGAATGATTTAAATAATCCCCTTCACTAGCTTGATCATTACTTATGGAATAATCTCCAGCAGAATAGGCTACAGTAAGTCCAGCCCCACCGAGGAAATTAAGTGTTCCCCCACTGTTTGATAAAGTGAGGGATCCACCACCTGCCACAGTACCTCCGCTAACAGTTTGATAGTTGTTGATATACCCTTGAGTGGAATGGTCTCCCCAGCCGAATGCAGTATCCCAGTTTGTAATATCCCCTGCCAATATTCCACTTGCAGGATCTCCTGAGTAGACAGGGTCTGTTTCTGCATCAACCACAAGATTGATTTTTCCTGAAACGTCATCATAGGTTGCGGTAATGCGCGTTTCTGTATTTCCACTAAACATGCCCCCTGCAAAATCTTCAACCTCTTCTTGTGACAACACATCATCTCCATCGGCGATGTCTGCGGGTATGCCTGAGAGAGATCCCCAGGCACCATCAAAGTCATCGGCAGCGTTTTTATCCCAGGCTGAAAACTGAGAAAAGGTCCCAATGGTAGATAAGTCTAAACTATAGTTTGTGGCTCCGGTAACTGTAAAGTCTGCTTCTTGATTTGGTGCATCAAGAGCAGCAGAACTAGTAACTCCATCAGAACCTCCTGAGGCAATCAAATTGTCTATATCTATTTGAAGTTCTTCTAAGGCAGCTTGAACATCAGTTGCTGATAAATTACCTGATGGATCGACCTCTATTAAGTCAGCATCAATAATGGCCACCCGGTTCCATCGATTGCCGGAGGTTGCTTGATGATCGTATTGATACAGAATGTAGGTGACCGTGTCTAAAGCAAGGACACTCTCATATCTCACATCAATAGATTGAAGTGCCGTTACATTGTCCGGATCCGCATTGGTTACGGTAACTCCGGCACCCCCTAGGATTCCTTGAGCATTTAAGCTAAGACTCGCAAAAATCAGAGCTACAAAAAGTAGTGAATAAAAAAAAGCTGTTTTCATAATGATTATTTAGATTTAAAAAATTCGAATAACTAAAGTCCCCGGGGCAAGCCCCATTGTGTTTGTTTCACTCGCTCGAAAAGTTTCTCCTATAGACACTCCATTTTGTCCGGCTTGAACATGATTATCGTAACCGCCTCGAACTAAAAACCTATCCTTTGTTTTTACCGGATATGGTCCCCATGTCTGAGTATCAGAAAAAAAATAGAACTCACTTATCGTTGAGTCACTGGTTTCTATTAGAGCTACTGAATCTATCTTAACTGCCACATTGGTCGAGTCAGGAGAAATATCCGATTGTATGAGCGCAGAAATATTGGTGCGATTAATAAACTCTTGAATGTTAACCGGTCTTCTAATACCGTTGCTATCTGATAGCCATAGTTTATTGATCGTGTCAGCCCTTTGCAATCTTGCGTCAGGAATTTCTCTTTGACCATAGATCGCATTGATGCTTATCAGGAATAATATGACTAGATAAATTCTCATTTATACACTACAATAAAACTCTCTGTTTGCCCAGGATTCAAGTTGGGATCCCCCACCTCAATAGCCAGTTCAATATTTTGATTGTCCGCACTCGTCCACTCCGCTCCTCTGTATTCCGCTGTTCGTGATCTTAAGACCAAGATGATTTCATTCGCTACTTCTGAAAGTGTAATGATGGATGTTCCCGGTGCCACGTCTAAGAATTGTTCTGTTCGGACATTGTAGGCACTTGCACAACAACTACATTCTTGAACTAGCTTCTTAATCTCTGCAGGTGTTTGCGAGAAGTCTGTCCATTTGTAATTTTTACCCTCAATCTTTAAATAAGTGCGGTCTACTCTTGCCTTAACCGGCAAAGGGAAAATGTCAGCACCTACAACCAAAGCGGATGTTAAAACCTCTTCAGTGCCATTACAATCATTGGAAACTAGCCAGCCTTTTATACAAGAAACTTTCATAAAGTGAGGGGGACAT
>CAZGGG010000122.1:0-5338 GCA_964525165.1 uncultured Saprospiraceae bacterium | reverse complement strand
TTACTCCTGACGAAAAATATTATTCACTTGTTGCAGTTGATACTTGATAGCAGGAATGATTTACTTCTTGACTCTTGTTCCGTCTGTCCGGAACATACTTTAACACTAAATGTTTCACAAATCTTTTGCCTAACAGGCAACGATTATGTAAATAATACCTATCAATTTGAAAGCTCATTATTATTTAATAATCTGCCAAATGGATTTGAATATTGTAATGAACTTCCTGATTTCCCCGGAAATTCTGTTGAAATTACAAATTCTTCTTACTGGAATGACATTCTTCAGCTTGAGGGAATCATCAGCATACCTTCTACTCAAGGCCTTCCTGTTAATCCTTCAAATGGAAGACCTTATTTGGAAGGTGAAGTTTTGATATGTAAACAAGATTCTAACGGCGTTGATAGTTGTTATATACCTGTGCATTTAGAGTTAGCCTCTAGTCAAGTAACAATGTGTGAGAATCAGTTAGGAATAATGTGCAATAATTTCAAGCCAAACATATTTGGCCCATATGGCAGCGAAGGGAGTATGGGTGTTTCTTTTTCATTAGTCTTCCCTTATGGATATAAAATAATTGGAGAGAATGACACTTGTGAAGTTACTCAGTGGAACTATGAAATATATGGATATCCTCACAGTGGTGGTGGACTTGGAGGTGGTGGATTGAACCCATTAGGTGAATTAATCACATCCGGTACAATTACGAAGCAACAAAATGAGCTTGTCGCTTCATTGTTAGCTTATGTTCCCATTGAAAGTTATCACACTACTTTAAATACTAAGTTTTGGAACAATTGTGGAGACACTTGTGAGATTTCAACTCCTATTCCAGGCAGCCGCGGCGGAGAAAGTGGAGGATTGAAAGTCTATCCGAACCCAACAGACGGTCAAATTTCTATCGAATTAGAAGCTTTCGACCAACAATTAGATATTTATACTATTCAAGGAAATCAAATACTTACTCAACAAATAGAACAAAAGAGTTCCATATTAAATCTACACTTACAATACCTTAAAAGTGGTAATTATATGTTTATAGTACACGGTTCTGACGGAAGTACAAGAATGGGGCTTGTTAGGGTAGAGTGATTAATATCTCAGGTCTACATTCTAAAAGGTTTTATGGCAGAGGAAATACCAACCTCTGCTATTTTTCTGCATAGGACTATACAGGATTTACAGCCGTCTGCCTTCAGCGGGCCTACAGCCCTTGAAATACAATTAAATTCCTACCAAGTGCCTCCGCCCTAGGCTCTAAGAGTACGCCTAAGGCGTTCCCGTTTATTATTAACATAGGGCGAAATGAAATGAGCCCTATGTCTAGGGCGTAACATTTTCAAAGGCTGTAGGCTACGCGCGCCAGGCGTGCCCGTTAAAAACGGTCAACTTATATCAGGGACGGACAGCGGTCTGTGGTCCGCTGTCTGTGGTCCGCGGTCCGATGTCAGCCGTCCGCTACAAACATGTCACCCCTACCGGGGTTTAATGAAAATTTAACCTTTGCGCTACAAACATTTCGCCCCTGCGGGGCTTTGCGCGAACTCAGGGTTTTCATGCCGTCTGCGGTCCGATGTCTGTGGTCCGCGGTCCGATGTCCGCGGTCAGCCGTCCGCCGTCTGCGGTCAGATTTGGGCGGTCCGCTTTCTGAAAAACCTTACCTTTAATTCACAAACAAACCCAACGAATACGTTCGTTAAATTTGGATCATGAAACAACTAGGTCTATTTACCGGAGGATTCAGCGAAGAGCGCGTCGTCGCCCTCAAAAGCGCTGCATGGCTTCGCTCACATATTGTACCACAAAACTTTGGCCTCCATGTGATCGATGTGCAAAAAAACGGCTGGACCGATGAGCAGGGCAATGCCTTCGATCTGAATACCGGCGCCCTTATGATCGACGGACAAGCTGTAAAGATCGATGCGGCCCTCGTGATCATCCACGGCTCTCCGGCGGAGGATGGGCTGATTCAGGGCTATTTCGACATGATGGATATCCCCTACAGTTGTTGTTCTGCTTTCGTGAGTGCCCTAACCTTTGATAAGCAAGCTACCAAGAACCATCTGCGTCCCTATCAGGTACCCATGGCCAAAAGCCTCTTGATCCGACAGGGAGACAGCCTGAATAAAGATGAGGTGTATGCGCTGGGTCTACCGCTTTTTGTGAAGCCCAACAAACACGGCAGTTCCTTTGGGATCACAAAAGTCAAGCATTGGGATGATTTTGCAAATGCCCTAAATTTTGCTTTTGAATTTGACAAAGAAGTGGTTGTCGAATCTTTTATCAACGGACGCGAATTTTCAAGCGGAGTGATTGAAATGAACGGGGAGGTCATTGCACTGCCCCTGACAGAAATCAAATCCCACAATGAATTTTTCGATTACGCAGCCAAATACGAACAACAATCCGATGAAATCACTCCTGCCGAATTGCCTGAATCGCTTTCCGAACAATGCCGTGCGCTTTCTGAAAGAATCTACCGCATCCTAAATTGCAAAGGAATGGTACGCTTTGATTATATCTTGGAAGAGGATACCTTTTACTTTTTAGAAGCCAATACCATTCCGGGACTCTCGCCCACCAGCATTTTACCGCAACAGTTGGAAGCGCAGGGGATTGAAGCCGCCGATTTTGTGCGCGCCCTCATTGAATCGACCTTAACCCCATAAAAAAAGCCCGTCTTTATGGACAGGCTTTCGTACATTTCTTAACAGTCTGAGATTAGTGTGCTTTTAAAGCTTCGCGCTCACTAAACGCGAGGACTTTGTGGAGACTGCTGACTTTGGGTTGCATCCGGCAATGTCCTAACATAGCTTTTGACTCCGCTAAAAGTTCAAATTCTTGCAACACCTCATGGTTGCCTGATATCCACTCCATACAGTCGATGGATTCTTGCACATCCATCTCACCGTAAAGAAATCGTACTAAATCATTTTGAGTAAAGCTTTGCTGCATAGAGTACTTTTTGTTTCAATAAATGTGCCTCTATAACGACCACTCTACTGACCCTTATTGCATGAAGGTCAAACTTTTAACATTTTATCTGACTCGATACCAGGTTTGCGATCGTCCCAACATAGAGAAGCCCAGATAACCTCTTACGATCAGCTCGTTTTCAGCTTCCAACCAAATCTTACAACTGTACACCTTCCCATTTTCAGGGTCCATGATTTCTCCATCATCATACTCATCCCCTTGGTCTTCCAAGTCCCATAAAATTTCCATGCCTAACAAAGGCTCGTTCTTCTTATCTCCCGGGCATTCAGTGCATAATTCGTCTTCCGGCGAAGTCAACAATTTGACAATTTTGCCATGCAGCTTACCGTCCTTCTTGTAGATCTCAACATGGGATAAAGCTTCTCCGGATTCATCAATGGTTTTCCAAATGCCTTCTACCGATTGTGCAGAGATCAGTCCGGCAAATAACAGGCAACTTATGAGTGTCCATAGTTTCATATGCATATTTTTTGGGTCTTGGAGGTCTTTTTCCTTTTTCCTTTTTCCTTTCGGTAAAAACAAATAAAAGTTACCCCCAAATTGTTCCCCAAACATGAAAACATAACATTTAATTATAGTTCGGGCTGGCAGCTCTTTTGCCGTAAGGCGAAGAGGAAATTGGCAAATCCATCAAATTATCCTTACTTTCCCAATGAAACAGAACCATCCATTATGACTGCTTACCGATTCCTTTGGGCTTTGCTGCCTGCTTTATTATTTGTTGCTTGCCAGGATGAAGGCACCTCCTCTTTAGATCAGAAGGAGGACGCTTCCGCAAATGAATATATCGGCGATCCGGAGCGCCTGGATATCTACACGCCCGTGACGCTGACCACAGATCCCGACCAACTGGCAGCGCATGAGTTGCTGATGATCCCACATTTAATAGAAGCGGCAAAAATCATGGATACCCTGTTCTGGCTGCAGTCTTATGGCCATCCGGATACCTTTCTCAATCAAATTGAAGATGAAAAAGTGCGGCAGTTTGCAAGCATCAACTACGGCCCCTGGGATCGCTTAGATAATATGGAGCCCTTTCTGGAAGGAGTGGGCGCTAAGCCACTGGGAGCTAACTTCTATCCTCAGGATATGACCAAAGAAGAGCTCGAAGAGGCCGAACTGGACGATAAGTTGAGCTTGTATACATTGGTTGAGCGAGATGAAGAGGGCCGGTTGATCACCGTACCTTATCACGAAGCCTATGGTCCTCAATTACAGCGAGCGGCGGACCATTTGATAGAAGCGGCGGGCTATGCTCAAAGTCAGCAATTGAAGACCTATTTGGAACTTCGCGCTGATGCTTTACTCAGCAGCAATTATGATCCTTCGGATATCGCTTGGCTCGATATGGAAGACAACACCTTGGACATCATTATCGGGCCAATTGAAAATTATGAAGATCGTCTGTTCAATGCCAAGGCGGCCTTTGAAGCTTATGTGTTGGTAAAAGATAGGGAGTGGAGCGAACGCTTGAAGAAATACGTGAGTTACCTGCCACAATTGCAAAGAGACTTGCCGGTGCCGGATGCTTATAAAGCGGAAGAGCCGGGCCGAGATGCGCAATTGAATGCCTATGATGTAATTTTCTATGCCGGGGATTGCAATTCCGGGAGCAAAACCATCGCGGTCAATCTGCCGAATGATGAAGAAATCCAAAAATCAAAAGGTACCCGTCGCTCTCAGTTAAAGAATGCCATGCTGGCCAAATTTGATGAGATCTTGAAACCGATCGCAGATGAATTGGTCGATACCGCTCAACGGAAGCATATTACCTTTGAAGCCTTCTTTGCCAATACCATGTTTCATGAAGTAGCCCATGGTCTGGGCATTAAAAATCTGGTCAATGGAGAAGGTACGGTCCGAGAGGCATTGCAGGAAACCTACTCCGCTTTGGAAGAGGGCAAGGCAGATGTTTTAGGCTTGTATATGGTCACGCAAATGTTTGACCAAGGGGTATTGACAGAGGGGAGTTTGGAAGATTATTATGTGACTTTTATGACGAGTATATTCCGCTCGGTCCGCTTTGGAGCGTCCAGCGCACATGGCCAGGCCAATATGATTCGGTACAATTACTTCCTCGAACAAGGCGCTTTTGAGCGAAATGAAGAGACCGGTCGTTATCGGGTCGATATGGACAAAATGAAGACCGCCATGGATCAGCTTTCTGAGATCATTTTGGTGTTGCAAGGAGATGGCGTCAAAGCCGATGTGGAACAGCTCATTGCCGATTATGGCGCTGTGGGAGATGTTCTGCAATCCGATTTAGACCGATTATCAGAGGCCAAGATTCCTGTGGATATTGTTTTTGAACAAGGACTGGCACAGTTAGGGCTAGAGGATA
>CAZGGG010000121.1:0-5413 GCA_964525165.1 uncultured Saprospiraceae bacterium | reverse complement strand
TAAAAGCGAATTCTACCCCGGCTATGTGCGACATACAGGAATAGGTATCTCTTATCAACGCATGTTATGGAAAGGTCTGTTCACTACGGTTGAACTCTTGCCACAGTATAAAACCTATCTCGATCTAGACAATAACAAAATCGCAAATGGCTTTAAGCTCTATAATTCCTTCCATCTCGGTTATCACATACCAATAGGTAAGCAAAAAAGATTCTTTATCGAACCACAGATCCATTCCCAATTCTGGGTATTTGATACCAATACACCCGATGAGTTTAAAGCGCTGGACGATAAATGGAGAAATTATTTCCTGTTTGAACCCAATATTTACATCGGTGTGAATTTCTAAAGTATAGCTGCCTTGGAGCAATTGGCAGAAGCACATTAAAAAGCAGACACAGGCCACAATAGAGGAAATGTAGTTTTTAATCCAATCATTTTATTAAAAAAAAATCAACAAGACGATGAAAAAGAAACAAAAAAATTATGTAGCCGTAGGAATCGCCATTGGTGCAGCAATAGGAATTGGTGTAGGAAACCCTGGTATTGGAATATCTATCGGGATTGCTATTGGTGCTTTCATCGGGTATTCCAAACAAAAAGAAGTCGAAACGCAACAGAATAGTGAATCATAGTCAGACATCACGATACAATGATTTCATTTAGATCTAAATCACACATTAAATAAAAGGAGATATCACATCATGAAAACAATGAATAAATACCTTGCCTTGACTCTGTTTTTGGCCACAACTTTAGGAATTGCAGTCAATTCATATAGCCAATCTGTAGAAGAATCAGCAGCTGATAATTTACCGCTTCCGAGTGCTCTGATTGCGAATCACATTGAAGCAGTTGGGGGTGAAGAATCTATCCGGGCTCATACTATGCGAACCGCAAATGGAAGTTTGATTATCAACGCATATGGAATCAATGGAGAGTTACAGATGGTAGCAGCGGCACCCAATAAACTTGTAACGGATATTGAATTGGGTCAATTTGGGACCAGCCGTTCGGGGTACAATGGCACAATTGGTTGGAGTATGGATCCTATGGCTGGCAATAGAGTTTTGCAGGGAGACGCCTTAAAAGGAATGATTAAGAGTGCTGATTTTTACTCTGATAATTTACATTTAGGCAATGATGCTGTTAAGATGGAAACAGTCGAAACTGTGACATTTGATGATGGCGAGCATTTTAGAGTCCTCTTGGTGAATACTAATGGAGACGAAAGCTATCTCTATTTCTCAAAAGAGACCGGATTACTGAGCGGTACAGACACGATGACCTTAGGCGCTAGCGGCATGGTGCCTACGCAAATTCGCCTTGGGAACTACGTTGAATACGAAGGTGTGAAATCAGCCCGGAGAATTTCCAGTACACAAAGCGGAGTTGAAACAATTATTGAAATAGATTCTGTTTCTTACGATGCCGTTCCTGAAAATGCATTTGAATTGCCGGCGGAAATCCAGGCTCTTGTAAGCGAATAATATTTTTTATAAGAGTTCAAGATAGAATTCCTTTTAAGCGTACTCCCTCCTGTGTAAGGTGGGGCTGGGGGAAGGTAGCCTTATAATTTCAGACCTCTGAATCTGGTCAGATTTTAGTTTTAACCACCTCTAAATCCCCTCCTTGAAAAAGGTGGGGACTTTTTCAACACAATTTACTTGATGAGGTCATTATGAATGTTAGTAAGGTCCCAAAAAATCTACTAAGCCTGCTCACTGTAATACTGTGGTGCGGCGTTGCAGAAGTACATGCACAAAACCCGGTTACGCTTCAAAACACCGCCACTCATTTAATCTATTCAGAGAAACTCAATCAACATTACTTAATTGATGTTTTTCTGCCCGGAGGATATCAACCGAAAGAATCGGAATTTCAGTTTCCAAAATACCCGGTTATTTACGTTCTGAATAGCCGGCCGAATGCTGTAATGACTGCGATGCTTCGCAACGTTTCTGAAATGTCGAGAGAGATCATTGTTGGGATCGATTTTGCAGACGCAGAGGGAAATCCGGTTGATTCATTTGCAGCATATACCCGAGATCTCACTCCAACTTCTGATGATGATTGGGTACAGGCAGCAACCGCCGGCCCCGGGGGGCGCGCAGTTGATTTTCATAATTTCATCGAAGACGAAGTGAAACCGCTCATTAATGAGACCTACAATGTGAATAAATACAATCAAACACTGGTGGGACATTCATTTGGTGGTTTATTTGGCTTGTATGTATTGTTCAAGCAAAGCGATTCATATAACAGATATGTCATTGCCAGTCCATCTCCTTGGTGGGATGATGCAGTAATTTTTGACCTTGAAGAGGAATATGCCAATTCACATATAAACCTTGCTAAGAAAGTATTTATTTCTGTTGGATCAAGAGAGTTTGCAGATGGTCCCCAGGGAATGATTGATAACACTACAAAGATGTTTGAGAAGCTGAAAAGCAGAAACTATCCCGACTTAGAGTTATCATTTACCCTTCTTGAAGGTGAAACACATGAATCAGTCGTCGGTATTTCTATCAAAAAAGGAATTGAGACTGTATTTCAATGAATAATACAGCATTATACATTGTAGTCTCCTATCCCTCGCCGCTAACGATAAAAGGACCATTTGAGCATGTTTCTCAATCTTTAGACGAGTCAATTGTTGTGCCAAACCTAAATGAATTAAAAAGATTTCAAATAGGAATTAGCTGAAAGATCCGAAGTACATTAAGAGTATTGGCTCAGTTGCCAATACTTTGACGCAGAAGTAAACGGTGTTTGTAGCAGCAGGAATCTCAACCTGAAAAGAAATAACTCCACAAAGAAATACTCATGACCTGATACTATGTTTAAATCAAAAAAAGGAAAGAACGAAATACTCCGACTCTACGACAAAAAACTGGAAAGTCTGAATATAGACTTTGAGTATTTAACGGTACAAAGCAGTTTTGGAATGACCAATATCATCGCTACGGGAGATTCTGCTAATCCGCCGATAATACTTGTACATGGTTCAAATGGGTGTGCCCCTATTGCTCTCGAGACCTATGCGAACCTGCATAAAACCTATAGAGTTTATGCGGTAGATGTACTGGCTCAACCCAATAAAAGTGCCGGAACCCGCCTGAGCATGAAGGATGATTCCTATGGAAAATGGATGAATGAAATCATCGCTGACCTAAAGATTGAATCAGTAACGCTGGCAGGATTCTCTTTTGGCGGATTGATCATTCTGAAAACACTGGAACATGATGAAGCTAAGATCAAAGAAGTATACCTGTCAGCCCCAGCTTATATCGTAAATGGAAATCCATTGAAAGCCATTTTCAAAGTTTTCATCCCAATGAAAAGGTATATGAAAACTAAAAAAGTAAAGTATGTCGAGAAGTTTCTGTCCCACTTGTTCACTGATCGGGATGAGTTTGCTATCGAATTTCTTTCCAAAGTCTTTTTAGAATTTGAAATGGACTTTACCCCGGTTCCTGTCATAGATGCTAAGGCAGCCAAAGAAATTACAACTCCGGTTACCATTTTCGCAGCTCAAAACGACATCTTGTTTCCCGGAAATAAAATGATAAAACGGGCAGCAAAGATATTTCCGTCGCTTAGAAAAAGCACACTTCTTGAACGTTCTAAACATGTGCAAAACAGTGCACAGAATGAGGTGATTGAAATAGAAATTATAAACCAAGCAGAGGTGGCAGAAAAGTCAGCCATAACTATTCAATGAAAAAATTATGTCCCAGATAATAAGCATGTTTGCCTCATCAGTCATTCAGAACCAAGAGGAAAAGAAAAAGTACCGCTGGAAGGTATCATTCACGGTTCTTCTCCTATTTATCTTTGGCGCGATAATTAATCTGCCATTCAGCAGAGAGGTAAAAAACTTAGCTATCGAAGCCGGTAAGAAGGACATCACCTTAAATGAATCTATTCTTAGTGAATTACTAACAATTGGTATCAGTAGTCTCATCGTTGGAGCCATACTTGTGTTCATCGGTCTATGGTTTTCGTCAAATGCCAATTTGGGAGCTCCGCTTATTGCCAGGTATTTCTCAAATAAACCAATGAGTGGGATAATTGAGAGAAAGGCTATTCTGTCGAGTATTTTCCTGTCTGTGATAATAGCCTTAATACTTTTGGTGTTATTTGAAATTCAAAGCGAATTCTATCCTGTCCCAAACAAGCTACCACGTCCATCTAAACTGTATTATTTAATAGTGGCGTTCTCTGCCGGCATTACTGAAGAAATCATGTTTAGATTGGGGTTAATGTCGTTTATAGTGACAGTAATCCATTTTTTTAAGAGGGAAGAAAACCCGGGCAATAGAACGGTTTGGACAGCCATCATAATTTCAGCCCTGTTTTTTGGTCTGATGCATCTACCTTTATCCAAAAATTTTGTAGATCTGACCCCTTTTACAATTGCCGTAACAATGCTTGGAAATTTAATAACGGGTTCAACATTTGGCTGGATATTCTGGAAACGGGGTCTGTTAGTAGCGATACTATCGCATATTGTATTTGACTTGGTTTTTCATGTAATCGGCTCACCATACACTTAACAAATCACGATAACCAAAAATCATTACGAGTTATGAAATCAATTTCAAATGCTAAAGGATTCCCAAAGCCAGGTATTATTCCGGTAAATGGGATAGAGTTAGAGGTCTTTGAAGCAGGTCAGCAAAATGAAGGGAAACCCATTGTTCTCTGTCATGGCTGGCCCGAACATGCCTTTACCTGGCGGCACCAGATTCCGGCTTTAGTTAATGCCGGCTATCATGTTATCGCACCTAACCAGAGAGGCTATGGTAACTCATCACGGCCGTCTGAAGTTACTGATTACGATATTCTGCATCTTACGGATGATCTTATCGGGTTGCTAGATCATTATGGGTATGAGGATGCCACCTTCGTAGGCCATGACTGGGGTGCAAATGTTGTTTGGAGTCTGGCACAACTACATCCGGAGCGGGTAAACAGAATCATCAATCTGGCCTTACCTTATCAGGAAAGAGGTGAAATTCCCTGGACTGAGCTGATGGAGAAGTATATGGGGAGTGACAACTATTTTGTTCACTTCAACAGACAACCGGGTGTAGCCGATGCTATTCTGGATGAACATACAGAGCAGTTTCTACGCAATCTTTTCCGAAAGAACATACCACAGGGTGCTCCAGAACCCGGAATGATGATGATCAATCTTGCCAAAGCTAACGAGCCACAGGGAGAACCTATCATGAGTGAACAGGAATTAGACGTATTCGTTTCTTCTTTTCGGTCGTCTGGATTTACAAGTAGTATAAATTGGTACAGAAACCTGGATCGCAATTGGCATTTATTAGCCGATGTAGATCCCGTCATTCAACACCCAACACTGATGATTTATGGCGATCGTGATATGATTCCAAAATCT
>CAZGGG010000120.1:0-5425 GCA_964525165.1 uncultured Saprospiraceae bacterium | reverse complement strand
CTTAATGTGACATCTCTTCTCGCCATCATGATTTTAGCGGTTTCCATGGCTTTTTCATATTTATGACTCATAAAGCCATTTTTTCCACCCCAACTAAAGGATGGGATGAAATTACGCGGAAAGCCTTCGCCAAAAATGTTGCAATGGACGCCTACTATGGTTCCGGTATTGAACATGGTATTGATGCCACATTTGGAATGATCCCCCATCATTAAACCACAAAACTGCTCACCCGTATCGACAAATCTTTTGGTTGGATAGTTCCAAAGTTTTACGGAAGTATAATTGTTCTTAAGGTTTGAATTGTTGGAATCCGCACCGATATTCACCCATTCACCAATAACGGAATTACCCAGAAATCCATCATGACCTTTATTTGAATAAGCAATCAGAACGGAATTGTTCACTTCTCCGCCCACTTTGCAGTAAGGGCCTACAGTTGTACCTCCATAGATTTTAGCGCCCATCTTCAGGACAGCAGCATCACAGAGCGCAAAGGGGCCCCTGATGATACAACCTTCCATTATTCTAGCTGATTTTCCTATGTACACAGGCCCTTCCGTGGCATTTATGATGACTCCTTTTGCGATGGCAGCACTATCTTCAATAAAGATATTTTCTACTCCGTCTGTGATCACATCTTCCGGAACAGCTTTGCTCTTTTGAAACTGGGTGAGCTTTTTGAAATCTGATTGGATCTGCTCTCCATTCAGCTTATAGATGTCCGGTAATTGGGTAATTTGTTGGACAGGGGTTTCTGTCAGTTGATAGCCTATCAACTCATCCAGGTCCTCATTTTCCATGAGGTGTTCAAATTGATCCTGATTCAATCTTACCGCAATCAATTCCTCGCCTTTCATCAAAGCTTCATTCTGCTCGAGTTGTTGAATCAAGCGCACCAGCTGCTCATTCGGCATGACGCTGCCATTAATCACAAAGTTGTCCTCAGCGATTTCAATGGCATATTTTTTGGAAAGATATTCCTGCGTGATATAAGAAGCCTTGCCTTCCAGCCACAATTCCCACTTCTCTCTAATGCTTAGGATTCCCACCCTCAACTCACAAGTGGGTCGTGTAAAAGTGAGCGGGAGGAATTGTTCCCTTCGATCATTATCAAATAAAATCAGGTTCGTCATATGCTTATAAATAGATAGCCCTTACTGTAGATACAGCAAGGGCTATGCCAATTATTAATTATTGAGAAAGAAGAATTATGCTTCTTCCTTTTCTTCTGTTTTGCTCTTCTTGGAGAACTTCGCAAATTTCTTGTTGAATTTATCGATACGCCCGGCTGTATCTACGAATTTCATCTTCCCGGTAAAGAAAGGGTGAGAATAACTGGAGATCTCCAACTTTACAAGTGGATATTCATTTCCGTCTTCCCAAACGATTGTCTCATTGGAAGGTGCACAAGAACGTGTCAAAAATGATTCATCACAAGAGAAGTCCTTGAAAACCACCATTCTATAATTATCCGGATGTATGTCCTTTTTCATGTCCGCTTATTTTTCTCTTAAAGGACTGCAAAAATAGATAATTCCCATCAACTGGACAAGTGAAAAGATTAAATTCCATGCAGGCCGGGAAAAAAAGCATCCGCGTAGTGCTTCAAGTCATAGGCTCCCTCTGCAGAAAAGGCAATCGTAATGATGTCGAAACGAAAGCTTCCCTGCCAGTTATGTCGGGCCATATATTCATAAGCAGAGTTGATGATTCTTTGCATTTGGGGCTTTGATAGTCCCCAGTTTTCGACTTCAAATGTGTTTTGAGAACGGCTCTTGACTTCTACAAATATCCATTCATCCTCTTTACGACAGATGATATCGACTTCAGCAGGAGGACAACGGTAATTGCGCTCCAAAATCGTATAGCCTTGCTTCCGCAAATACAGTACTGCTTTGTTTTCTCCGGTCTGACCTAATTCGTTATGCCCAGCCATCTTTTAAGTGTTGTGAGAAGTCATTCAAGTCCGAAAGACTCATGAATTCATATTATCTTTAACCTAATTCGAAACATGGATACAAGAAGTATTATATATTCGATAAATGTAGCGCATTTATTATAATTATAGATGAATGGATGAAATGATACAGGCCTTTATCGGCCAAATAAGAGAAGCCTTGGATATTTGTGACCGGCATTCTGTATCCCTGGATTCGGAAGGTATTCGGAATGTGGTCATCTGTGGCATGGGTGGCTCCGGTATTGGAGGAGATTTTGTAAAGTCTTGGGTGGCTCAAGAGTCTCCCTATCCGATCGAAGTGATAAAATCATACACAATTCCCGCATATGTAGATCAGCATACATTGGCAATTGTATCCTCTTACTCAGGAAATACGGAAGAGACCGTCGCCTGCTTACAACAATTGATGGAGAACAATGCACAAATAGTGGCGGTAAGCAGCGGAGGTAAAATTCTAGAAACTGCTCAGGCAAAAGGGTTCCCGTATATTGCCTTGCCGGCTGATTGGTCTTCACCCAGAGCTTGTTTAGGGTATTCTGTCGTTGCACAAATGCATATTCTGAAGGCCGCCGAGGCAACCCAATTATCCATCCGTTCTGCTTTTGAATCTGCTGCAGCACTCCTGGAGCAAGAGACCGAAGCCATTAATGATAAAGCGCTTCAAATGGCCCAATTGATCGCCCGAAACAGACCGGTGATTTATTCGGCTTCCGATATCGAGCCGGTTGCAGTCAGATGGCGACAGCAATTGAATGAAAATGCGAAAACACTGGGATGGCATCATGTATATCCTGAGCTGAATCATAATGAGTTAGTAGGGTGGAGGGGGGACCTCCAAAATGTTGCGGTGATCACCCTGCGCCGTCGCAATGATCCGGCTAGAGTCCAACAGAGAATGGATGTCTCAAAAGAAATCATTTTTAACAGCGCCGGAGCTTACATTGAAGTGATCGCTAAAGGGAAAGAGCGCATAGAACAATGTTTGTATCTTGTTCATATGGGGGACTGGCTTTCCTTGCATTTGGCCAATATTTACGGTGTCGATGCGGTAGAAGTCAGAGCCATTGATTACTTAAAATCTGAACTCGCAAAAATCAAATCATAATTATGGGATTATTGGAAGGAAAAGTAGCCCTGATAACGGGTGGATCCAGAGGAATTGGAGAAGCAATTGTACGGAAATTTGTTGCAGAAGGCGCTAAGGTCGCTTTTACCTATCGCTCGTCATCCAGCCAGTCGGATGCGATCGTTGCAGAACTCGGAGAGGGTACGAAAGCTTATCAGTCCGATGCTTCAGACTATGCATCAGCAGAAGCCCTTATCAAACAGGTGGTGGAAGACTTTGGACGAATCGATGTCCTTATCAATAATGCCGGAATTACACAAGACAACCTGATGTTGCGTATGTCTGAAGAGCAATGGGACAAGGTGATCAATGTCAATTTGAAGTCCGTCTTTAATCTGACCAAACATGCCATGAGGACCATGATGCGACAGAAGGCAGGTTCTATCATTAATATGTCTTCTGTTGTGGGTGTTTTTGGGAATGCTGGCCAAGCCAATTATTCGGCATCTAAAGCCGGAATTATTGGTTTCTCTAAATCAATCGCTAAGGAAGTCGGCTCCAGAAACATTCGTTGTAATGCTATTGCACCGGGCTTTATTCAGACCGAGATGACAGATGAGTTGGATGAAAAAACACGAGATAATTTCCTCGCCAATATTCCTTTGAAACGCTGGGGGAAAGCAGAAGAAGTAGCCGATATGTGCGTGTTCCTGGGTTCAGATATGTCTACTTATGTTTCCGGACAAGTATTATCTGTTTGTGGGGCTTTAAACACCTAAGTATAGCTTTACTTATACCACTTGATTACTTCCTGTTCTGTCTTTCGTTCCAATTTTGGCACCTGACAGTCGGCCGTCGGATAGCCCACGGGGATGAGTAAGAATGGTTTTTCATTTTTAGGTCGCCCTAAAATGGTTTGCAGAAAGTTCATGGGACTAGGTGTATGCGTTAAAGTCGCCAAACCTGATTGATGCAGTGCCACCAGTAAGAAGCCTGCTGCAAGCCCTACGGACTCGGTAACGTAATAGTTCTTTTGTTTTTTTCCGTTGACGAGATCATAAGGCTTTTTAAAGATGATGATCAGGTAAGGCACGGTCTCTAAAAACGGCTTTTTCCAATCTGTATCAAAGGGCTTGAGATCCTCCAGCCATTCATCCGACATTCTCCCGTGGTAGTTTTCGTACTCTTCCTTTTCTGCGGCCATGCGAATTTCTTTTTTGATCTTCGGATCAGATACTACACAAAAGGTCCATGGCTGTTTATGCGCACCGGAAGGAGCAGAAGATGCAGCCATGATGGCCTCGCGAATGACCTCTTGATCCACAGGCGCGTCAGAAAAGTCTCTCACTGTCCTGCGAGTTTCCATACTTTCATGAAATGCAGCAGCTGCCTCCAACATTTCCGATGCACTCTTTTGCCGAAAGGCTAAAGGAACAAATCCTACCCCACTCATAGGTCTCCTTTTTGTGGCCGAATGACAATTTCTTCGACGGTTGCATTGGCAGGGAGTTTCCAGGCAGCTAAAACCATTTGTGCAATATCCTCTGCCTTCATGAGTCGATCTTCAGGCAGTTCCGCCCCTTCCCAGGATCGGCTCCAGGTCGCCCCCGGCAGGATAGCGGTAACCCGGATAGGGGTATCCTTCAACTCTGTGCGTAAGCAATTGTTAAAACCCAGCATCGCCCATTTTGAAATGGCATAGGTGCCGCCATTGGGATAGGCAGTAATACTCGCTATGGAGCACATATTAAAGATGTGTTTTTTCTCCCCTTCAGTTTGCAACAAGGGGTGAAACGCCCTTGTCATGTGATAGGCGCTATACATATTGGTTTCCATGGTCTGCTCAAAATGCCCTTCTGGTTCCTCCAATAAACTCCCCGGTAAAAAAATACCGGCATTATTGATCAAAACATCTACACGACCCCATTTTTTTTGGATCGCTTCCGCAAAAGCGGTTATGGCAGTTTTGTCGCTTACATCTACCGTTTGAATGTGAATGTCAATATTCGGATGCTCCTTTCGTATTTCTTCCCCTAGCTCTTCTAAATCGGATTTAGTTCGGGCACATAAGCCTAAATGGCACTTTTCTTGAGCAAAAGCAAAGCTCAATGCTTTTCCAATACCGGCTGTGGCTCCTGTAATAATGATAATGGGTTTAGTCACAATTCTTTTTTTAGTCTAAAGATTTGGGATTAGATACGAAAAAATAGATCGTTCGTTAAATATAAAGATAGAAGAAACAGGCTGTTGGAAGTCTCGAGGAGAGAAATTACTTTTCTACCTTTAGGGCAGCGACGTAAATTCTGTTTGCGTAGATCCAATACAAAGAGATATGATTTCAAATTTGTTGTTCCATTTCGGAAAGTACTTAACCATGATGCGAACGGCCCTGCATA
>CAZGGG010000119.1:1512-5674 GCA_964525165.1 uncultured Saprospiraceae bacterium | reverse complement strand
AATACAAGCGCTCGTCTCACCATTCGTATAGAACAAGTCTTCTACCACAAAAGTCTGTGCCTCATCACATGTTAAAGTCGTATCCGCTGGTGGATTGATCCAATCGGCAACTGTCGCAGGTTCAATTGTGATCGTTTGCGTATGAGAGATCGTTCTACCGCAATTATCCGTAAACTCCCAAGTGATCGTCTGCGTACCTCCACATTCATCAAAAGTACCACTGAGCGAGCCCGTAACATCTCCAGCAATTGAGCAGCTTCCACTTTCACCATTTGTGTATGAGAGATTGCTTACAGTGAGGGTATCAGCTTCACCACAACTGATTGTGATGTCTGATGGAGGATTGACCCAACTAGATATTGGGCTCGGCTCAATGGTAAGTGTTTGTATATGTTCTATTGTTCTTCCACAATTATCTGTAAATGTCCATGTAATCGTCTGGCTTCCGCCGCACTCATTAAAAGTGCCACTCAGTACTCCTTCCACAGTGCCTTCTATCAAACACCCTAAGGTAGCTTCGTTCGAGTAACTCAAACTGTCAACTATATAATTTTGAGCCTGATCACATGTTAGTGTAGTATCTGATGGCGGATTGACCCAATCAGCAGTGACTGCTGGTAGAACTGTAATGTCTTGCATGTGACTGATTATCCTGCCACAGCT
The DNA here is from genome assembly GCA_964525165.1 of uncultured Saprospiraceae bacterium. Taxonomy (GTDB): domain Bacteria; phylum Bacteroidota; class Bacteroidia; order Chitinophagales; family Saprospiraceae; genus JAWLFI01. Next base: position 5,011 of record CAZGGG010000119.1, on the reverse strand, counting down.
GTCAGCAAATTGCCATCGAATGCTAAGTGATCCTCCACATTCATCAAAACTACCTTGCAATAGTCCCGGCACAGCACCACTAATCTCGCAAAAACCACTTCCTCCATTAGAATACAACAAGGAATCAACTTGCAATGTGTCTGCAGCAACACAGCTTATCGTAATATCTACGGGTGGATTAATAAATTGTGCCTCCACGGGTGGTTCGATTACGACGACTTGAGTGCACTGACTTGTGTTTCCACAAAAGTCAGATACCTGATAGGTTCTGACGAGTGTTTCCGGGCAATAATTACCATCAGAAACTTCTGATACTAATTGGAAAGTAGAACTATCTACACCACAATTATCATCTATAAAACCACCTGCGGAAATGAAGTCGACAACATTTCCATAAGCAGGGACTAATGAACTGTGGCAGGAACCGCTAATTGAATCCGGACAGCTGATATCCGGTGGAATAATATCATTTAATACTATGACTTGTGAACAAGTATCCGCATTGTTGCAGTCATCTGTGATAACATAAGAACGAGTGATGGTTTCCGGACAACTTAAACCATCAGAAACCTCTGAAATTAAACTGATATTCCCATCCGGCACATTACAAGGAAAATTGACGAAGCCACCCGCAGTAACAAAGTCGCTTACTCGGGTATAAGGGCTGAAATCATCAATAAAACAGCCTTCCAACGTAGGAGGGCATTCTACACACCCTTCTACAATCACGGTGATAGATGTGGTATCATCACAACCATTTGCATTGACCATGATAAGATCATAAGTGGTTGTATTCGCAGGGCTTAAAAAGTAATTTCCTCCTCCGGCATCAATGACACTATTGGTGGGACTCCATGTATAGTTGAGCGTGTCAGATAAATTGAGCGTGACCGAATCCCCTGGACAAATCGCAGGAGTTAAAGGCAAGGTAACCTGAGGCAATGGATGAATATACACAGTAAGGTCAAATGTATCCCTTGAACAACCAGATTGGAAATTATCAATCAAAATCAATGAATGAGGACCACTTTGGCTAGGCGTAAATCGGTCGCCCCCACCTATGTAAGTGCCTGATGCATTATATCCTGTATACCACTCATAAGTATAGGTAGACGGGGTGTCAGATAAAATTGCAATGATTTCATCAACCTCATCCACACAGAAAACAGAATCTGAAAAGGTAACCTCTGGCAGAAATACGACCTCCACCAAAACGGTATCACAATAAGTAGAATCAAACAAACACCCACCCCCGGCAAATTGTCCACAAACTTCATATTCTATGAATCTGGGTGCGTCATACCCTGGATTAAAGCCAGGGTTGTAACAGCCGGCTGTGCAGTCTAAATATTTATCATATTCACCCGTACCGGAAGTAATATCCCTCCAAACTATAGAACTTTCAATGGGCCCACTTACCGATAAATCATAATCACAATTTACTTGTGCCTGAATACTATCTGCCAAAATCACGCCTTCAATAGACGTTATGCAATAGACGTTGGGGTTATTCCCCGGTTTACAAAAGGTTACCTCATAAGTAGCACCCCCATCCAGACAAACAGGATCTCCTACAGGTATTTGAGGACCGCAATCGATTTGATAAAACTTTGATCCTGATGGCTCAGCTCCTTCACAAATTTCAAGTAAAAAGCCGACTGAATTCACATCTAAGGTCACGGTAAATGATACACATCGATCCGGATTAGAAGTACCACAGCAATTACCTCTCCTTCTTACCTCAGGAGAACGCCATATACTATCCGGGTTACCGGTTAGATCAACATTAAAATGTGGAGTGTTGTTATCACAATCTGGATTTTGTGCACTCAAAGAAGTGTACATCGTACCAGCTACAATGATCCCAACCACCAATAAAGAATATATTAGGGCACGGTTTAGCAAGACTTAAGAAGGAAGCCTCTTGTAAAGGCTATAAAGGTTTTTTGGGGTTAAACAATCTCTCACATTAGAAGGAAGAAAAAACCATGCCAAAACATGGTGGGCATATTTTCTTCCCTACACTCTTCTAAATTAGTGATATTATTTTGCAATCCCTTGATATTCAGTGGATTTATTTTTTCTTAATATGTATCTAAAAGCGAACTTTAAAGCTTGATTATTCGCATTAAAATTTATATATACTTTACATCCTGTTATACAAACATTTATAGAAAACTAAAATGAGTAACCAATTTTCTGCTCGGAAAATTGGGGCTGTCTATCAACCACATATACATAACATACTATTTAAATGTGTCTTTATTCAGACAATAAAAGAACCCCATAAGAAGTTTCTTACGGGGTTTCAGTTGTGGGCCCACCTGTTCGTTCTAGTTAGATTTCCTAAGACACCCCTTAGAGCACTTTAGACTGCCTATCAAATTATTACACATTACAACTATTCATTATGGTCTAGTCCACTCTAAATTTGGCGACAACCATAGCGACAACGAATGTTAACAAAAACTGATAAATATGTCTGAAGTACGATTCAATCTGAGAAGTAAAAAGGATCAAGAAACTCCCATTTATGCTATCTACAGGCTTAATGGGAAAAAACTGGTTTATTCAATCAAGGAGAAAATCCATCCCAAGCATTGGAGCGATCACAAAATGGAGGCAAAAATGTCTTTAGGAAAGCAGGAAGCCAACAAGATCAACTCTAAGCTTAGAAAGGTGAAGAGAAAGATTTATGACATTGAAGCTGAGTTCAATGCAAAAGGTGAACCTCTCACGAAAGAAGTCTTGAAAGAACGTTTAAATGAAGAACTCTTTGGAATCCAGAAAAAGGAAGAGGTTTTAGTTGTTGAGGAAGACGATATTTTCGCTGAAGAAAAGGTGCAAAACTTCAACAAGTATATGGACTTGTTCATCAAAAGGAGAGATGAAGATCCAAACTTTGCGCTAGGAACTATTAAAGTATATAAGAGGCTAAAAAATCACTGGATTAATTACTGCAAGACAAAGCACAAAGGAAAGAGTTTCAACTTTGAAGATTTGTCAATAGCTGTTTTAGAAGGATTTAAGCTCTATCTCATGAATCACAGAAACAACTACAGTGATAATCTGATTGCCAAATTGATTCGCACAACTAAAGCAATTCTTAACGACGCAACTGAAAGAGGTCATAATAGCAACTTGGACTACAAGTCAAAGGTATTTAGTCACTCCCAAAAACCTGCTGACAACATTTACTTGTCTACACAAGAATTGAAAAGAATAGAAGAGCTAGACTTAAGTGACCATAAACAACTTGAAACCCACAGAGATATTTTTCTTATTGGTGCTTATACAGGTCTACGATATTCTGATTTCTCACGTATTGAAAAAGAGAACATAATTACGATTAAGGATGAAAAAGAAAAGGACGTCAGAGTCATCAAAATTTTCATGAAAATATAAATAATCCTGTTTTTTTGAAGAGACTAGAGCTAAGAGACTCAATTCATCAATGATATTTTGAGTTCTAGTTAATTCTTCCTCAGATGTGATTTTT
>CAZGGG010000119.1:0-1502 GCA_964525165.1 uncultured Saprospiraceae bacterium | reverse complement strand
AGAGGCCCCAGATTGGGGCCTCTTTTAATTTCCAAAATAATTTTCAAAATTTTCATGAAAAAGGTCAACAGGTATGTTTACATCCCAATTCATCCAACTGTTGAAAGATTGCTCAGGTATCATGATTACAACCTAAGTCAATACTACTTGGCAAATGCAGTAATTAATAGAAACCTAAAGGTCATTGGAGAAAAGGCAGGTATAAATGATGAGGTCACTAAAATTGTATACAGGAACAAAAAAGGAGTCAAGACCAAACACAAGAAGTACGAGCTCATCACAACACATACAGCCAGAAGGTCATTTGCTACTAATGCCTACAAAGCAGGTGTACCTATGCTCAATATCATGCGTATAACAGGCCATAAGACTTCGAGTTCCTTTCTGAAGTACATCAGAATTGATGATGAAGAAAATGCTGTATTGATGTCACAACATGCGTTTTTTGGATGATTCTATACAATGGATAAACAAGCCTAGATAAATTTGAGCCATTATGCCAAATCTGAGAAACCTTAATAAAAAAGGAGACGTTAATTAATGTCTCCTTTTAGAGGCTTATATAGTTTAAATAGCTGTCTTTCTCAATTATCTTCTGGAAACTTAAAAACTAGGTTTTGGAGAAGGAGGAGGTGGTGGTGGAGGTGGTGGATACATTTTATCTAGAAATATTTGAAAACTTGGAATATCATTAGGATACTCTTCACTAAGCTCCAAATAAGACAAAACAATTCTATTGATTAATCTTAACCCATCTCTCAATTTATCGTTATGGTAAAGTTGAATACGAAACATGGTAGGATGAACCTTTTCTGGCAAAGGATAATTGAAAGACAATCCTGTATCTAATCGATAAAAACCTTTCAGTTTTTTCTTATAGTCTTCAGAATTGCGAATCACTCCACCATTAAATCGTACCTCATTATCAACTTGGAAAAAGGCAAGCATTTTTACTGGATGTCCACGACCACAATACATATATGGGCTCAAAGCAAGGTAATCATCATTTGATTCTGCTTCAACAAGTGTATCTGTAGAAAGCGAAACTCTGAAGAAGAGGTTTCTATTATTACTATAGATATGTAACTGCTGGTTTTTTATCTTTTTCTGTTGAATGGGATCTTACAACTGGAAATCTTGAAATTGACAAATCTGGATATGATGTAAATGCCGATTATAATATTCGAGATGAATGGAATTTCTATGAAAGTGAATCTTGTTTAATTGAATTAACAGAAGGGTGTTACCCTGAAGATTTCTTAATTGTATATAATGAAATAAAGCCTCTTTTGGATTCAATTGGGCTTACTTTTGAAGATTTTTTAGTAGAAGCAGAAGAAACAACAACGACAACAACAACTGTAGCAATTCAATAAGCGGATAATTTAATATTGTAATGATATTAAACTAAATTATATTTAATTGGTTATAGGAGGAAGAGTATGCCAAAAGGTAAAGTAACATTTGATTACGAAAGATGTAAAGGCTGTGTGTTATGTGTA
>CAZGGG010000118.1:0-5772 GCA_964525165.1 uncultured Saprospiraceae bacterium | reverse complement strand
TAATCAGGTTTTTTACCTTTATTTGAAGAAGCAATTTCTCCAAGTTTTTTGATTGTATTCATTTACTTAATCCCGCTTATCTTCTCCAAAAAAGTACCTGGCATTGTAGGTGATGAATCGTCTTTTAGTAATCCAGTTTCAGCTCTGCTAAATAATGACTGAAGAATAATCTGCCTGTCTTCTTTTTCTACATTCCCATCCTTTTTTAATGCTAAATAGACATGTGTAAGCTGTTCTCTTTCTTCAGCATCTCTCGCAAGATGATAAGAGCTGAATGTTAGTTTTGCGAAAGTCCTGACACCGTAAGCCAAAAATGAGATGAAGGTAATGAACAGAAGTGTCCATTTAATAGCTGAAGGTTTGCCACTAAACAAGGCTGCAGTCATCTCATCCGGTACAATCCAAAGAAGGATAAACAGTGATACGGCAGAAACGATAATTGACACCCCAAACCAAATAGCCCATTTTTTACCATCGTCTTTCATGTTCGATGCTCTATCAATCCAATATTGAACCGGAGCAGAAAAGTGTAATTTTTCTTTATATAGTTTTTCAAGATCCTCAATTTTTTTGTGAGAGTCTTTATCAAAGGTCTTAAAATTATTCATAGTGGTGCTAAACCACTGATCAAACAACTCTTCTTTCTTTTTTTCAAGTTCATCAACTTTCTGAAGATGATTCTTGAAATTCTCAATCGTTTCATTAGTTATTTCTTGAACATGATTTCCTGCATCAGCAAGGTATTTTTCAAAATCTGATCGAATTTTACCAAGGCTTATTTTTTCATTGTTTCTTCTTTGTTGTATTTCAGTTTCATCTTGCAACTCATGTTCATAGGCAAGGATGTAGCCTATAAAAATATCATGAGTTACATTTGAAAGGTTCATTTTGTGATTGCCCCTACTCATAAAAAACGAATGGGCTCCACCAACTGCGTTCGGATATTTACTGTGCAGTTGTATCAGAAATTGAGCTTCTGCAGAATTAGCTGAATACAGGTCTTTTTTGTTTTTAGATTCTATAACTATTGAACTCCATTGGTTATTAATTGTTCTCTCATCACGGCTCAGAAAGTTAACAGCAAAATTTTCAATCTTATTAAGAAGAGAGTCAAAATGTGTGAAAGAATTTGTCAATAATTTAGGTAGGTCACTATTAACACGCTTCCAGGCATTTCTCTCTTTCTTTACATATTCATAAATAGTTGTTAGGCCAGTTTTCCTTTCTTGTGCCGGTTTTGTTGCATAATGAAAATCTATTGTCAGTCTTTCACATCTTTCTTGATTTTCTGATTCAGCAACAAGCTTCTTGAACTCTGAATTTGTCATAATTTTTGAAGTTTATTCTATTTCCTAAATATAACTGTATGAGTGCCACATTCTGTCACCCCACTATATTCTATTGTTCCCTGCCTCATTAGAATAATAAAATCCATAGTCTAACGGGCTGGAATAAAAATTACTTTATAATCTCAAGCAGGGCATCAAAGGCATAGACCTGGTTTCGTTTCTGCCCGGTTATTTCCCGGATGATTCCCGCATTTTCAAACTTTTTCGTTAAGTTGTAGATGGTTTGTGTGCTTGGCTGTTCGAGCCTTTTTGTAACTTCTCTACCTGAGATGATGGGCCGCTCAAACAGTAAGTCAAGAAATAACTGGGCATATTGAGAGTTCATCGTCACAATGTCCTCTTTTACTCGTCCATACAGCTCATACATACTCACTACTTTTGACTGCATTTGAATAGCGGTCTCTTTCACTGCAATCAGGAAAAACCGAACCCAGGCATCCCAATCTTGCTCCCGGTCAACCAGTCGAAGTGCCTCATAATAGTCAGACCGGTGCTGTTCAAAGTATTCACTTATATAGAAGTAGGGGAATGATATCATCTTCTGCTCATACATGATGATGGGTATAAGCAAGCGTCCCACACGGCCATTACCATCCATAAAGGGGTGAATGGCCTCAAACTGGTAGTGTGAAATTGCCACTCGGATTAATAAATCAGTATCTGACTCATGGATAAACTCTACCCAGTTTTTCATGAGTTCTGTGACGTTATCTGGCTTGGGTGGAATATATAAGGCTTCATCTACTTTACTCCCGGGCTTACCTAAATGAACGGTTGTGCGCCTGAAATTTCCGGGATCTTTCTCTTTTCCTCTTACTGATGAGAGAAGGGTTCTGTGTAACGCTTTTACAAGGTTCTCACCCGAAGGTTTTTTCTTTAAATATTCAATGGATTCATAAATTGCTGTCCGGTAGTTTAACACTTCCAGAATATCAGGGTCTTCCTCTTTCTTATCTCCTGCTTCATATCTCAGCACTTCCTCCACAGTTGTTTGCGTGCCCTCAATCTTTGAACTGGCTACCGCTTCTTTGTTTAGCAAAGGCGCAACAATCAGATTAGGGTTGATCACATCCCTATACATTCTCCCCTTTAGTTCACCAATAGCGTGATAGGCCTCCGTAATTAATTTTAACGGAGGCTGAATATCCTTCTTAGGAGGCAGCAAAGATAAATTATGATGATTTATTTTTTCCATATTCTAACCGGTTGGATTATAAAATATCTTATTCTAATATATATTGATCAATTAGAATAAGGAAATCCATATTCCAATGGACTGGAATATGGCTACGCCACCAACTCCTCATTCATTTCTTCTATAATGTCATCCATCTCATCCCCGAATAGCTGGTACATCTTCCCAACTCCGCCTTTGGCGTCAAAGGGTGCATAATCCAGATCATCCTTACTGAAGTGAACCGAGGTGGCAATATGGTCTTTGATCATCCGCAGCCAGTTCATCTGCTCTTCACTAAACTTGGGCTTTCCGGCATGTTTCCCAAAGATCCAGTCCTGGAAATTTTTGTTTACGGTTTTGTCATAAGGCGTAAGCTGCTCATCAATTCCTGATGCAGTTCTAATCAGGGAGGCCAAAGCCATCAGTTCATTTTTAGGTGAGTTGCCATTAGCTCCTTCCACTTGCGCCCAGGCATTCCACACATTCAGCGGAGCCATCTGTGGTTTCTTCTGTTTGATCAGGTCGAGCACTTCTTTCAGCATCTTAAAGGTCACGTCCCGTCGCCGGTACGGTTCATTATAAAAGATGGAAAGGGCGGTAATTTCATCCCTGTGTTCTTCCAGAAAGGCTTTAAAATTTTCGACCAAAGTTTCCGCCTGTTTCTTCTGCTCCTTATCCCACCCGGCATAGGTAACCTCATCCGTATTGACCACATCAATGATCTGCTCTTTGGTCTTTCGGACATTGTCGATGTACTCAATGATATCTCCGGTAAATGTTGAAGAAGCTTCTTCTATCAGTTTTTTCTTAGCAGCTTCTTTGTCACCATTGGTTCCCCCTTCTGATTCGGGCTTTTCCGATAAATCATCTATGGCGTCGGGGTTAAAAGCATCTAAGAGCTCATGCGTTACCTGATTAATACTTTTCCCGGTTTTTTGCTTGAAATCTCGCTTTTCCGAATCGTCCAGTTGTTTTTCTAATCGAGCAAGCCGGTTGGCCGCTGAGACAAAAAAGTCCTCATCATCACTGCCCATCATGATTCCCATCAAGAGGTCTTTCATAGGAATGGTTCGTTTACGCTCGAGTGGACGACTATCTGTTTTAACTGATTTTGTGACTCCAACTGCATCTACAATTACAAAATGAGTTTTATCGGTCTTGGCAGAAGGTGTTACTTTGATCAACCCTTCCTTATCCAGTGTCCGGGTTCCTCGTCCCTTCATCTGTTCAAAATAATTTCGGCTTTTCACATCCCGCATAAACAGCAAACATTCCAAGGGTTTTACATCGGTTCCTGTTGCAATCATATCCACCGTTACTGCAATCCTCGGATAGTATTCATTACGAAACTGAGCCAACACTGATTTGGGATCCTCTTCAATCTTGTAGGTTACTTTTTTGCAAAATTCATTGCTCTCGGCAAATTCTTCCCGAATCATCTGGATAATGTCATCTGCGTGGCTGTCGGTTTTGGCAAATACGAGCGTTTTTGGGATTTCATCTCGCCCAGGATAAATTTCAGGTAGTTTATCCTTAAAAGCCTTAATGATATTCCGGATCTGGCTGGGATTGACGATGTCTTTATCCAAAGCTGTGCCGGTATATTCCACTTCATCTTCCAGCTGTTCCCATCGGGTTTTACGAGTCAGCTTCTCCCGCTTGTCCACAAACTCTTCGGCTTCAATTTTAGCTCCTTCCTTCGATATCTTTGTCTCAATGGTATAGACATCGTAGCCGACATTCACCCCATCAGCTACGGCTTTTTCATGAGAATACTCACTGACTACATTTTCGTTAAAAAAGCCAAAAGTGCGCTTGTCGGGAGTTGCAGTTAATCCTACTAAGAAACTATCAAAATAGTCGAGCACCTGTTTCCAGAGATTGTAGATCGAACGGTGACATTCATCAATCACGATCACATCAAAAAACTCAATAGGAATCTTTTCATTATAGATCACAGGCAGCGGTTCATCCGGCATAAAGCGTTCATTGGGATTCTCTTCCTCAGCTGCATCATCGATCGGCTCCCCCTTCATCATCGAATACAATCGCTGAATGGTACTGATAGTCACCTTGTTGTCAGGTGCAATATAGCTCGACTGTAACCGCTGAACAGGATACAGCTCGGTAAATTTGCGATTATCATCGGAAGGCGTGTATTGCATGAACTCCTGCTCGGCTTGTTCGCCAAGGTTCTTCGTATCCACCAAAAACAGCACTCGGTTTGCTCCGGCATGTTTCAGAAGTCGATAAATCGTAGTGATAGCAGTGAAGGTCTTTCCCGAACCCGTTGCCATCTGAACCAGTGCTCTTGGCCTGGCTTCATGAAATGATTTGTCCAGATTGTTAATGGCCGTAACCTGACAATCCCGAAGCCCCTCAATGTTCAAATCCGGTATACCCTGAAGCCGTTCGCGAAGCGATCGCTTGTCAAACCTCTTTCCCAATGTCTCAGGCTGGTGAAAAGAAAAGACTTCACGGGATCTGGGTTTTGGATCTCGCATATCTGTAAACCGGGTTAGCATACCGGTGCTTTCGTAAAGAAAAGGAATCTCAACTTCACCAAAATGTTTTAATTGGCTGTTAGCGTATCGAATGGACTGCTTTTCCACCTTTGATATTCGATGACCTTCGGTTGCACGTTTCGCCTCTATTATACCTACAGGTATTTTATTTACGATGAGCAGATAGTCGGCTGGGCCAGTATCGGTGGGATATTCTCTGATAGCTATGCCTTTTCCAACACTAAAATCGATCTTTTTATAATCCTGAACTATCCATCCTGCCTGCTCAAGCATTCGGTCAATGTGAAATCTTGCTTTTTGCTCAGGAGTAAGATTGACGTTTGCCATGTCTCTCAATGAGTATAGTAATAATATTAGTACACTTGGATAGTAAAGAAAATGTGTAAAGAAAAGAAATAATGGAATAGTATTAAACTTGAAAGGGATTGGCTTTTAAATGAAATATTGCGCAAGAGTGATAAAGGCTGATATTAAGGAAGAGACTAATGCTTGGTGGCTTGGCAATGTGGTGGCATTGGCATAGCATAGTCAAAATTTTTGTGCAGGAGAAAAAGATTTGTTATTTGACTCTGCAACTTGCAAAATAAAATCTTGGACTTTTGGTTAAATAGATTTTACTCACTGTGCTGATTATTGAAGGCTCCAAATTCAGGTTTACCCTCTGATATTCTCCCAAAATAAAAAAACCCCTGCGCGATCATATCTCTATGTCTCACAGGGG
>CAZGGG010000117.1:0-5889 GCA_964525165.1 uncultured Saprospiraceae bacterium | reverse complement strand
TCTAGCGTGTCTACCAATTTCACCACACCCGCAGTCGATGCTTTAAACTTATCTACGCATCTTGAAAATTGGAACGCAAAAATAAACAAATTGATAGGAATACAAATGTTTCCCAATATTTTTTTGCTCGTACATTTACATGGTTTGATTTTTGCTTATTTTCAATAGTAATAAGTTGACAAATAAAGTATGCCACAAAGCACTGTAGCCATAACAGCTGAAGAAATGAAGGTCATTGAGCAAGCTTACCATCGCTTGCTCAAAACTGTCAAGAGCAGTATGACCGAAGAAGATCGTGTGTTGATCAGAAAGGCATATGACATGGCTCTTCAAGCTCACGATACACAGCGAAGAAAGTCTGGAGAGCCTTACATACTCCACCCCATAGAGGTTGCACATATTTGCTCAACGGAAATTGGTTTGGGACCTACAGCCGTCATTTGCGCACTTCTACATGATGTAGTCGAGGACACTCCTGTGACTATTGAGGAAATTTATGAGACATACGGATCTAAAGTAGCTCGGATTGTAGACGGACTCACTAAACTAGATGGAACGTATACTTCTGACAGTCCTCAAGCGGAAAACTTTAAAAAGGTACTTTCTACCCTGGTCGATGATGTCCGCGTGGCCTTAATAAAGATGGCAGATAGGTTACATAACATGAGGACTCTTGGGTCTATGCCCCGGCACAAACAGCTAAAAATTGCTGCAGAGACTGAATATATCTATTCACCTTTAGCACATCGTTTAGGACTTTATAATATTAAAACAGAATTCCAAGACCTCTGCCTGAGGATTCTGGAACCGGAGGTATATCAAGAGATCTCTGCCAAATTAAAAGATTCAAAAAAGGAACGTGACCAATACATTTCCTCATTTATTAAACCTTTACAAAAAAAACTGGACGAGCTGCACGTGGAATATCGAATCACGGGACGCCCCAAATCTATCAGCTCGATTTACAACAAGATCAAATCCAAAAATGTCAATTTTGAGGAGATTTATGATCTGTTTGCGATCCGTATTATCGTGAATGTTCCCAAGGAGAAAGAAAAAAGCGTGTGTTGGCAGGTGTATTCAATAGTTACAGATGTACATACGCCCATTCCTGAGCGCTTAAAAGACTGGATTACCACGCCAAAGTCCAATGGATACGAGTCACTACATACAACGGTTATTGGGCCTCAGGGAAGATATGTAGAAGTCCAGATAAGATCCGAGAGAATGGACGATATTGCTGAGAGAGGCTTTGCCGCGCATTGGAAATATAAAGGCATTGAGGAGCAACAATCAGTGTACGATAATTGGCTCAATAATATCAGGGACCTTCTCGATACTTCAGAAGGAGATGCCTTAGAATTTGTCAATGATTTTAAAACCAATCTGTTTCAGGAAGAGGTTTATGTGTACACACCTAAAGGGGATCTGGTTATTATGCCTAAAGGAGCAACTGCTCTTGATTTCGCATTCTCTATACATTCTGAAGTGGGTGCTAGTTGCACAGCTGCAAAAGTGAATAATAAGCTTGTACCCATGGGGTATGAGCTCCAAAATGGTGATCAGGTTTCCATTACCACAAATAAAAACCAAAAGCCTACCGAAGATTGGTTAAGAATGGTGGTAACCGGTAAAGCGCGCTCAAAGATTCGTTCCTCACTCAGAGAAGAAAGAAAACGAATAGGTGAATTTGGAATGGAAACGCTTGAACGAAAGTTCAGGAATATGAAGGTGGACTTCGAGCAAAATATTGATATGCTCGCCCGTCATTATGATTATAAAAATAGGATGGACCTGTTTTTTGATATTGCAACTGAGGAGTTTGATGTGCAACAGATCAAAGAAGATTTTTCAGTGGAAGGTCACAGCCTGGTACCTATTGAAAGGGAAAGAGAAGTCGAAAAGATTCCGGAACCTAAATTCAAAGAACATCAAAAACCAAAAGCCAGTCTGCTGATTGGAGGAGAACCTGCAGACCAATACCAATATTCTTTCGCGAATTGCTGCAATCCTGTATACGGGGATTCTATTTTTGCTTTCCTCTCTACAAATGCAGGCGTAAAGATTCACCGATCCAATTGTCCTAATGCAACACACCTTATGGCCAATTACGGATACCGAATTCTAAAAGCAGAGTGGGTAAAAGGTGCCAGCACTTCCTCCGTTGTAAATCTACTAGTGACAGGAACGGATGACGGAATCGGAATTATTGAGCGATTATCTAATCGAATTTCTTCTATCTTAGGGCTCAATATCCGCTCCTTCAGCATAGAGGGCGACCAGGGATATTTTGAAGGTCGCATTTCTCTTGTTGTAGAGAATAAGGATCAGCTTGAATTAGCAATCAGAGCGCTTAAGAACTTAGAAATGGTTTCCAGCGTTAGTAGAATAGATTAAATAAAAAATCATCAATGCCCACTACAGTTGATAATCAAGAACAACTGATTAAAGAAGTTAAGAATATCTTTTCCGCTTACCTGGAAAACAATAACTATCGTAAAACCCCTGAGCGTTTCGCTATACTGGAGGAAATCTACAGGAGAACAGATCATTTTGATGCTGAAGCACTGTACATTCATATGAAAACCCAGAATTATAGAGTAAGTCGCGCAACGGTGTACAACACGCTTGAGTTATTGGTCAATTGTGATTTGGTAAAAAAGCATCAGTTTGGTAAAAATCTTGCGCAATATGAAAAGTCCTATGGTTTCAAACAGCATGACCATTTAATCTGCGTGGACTGTGGCAAGGTTTTAGAGTTTTGTGATCCAAGAGTCCAACAAATTAAAGACATGATGGGTGAAATTCTGGAATTTAAAGTCACCCACCACAGTTTGAATCTATATGGCCAATGCCAACATGAATGTGAGCATAAGAAAAACTTATAGGCTCCAAATTCCTTAGTCAGTTGTCCTTGTTTACCTATCTTTAGCCTTTAATATCAAAGCTATGCAAGTTGACGTACTGATCGGCCTTCAATGGGGCGATGAAGGAAAAGGAAAAGTTGTTGATTATTTATCGGCTCAATATGATCTCATTTGCAGATTTCAAGGAGGGCCCAATGCAGGTCACACGCTCTATATCAATGGTGAAAAAACAGTATTACATACTATCCCTTCCGGGATATTCCATGATCATGTAATCAATCTGATTGGACACGGTGTTGTGATAGATCCTACCATTTTGATGCGAGAAATCAAAAATCTAGAGTCGAAAGGCGTTCAGGTAAAAGATAGATTGAGAATCGCTCAGAAAGCGCACTTGATTCTTCCGTCTCATCGCTGGCTAGATGCTGCATCTGAAGCTGCAAAAGGAAAAAATAAAATCGGTTCCACCCTCAAAGGTATTGGTCCTACCTATATGGATAAAACGGGGCGTAATGGTCTAAGAATTGGAGATTTGATTTCTGGTGATTTCCAGAAAAAATATAATACATTAAAAGAAAAACATCTCGGAATACTTGAAGGATTACCGGATGTCGACTTCCCTATTGAAGAGGAAGAAAAGGCTTGGATGTTAGCCATTGAGGAGTTAAAGAATTACCCTTTTGTGGATGGTGAATACTTCATCCAAGACCATATCCGAAAAGGTAAGAAGGTCTTGGCTGAGGGAGCTCAAGGCTCAATGTTGGATATCGACTATGGCACTTATCCTTTTGTTACCTCCTCTAACACTACAACCGCAGGGGTTTGTACAGGACTAGGCATCGCGCCTCGCCAAATTGGAGAAGTAATAGGTATTTCGAAGGCTTATTGCACAAGAGTAGGTGGAGGTCCATTTCCTACAGAGTTATTTGATGAGGATGGCGTACGATTACAAGAAAAAGGTCATGAATTTGGAGCTACAACCGGGAGGCCACGGAGATGTGGCTGGATTGATATCCCACAACTAAAGTATGCCAACATGCTGAACGGGACGACACAGATTGTATTGACAAAACTGGATGTGCTCAATAACTTTTCCACTGTAAAAGCGGGAAGTTCTTACCTGCTGAATGGGTTAAGCACAGACCAACTTCCCTTTTCTATAGACGATAATGATATCCAACCCGAATGGACGGAGATGGAAGGCTGGAATACGGATTTAGAATCTTGTAAAAAAAGAGACGATCTTCCTGAAAAGGCGGCAGCTTTTGTTGATTTTTTGGAAGAAAAAATCGGCGTTCCCATTAAATATATTTCCACCGGACCGGAAAGAGATGCTTTATTGGTCGATTAATCATTCCGGCACAGCCACTAGAATGTACTGGTAAGGAAGCAATTGGTCGTTGGCATAGGCTTCTGTATAACCTGCTTTTGTCAACTCCTCCTCTACCTGATAGAGCGGCACTTTATAGCTTGCCTCCGGGCCTACCGGTATTCTTCTTCTCTTATAGTCAACGATCACCAGTCTGCCTTCGGGTTTGATTTTATCCCTGAGCTTTTTAAAATAAGTGACCCTATCTTCTATAAATGCATATGTGTTGGACAAAAAAACCACATCTGCTTCATGGGTTTGAAGCATTGGGTCATCGGCTTTAGCCTTTCGGGTTTCAATTCTCTTTTGCATACTATCTGGCAAATAGATTAATGCACAACTATCAATAAATTGTAGCATTCTTTCATCTATATCGATCGCAATTACCTTTTCTGCAAAGGGAACTATTCGAAAAGTAAAATAGCCGGAGCCTGCGCCAATTTCTGCTATGGTCTTATCGGCTAAATGCTCTCCTAAAAAGGGAAGCACAGAGAGAGGTTTTTGCCAATCAGAGCGATCGGGTCGCTCGTAAGAGGCTACCAAATCTTCAAATGTTCGATCAGTTTCTACTCTGCCCGTATCCATGCTTGAACGCTGTTCCAAAGGACTTTCGAAAGCAGGTGAAACAGCATTCGGGGCCACTTCCTGAGACTGCGGATTTGAACACGCGCTTATCCAAAGCAAGCACAAAAGTGCAAGAACTAGCGATCGCTCCATGATTTGAGTAGATTTTGGATCTCTTGGTACAAAGCCCTAGAAGAACCATGATAATTGTTGAGCATTAGAGAAAAAGCATAGGCCTTTCCCTCCTCTCCCCAAAGATAACCACTTAATGTTGAAACGCCTTCAATGGAGCCCGTTTTGGCCCTTATGGTAAGCCCCCCCAGTCGATACCTTAAGGTTCCTCTTTGACCGGGAGCCGCCAAACTCATCATGAATTTCTCTTGATTGGATTGACTCACTAAAACATCTGTCATCATTCGAGCTGAAAACCGATTGAATGGAGACAATCCGCAACCGTCTTTCCATCGATAAGGGTTCTCTCCCAACTGTTCCTCTTTCCATTCTTTAAATCGTTTACTTTCCAGAGTGTACAAGTATTTATAGATCGCTTCCGCAAATAGGTTATTGGACTCTCGGTTGATATAATTAATAATTTCATGGAGTTCCGGGCTATAAACACTGACTAATTCTCTTCCCATTGAAGCTCCTGATAAGATTTGAGGGGTCCCATCAAATTTTAGCCCCAATTTTTTTAATGCTCCTACTAATTGACGAGCAAAGAATTGTTGGGGGTCCGACATGGAAGCTCGAATGTCAAAGCTTGGACCCTTTTTCGGGACGCTTCCCCTTATGATTCGATGTACATCTTGAGCATTACCAAAGACATAAGCCTGATCTCCACTACCTGGCGCGCCGATAACTACTTGGTTATCCCAATTAATAGGAAGATTAGGTTCAACCGATTGGATCTTTGCCTTTTCTCCGATAGCTCCTTCCGTATTGAAGCGAACGTTCAATGCATTATCATTGCAATTAAAGGCTGAAGAAGAGATTCCATAATAATTCCCAATATCAGCCCATGACCAATCTCTATTATGCCAATACTGATCAAATCCTTGAACGTCCAACAGGATATCACCTTGGAGGCTT
>CAZGGG010000116.1:0-5911 GCA_964525165.1 uncultured Saprospiraceae bacterium | reverse complement strand
GAAGCCTTCACGACAAACTAATGAATGAAGGAGCCCAATTATTGACGGAAGCAGTGCTCATGATTGAAAATGATACCGTTTCCTACTCCCCTCAAGACCTATCGGGCGAATATCCCAAAGCACCTAAAATATACACGGAGACCGCTGCAATAGATTTTTCAAAAAGTGCCCAAGAAATTGACTGCTTCATAAGAGGTTTATCTCCTTATCCGGGAGCCTGGTTTTCAATAGATGGACAGATCATTAAGGTATTTAGTGCTGATTACACCATCGGAGGCGAAGAGCCCACAGGTCAAATTCGACAAGAAGGACTGAATTTATTTATCAAGTGTAAGGACGGTTGGATACAACCCATAGAAGTCAAGCCTTCCGGCAAAAGAAAAATGAATACAAAGGATTGGTTGAATGGCGCTACGATAGAAGCTACCTATATCGATATTACCTGGCTATCGGAGTAGAGACGATTTTGAAAATATCGCGTGCTCTTTGAGCAGCATTTTTCATGATCTCAATATCCGGAAGAGAAGTGCGTGCATCTGAAAACTTTGCGCCATCTTTTCGCGCCTGCTGTTGATCAGGGCTTAGAGAAGATAAAGCAACCACTGCCACCAAGGCCAAAACCGAGGTAATCAAAATGATTCTGAGTGCTTTTGTAGTTTTCATATGGTCAAATATAAGATATTTTTTTTAATCTTGTCAAGCTCATCATAACAACTACTCTTTATACGTATTGAAAAGTGCATTTGTTACAGCAGAATGAAAATATTTTTGATTTTTCTCTGGATGGATCCTTTGGGTGATCTGTCCTTCTTGTATGAGCAAGACCTCTTGACAAGTGCTGGCTAGTAAATCCAGGTCATGAGCAATCCATATAATTGCCAAGTGCTGAGTCTTTTGCAATGCTGTAAGTTCCGAAGCCAATTCATATTTTAAGGAACGGTCCAGGGCACTTAAATTTTCATCTAAAATGACCAAATCAGGTTGAGACATAAAAGTTCGAGCCAATTGCAATCTTTGCCTTTGGCCTCCGGAAACCTCCAATATAGATCTGGAAAGCAGTTCTGCATCGACTTTGAATCTTTTCAAAAAGTCAAGCATGGATTCCTCATGCCGGTGAGACCATTGGTTCCAAACTAATCGTAACTGATCTCCCAATTTCCGAAAGGGGTGAAAAAGCGCAACCGGATCTTGCCCAATGTATTGTATACTGGATGTTGTCGAATGAGGAATATCTAAGGCATCGTATTGATTCCATTGCAACCAGCCACAGATTAACTTTGCCAAGGTCGACTTTCCACCGCCCGAGGGTCCGGTCAATCCAATACTGTCCCCTTTTTTGATCTCAAGGCTGGCATGATATGCTTGCTGCCTTTTGGAGTACTTGAAAATTCCATTTTTTACGGCATAGATTAAGTCTGTTGACCCTGATTCTTGTCCCAGATAGACAAGCGGTTGCTCTTCCATATGCTTTTGAAGAACAATCTTATGCTGCTTCATTTGAAAGCGCCTCAGTGTAAGACCTTCAAATCTCTCCGACTGATGAGACGTGATGAATACCGTTTTAGAAGCATCAGTGCTCATCCATTTCTTCAGACTCTCAATCAGAATTTCAATGTTCCCTATATCTAATGAGGCGGTTGGTTCATCAAGCAGAATGATATCCGGATCTTGAAGGTAGCATGCGATCAAAGCAAGACGTTGCAGCTCTCCTCCGGAACATTGATGAGGGTATTGTTGCAATAAGCCGGACGAATTCGAAAGACCCAGTTCTTTTAGAAAACTTTTCGGAACCAGATGGTTATGATTAGCTTTTGCAATATCCTTCAAAGCCTCACCTACTTTTACAGTGGGCGGAAAAGTATGTTGCGGTTGCTGTGGCAATAAAGCACAAGATGCCATCGGACTGATGGTCACCCTATCCAACCTGTATGGATCCGGATAGCCTACCAGGCTGTGTAAGAGAGTTGTTTTTCCACTGCCGCTGTCACCCGTTAGAATATTAAAGGTATTGAGCCGGAGGTCTAAGGATTGTGACTCCAATAAGCTATGGGATGCAAACCCCAGGTACTCGATTTCGATATGATATGATTGCTCCTCTCCCACCTTTAAATGTAAGAATTCTTAAAATGATGTTGTTTTTTGCATGAAAGAACTGAAGAATCCGTTTTATATTATACATGCAACAGATGTTTTATGAATATCAGGAAAATTTTTCGTGTTACTTTACTCAGTCTTGTGGGTATCTTTATAGTGCTTGGTGGATTGGTTTACTTTCAGAAAGACAAGATCATCCACAAGGTCATTAGTGAAATCGGCCAATCTTTTGAGGTGGACATTGCTTACGAGGATGCATCCATCCAACTTTTTAGAAATCTTCCGGATATTTCATTCTCTCTCGACCAAGTATTGGTTCAGTATGAAGCAGACACCCTGGCCACTCTTCGAGAATTCGCAGTAGGAGTAGATTTGGCATCCATTTTATGGAAAGAGAAGTATGAGTTGAACAGTCTATGGATTGACCAACTGGACATCCAATTGAGGTGCACGGACAGTATTTCTTGCAATTACCCCCAATGGACCTCCTCAGAGGAGGAAGCGTCGGGTTCCGCTCAAGATCTTACTATTGAGCTACAAAACGTCGCGGTACAAGGGCTCAATTTTTCCTATGATGACTATTATGCATCAGAGCATTATGCTATTCAAGATCTCACCTTTGAATTAGATGGTACTATTCGTGATGACTTACTTTCCTTAGCCTTACGGCAAAAGGAAGGTTCCATCAGTGTTCAACAATCCGGCATTACATATGCAGATGCCTGGGCGCTTCAAACGCAAGGAGACATTCAATATGATCTCCAAACCGGAAAAGTCGAAATTAAAGATCTACAAGGCCAGTTAAATGAATTGGCTTGGGTGCTGAGCCTTATGCTTCATCCCAAAGGTGATCAATATGAAGTCACTACTGATTTTCATTTGGCAGAGAGTTCTCTGAAACCCATTCTCTCCCTTATTCCCGCCTATTACACTGAAGAATATGAAAATATTCAAACTAAAGGCACCCTCAATCTACAATTGAATGCGGAAGGGATGCTAGACTTAGAGCAAGCATCTTACCCCTCCTTAAATATGAAGCTAAACCTAAAGGATGGCTACGTAAAATATCCGGGGCTGGCAACAGAACTGCATGATATGAATGCTTCACTTCAATTAGAAAAAGAGCAAGGAAGCATAGATCTGCTGATTGCCCGACTCGAACAACTAGATGCCGCTATTGGTGCCTCTTCCTATATCAAAGGAACATTCGTTGCCCAAACAATACAATCTGCGCCTCAAGTACTGGGATCATTCAACACCCTGCTCCAATTGGATGAGGTACAGAGTGCTATTCCTATGTCTGATATCCAAAGAATGGAGGGCAGAGTGAAGGCTGAGGGACAATTTAATCTTGACGACCTTTCCCAAACACTTAACTCTTCGAAAACGAACCAATTTAGTATTGATATAAAATCGAATGACTTACTATTTGCGTATGCCACTTATCTCCCCATTGAGATTGAAGAGTTGACCGGTATCGTAAATGAGGAGAAGATAGACATGAGTGCGAAAAGGATTCGATCCGGCAACACGGACCTATCCCATTTAGGTCTCAGCTCTAAAAATGGTCTCTTCCGAGACTCAAAAGAACTTCCTCAGTACAATCTGTCCATTGAAGGCACTCGAGTAGCTGTTTCTGAATGGAAGCCCTTTGAGGAAGAAAGTGAGGAGGAGGAATTTCAGGACTTCGTCAGCCTTCCGGAATTAGAAATACTATGGAATTTAGATGTACAAGAGCTAACGTACGATGCATATACGCTTCAAGATATGAAGGTGAGAGGTGCGTATCACCCACAGTCTGTTACGATTCAAAATGCACAACTTCAGTACGAGGGCTCAAGTTTTGCGGGAACCGGCAGTTTCACTGATATTGAAAACTATATCAACGAGCAGGGGCCCCTCAAAGGTCGTTTAGATCTTTCCGGCGGACGCCTGGATTTAGATGATTTAATGGGAACCGAGGATCCGGTGGTCGCATCAGGAGTACAAGCACAAGCGGCGAGATTCCCTTCCGACATCCACATGGATATGGGGTTACAACTTAAGGGTATTGCATACGGAGATATCCAACTCGATCAAATCAATGGGGAAGCGCAGCTCAAAGAAGGCACTCTCACCATTTCGAATGCTAAAGCTAAAAGTTTTGGAGGTGATGTCGCTTTGGAAGGAAGATATATTGCCAAAGAAAACGAGCCCCTCTTTTTTGATTTTCAATTAGCGGGAGACCAATTTTCTTATGGGTCCATCTCACAATCCCTTCCTGCTGTCCGCGAAATCGCTCCATTAATCGATTATATTCAGGGAAGTCTGGACACTCGTCTATCTTTCACAGGAGAGTTAACAGAAGACTATGCACCTGTATACCGACAATTAAGCGCACAAGGTTATTTGGAAACCTTCAATGGCTTAATCAAAGGGCATCCCGCATTTAAAAAGTTAAATGCGCTCTTCCAAAAGCCCTTTCTGGAAGCTATTCCATTGGAGGATACTCGAAATTGGGTCACTATCAAAGACGGTGTTTTCATTGTCGAACCCTTTATGACCAATATCAGAAATGAAAGGTGGCAAGTCCAGGGGCAACATGAGTTGGAAGGCACTATGAATTATCGATTGGAAGGTCCCATGTCAGTAGAGCAACTCAGAGGAAGTAAAGTAGGAGATGCCATCTTAACTGAGGCAACCAACATACTCCGAAAAATTCCGCTCAACATAGATTACGAAATCAAAAAAGTAGACGTGATCATAGAGTTGAAAGGAACCACTGCCCAACCTGATTTTGCCGTAAGGCTATCTCCTAAATACAAGGAGCATTTAGAAAGTAGAATCCAGGAGAAGATTTCTGGCGTCAAAAAAGCGGTCACGGATTCTCTGGAGCAAGTGAAGAGTGACTTAAACCAAAAGCTGAATGAAGAACAAAAAAAGCTGGAGGAAAACCTGAAACAGGAGGCAAAAAATAAGGTTAAGGAAATCATTACGGGTCAAAAAGACAGTACTAAGGTTTCTACTGTGGATAGCTTAAAGAAAGCTGCAGAAGAGAAAGCAAATGAAGTGAAAAAGAAGTTGAAAAAATGGAATCCATTCAAGAATAAAAACTAGGCTGTATGAATGTTTTAGAAATTGAAAACCTCAGCAAAGCCTATGGGAAGGTTAAGGCTTTAGACAATCTGAATCTCACCCTAGAGGCCGGCAACGTATATGGCCTTTTAGGACCGAACGGTTCCGGTAAAACTACTACCCTAGGGATTTTATTGAATGTGTTATTCCCATCTTCGGGTCGTTTCACCTGGTTCGAAAACCAATATAAGGGGAATCACAGAAGGCATATTGGAGCGATTCTGGAAACACCCAATTTCTATCCATACATGGATGCCGACCAGAACTTAAAAATCGTACAGCAGATTAAAAACTCTTATCGGGATGATATCAGTGAATTGTTGGAGATTGTCAATTTAAAAGAAAGGCGAGATTCCAAGTTTCGGACCTATTCGCTGGGCATGAAACAAAGGTTAGCGATTGCTGCGAGTATGATTGGCGATCCTCAGTTGTTGATCTTTGATGAACCTACAAATGGCTTAGATCCTCAAGGAATTGCCGAGATCAGAAACATCATCAAACGAATTGCTGCCACCGGCAAGACTATTTTCATGGCCTCTCATATTTTGGATGAGGTAGAAAAAATCTGCTCTCATGTCGCCATCCTAAAAAAAGGCAAATTACTGGCAGAAGGTCCTGTTGGAGCCATCCTGGAGTCAGACAACCTCATAGAAATACAGCTGGGGGAAGGCTCAACGTCAGATTTTCTGAGTTTATTGAACCA
>CAZGGG010000115.1:0-6251 GCA_964525165.1 uncultured Saprospiraceae bacterium | reverse complement strand
CCGGTACCTTGCGGTACAACGGTTTTCAAGACCGCCGCATTCGACCACTCTGCCACTCCTCTAATTTGTTGAGTTGTTTTCAAGACGCCGTCCCGATAGGAATCGGGAAGCACTCTGCCACTCCTCTATTCAACCGAGACAAATATCTCTGTTTCGGTTTGCAAAAGTAAGACCTTTCTCAATTTTGCAAAAGGCTTTTGCACATTTTTAATCAGGAAATTTATGGGTCGACAAAGCTTACTTTTTGAGAAGAACCCTATCCCCCTGATTACTTGGACAAAAGAAGGCCGTTGCCCTGATAGCAACAGCCTCCTAATCTTAAAATAATTTTAATTCGGAAGTTTATTAGCAAACTTTCCGTACACCCAAGTTCCCGCCAAAGCAGAAATCAAAGTCACCAAAATCACGGTATATCCACTACCTATCTGAGCAAACAATGGTCCTGGACATGCTCCTGTCAAGGCCCAGCCTAATCCAAAGATAAATCCTCCGATCACCTGGCCTTTTCTAAATTCCTTTTTTGGAATATTGATAGTCTCACCATGGATGGTTTTAATATTAAACCGCTTGATGATTTGAATCGAGATAATCCCCGTCACCACTGCTGACCCAATCACTCCATACATATGGAAAGATTGAAGTCTAAACATTTCCTGAATTCGAAACCAGGAAATAATCTCTGCTTTGACAAAGACGATTCCGAAAAGAACACCCAAAATCAAGTATTTCAGCAATTCTAGTCCTTTGTCTTCGTGCTTTCGCAAGTTGGGAGCCTCACAATGAGGATCCTGTATCGTTGTTGGCTTTTCTGCTACTTTCATCATTTATCTATTAAAATCCTACCAATTTCATTAAAGGCTCAAGCAATACGTGCGTCATCAAGAAACCACCGATCATAAAGAAAACCGTGGCAAGCACTGATTGCCATTGCAGGGAGCTGATTCCCATGATAGCATGGCCTGAAGTACATCCACCCGCATAGCGAGTTCCAAAACCTACCATAAAGCCACCGATCACGAAGAAAAGAAGACCTTTTGCAGTGAATAGATTCTCCCAAGAGAAGATATCCGCAGGCAATAAATTGCCAAAATCAGTAACTCCCAATGCTTTCAAATCTGCCTGAGTTGCTTCTGAGACAATAATTGAGTCAGGGTTGGCCAAGAAGTTGGTTGCTACAAAGCCTCCAATCAATACACCGAGTACAAAGAGAAGATTCCACATTTCCTTCTTCCAGTTGTAGGAAAAGAAGGGTATCCCTGCTGGCACACAGGCTGCGCAGACGTGTCTAAGTGAAGAGGAAATACCAAAGGTTTTATTTCCTAAGATCAATAGCGCCGGTACTGTCAGTCCGATCAAAGGACCAGCCACATACCAGGGCCAAGGTTGAGTAATCCATTCCATAAGTTGATTCATATTTATTTATTCGTTGTTCTAATTTAAAATCTATAATCCAATATTAATGAGGTATTGACCATGTTCACGCGATTAATCACATATTCAATGGGAGTTTTTTGATTTGCATCTTGCTTTTTACCCACTACCAGCAGCTGCAAGTCCAGACCTTTGAAAAACCCACTGAATCGATAATCTATCAAACTACTGAAATGAAAGTAGTTTGGTATTCCATATTTATTCAATTCAACATTTTCAAAATCAGGTGTTTTGGTATGAGAAGCTCCAAAACTCACCTTCAATTTATCATGAATGAAGGTGTGGTCATATTGCACCATGAAGGCATTGACTCCCCCAAGCCCTTCAAATCGCTCACGCTGTAGACTGACGAAAAACTGCTCTCTTCCCCACTCCCTTGGAAAAAGAAACCGCCCCTTGTCGGAAATACCCAAATAGTTGAAGGTAAGCA
Organism: uncultured Saprospiraceae bacterium; assembly: GCA_964525165.1. Lineage (GTDB taxonomy): Bacteria > Bacteroidota > Bacteroidia > Chitinophagales > Saprospiraceae > JAWLFI01. Next base: position 4,390 of record CAZGGG010000115.1, on the reverse strand, counting down.
AAGCATGCGGCCACTTAAGGCCTCCACGCATTCCCACTCCATACGTGCGCTCATCTGGTAGTGTGTAAGCTTTTTCAGGATCTGGATTCCCCCCGTCTCCCAAGGCTGTTTGTGCAAAAGACTGAACTCCCCATACGAACTCGGGACCCGATTTTAATGGAACCGAACCAGTCAATTGAAGAAAGGAGTTTCCAAAAACACCCTCAGCCAAATAATTCCAGGACTGTAAATGTATTCGATCAGTATTATACTCTGCTGCCAAAACCCCTATTCCTTTTGATTCAATGTGATGCTTGTAGCTTTCAGGTGAGTCTAATGGATTTCGGCCTGTGCTATAGGTACCAAATGATTCCTTAACAGGAACCCACTCCAAGGTTCCTCTTGATATCACGTGAGAAAACCATGCTCCATTAAACCTCCATTTTCCAGGAGTATAATCTACAGAGAGACCACTGAACAAGTTCGGCCGCATTCTATTATCTGAAGCATTCAATAAGGGACTTTCAAAATGATGGCGGCCAGCCCAGACCGATACTTCATGATTTTGGTAGGAAAGGTAAAACTCTTCCAACCGGTCCATATCCTTGTTGTTGTCCGGATGATTGACATCATAAAGCAAAAGCTCATACCGATTTCCAAGTCCGGTAATTGGGTCAAGCTCTTTAATGTTGTTTTCGTAGTGTCTGAAAACGAAGAAACCGCTAAATCCTACTCCCAATCCTTTCCACCGCGGGCTAAAGTAACCTAGTCCTGCACCGGTACCCCAAGTGCTGTAGTCCATTAAATCCCCTTGATTAACTGTACTCATAAAGAAAGAACGGAGGTGGAACTCGAAGGAACCTTCACGTAGAACTTTTCCAAACAAATTCTGATCTGAAGGAGTCTCTACTTCCTCTGCATGACCATGCTGAGCTACTGCATCAACAGCTCCATATCCTAGACAAACTAGGCTTAGTAAAAGCACTGCAAAATTGCGTTTCATTCTTGACATAAAATTGTGACTTTGATCACATCAGATCGGGTGATATCAAAAATGGCAAGCCTTTCGGCCTGCCATTTTGGGATTAAGCAACTTTTCTACACTATCTCTTAGAGTAAAGTAGTTGGGCAGACATAGTCAGAGACCTTAAATTTCTCCGACTCCTTGATCGCGGTAAATCCGCCTGCCACATCGATCAAATTATCATATCCTCTTGCCTTCAAAATTGAATTGAAGATCATAGAGCGGTATCCTCCTGCACAATGCACATAGTAGGTTTCATCCTTCTTCACCTTGAGCATGGAATCATTGATGTAGTCCAAAGGAGCATTTTCAGCATCGATGACATGCTCAGAAAGGAATTCGGAATTCTTTCTTACATCCAGGATATGGATGCCAGGATCTCCTTCCTTGATTTTCGCCAATTCGTCTACTGAGATAGATGTGATGGAATCTACTTCCTGACCACTTTCTTTCCATGCTTTGAAGCCTCCCTGGAGGTAACCTATCGCAAAGTCATATCCTACTCGTGCCAATCTGGTAATTACCTCTTCTTCACGGCCTTCTTCCGCTACTACAAGGATTTCTTGCTTCAGGTCAGGAATCATCGCTCCAACCCATACAGCAAAGCTTCCGTCGATACCGATATTAATGGAATTAGGGATAAATCCTTTGGCAAAAACCTGGGCATCTCGAGTATCCAAAATCATGGCTCCCGTCTCGTTTGCAGCAGCTTCAAATTCTGCAGGACTCAAAGGTCTGATACCTCGCTCCAATACCTCATCAATACTGTCATAGCCTTGAATATTCATCAGAACGTTTTGAGGGAAATAAGCCGGAGGAGGTGTCAATCCAGTCAATACTTCTTTGATGAACTCTTCTTTGGTCATTTCCTGAAGAGCATAATTGGTCTTCTTTTGATTGCCCAAAGTATCGGAAGTCTCTTTACTCATATTTTTACCACAGGCAGATCCTGCACCATGTGCCGGATAGACGATCAAGTCATCTGCAAGAGGCATAATTTTATTTCTCAAGGAGTCATAAAGATGAGCTGCCAGTTTATCCTGCGTCAAATCCTTTACGACTTTCTGAGCTAGATCCGGACGGCCTACATCCCCGATAAATAAGGTATCACCTGTAAATAAAGCTTCTTCTTTACCTTCTTCATTGATCAAAAGGTAGCAAACGGACTCCATTGTATGTCCTGGAGTGTGAATGACTTTGATTTTTGCCTTACCTAGTTCAAAAACCTGATTGTCCTCAGCTACAATGGCGTCAAAACCCATTTTCATTCCTGTAGGACCATACACGATCTTGGCACCAGTCTTTTCGGCCAAGTCTTGGTGACCAGAAACGAAGTCTGCATGGAAGTGAGTCTCCAATACATACTTGATTTTTGCGCCTCGGCGCTCCGCTTTTTCAATGTAAGGTTGTACCTCTCTTAGGGGGTCAATTACGGCTGCTTCGCCGTCTGACTCGATGTAGTAGGCTCCTTGAGCCAAGCATCCGGTATAGATTTGTTCGATCTTCATAGGTTCTGTTTATTAAGTTTCTATCAAATAATAATCAAATTTAAGAAGTGATTAAAGCCTATTAAATGACTTTTGTCACATCAGAATCAAGCATTTACCATCAAATGAGATTCGATGACTTTTACAAGTTGGTGGGCAGGTACTACTCCGGATTCTCTCCAAAGAATTTTTCCTTTTTGAAATAAGATCAAAGTTGGTACTCCCCGTACCTGGAAAGTCGAAGCAGCTAAAGGATTTCTATCCACATCTACTTTGACAATTTTTATTCGATCACCCAATTGACGGGATGTATCTTCGAGAATCGGCTGCATCATTTTGCAGGGACCGCACCAAGTGGCAAAGAAGTCTACTAATACAGGAGTGTCCCCGTTTATCAGTTCTTGAAAGGTTTTTGGTTGTGCGCTCATAAGTCTGCTTGTTTTTAAATTACTCTACAAAAGTAAAGGCAGTCCAAAAGCAAATCAGTAATATTTATCACAGGAGCAGTTCCCCTTCATTTTTTAAAAAGTGCTAAAAAAAATTCTCTTGGGAATAAATTTCCTATTTTCGTCCGTCTAAAATTACCGTATTGATGCTCAATTTTAAGCAACTCAACAACATCACCGGCTGGGTGGTGTTTGTGATAGCGACATTAGTCTATATTCTTTCAGTAGAACAAACGGCCAGTTTTTGGGATCCGGGAGAATTCATCGCCGTTTCCTACAAGCTCCAAGTGCCCCACCCTCCCGGTGCGCCTTTCTTTTTGCTCGTGTATCGCATGTTTAGCTTTATGGCCTTTGGCAATGAACTGGAGATCGCCTATTGGATGAATGTGGGATCTGCAGTTTTCTCAGGATTGACCATTTTATTTTTGTTTTGGTCCATCACTCTTTTTGGAAGAAAGCTGTTTGGGGTTGTTCCAGGCGAAGAGAGCAAAGGACAGACCATCAGCCTTTTGGGAGCAGGGATCGTTGGTTCCCTGATCTACACCTTCTCAGATAGCTTTTGGTTTTCGGCTGTTGAGGCGGAAGTTTATGCCATGTCATCCTTCTTTACAGCCATTGTCATTTGGGCTTTCCTCAAGTGGGATGTCATCAAAGATCCTAGAGAGGAAAATAAGTGGATGATCTTTATCGCTTATTTGGTAGGACTTTCCATCGGTGTTCACTTGCTCAATTTGGTAGCTTTGCCTGCACTGGCACTGATTTATTATTTCAAAAAATATCCTAATCCAAATCTCAAAGGTGCTGCAATCGCATTTGTGCTTGGAGGAGTGGCTTTGGTCATTATCAATAATATCATTATCCCGGGTCTTCCAAGTCTAGCCGGCTCGACGGAAATATTTTTTGTGAATAGTCTGGGACTTCCTTTCGGATCTGGAATTGTTTTCTTTATCGCAGCATTCTTCACTGCCCTGTATTTTGGGTATCGCTATTCTTACAAAAAAGAGATGGCAGGACTGAATACCATCCTCCTTTCCTTGATCTTCATCCTGATCGGGTACAGTTCTTATACCTTGATCGTTGTTCGGGCAAATCAGGATCCTGTCATCAATGAAAATGCTCCTAAGGACATTATTAGCTATGTCTCTTATCTGAAGCGTGAGCAATATGGCTACCGTCCCCTACTTCATGGGCAGTATTTCACTGCCAAACTTACCGATCAGGTAGAAGGTGATCCCATTTACCGAAAGGGAAAAGACAAATATGAGATTGCTGACTATCAACTCGTAAATACTTACGAAAAAGAGAAAACGACCATTCTTCCTCGGGTATATTCCACTCAGGAAAATCATAAGCGGATTTACCGACAAAAACTCGGACTCCGTGAAGGACAGGATCCAACCTTCGGAGACAATCTGCGCTTTATGTTCAGCCATCAACTTGGACATATGTATTGG
>CAZGGG010000114.1:0-6328 GCA_964525165.1 uncultured Saprospiraceae bacterium | reverse complement strand
AATCTATCATTTTTGGGTTTTTCTTGCATGAAGCACAACGTGTTTATATCAGGAATTCCCGATATACCCCATTAAGTTATAACATTTTCAAAACATCAGGCAACTGCTGTAAGTGCATCATGCTAACATGGGTATAGATTTCCGTAGTCTTGGTGCTGGCATGACCTAACAAACGTTGAATGTACCGTATATCTACTCCCGCTTCCAATAAATGTGTCGCATAACTATGCCTCAAATCATGGGTCCGGACCTTTCTTCTAAGTCCCGCTTGTCGCGCCGCTCTTTGCAATATCTTTCGCACACTGCTTGCGGTGTAGGGTCTCCGGTGTCCATGGGCATCCCTGGCTCCCCCTTCAAATAAATAATGTTCGGGTTCATACCTCTTATAGTACCGTCTCAATAGATGCAGCAAATCTTCCGATAGGGGTACATAGCGGTCTTTGTACTGCTTGCTGCAGCGAATATGCAATAAGCGCCGCTGTCCGTCTACATCAGAGACCTCTAGTCTTAGGACCTCGCCAACGCGTAAGCCGCATGCATATAGGGTTTTTAAAAGGGTGATATGCTTGAGATTCTTGACTTGATCAAATATCTGCTTCACCTCTTTGAGGTTCAATACCTTCGGCAAACTTTTCTCTTTCTTGGGTCGTTTGATGTGATAACTTTTTCATCCATTGCCTTCCACTTGCTCTAACCAGTATTTAATCGCATTGATTGCTGTATTGACCGTAGAAGTTGAATGACCCTTGCGATATAAATAGGACAGATAGGCCATAATGTGCTCTTCATCTGCAATGACTTCTCCTCCTGACCATGTCATATATTTCCACAGCTGTTGTTCATAAGACTGTCTCGTACTTACCGCATAATTTCGGGCTTCTAAATGCTTTCGGAATCGACAGATTATAGACTTCATCTTGAAATATTATTCTTGATAGGAACAATATACTTCATTCAATCCTCTGATAATCAGTTTTAAACGTTTGTAAACGTAAATAACGGTTATACACGTTAATAACGGTTAATTCCTTTTTCTGAACTTTACCACATATGGTTTAACCTACTGTACAAAGCGCTCTATCTAATTTTTTATACCATTCAATCTTTCATTATGATCTCTAAAAGACCTTCCCGAATTCGATCTTGCAAGTGGTGTAAAGACCCGGTCCTCGGACGTGCTGATAAAATCTTTTGTTCCGTTGACTGCAAATCTTCCTATCATCAAAAACTGAAAAAAGTAACTCATAAAGCGACCCTAACTACAGACAAAATCCTCCACCGTAACCGATCCATCCTCCTGGAATTGATGGGCAAAAATGCCAAACAGAAAACCCTGCCGCTCCTTCGACTCGAACAAAAGAAATTCAATTTCAATTATTGTACGGGCATCTATGAAAATGCAAAAGGCAAACGCTATTACAATGTCTATGACTTTGCCTATATGAAATTCAGCGACGGACGGGTGCTCATCATCAGAAGAAATCATTGAGTGAAGGGAGCAATCTTCGTCATAATAGGAAAGCAGTGAATATCGGTAGAGCTATTCTTATGGAATCACCAAGCTGTTTCTCTCAACGGCAAAGTGGGATTTGTGGCTTTTCCCTTTTCGCCTTGATTAATATTGATTAAAAAATCATCATATTGATTAAAAATTAATCTAACCTGACTAATTTCTAGTCATGGGTGATGAAAAAATAATCAACGGCGCCTAAAACAATCCTTCCGCCACGATATCGGGAAATTGATCGGGCGTACACGCAAAAGCGGGAATATCTAAGGCTGCTACCTTTTTGGCGACTCGCTCGGAATAGTAGGGCTTACCTTCATCGGACAAGTTTAATAAAACTTGTAGGTGGACCCCTCGGTCTTTGAGACTTTTAAGTTGTTGGATGAGGCGGCCGATGTCTCCCCCTTCATCCATGTCACTAATCAGGAAGATGTGGGTGTCTCTCGGATTGCGTACTTTCTGTTCGGCATATTTGAGGGCTTTAGAAATCAAGGTGCCCCCTCCTAATTGGGCGCCAAACAGTAAGTCGACCGGATCTTTTAAATCATGCGTCATATCCACCACAGAGGTATCAAAAAAGATCAAGTGGGTTTCTAAACTCTTGAGCTGAGCTAGAACGGCTGCATAAATGCTGGCATAAATCACGCTTTCGGACATAGAGGCAGACTGGTCGACCAATAAGATCACATTTTTCAAGCCTCTTTGTTTGTGTCCGTAGCCATACCACTTTTCAGGAATAATGGTCTTGTATTCGGGCTGGTAGTGCTTTAAATTGGCTCGGATCACTCGATTCCAGTCTATAGTAGCCGGATTGGGTTTTCGTTCGTGGACCGTTCGATTGATACGCCCCTTGACGGCTTTGATCATCATAGGTTGCAGTTTTTCCTGCAATTGATCCACTACCTTTTGGACCACCTTTCGGGCGCTTTCCTTAACCTCATCCGGAAGAGCTTTTTGGAGGGAAAGGATGGTGGCCACTAAGTGGACATCGGGCTCTACGGCCTCAAGGATTTCGGGCTCTAGCAGGAGTTCTTCCAGGCCATATCGATCCATGGCATCTTTCTGCATCATACGCACAACTGAGGTCGGAAAATAGGTGCGAATGTCGCCCAGCCATTGATGCAGTTTGGGCTGCGATCTGCTGATACCGGCTGAACGGGCATGTTCTCCATAGAGCTCATTCAGCACTTCGGCCATGCCTTCTTCCTCTTGGGTCAGGCTCTCCTCTTCACCTTCTTCATCGCTGTCCGCGGATTGCGTCAAATTCAGCAATAGCCGCCAGCGTTTAAGCGTCTGAGGATCGATTGCTTCTTTTTTGTCGGACATGATCTGAGCTTTCAACGATGAATGAAACCATTAAGGCTACAACGGCAGCCCCGGCAAATGTGTTGAACCAGCTTTCATCGGATTTCCACCCGATCAAATAGATCAACCAACTGCCCAACAAGGCACCGCCTATACTCAATATGATGAGCAGAAAAAGGTCGAATCGACTTTGCCGAAAGGCAATAAAATGCATGAAATAAGCGGCCCCTGCTCCAATGATGGCACAAGCAATTTCGGTCACTAAGATCGAATTTTCTGGACGATCCAAAGTAATACGAATGCGCCTATGGCTGCAGAGATAAACTCCCCGATCACGGTCGTGGATTGAAAGCCCAGGAGACCAAACAAGAATCCGCCAATGAATCCACCGGCAATTCCGAGCAATATATTGATCAGAATTCCTGAGCCTTGTCCTTTAAACATAATGCTGCCGACATAGCCGGCCAGCCCTCCAATGATCAGTGTTCCAATGAGTCCAAACATAGCAACGATTTTATCGGATAAAATACGAAAAAATCTGCTCGGTTACAGTTAAAGAATTTTAAATGCGATCAGCCAGCCAAAGCATTGCGGCAGCCTTCTTCCGGTCCCGATCATTCTCCAGGTAAAACTTGGCGAGATGATGCAAAGCGGTAGCACCTTCCTCAGAGGCCATGGATTTCTGTACTTCTTCGGTTTCCCGAATGATTTCGATTTCCTCAGTGGAGGGGACGGCTGTCAAGCCGGCCAATAACCCCAGGTCGTTGCCGGTCAGTACATTGGAATAGCGAATGGATTCCGGCAGGGCATCAAAGCCAATGGTTTGATCCAGTACAGATTGTACCACGGTATGAATCGCAGAACCACTGGCCCTACAATAATAGGCACGTCCCATTCGTCCCATCAAGTCAATTTTATGCGGGTTGATCCGATCCCCATCGATCACGTTTTCGCTAATGTGCATTTTCACCACTTTACAAATAATAAGGTGTCCGGCACCTCCATGTTCGCCGAGCGTAATAATATCCTGCACTTTTACCTCCAAATGCGCCGGAGACTCTTTGACCCGAAAAGCTTTGACTTCATCTGCTTCCAGGGGGGTCAACCCACTTTTTTCAAATTCACTCACGCCGGCATCAAACTCAACGCTTGTGACTGCCATCTGTCGGACGATGTCATAGTTGACCATGTTGATCACTGCCTCTCCGCTCGTTTGAATATTGTGGAGGGTGTCTTTGGTGGTATTATTGGCCACCCGTCGATTGGAACTAAAAACCACTATGGGCGGGTTGGAGCTGAAAGCATTGAAAAAGCTGTAGGGTGCCAGATTGGGCACGCCCTTTTCGTCTAAGGTACTTACAAAAGCGATGGGCCGGGGGGCCACACAACCTAAAAGAAATTGATGCAAATCTTTAGTGGGCAGGGTGCCGGGTATGATGGTTCGCATAGCTAAATTTTATTGTAAAAAGGGATTGTTTCGTTTTTCGTGACCGATCGTTGTATCCGGTCCATGCCCGGAATAGACTTTCGTCTCCTCCGGCAGCACCAGCAGTTGTTCTTTGATCGATCGAATCAAAGTATCATAGTCTCCTCCGGGTAAATCTGTTCGACCGATGCTCTCACGGAATAGTACATCACCCGCAATCAACTGGCCGCTTGCTTCATGATACAGACTGACCTCTCCGGGACTGTGTCCGGGTGTAAAAAGGATCCTAAGTTCCTCGGTACCTACTTTCAGAGGTTGGGATACATCAATTTTGATTTCGGGCTCAGGGGTTTCAAAAGGCGGCATGCCATACATCTGAGCCACTTGCGGTGTGGCCTGGTACATTTCGAACTCTTTCTCATGCAGCGCCACCGGAATATGGAAGGTGTCTACCAAGGTTTGATTTCCGAAAATGTGATCTAAATGGGCATGCGTATTGAAAATCATGACCGGTTGTAGCTTCAAATCGGCAATGCGATTGAGTAATTCCTGGTCTTCCACGGGATTTTGATTACCCGGATCGATGACGACACAAGTCCCGCTTTCATCATACAATAAGTAGGTGTTTTCCTGAAAAGGGTTAAAGGTCATTTTCTCTATATGGAGCATACGCACTATCTTTTTTGCTCTTCCGATCGGAAAATGGGATTTCCTTACAACATTTCAAAATGCTGAGCGCTTTAAGTTATGCAAAGCACCAATTCGAATTTGTATCTTGTATTACAGAAACCGATTTTTTATGTATTCATCAGCCTTTCGGCAAATAGGTTGGGTCCTTACGTTCTGCTGGGTCTTCTTTTGCGGAAGCACGGGCATATATGGACAAGGTACCATACAAGAATTTGGTAAGAATCGGGTGCAGTTTAGCGATGATTTCAAGTATTGGAATCAGTATGAGAGCCAGAATTTTATTACCTATTACTACGGCAAGGCAAGAGGCGTTGTGGATGCGGTGGTGCAGATGGCTGAGTCTAATAATGAAGATATTCGGAAGATTCTGGAATACCGCTTCAATGAGAAGGTAGAAATCATTGTGTATGCAAACATCACCGACTTTAAACAGAGCAATATTGGCAATGAGGAGGTGTTTGGGTCGGCACCGGGAGAGACGAAGATTGTAGGGAACAAGATGTTTGTGTATTTCACCGGGGATCATGCAGAATTGCAGCGACAAGTCCGAGAAGGAATCGCACGGGTATACCTTGAACAGATGCAGGTGGGCTCTTCTTTGCAGGAGTTCGTGCAAAATGCCGTCAATTCGGACCTCCCTTCATGGTATGTGCTGGGTATGGTTTCATTCATAGGCGAGCATTGGAATGCAAACGTAGATAATAAAGCTCGGCAGATTCTGTTGAGTGATGAATACAAAGACTTTTACGGGCTGGCGCGTGACCATCCAAAATTGGCGGGGCATTTGTTCTGGTATTACATTGAAGTCAATTACGGGGATGATGTAATTGCGAATCTGCTCTACCTCAATCGGATCAATCGACGGCTTGAAAGCTCTTTTACCTATAGTCTGGGTACCAACCTGGATGCTGCGGTGGAAAAGTGTTTCGAGTTTTTCAAAGGTCGCTATCAGGCAGAAGCTGCGGAACTGGAAGAGCTGCCGCTGGCGTATCGATTAGATATAAAGAACAAGAGAGGCTTACCTTTTACAGAAGTTGCTTTGCATCCGGATGGGCGGCAGCTAGCCTATGTGACGAATGAAATTGGGCAATACAAAGTCTATATTCAGGATGCACGCGGGAATCGTAAGCGCTTAGAAAAACACGGCTGGCGAAACCCTTTTCAGGTTACGGATTATGACAATCCGATTTTGCGCTGGAGCAAGGATGGAAATATCCTGGCGATGATTTATGAGCGAAGGGATAAGAGGTATTTGAAGTGGTGGAATTTTCGCACGGATGAAAAGGGAAAAATCAAAATGGATCCGAAGCTGGAGCAGATTTACAGCTTCGATTTTTTAGATCAGCGAAATATCATCCTTTCCGGGTCAGAGAGGGGACTGGTGGACTTGTATAAATTCA
>CAZGGG010000113.1:0-6738 GCA_964525165.1 uncultured Saprospiraceae bacterium | reverse complement strand
AGCACAACCTTGCCAAGGTTGGGGTCGCGAGTTCGAATCTCGTTTCCCGCTCCAGTTTTTTTGCGCCCGAGTGGTGGAATGGTAGACACACAGGACTTAAAATCCTGAGGACGGTTCGTCCGTGCCGGTTCGAGTCCGGCCTCGGGCACCATGAGGGTTTTAAGCCCCGTGTGTTAGGGCGGCATAGCCAAGTGGTAAGGCAGGAGCCTGCAAAGCTCTGATCCCCGGTTCGAATCCGGGTGCCGCCTCCAATAAACACGGTATGGGTAGGTGGCTGAGCGGTTAAAAGCACCGGTCTTGAAAACCGGCGAGGGTCAAACCTCCGTGGGTTCGAATCCCACCCTGCCCGCCATGGGTTCTCTTCTCTGATTTATCAGCTTACGGGCAGGTGGCCGAGTGGTCGAAGGCGCACGCCTGGAACGCGTGTGTGGGGCAACTCACCGTGGGTTCGAATCCCACCCTGTCCGCCAGATTTAAACACCCAACAAACCCTCTCTACCAAAATTCAAATTTTTTCTCCCTCCTTCCCTTCCAATATTCGGACACAATGTCCTATGATTATCTTTTCCACATGATATCAGGACATCAAAACGGAGACAATCTTAAGCCGATCGGGCTAAAATATGTCGAAACGCGCTTGATTGGGAGTGCTTCGGCTGATTTTTTCCGATACTCGGACATCTGGAGTGTCTGGATATCGGGTGATTTCTGGCAATGGGGTGTGTTGTGGGGATGAATAAATAGTTATGCGTAATAAACCTACTGGATAATTGACCAAGACCTGGGGCTACTAACCTGCCAAAAAATATTCAGTTATTTAAGGCTTCATATATGCAAATTAACTTCTCTCAAATTAGAACACACGATGGTAGTAAAAACTCAGGCTTTGAAGAGTTGATTTGCCAAATTGCCCATCTTCAAAAACCAGATAATGGAAAGCGGTTCGTTAAGAAAGATGGCGCTGGAGGTGATGCCGGTGTTGAATGTTATTGGATTCTTGAAGATGGCTCGGAAATATGCTGGCAAGCTAAATATTTTTTAGATGGAATGAATTCTTCCCGTTGGCACCAAATAGATGAATCATTTACTACAGCCTTAGAAAAGCACCCCGAGCTGACACATTATATTGTCTGCTTGCCTCTAGATAAGGCTGATAGCAGAAAGAAAGGAAAAGGTGGAAAACAAGTAGTTTCTGTTGAAGATGAGTGGCTAGAACACATTAAAAAGTGGGAAGGCCAAGCGAAAGCTGTTGATCGTAAAATTGAATTCTCATACTGGGGTAAGCATGAGATTACTACTTTTCTTACGATTGATGATCCCCTTTACTCTGGTAGAGCTTTATACTGGTTTAACGAACCATTTCTCGGAACAGGGGTATTCAGAAATATCGCAAAAAGGTCGCAAGACAGCTTGGGAGATAGGTATACCCCTGAGTTTCATGTTGAACTTCCCATTGCAAAGAGTTTTGATGGCCTATGTTTGAATTACTCATGGTGGGATCTTCTCAAAGAAAGAAAATCAGAGCTAAAAGACGCCAGCTCAGATGTTATTTCTTTTTTAAAAACAGAAGATAAAAAGGGAGACATTTCATTAAACAGTGAAAGCATAAATAGCTTGGCTGATCATCTAAATGATTTTTTGGATGAATTTGGAAAAGGGATTGCAGACAAGGATTTTCACAATCGAATGTCAAAAATAAACTCTTCACTAGAAGAGCTATCTAAACTATATGCCGAAGTATATCAAGATGCGCATGAGAAAATCGATTGGTCTGAAAGAAATGATAACTCTAGAAGTAGTCTGTATAAATTAGACAATGCAATAGACGATCTAGCATCTTTCATAAAGCAAAAAAAGGCCATCTCGTCCCAGACAAAAGCTGCGCTTCTTTGCGGGGAAGCAGGAATAGGTAAATCACACCTACTATGTGACATGAGCCTGCATAGAATCAATATAAATTTACCCACACTGTTTTTATTAGGTGCTCAATATCAAGGTGGGAACCCAACTGGTTTTTTAAAGGAGTCATTAGACTTACAAAACTATAGAAGCTCCCAAGTCTTAGGTGCTATTGATGCAGCCGGTGAAGCATCGGGGGCGAGAGCACTCATTGTCATTGATGCTATCAATGAAGGAAATCATAGGGATGACTGGCATGATCAAATAACAGGCTTTTTGTCGGATTTATCACGATTTCCATATATTGCTGTTCTGTTTAGTTGCCGTAGTACATATCTAAACTACATTCTCCCTGATAGTGCAGGCGATAACCTGTTGCCACGTATAGGGCATTATGGATTTAGAGGGCATGAGCATAGGGCTGCAGAGAAATTTCTTTCCCAGCAAGGTATATCCAAACCAAGCGCACCAATATTAGCCCCAGAATTTACTAACCCGCTGTTTTTAAAAACATGCTGCCGAGCTCTAAGGCAAAATGAACAGAACTCATTTCCAAAAGGGCTTAATTCTATTACCTCACTATTTGATTTCTATGTTTCAAGTATTGAAAGGGTTGTGGCGAGAAAGAAGAAATTCGATCCTAAGGAGACTATCGTTAAGTCGTCACTTATCAATATCGCTTCAAAATTATTACCAGATAATCTTGAAGGGCTTCCGAAAAAAGATACTAGGAAGCTAGTTAACAGTTACGATCCCAACCCAAATCGTGGGGACAGTCTTTTCGATATATTGCTTGACGAAGGCATTCTCTCTGAGGATGTTTCTTATAAAGACGAACAGCGTGGAAATCTTATTGTCAGATTTACATATGAACGATTCAGTGATTATTTTATTGCTCAGGAATTAGTAAATCGGGAAGATAACATTGAAGCAGCCTTTTTAGATGGAGGTTCTATAGGGCAATTACTCAAAGATAATGGTTACTACCGCTTTTCTGGAATATTCGAAGCCTTGGCCATCATTATTGCTGAGCGCTTCAATAGAGAATTAGAGGATTTGCTGCCTGATGATATTGGCGTTGGAAAGTGGCAGCTAGATGAGACTTTTCAGAATACTGTTTTATGGAGAAGTCAAAGCTCTTTTTCTGAAAGGACTCTGGAGCTTTTAAATAACTTAGAAGGTCATTCCTACAGTCACCCAGCACTGGATATTTTGTTAAAACTATCAACGGAGCCCAATCATCCATGGAATGCTGAGTTGCTTCATCGAAACCTTGCGAAGAAAGAGATTGCTGAACGAGACCACTTTTGGTCTATACACATAGCACACGGTGATAGCTCTGAAGAAGATGATGAATATGAATCCATCATTAGAACAATTATTGAGTGGGCACATTCTGGTGAAATAAAGTCTGTCGAAGAAGAAAGAATTAGGCTCTGTGCTATTACCCTTATTTGGTTTTTAACTACTCCAAATAGGCGAATAAGGGATCGATCTACAAAATCCCTAGTCAGAATAATTTCTTCTTATCCCCATCTCGTTGAAGGCTTACTAAATGAGTTTTCGAATCTAGAGGATACGTACTTAAGCGAGAGGCTTTATGCCGTTACATATGGTGTCGTTTGCAATACTGACAAAGAAGATATCATTAAGGAAATAGCGAGCACCACATTTGAATTTATATTTAAGGATGGTGAGCCAACGCCGCATATTCTGCTTAGAGATTATGCTCGCGGGATTTTGGAGTATGCCTTGCATCTTGGAGTACTTCCGGAAGAAATTGCTCCTGAACAATTCAGACCCCCTTATAAGAGCACCCCAGAATTGGATAATCCATCCAAAAAAGAGATAAAAGGCATAGCTGGAGATGAATTTTCATCAAGAATCAAAAGTTCTTTAATGGGTTTTCCGGGCGACTTTGGAAACTACACCATGGGCTGTGTTCATAATTGGTCTTCAACACCCATAGCCTTACCAAAAATTGAGAATGGTTATGAGATAAAGGAGCGATTTGCACGAGAGCTATTAACTGACGATGTACAAGAAGAATATTTGACAAAACTGGAACCAATACAAGTAAGTGATACTTCAATTTCACCAGAAGAGTTGTTAAAGGCTATTAGAAGAATTGAGTGCGATTCCGAAGACTATAAGCGCAGCTTTGAGGATCAAAGAAAAGAACGAGAAAAGTTTGATGGCCGGGTAAACGCGCAACTCAATGACGAGCAACAAGAGTATTATCGTTGGCTTTCTGGGATCAGTAATGATAGGCCAGCAGCCTTTAGTAGGAAATGGGCTCAAAGATGGGTGTGTAAGCGAGCTCATGAGTTTGGATGGACTGAAGAGCTATTTGCTGATTTTGAAAGAATGTGCTCACATGGAAGGGGTGGTGGTCCCAGTGGTGGAGCAATGGAGCGTGTCGGGAAAAAATACCAATGGATGGCCTTCCATGAGTTTTTGGCCAGACTTTCTGATAACTACCATTGGATTAATCGAGGTTATAGCGACATTCCCGATGATGATATTTATGAAGGGCCTTGGCAAATATACAAACGCGATATTGATCCTACTATCTGGGCAAGGCAATCTGGAGAATTCAAAACCTATCACAACAAGCAGTGTACTTGGTGGCAACCTTATAGCTTCCCATTCCCAAATGAAAATGACCCGGCAGCCAAGGCTAACTTTTTGTGGGACAAAGATGTTTTGCCTGATTTTTCTGAGTTACTGCAAAGGACAATGCCTGCCGACAATTCTAATTGGCTGGTTTTGCATGGCTTTTGGTCTGAAAACAGGAAATATTCAGATGATAATGCCAAAAGCCCCTATCTTGATGGGTGGTTCAGAATTAATTCTATCTTCATCCGTAAAGGAGATTTTGATTCTTTAGCTAAAGGACTTAAGGAAAAAACACTTTGTGATCCCCATATAGTCAGCGCACCATCAACGCAATACAAGGGCTTTTTAGGCGAATATCCTTGGCATCCAATATATCGCCACCTTTCTGGATGGAGGGAACCAGGAAAGGTCTTTAGGGAACAGATTGCAGTCGAACACCTTATTCCATTTGCTAAATACGAATGGGAGGATGGCAGTAACGATTATTCTCTCAATAGTTCACTTTACTTCCATATGCCAGCCAAGGAGTTGATTGAAGAAATGGACTTGGCTAGACCTCCCGGTCAATGGGGGCGATGGGAGCACAAGGAGCAGCCTGTATTTATTGATCCAAGCCTAGAAGAATACGGCCCTTCATATGCGTTAATGCGCACTGAGAAATTACAGAAATGGCTTGAAGATAATGATATGGAGATCGTTTGGTTGATAGGCGGAGAGAAGCAAATGTTTTCTTCCGGCGCAGGGCAGTTTTTTGGTCGTTTGGTTTATAGTGGCTTGTTTAACTATAAAGATGGCAAGCCTGTAGGCAGTATATGGCACAACAGGGAAGAGCCAACAAATTGAGCAATAAAAATGACTTTCGGTAGTTATCTAAAGAATCGCATAACAAGGCGCTGCACTCGGACAATTTTTCCGCTACGCTCCAAAATTGCCAGTGAGCTCGGTCGTTACACATAATTAAGGAGACTCAGCAGTGAAGCTGGATAGCGTAGTGCCGTGGGGCGTTCGTTCCAAGAATACAGATCCATGCCGTGCAAGTATTATCCGGGCCAATCGGTAGATTAGTTGTGCTAAAATTTTTGCTCCCTAGGCAAAAGGATAGAAATGCCCTACCGTGAAACCACCGCTTTGCTGCCCTCGCCTGTTTCGGCGCTTTGGTTTTTCGCCCCCGAAACGGGGCAAGAACCTCACCGGGTGCTGCCCGACGGCGCGATCGTCATCATCTTCCCCGAAGGCGGCGCACCCTTTGTGGTGGGGGCCATGACCGCAGCGACCGATCGGCGCTAGAAGCGGGCTATTACGATCAGGCGCATTTGTATCGGGAAGTGAAGCGGTTTGCCGCCCTCTTTGTGGCTGATAGCGGCTTTTCGATCTGGACAAATTCTAAAGGAGTTTTTGATGGTCGATTACAGGAGCCTTCTTAACGGCTTTCAGGGCGCGACCGAAGAGACCCCCTTCGGCCCCGAGGCGCTGGTGTACAAAGTGGGCGGCAAGATGTTTGCTATTTTGACCGCCGATGAAACGCCGCAACGCCTTTCGCTCAAAGGCCCGCCCGAACGCAACCGCGAGCTGCGCGCCCTCTATCCGGCCATCACGCCGGGGTACTACCTCAACAAGACCCACTGGAACACGATTGCGATCGATGGCACCGTGGAGGAGCTGTTGGTTCGTGAATTGATCGATGAGAGTTATGCGCTGATCGTTGCATCCCTGCCTAAAAAACTCAGGCCGATCCGGGCATAACACCCACTGATGCACATCTAACCACACGATTTCATGTGTTTATAAAGAATTGTGCTAGCATATAGATAATGCTCGGTTGGGTAAATTTGAAGATAAGGACGATGATGAGAATAAATGGAGGGGTGAATCTGTTTTTCGCCGGTTTGTTGGGTTTGGGGCTGATGGCTTGTGGGGAGGATGATAGTAGCAGCGCGGGCACAGATGCCGATCTGGGCGCTAGCAACCATAAGCTGGCACAGGCTGAGTGGGAGGCTTTATCGGCCAAGCCGCTGGAGGTCGAGAGCATCACCGCCCACGATCCTGATAGCATCGGGTGGATCAAGGCCGCTGACTGGGAGGCCGCCAAGTGGGACGGCACCACGGTTTACGACCCGACCACGATGACACGGGCGGAGTTTGCCGATGCGATCTGCCCAAGCGGTGACAGAATCAGAGGCATAAGAGAGGTTTTTTACGAGCACGAACCCTTTGCCGATA
>CAZGGG010000112.1:0-6770 GCA_964525165.1 uncultured Saprospiraceae bacterium | reverse complement strand
ATTCCTGTGGATATTGTTTTTGAACAAGGACTGGCACAGTTAGGGCTAGAGGATAGCATGGCAGAGCCGGAGGAGTAGTTTAAAGGATGAGGTGTTCCAAAACAATTGTAGGGGATGAAATAAGGGTTCTGCTGTAGCTTTTTGAAAGCATTGATAGATGGTTGTAGCTTGTAAGCTATTCTATCTTCCCTATCAGGCCCCATCCATTTGCCTTTTCAATAACCACACAATGGATTTGATTCCTGCCTTTCAGTAGGGGTAGGGGCTAATACAAGGTATTTGATCTGTTCTCAAAGGTGTAGAATTCCAAGAGTAACTCAAAGCCGTATTTCCGTTTTTCAAAAACAAACTTTCGCAATGGAGAATCCTTTATTTTTTATTGCTTCACAATTTTCTTTGCTTGCTCGCCTTCCCCTCTTAGGAAGTAAACACCTGCAGGTATATCCCCTAACCCTATTTGGGTAAGGCCTTGTTTCAATTGGAACACTCTTACGAGGTTGCCCAAATGATTCAATAAAAGCATCGTTTTTTCTTCCCGACTTTCTACCCAAATAATCTCGCTAAAAGGATTAGGGAATATCTCGATTATACTCTTTTTTAGGTAGTCCTCAGAACTGCTTAAGCATTGAGACAGTAATAGTTCTCTTGAATTACAGCTTCCCAAATTATTTGAAATATCTGAAGTTACATTGGGATTATCTAGAGCTTCACAAATAGGGTCAATACTGCAAAAGCCTAACAATGGATTATCCGTAATAGAAATTGATGAATTCATACTTTCTATAAAAGATTCTGATTGGATATTGCTTAAGGCACTAATATCCGATAACATTTCATTCTGAAAGAGCGATAAAAATTGCAACTCTTCTAAATTTTCAAGACCGGTCAGGGATTGTAAACTATCATTTAATAGTAAACGAAGACCTCTGATTGTTTTTATGTCTTCCAGGCCAGAAAGATTCACAAGACCTGTTTCCTGTGCCGATAATATTTCATTGATTTGGTCTAAGCAGCATAGACTCGAAAAATCCTTCAAACTGGGCAAATCACGTAACCAAACACCTCCGAGCACAGCCTTTACTTGAAATCCTTCAAAAGACTCAAATTTCGGATTTCTATGAATCCGTAAATCATTGAAAATGGTATCCAGATTCTCTATGCCGTTCAGATTGATCAAATTTTCATTTCCATATATCGTTAAATCCTCCACTTGGCGTAAGCCACTTAATCCTTCTAGATCAAGGATGGAGTCACAGCCTGAGATACTCAGCTGTCCGACTTCAACGAACTCCTCCAATCCTGTGAGTCGCTTCATGTGCGGGCTTATATTAATGGAAATAGACTCTGTTTGGGAGACTCCTTGAAGTCCATCTAAGGTTTCGAAATGAGAAAAAGTAGTAGAAAAACCTCCTAGGTGTGTCAATGAGTCCAATCCCTTTGCATCTCGAAGAAAAGGCATCGACTCAATGGCCAGTCTGCCACCTATTTTTCTCAATCCGCTCAAACCCTCCAATGAGTGTAATGGACAGGAAGGGGTTCCGAATAAATAAAAGTCATTTTCAACAGTTTCAAGATTCTGAAGACCATTCAAGCTTTCCAATGAATCACTATCAGATATCCAGACATAATCACCCACATATTTCAGTGCTTCAAATCCTTCAAAGTTCTTCAAATCCCCAAACCAAACCATTAATTTACCATGAATAGTATCAATTTGTGAAAATCCGTAGGCATCTATCACCCCATTTAATTCAATATTTCCCCCAACATGGTTAAGAGCTGATAAGTCTCCGGTACTAACTTGCGTGTGGGTAGAGATAATACGCAGATCTTTTCCTACTGATTCCAAATTGTGAAGCCCTAAAAAATTAGGACAGTTCGCCCTTATCGTTAGACTGCTGTCTATTTCTTTGATTTGAGCCAATCCTGCTAAACTAGTCTCTAGGGTTAATGATGGAATTTCAATAGCTACATGACCCTCTATGTGTTCACAATCAGGATAATTCGTTGAAAAACTATCTATCTGACTTTGGGATGTAAAAACGATTCCATTATTCAAACAGCTTTGACTTAGCCCGATGGAATAATAGAACCCAAGAAGGGCGAATATATAAGTGAATTTCTTCATACAATCAAATATTGTGATTTACTTGAAAATGCTTTTCTGATTCCAAGATGGGTATTATTGATCAAAGTAGCACTTTTTGGATTACTCCAGCTATATGCAAATAATGAATTATTCCTTTCGTCATATGCATCTTGCTAACATCTTTGTAGGTTTGAAGAGTTGTTGATATGTTATTTATCAATTTAACCAGTATTAGGTCTCGAAAAAAACTTCGCAAGAGACGAACAGAGCTATGCTAGAAAGGATGTAGAGCAACTAAACGCTAACTATGTATCGATCGGTAACATTTTACAATCTGATTTAGACCGATTAGCTGATGCTAATATTCCGGTGGGTATTGTTTTCGAACAAGGTCTGGTACAGTTAGGACTGGAGGACAGCAGAGCCGGAGGAGTAAAGCAACCGGCCGGCCGAAAAGCATGAAAAAAAGAGATAGATTACAATCTTATGATGGAGGTTGCTTGATTATTGCCTTCAAAGGTTTATTTCAAAAGCGATTGAATCGAATGCTTTGAGGGCTTCCTACTATTCGTTCAATAGTTCCAAAGGTGTAGATTTAGGAATACTGATCAGATAATTAAAATCCTTATCCTTTCTTATAGGTGCGGTAAAAGCATCTCCTTTCTTAGGGTTTTGAATATAGATGGCGCCGATAGAATTAATCTTTTTCTTGCCTTTTAAGGCTGCACAATCTACAATCACAAAACGTTTATCGCCATGGTCGATCCCCATGGATACTGTTTGCTCAATCGGTTTGAGTTGGAACACTCTATTTTGATGCCATTCTTTTTCATCATAAGACACGGCAAGGAAATGACCTTGCTGGCAATCAAAAGCAATAGCAGCATAATCTTCTTTGAATAGTTCGTCAAGGTGCCTACCTATTGGCTTCGCCGAGAAAAAGGACGACTTCGTTTTACGCAGATGGCCATTGTGCGACCAAATGATGATGTTCTGATCATACTTTTTACGAATGCATTGTACCATCCGCGCCATGTTATGGTCCCTAGCGCCCAAATCTCGATATTCCCCGTTGGCCAAACGGTTGATCCTGCAAAAAATATAATACTGCAATCGCAAATCCACCTTTCCTTCTTGCAGCAAAAGTTGATTAGAAAGCGCCCTCAGCTTTTTGATTTTAGCTTTTGGTTTTAAAGCTGCATCAAGAATTTCAAATATGGCTTGGCTTTGGGTTGGATCATATTTTCGTATGGAATCTCTTGTGGCATATATTCTGCTGAGCTGAGTATCCATACCTAGAAAAGAAAGTTGATCTAAGGGGTGATTCAAGTTGTATGTTCTCATCCAATGGATCAAGTCGAGAAAATCTTCATGGATCCAAGGCCACAATAAAACATCCTTGAGCAAGTCTTCGGCTTCCCCCTTTCCTGTTTGTATATAATCATTGATTTTAGTGCAAGGAATAAGGTCTGCTTCCAGAATAAAGACCCTAAAATTATGTTGTGTCACCAACTCCTTCACAATTTCCGTTCTCAGTGTTGTAAATTCTTTGGTACCATGTGTCGATTCACCCAGCCCAATAAGGCTGTGAGCAGATCCAATTTGTTCCGCAAATTTTACTATAGCAGGATCACTCCCTCGTTGATTTACATCCTGAGCCTTGGTGGCAAAGAATAACAGAAATAGAAAAGAAGAAATGAAAAATTTCATTTAAAGAATTGTGTGTATTAACTGTAGCCAATTAACGATTTTGCAATGCGCTTATTTCTTTACCATGGTCCACTTTTTGTTACCTCCACAAATTGACCGTCCTCCAATCGGTAAGCACCACCAAAGCCCAATAACCAGAGTCGGTCATCCTTGTCTTTATAGATTTGGTAAACCACCGGTCCCTGATTTTTTTCCGGCTTATCGAATGCTTTTATCTTTTCACCATCATAAATATTTAATTCATGCTGATTGAGGACGAAATAAACATTCCCCTTTTTATCTTCTGCAATTGCTCCAATGCCTTTCCCGAGTTCCGGTATTGATTCCGAAATATTTTTGAGCTTATTTTCATCTAAATAATACAATCCTTCTTTCGTGGAAATCCAATAACCGCCCTTTTCACTTTCAATGATTCGGTTAACAAATTTCGTTTGAAGGCCCAGCTCAATAAAGCTGTGATGAAGGCTATCCCCATTTAATCGAAAAAGACCTGCATTGGTACAGAACCAAATATTTCCTTTGTGATCCTCCATAATGTGATGCACCATCTTTTTGCTGGAGACCCCACGGGTTGTATCCCGTATTCCTTCAGGCAGTTCAAACTCTGTAAAAGCCTGACCCTTAAACTTGCATACTCCCCCATAAGTGCCCACCCAAACTATGCCCTTACGATCTACTTCTACACTCCATACATCATGGTGGATCAATCCATCTGATTCGTAATAATTCCGAACTTTTTGACCATCGTAACTGCTGAGACCATCAGTATGCGCAAACCAAATTTCCCCGTCTACTCCTTCAGCCATATCATGAATGGTCACTTCCTGACCTGATTCACTTTTAATCTGATCCAGTTGAACTAATGAATCATTAACCAGGAGAAAAGCTCCATTTTGGGTGCCAAACCAGGTATTCCCATTTCGATCTTCAAGCATGTCGCGAACCACTTGGCTAATTGGCTCACTTAAGGGGTCCTTTTCGAAACTTGAATCTGCTGTTTGGTTTTGAGTCTGTATCAACCTACTTCCACTGGTCCTGCTGTCTTGTCTGTTACACGCGCCGATCAAAATGGCCAGAACCGCCAAAAGTAATGCTTTTGTTCTATACAATACCTTTTTGTTTTTTACCACTTTTTTCCTTTTTAGGTGCTCATGTTTAGTATAGATATGAGTATTAACAGACGGAAATGGTGCAATGAAGTATAGCGTTTAAATCCGAGCTGAACACCTTGAATAAGTGACCCTCTGACCTAAATTTTTTAGGGTGGAATGCGCACTATAACCTCCTATTCGTTTTTCAATTGGGTCAGATCAGTGAATTGCGCTCCGTCATATTTCCACAAATTTCCTTTTCGACCACCGAACCAAATATTCCCATTTTGATCTTCAATAATGGTTCTTATTGAAATGTCCGACAGTGCTTCAAATGATGTGAATGCTTCATTTTCAAGATAGCACAGACCGCCCCGATCACTTCCAAACCACATTGTCCCGTCTTTACTTTGATAAATGATGCATACATTATTGCTGCACAAACCATTGCTTTCATTAAAGTTCTGAAATTTATTTCCGTCAAATTTATCCAATCCTCCATTTCGATTCCCATTTGTTCCAATCCAAATGTGACCTCTTTGATCTTGAAAGAGACAACGAACCATGTTATCACTTAATCCATTTTCAATTGTATAGTTTTTGAATTTTTCTCCATCAAAACGGGTAATCCCGCCCCTGCTCATTGATGCATACCACAAATCACCCTCTCTGTCTTCTATGATGTCCTGTATTACATTATGATAAAGACTGTCTCCATACTTCAAACCTTGTTTCACCAGATTATTTTTAAACTCCTTTTCATCATAACTATAGCCTCCACCTCCGGCAGTCCCAATCCAAAAGGTTCCTTCACCATCTTGAAGTATTGAAACGGCTTGATTAGGGTTTACTGTGGGGTATACGTCCTCGAACCATGCCCCACTGGTGTCCTTATATGGAAGTGAAATTTGCGTAAATATTAAGTCATTGTATTTGCACAAGCCTTTATTTGTAGCCATCCAAATTATTCCTTTGTCATCTTCTATTAAGCTCCATATTTGGTTCGTGCAGAGTCCATCTTCTACATTAAAGTTTGAAAACCTCTCTCCGTCATACTTATAAAGACCTTCCGTTGTTGTTCCAAACCATAAATCTCCATTTTTATCTACTAAACTACTGGTAACAATGTCTGCATCAGTAAAAGCTTTATCCTTACTTATTTCATTTGAATTACTTGGCTGTCCAATGCATGAAAAGAAAAGAAGTGGAATAAATATTGAAAGAAGAAATTTCATTTTATGGTATTGGGTTTGTCTATTGACCATCTCTTTTAAAAAGGAAAAGCTCTTGCCTGTTCCCACTAAGATCTTGCTTCATATCGTTTCATGTCTTTAAAACAACTCTCTTCAACTAAAGGGCTTTATGCAGTCGATCAGTCTTACTACCTTTAAAATATCCTTTATTTCTCTTTTTAGGGCCTCTTTTACCTTATTTCAAATACAAGGAGAAATGAATTACCTGCTACCAGCAAAAAATAAATAGGAATCCACTCATAGCCGAGTATGACGCATTCATTCGCTGACACCTGAGGCAGACAGGCGCGGACTTCAGTCATACATTGTACTTGACCTAGTTCTTGGAACTGAATACCGGCCGGGTCAAGCGAGGCATCGCTGAATTTTTATTTGTTGTACTTGTTATTTTTCAACTACTATCATTCTATAATCAGTTTCAGATTTATGTCCACCCTCGCTATCTTCAAATATATATTTGAATTCTTTGTCGGCTAATCGTTTATGTCTCTCTTTTAGGTCTATTGCTTGGTGTAGTATTTGAGCCTTTTTCCCTATGTCCTGAATGCAAATTACCATGAGGCTACCTATTTGAATTTTCGAAATGATTTTTTGAATCAATCCAATTTCTTTCTCCTTGTCCTTTTT
>CAZGGG010000111.1:0-6817 GCA_964525165.1 uncultured Saprospiraceae bacterium | reverse complement strand
ATTCGGTCTAGTCGCACTAGTTTTTTGGAGAAACTCCATTGCTCATTTTTTACATTTTTTGGCTTACTGAATTCTTTTAAAGCACATGAAAACTTGTTTACTCTACCCATCTTTTTAAACCTTATTGGATTAGACCTGATAAGTAAAAGGTCATTCTATAAGTTAAATATCGCAAGGGAAGAGGCTTGTCAAAATATCAAGTTAGCCGAGTTCAATACTATTCAGGATACGCTCTATTGCGGTCAGCCATATTTAATATTACTGCTTACAGAACTTGACCGATAACATTCGATTTCCCGCTGTTAGAACAAGGAAATACATCCCCCCAGGCTGCCTACTTAAATCTAAAGGGATTTGGTGGCTACCCGCCGAATAAGAATCGCCTTCTTTACTAAGAATTTGCTTTCCCAGAGCGTTGAAAACTTCAAATCTTGTGTTGACTAAGGGTACCGGAGTTGTGAGTTTGACTTCTGCAATATTTACAAAAGGATTCGGACTGATGGATAACGAAATATTAGCCGATGGTACAGGTAAGGACACCCTGCTCGGAGAACTCCTTACTAAAGAGATGTAAGAACCCGCTGTGCTTGTAAAAGCTGATTTACTGAATGGCTGAAAAGGAAAATAAATCAGGATTTCATTATCATTAATCTCGTCAAGACTACTAAATTCATCATCAATAGACAAAGTATTGCCAAATTGACTCAAAGACCAGGTACCCGACATAGGATTACCCCAAATGTCGGTTCCTTCGTAGCTCTCATCCGCATTGAATTGGTAGGTTATGGCGGACAGATCTATGACGTTATCAGGGCTATTACGGCTGAACAGAACGGTGGTATCGAGCAGCCCAATTACTGTGCTCGTTTTAATTTGCCATTCCCCTTCTAATTCTTGGGCAGCCAATGACCTGCTTAGTAATGTGCTGAATAGCAGGAATGCAATCGAAATATATGTATTCTTCATGGTTCATCTATTGTTTAATGGTGTTAATTAAAATTCCTCCGCCATCCTAGCGTCGACCTCATCGTAGATATCGGATACTCGCAATTCATTGAAACGAGACAGGAAGGCTCCTATATCATTATCTCCGCAGGCGTGAAATCCTTTTCCTCTGGTTTCTATGTAGACATTACCTTCGTCATCACAGCTTACACACCGTTCCACTTTGCTAGAATACATTAGGTGGCCGGAGCGGGTATAACTGGTTACGCATTTTCTTGCTTCATCGACCTTCAAAAGCACGGTGTCCTGTTGGGGTACTAAGCTGTTTTGCAGTATAGGGCAATCGGATTGAAAGTCATTTCCAGATATGCTGAGGGTCGTCATCACGGCAATTTGATTAATCAAGTTTGGGACTACAACCTCGGCACAGTCCGTAATTGGCACAGGGTCGTGGGAAACAGAGGGAAGAAAACCTTTTTCTAAGTTAGCATAAGGTGTGTTGACTTCAAATATTTCGTAATCTTCACGAATAGGCACTTGGAAAGACAGATCCGATTTC
Source organism: uncultured Saprospiraceae bacterium (assembly GCA_964525165.1). Lineage (GTDB taxonomy): Bacteria > Bacteroidota > Bacteroidia > Chitinophagales > Saprospiraceae > JAWLFI01. The sequence goes on along the minus strand of CAZGGG010000111.1, from coordinate 5,313 downwards.
AGCAATGCCCATACATCATTAAATGTGCAAGCATCATTAGAGGCATCGCAAACTTCATTTTCAACAGTGTATTCATGGTAGTCTTGCCGATCTTCGTAGTCAGTGGCGGAAAGCAGCAAAGATTCGATAGCTGCTATATCAGCATCATTATCGCAATATTGAAGATAAGGCGGTTCTAAAACACCATACCGTGCAATCCCATCCATCAATGGGTTTTGGTTCAGGTTGCTGAAATCGCCGCCTAGATATAGCTCATCTCCAGTTGAAAAAATAGAGTAGACATCTCCATTTGGAGTGACCCCTATGTTTTCCCAATCCTGCCCGTTCCAGCGGGCGACAAAGTCGGCATCAGGGTCATTGCCGGCATTTTCAAAAGAGCCACCTATGTACAATATGCCTTGATGTAACGCTATCTCGTAGATATTAGGAAATGAGAGATTTGACCCTATGTCCTCATAAGCTGCCCCCGTGTAAAGCTTCACGCCGTCACGGCTTCCAACATATAGCTGGTCGTCGTGAAAAAGTAAAGAATAAACCACAGCATTTGGACTGAATCCATTAAGGTTATCCGTTAGGGCATACCATTCATCTCCATCCCATCTGGCTATAGCACGGGCGAGAATTTCGCCTCCATTCGCACTGTTAAATGCCCCACCTACATACAGGTTATCATTTCCCCATTCGAGCGTTAGTACCGAGGCCGAAAAACCCTTTCCCAATGCATGCCATTCGTTACCATCCCAGTAAGCGATCCGGTCGGCTTCAGGGTCGCCGCCTGCATCGGTGAAGTTGCCACCAACATATACCTTGTCTTCATGAACCAAAATGTCATGGACCGTACCATTTAGCCCACCTCCGACGCTTTGCCAGTTTGCACCGTCCCATATCGCTAAGTTAGCCAGCTCGTCGTCTCCGCCTATGCCAGAGAAAGCACCGCCGACAATGAGGTTATCTCCGTAAACCTCAATATCATTTATAGCCTGAAAAGTGAAAGAGGGACAGGCCGGTGCATTCCAACTGTAGTTGTCGGTACTGAGGAAAATATCGTCGAAGCTATTTTCTCCGTTAACCGCGAAATACCGACCTCCAACGTAAATCCTTGAATCTTTTTGAGTGATTACTTTGACTCTGGCACCGTCACTTAGCCCCCGATCGATTGGGTGCCATTCGGCTTGGCTGTGGAGACAGCTGCAGATGAATAATAGGAAGGAGGTGAAGATTGCTTTGTTCATGATTCTGATTTTGGTTTAAAGTTGAATTCTAGGAAGATCAATAGGTCAGTTGAAAAACACTAAATGCAGCCAAGGGCTTATGAAGATGCGGGTTATTGCATGTTTTAACCCTCTATTGTTCAGAATTATTCAAGCACTACCTCACCGATTTTTTCGCTTAGATCAGGATTCAGGTAGAAGGAAACAACCGGGCTAACCAGATGATATTCCAAATATTTATCATCGGGGTTATAAATGGTCCTCTCGGAGATTCCGTGGAATTCAATCTCCAGAGTGCAGTATATTCTCAGACCTTTATCCAGTTTTTCCCATAAGGCTCGTGCTGTATCAGGGGGGATGCTCAAAAGAGTTGCAAATTGGCGATGATTGGTTGCTCCCAATATCGGAATAGTATTTGAATTGAGAATTGCTGCAATCCCTAACTATTTTTTTACACTCCAATTCTTTGATAAAATTACGGTCGTACACTGCATGTTAATTATGTACAAACCTTCCAACATAGTGTTTTTTCCCTTTTTCAAATTGAATAGTGTATAAACCTTTGGGCAGACCTTTGATGTCAACACCATCAAGAAAGGTGTTGATTTTAAAAGTTCGAACATGGTTTCCAATAGAGTCAAATAAGAAGACGGGAGTTTCACCGTTCATACCAGAGAGTTCAGTCATGTATATTTTATCCATAGTCGGATTTGGAAAAACGATAAGAGGATAAATTTCATTCCTGCTTACAGAAGTGGTCGTAGGGTTTATCAGCTCACACAAACCTGTACCTTCTGTTTCAAGATCAATAGTTAGCAAGTAACTCAAGGCATCATCTGACTCCTCATCTACGGGAGTTGAGATCGTCGCGTTAGGTGAAGGCAAATTAAAAGTAACCTCAAAATTTAAACCAGTGAATCCCACAATACTATATTGATCGCAAGCAAAACTTTCGCCTAAGGCTACAGGGAAGGCTAGATTTGTCATTCCGCCTCGATATTTATCAAAAGTCTCAAGAGTTGTTCCGTCTATGTGCAGAACTACTTCATCTACCAAGCCGGTCATTCTCGATTCAATAATTTGGGGATTATCTGTAGTGCCGTAGTTTACTGCTCTAAACTGTTGACCAACAGCCATCACCAAAGTCCCCTGAGCACTTATAAAGCCATCAAATATAAACTCTCTACTTGTCTGACCTACCACGTCAGGAAATAGTGTAGCTGCAAGAAATTCCCCACTAGCACTATATTTGGCTATATATAAATCGCCAGAAGCATCAGGTTCAAAAGAATCAGCCTCTAAAACGAAGGAGCCATTATCAGAATCAAAGTCAGTATCATTTAATAACTTCCCCGCCATATACACTTCACCGTTATTACCCACGCGAACCATTTCAGTCAAAATACCATTCTCTACACCTAAAAATTCATTTAAAAACCTAAAAATCCCGTCAGAGGTGTAACTAACCAAAAATCCGGATGTGTTTTCTGGATCGGAAAGAGTTGCAACTCCGACACCGGGGTCGAAATCATGATTGAATCCAAGAAAATTATCTACTGAACCAGCGACATATACTGTACCATCTCTGCTTGCACCTAATTCTTCTGAAGTCTCTGGTAAGTGAATCCCATAAATAAAATCACCCATTTCATCATAACATAGTAAGTACTTTTCTTGGCTGTCTAATTGAAAAACTCCCTGCCCTGGATCTGCATCACCTCCCCCAGATTGAGCTCTAACTAACATATAGGAACTACCATCACCATCTACTTGAAATCTCTTATCGATACCAAAGCCAGATACTTCGTAGCTAAACGGGACTTTAACACCAAAGCGAAATTCCCCGTCGCTAGTATAAGAAGCCAAAAAACCAGTAGCAGAGGTACTGAGCTGTGTTTGTAACTCAAAGACTTCTTCACTGGGATCTAAGTCTATCTTACCAGTGAATCTGCCAGCAATATAAATATTGTTTTCATCGTCTATATCAAGTTGCCTTACAACCGAATTGCTCGTAACGTCTTGATCTACTAATGGAAACGCAAAATTGAGTTCTCCGAATGAATTATAAGAAGCTACGAAAGCTGGTAATAAGTTGAATATTTGAGGAAATTCAAGCAAAAACGTGTCCTGGCCAGGATCTAAGTCAGTTGGCCCCTCAAGCGAAATCTGACCAATAATAACCCGATTATTGTTATCATCAACTATTACCTCGTTGATAAAAATCCCCCCTTCATCAAAAGTATCTCCAAACGTTAATAGCTGCTGCCCTGAACAGAGGAATGGGATTGTAATAAATAGCAGAAGTACTCGAATCGTCTGTAACATGGCTTTAAAATGATTTAAATGGTTAATAACAATTGTTTTTACTCAAAAAAATTTGAACGGCAATACATTACCATCGGAGAATTGACAAATCCACACTCATCAAAACTGATAATGATGCAACTCCACCGAATAAGCCCCCCTATTGTTCTGCGGTTCCGCATCATTTACGAGGAACGTGACCTCACCGCTTTTCTCCGCTCTGAAAATCATGTCCTGATTGATCCCTTTCCAGTTTGACCCTCCGACACTTACCAGGAGTGCTCCGTGTTTAAATCCAGAAACCCTATTATAGGCAGTAAACCCATCGATCCCTGCCGGGCTTGAAGACCCCGCAAAGAGACCGACCGAAATATATCCAGTAGCCCGCACCTCAATGATGTCCCCTTTTTTTACGTTAATGGTGGTGTTCAACCCTCTCGAACTCACTTGCAAATTATGCGATTCCTTATTGGTGTGGTTCTTGATAAGCTCATAAAGTTCTGCCTCTTCAGCAAGCGCGGCGGAGCTGCTTCCAACCGAAGGTGTTTTTTTGCCTAATATAGGCCTCCAAGATGGGTGCATAAGCCTCTGCCAACGCTCGATATCATCCCGTTCGGGAAGTGCCTCTTTTCGAGCCTCAAAAAGTTCTGAAAACTTAATTTTCAATCCACGGACAGCAACAGAATTGCACTTGTAAGTTTGCGCAATTGCAATGCCATCTTCATATCCAGGGTCGTAAAACTGGGGTATGGACTCAACTGATCCGGCTATGGCTGAAGGGGACTGGTTTTTTGAATAATCGGATAACATACCCCAGATATTACCTGTACCCATATGGCCGGTTTTTTCCAATTGGCGAAATTGGGGAAAGCCGTAGGCACCCGCTGCCAAGCCTATGCCATTGCCATTCGGATTGCACTGGTCGTAAATGCCTTTGTATACAGATACCAAGTAAATCCTGAATAACTGGTCATCGGGTACTTCTGAGAATTTCCCATCAAAAATATTATCGACGACTGTGGGGAATAATAGGACCCCCGAATTGTCTTCGCTTGAAGGAGACGGTAAGCCACCCTGTGAAAATGCTGCTGAAGTTGCAATCAGAACCACAACAATTACGACTATTATATTTTTCATACTACTTAACATTTTGATGTTAAAAATTTGGGAAATCTAGTGCTCATGGAAAGTCACTCAATGATAATTTTCTTAACGCTAGTCCAACCTACTCCCCGAGCACTCAAAATATATACTCCGGAATCGATCCCTTGTGTGCTGACTGTCAAAACATGGTCTTCGGCTGGCAACGATCTCGAGATTTTTCGAATCATCCGTCCAGTAATATCAAAAAGGCATACATGAACAAGCTCTGGCTGAGCAAGCGAGAAAGAAACGAATAATTGATCATCGGCTGGATTAGGACTTAAGCCTATTTCAGTATGGATCGGAGAATAACTGGAATCATCGGTACTCACATCAGTAGAATAAATGTACGCAACTCCGTCTAGCTGAAGCCCGTTAATCGTTTCGGAAGCAGAAGGTGTTCCGATAATTGCATAGTTGCCATCTAGTCCAATGCTTGTGCCAATTGCATCAGCTGCTCCTAAAGAAGACTCTGTAATTTCTTGCTCTATTTCCCAGATATTGCTATCCGATTTTCGAACCACGTAAACAACCCCGATCAATCCACCAGCGGGATTTGCATCTGATCCGATAAGTACTGTATTACCATCCACCGCCAAGCCAACATTACCAAAAAAAGCCGCTATACCCTGATCAACATCACATCCATCGATGC
>CAZGGG010000110.1:0-6950 GCA_964525165.1 uncultured Saprospiraceae bacterium | reverse complement strand
TCTACGATGTAACGGGTAAGGTGATGCGCGTGATCGAAGGAGAGTATGCGAAAGGCTACAACCAGTTGGAACTAGATCGAACAGATCTACAAACGGCAGGAGTGGTTTATTACCAACTGACGTCCGGCGAATACAGCGCTACGAAGAAGATGATCGTGGTAGAATAACCACAGGAAGATATCGCCCTAGGCGAAATTTGCCGAAAGGCGAAAAAGGAAAGGCTGCCAACAAATGGTGGCCTTTTCTTATTTTACGACAAATGTAAATTGTAATACATGCAGGCTGACAAAGTAATGATTCAAAGATCTAAGGCATATCTCCAACAAGTCTCGATTCCTTCAGATGATGAAACTAAAATAAATGAGCTTGTGGAGTTGATCCAGTTCCATGAGCACAGATACTATGTACTGAACCAGCCCCTTATTTCAGACTTTGAATATGACCAGTTGTATAGGCTTTTGGAAGATCTAGAGAAAAAGCATCCTGATAAAATTCGGAAAGATTCACCCACGCAGAGAGTTTCAAGCGATCTGACAAGTGATTTCAAATCTGTCAAGCACTATTCCTCCATGCTTTCCCTTGCCAACTCATATAATGAGGACGATTTAGATGATTTTGATCGGCAGGTACGGAAAGGAATGAGCTCTCCGGAAGCTTCTTTTACCTACGCTGTAGAGCCTAAGTTGGATGGTGGCACCGTTGTATTGGTCTATGAAAATGACTTCCTGGTGCGTGCAGCTACAAGAGGTGATGGGATAAAAGGTGACGATATCACTGAAAACATAAAAACGCTGCATTCTGTGCCTTTGAAAGCTGCTTTTTCGGGCCACGGTATATACAGAGCTGAAATTCGAGGCGAAGCGATCATTCCGATTGAGCAATTTGCATTGTTGAACAAGCAAAGAGAGGAAGAAGGGAAAGAGCTCTTTGCAAACCCACGTAATGCTGCAACAGGCGGCTTGCGAATGAAAGATCCTGGAGAAACGGCGTCCAGATCCTTGGAACTGCTGGTATTCCAATTGGCGTACGCAGAGGATAAAGATGGCAGAGAAATCTTATTAGAACTGGAGAGTCATCTGAGCTGTATGAGGTTGCTCCAAACATTGGGCTTTAAAATTGCACCCGATGGAATCAATGAATTGCCAACGGTCAAAGAGGTGCATCAAATTTGCAATCAGTGGGAAGAGAATCGCTCTTCTTATCCTTATGAAATTGATGGAATGGTGGTGAAAGTAAATCCTCTTGATATTCAAGATCAATTGGGAGCCACCAGTCATCACCCCAAGTGGGCCATGGCGTATAAATTCAAAGCGAAACAAGCAAGTACAAAGCTGTTGAATGTAGAGTATCAGGTTGGGAAAGTGGGATCTATTACACCTGTGGCTAAGTTGGAGCCGGTCCCTTTAGCGGGGGTGACAGTATCCTCCGCCTCCTTGCACAATGAAGATTTTATACGATCTAAGGATCTGCGTATAGGTGACCAGGTGATTGTCGAGCGGGCAGGTGATGTCATCCCTTATATTGTAAAACCTTTAGTAGATATCAGAGACGGTTCAGAGGAAGTCATTCACTTTCCTGAAAATTGTCCGGCTTGTGAGGAACCTCTGGAGCGGATTGAGGGAGAAGCAGCCTGGCGATGTGTGAATAACGCATGCCCTGCACAAACCTTACAACGCATGATCCATTTCGTTTCTAAGCACGCCATGGACATTGATGGGTTCGGCAAGCAATATGTAGAAAAATTTCACGAGCTGGGCTGGCTGCGTACCATTGTCGATATCTATAGGCTCGATTATGAGCAGATAGCTGCGCTAGAGGGCTTTGGTCAGAAATCCGCTTCAAATCTTCGAGAAGCAGTTGAAGCCTCTAAAAAGCAAACCATTGCACGACTCTTACATGCCCTCAGCATTCATCATGTAGGAAGAAAAATGGCAAAGGTAATGGCTGAAAGAATCGAATATGTCCTGGATTTGAAAAACTGGTCCCGCGAAGAACTCACTTCTATTCCCGATGTGGGACCTATTGTAGCTGAAAATATTGTGGCATTTTTCCATAATGAACATAATGTTCAGCAACTTCAGGAACTGGAGGCATTGGGTGTCAACTTGAGACAGACTGAAGAAGACAAACCATTGGAGATAGAAGAGGATGCCCCTTTGGTGGGTAAAACCATCTTATTTACGGGAAGCCTCCAACACTTTACCAGAAAAGAGGCACAAAAATTAGCGGAAGAGAATGGAGCTAAAAATATTTCTGCGGTCAGCAGCAATTTAGATATTCTGGTTGTAGGGGAGAAAGCGGGCTCAAAACTCAAAAAGGCTAAGGCATTAGGCAGTGTCACGATCTGGACAGAACAAGAATTTGTAAACATAATTAACGCATGAAACCTTACTTAGTCCTATTGTTTTGCATCTCTCTGGTGTCCCCCCTCCAAGCTCAGGAATGGACCCAATCGGCTGATTGGGTAGAACTCAAAGAAGAAGATGGCTATGTCCTGGATTTGAGGTATGCAACAGACTCAAATTTTGTCGATCATATCATTTATGACTGTGGGCGGTGTTTCCTGAGGGCCGATGTGGCAAAACAATTGGATTCCGCCAGAATTGCTTTTGCCGAAAGGGGGTTAAAAATCAAGCTTTTTGATTGTTATCGACCTTTGGCTGTTCAATGGGAGCTATGGGAAGAAGTCCCGGATGCAAGATATGTGGCGGACCCCAGAAAAGGGTCTATGCATAACAGAGGAATGGCTGTCGATCTGACATTAGTGGATGCTAGCACCGGTGAGGAATTAGACATGGGAACAGGTTTTGACTTTTTCGGTTCCAGAGCCTATCATTCGACTACCCCGGAACTCAGTAAAACCATCCAGCACAATCGTAATTTACTTAAAGCTACCCTGGAAGAGTGGGGATTTCAACCCATCCGCACGGAATGGTGGCATTACTCCTATACCGGACCACAAGGTGTCTGGCCTATTCATGAAGAAAAATGGGAATGTCTACCGGAATGATCAGCGAGTAAGCATGATATCTCCGGCAAATTGGAAATGCTCTCCTCTGCCATTTCGTAAACGAACGGTGTATACATACACACCTACAGGCATCAACTCACCTCTTAAGGTACCGTCCCAGCCTTGATATTGACTTAATTCCAAGCCGTTCATACGATGAACAACGGTGCCCCAACGATCCATGATAGCGACCTCCTCCATGTAAAGACCACCCTCCATATTGGTGGAAAAGTTAAAGACATCATTGATACCATCTCCATTAGGTGTAAAAGCATTCGGAGCATAGAAAGTCGATGGGTCTACTTCGATGTAAATCTCATCAGAATAGGTGCAAACACCACGATCCAGATAGACAGTGAAGTTCCCGCTTTCTGCCGGGAAGGCACGTGTTTCAGGACAGTCGATGCACTCAATTTGCGGATCATAAGTGTCAGAAGTCCATTCCAACTGATAGCCATTCAAGCCGGAAGGTTCAATCATAGCTGCCAGACGCACAGGATTGCCCTGAAGAATTCGGTCCTGATCAACGATAATTGATATATCGATCATTTGAGGACTATTCAAAACTAAAGTTTCGGTATACAGACAGCCATGGTCATCTTCAAGTTCTAAGAAGTAGCTGCCTGCCGGCAAATTTCTTTTTCCGCGCAAAGGCACGGATTGACCATCAATTCTGAGGTCATAGGGCGTAACTCCTCCGCGGAGTTCGTTTATGTTGATGGCTCCATCCTCATATCCAAAGCAGGAAGGGTCTGTCGGAGAAATGTCTGCCATTAAAGCTTCCGGTTGATTCAAGACAAGAGTGCTATCCAAAACACAGTTGTTAAAATCCTCAACACGAAGCTGATAGGTTCCGGCTGAGATATTCATGAGCTCTTCACTACCAATGTTTCCATTCCATTCAATTCGATAGGGAGATTGCCCACCAGATATGGATGTTCGAATGCGACCATTCTGATCACCAAAACAAAGAGGTTCTACGACCTCAAGAATGTCTACAGCTAAGGGCATGGGTTGCTCAACGGTCGGCTTTAAAATTAGATTTTCCCCTCTGGAATCTGTTATGGTAACACTATAGTCACCGGCATCGAGATTATCAATCGTAAAGTCTCTGGAACCGGTATTCCAAAGAACAGAAAAGGGAGGTACTCCACCATCGATTTCTAGGGTGATTCTCCCACTACCGTCTTCGAAACAGTCTAGGTTTTTCACTCTGATATTCGCTTCCAAATCAGCCGGAATAAATACGACTTCAAATGAATCTATAAGCTCACAGCCATTGTCATCTGTAATGGTGACGGTATACCATCCAGAGGATAGATTATTGCGACTTCGGTTAACTGAATTGTCTTCCCAGAGATAATTGTACGGTGCACTTCCACCTAAAGGATCCAAGACGATAGACCCATTGTCATCTGTATCCATAGAAGGAGTAATGGTGGCATTTGGCTGAATCACAACCGGTCCACCTATATTTACACTCTCTACAGAGGTGCATCCATTGGTGGCCGTCACAGTAAGGCTGTATAAACCAGGTGTGGTCACAATAGCAGTGCTGCTGTCGGAACCATTGGACCATGCGTAACGTGTAAAACCAGGAGTAGCTGTCAGCAAGGTAGGTTCGCTTCCGCAAATAACAGTCTTTCCTGTAATATCAAGATTCTGTCCCCCCGAATCGTATACGGTCTCTGCAGGGCTGACTTCACATTCTCCCATTTGAGATAATCGAACTTGATACTCGCCTCCAATATTTCCACCGCCCAAATCAAGGGTAGCGTTGGTTTCTCCGGCAATAGCTACACCATCTCTGTACCACTGATAGGTAATCATGGGGTCTTGAAACGGACTCTCTAATACTAAATCATTCGTGCATTCACTTCCGGAACGGATAGGCGCGTCTAAAGCAAAGTTTTTGGTTTCACTTAAGATCAAATTGTCCAGAAAGTAATATTCAATAACATTGCCCAAGGGCTTACCCCCACAAGGTGCACCGATAATAATTGATTCGTATCGACTTGAAGGTGTAAAGTTAACGGTAGCTTCTACCCATTCCTCGGATCCCCCCACATTAATCGTGGTGATTAACTCCCAATTACTTCCGGCATAGGCAGTAGGACATTCTTCTCCGGGGAAAGGCAGTTGATTCGTTCCCGGATTGCCGTAGATCGCAATGCTGAAATTGGTATGACTGAAAACCCTGTCAAAACCAAAACTGGGATCGACGGTCGTCTCAATACCAAAACCTACATAAAAACTAAGGGTGTAGCTGGTATCTTGCTCCAGAGGTTCATTGAGCCTTGTTCCGACGTAATCATGTTTTTGTGTATTCATGAGATACCCAACCATACCAATGCATCCGTCGCCATCCGGAAAGGGCATAGGGGGAAGGATAAAGTTGTTTCCTACATACCCACAAGTATGGATATAGTCAGTGGTCGAGCCGGACGCCTGAATCCAGTTGTTTGCGCAACTGTCCAAAGGGTTCTCAAAGGTCGAACTGGGCACTTGTGGACAACAAGTGCGCTCTTCAAAAGAAGGGTTAGGAATAATAGAAGTAGCCAAAAAAGAAGACAAACCGCCACAGGCGCAATCCGGATCATTCAGGTCTATCAAACCATCATTGTCGTCATCTATCCCGTTGGTACAGTTTTCCTGCCCCAAAAGAGTCATATTAAAAGTCAGGAGGCATACCCCTATAACCATCCAGAATCGAATCATAAATATTCAGCGTTCAATGGAACCAATTTGTTGTGTCAACTATATGAAAGTTGCTCCACAAAGGTCGAAAAATTTTAATGTATTGCTGTAGCTAAGAGGCATCTTTTTTCAATAGTGCTGCATTTCATAGGCTGAAAAAGTAAAACCCTGTTAAATTATCTTATTCTTCAAGATCAAAGTAGTATCGGATACCCCAAGAAACTTCCAACAGGGCTGTGTTGAAGCGATCTAGTACTAAAAAGGGGGCAAGTTCAAACACCATGGCAAACCGTTTGTGTTGCTGAAAAGGAAACAAAGAAAGCTGCAGCGGGAGTCGTAGGCCCGTGAATTCCGGAGAAAATGGGACTCCTTGTAGCCCCAGGCCTAATGAAAATTGATGAAATGGCTGTGCTTTAAAATTGTAGAAACCATTGACCTGCAGCGCAATATCTTCAAAAAGCAGGTTCCCAAAGATTCTGAACTCGCCGCTGATCTTGTGATCTTGGTGGGTTTGAAGCCCGATGGACCTGAAGTTGTAAAGGGTAACCCCTACCTGAGCTTTCACGCTATGAAAACAAAGGAATAGTAAAAAGGTAATCACAAATTGATACATATGAAATCGTTTGATGAATAAAAGGACTAGAAGGAAGTTAACCCTATTCCCTAAAGGATTTTTGATACATCACTGACTTTAATCTATTTTTTAAGATAGTGCCCATCATGTTTTATCGTTTTGGGTTAAACTAACGGCCCCCTAATTTGCGTTAGAGGTATATCTTTTTATGGCCCTAATTTTTAGTTACCTTTGGCGAGCGCAAAATGAGAGCAATTTATGTCTGAACAAAAGCAGAATGATGCAGCAAAAGTTGATGCTTTAGCTGCTAAGTATAAGGAATTAAGAGCTGAAATCGGTAAAGTGATTATCGGCCAGGATAATGTAGTGGAAGCAGTGATTATTTCACTTTTTAGCAATGGTCATAGTTTATTGGTCGGAGTGCCGGGCCTTGCCAAAACTTTGCTGGTCAGCACCATTGCTGAAGTTCTGGATCTCGATTTTAAAAGAATTCAGTTTACTCCGGATTTGATGCCTTCAGACATTACCGGTGCAGAGATTTTGGATGACTCCCGAAATTTTAAATTCAACAAGGGTCCTTTATTTGCGAATATCGTCCTGGCGGATGAGATCAACCGGACACCACCTAAGACTCAGGCAGCACTGCTGGAAGCTATGCAAGAACGCTCA
>CAZGGG010000109.1:0-7030 GCA_964525165.1 uncultured Saprospiraceae bacterium | reverse complement strand
GCTGCTCTGGCAGGTGTAATAATTTGAAGATCAAAAGGTGTATTCATATCTCCTACGACTCCATAAGCAATCACCTGATACACTTCATCAGGATCCAGAATCAACTCGTAATTCACGATGGTATCATCTACACTAGTGCTTGGAGAAGGGGCAATCCCTACATTCAATACCACACCTGCCGGCACTTCTCTGTATTCAGTAGCTGTTCGGAAAGCAAAATCTGTCTCATACGGCTGTCCATTAACCCAAATATCGACTGTTGGACTTGGACTGTTATGCACGACCTGCAATTGTGCTGTATTCTGTACTTGAGGCAATTCCAAAACCGTTCCGTCTGCCAATACCGCAAACAACCCAAATGCCGGATCGCCCATACCCGGGTTCAAAAATCCTGAGGCCATTACTAAAGCCGCGCCTCCATCCAGACCGCTCAATGGAGCAGAAAAGGAAGCGACAATAGGTTCTGTATTATCTGCTTTAACATCTAAGGTGTAATCAGCAGCCGGTACATTTTGATAAGGTGTATTCCCTCCATAAGGCGCTCCATCAACAATTTGTGCAACATCTCTTGCAAAGACATCCACTGCCGGAGCATCCGGAGAACCATGGAATACGGTAAAGTCTACACCACTACCTCCCTCTGCACTTTCTCTTGCAGGGTTAATGATTTTCAGGTCAAATGGAGTATTCATATCGCCTACAACTCCATAAGCAATAACTTGATAAGTTTCACCTTCTTGTAGTGTAATAGGGAAATTTACGATCGTATCGTTAACCGATGTACTCGGTGAAGGCGCTATACCTACGTTCAATAAAACTCCGGCCGGCACTTCTCTGTATTCAGTGGCTGTTCGGAATTCAAAGTCAGTTTCAAACGGCTGACCATTCACCCAAATATCTACTGTGGGGCTCGGAGCATTGTGTACAATCTGCAATCTGGCAGTCGCCGCAGGTGCTTCCACCGTCACTGTACCCACCATTCCTAATCCTGCATGTGGAGTGCAGTCATAATCATAAGTGCCGGCTGTTGAAAAAACATGCTGATAAGTCCATCCTGGACCTGCCGGTGAACCTGAAAAAAAGGATTCAGGATTATTTGGGTAGGTTGATGTTCGTCCATCTACATTGTGGAATCCCTGGACATTCGTCCATTCAACTGTATCTCCTACATTGATAGTAATGTCTGCAGGAGTAAATTGATTACTTGAGACCTCTACGTCAATCTTTTGTTGACTCCATAGAGGAAGTACCATCATCATGGCAAATAAAAATAGTAGGTAACGCTGATTCATTGGTGAGTATTTTTAGTGAATAATCACCTTTCAAACGGCACATAGTAGTTTTCAGTTGAAGCTGGAACAGATCATTATTATCTAAAAGTAAGGGGACAGACAGCAATGGTTTTTTGTTGTCTACACCCCCCAACCTTTTCTTTTTATGATTCGTCAGATAAAGTTATGGTATTCTGTACCGAATCCCTAAATAGAACTCTCGCCCTCTGGTAGGTCCCCAAATAAATGCAGGATCAAAAGTAGACTCAAATGGATTTTGGTAATTCAAAATGGGTCTTCTTTGTCTGAAATCAAGAGCATTTTCTATCCCCCCATAAAATTCAAATACGCTCCACTTGTAGGTGATCTGAGCATTCAGGGTGGCATAATCCGGCGAGAAATCACCTCTTTGCAATTCTAAAGGATAATCCTGTGTGCTGGGTAACCTTTGCGGTCCATAATAATGAGCATTCAAATCAAAGTACCATCGATCTCCTTCCGGTCGATAAGATAAGGCCGCCATCATTCGATGTCGCGGAATGAAAGGAACAAAGACCTCCCCTTCCGCTTGGTCTCTTCGAATATCTAAATAATTGTATGCTGCTTTCAACTCCCAAACTGTATTCCAATTGATGCGTCCTTCCAATTGGAAAGCATTGGATAAGGCAGGCGTACCGGCATTGCTAATAAATGCTTTGGCAAGCTCTCGGTCGTAATCCGGAAAAAATTGATTACTAAAGCGAGTTTGATAATAGTCTGCCGATAAATAGGCCGACCAATCGTCACCCGCTAATGTGTAGGTATAATTCACCCCCCAATTCCAGGATTGCTCGGCATCTAAAGGCCATTCTTCAATGACCACATCTCGGTTTCCGGCCAATAACTGGATATTTTCTGCAAACAGATTGACCTGTCGCCATGCATTTCCGGTAGATAAACGAAAAACGTGATTCGGAACAGGCTCTATCCTGATTTGACTCCTTCCGGTCCAAAACGTACCATAAGGATCTGCCACATCCAACCTACCTCCTACCAGCCACTTAATTTTATCCTCCCAAAAGCTCCATTGATACTCTGCAAATAATCCTAAATTGTTGTAATCGGTCTCATACAAGCCACTATATGTACGTTGTGCAGGATCTTCAGCAAAAAGGATTTGTTCTGTCAAATCCTGAATCCTGAAATGTGTACCCCAGGATAATTTTTGGGCAGGAGTAGGCGTCCACTCATGTTGCAATACTGCATTGGCAAAATATTGCATACCATCATAGCTCAAAGTCCCAAAACTTGACTGCTGTTCATGATAAAAAGCCGAGAAATCCAAGGATATCAAATGTTGTTCATTCCATTTGTATTGTGTCTTTGAGAACAGATCAAATTGTTGAAAGTCAACTTCCTGCCCGTAACGATTAGTAGTGAATCGGTCTTGGTTCGGATCATACCCGGTCTGCCCTCCGATTCTTTCTTCGTTAACATATCGAACTCCACTTGAGGTATGCCACCCTAGATCAGTTTCTTCCTGAAACTCCCAATGATTAAAGAGACTATACCGACGAATACGCGTCACATCCAGGAACTCATCTTTATCCCGGTCAATTTCGACAGCCGGCTGTGTCATATGTCCCCCGATCAACATCTTCCAATCGCTTTCTTCACCCAAGCGCATACCGGAGTGCAGATTATATTGGCTTTCGCCAAAAGAGTTGACGTAAATATTGGCAAATAATGCGTCGGCCTCCCCCGGACAAAGGGTTTGCATATTGATCTGACCCGCTACCCCATCGTAACCCTGACGCACAGAATTGGCACCCTTGGCTACCCAGATATTTTCGATCAGCGTACCCGGGTAAGTACTCAATCCATAAGTATAACTCAATCCTTGTATAAAAGGTAGGCCGTTCAGTAATACTTGATTGTATACACCGGACAAGCCTAAGATTTGTAATTCTTTGGCAGAGGTGATCACATTGGTGGTTTGAGAGCGAACGGAGGCGGTCGTTTCAAAGCAGCCTGCCAGATCACAACATGCAGACTTACTTAATTCCGTTTGATTGATCACCTCCACAGAAGCAATGCTTTGGGCATCGCGGCCGGATCCCGTAGAGCGACCGGATACCGTAACTTCATCCAATTGCTCTTCAGATTCCAAAAGACGGATATTCAAAGACTCTCCGGACCATGTGAAAGTATCCGTTTGATGGCCTAAATAGGATACCACCAATTTTTGGGCGCCTGCCGCATCCCCGAGTTCGAAATAAAAGTACCCATCTTCAAAGCTTATCGTTTGTCGACCCGTTTCCAACCATGTTACTTCTGCCGCCATCAGCGGACTTCCATCAAATTCAGTGTAAATGTTACCTTCTATCTTTTGGCCGGTAGCATTGAGTGCCAGACACAAAAGAAATAGACTAAAAATATATTGTTGCATGTGCAGTTTTGTTTCTGTCAGAAAATATTCGAACTCCAAAGGAGTTGCGCTTGGCTCCATTTAATATGGAGCATATCATACAATAGAGGAACAAAACTACCCTTTGGGAGGAGGGTCATCGGAAGTGTAAAATGCAATCGCTTGCTCGGTATTATAAATCCAATCTCGCGATAAAATGATTGGCTTTTCCTGAAATGGCAATAGAACTTGTGCTTCTAGGAAAACCATACAATTCGGACAGCCATCTAATGGGTTGCAAAGAGCATTTTCACTTTCGGTATCTTCGCTTGGAGCTTGATCTGATGAACAAGCATTGGACGAACAACAATGGTGGACCTCTTCACCATCTGTAAAGAATTCCATATGCCCATTTGCCGAAAGGCCAATCATAGCGAGCATGGAAAAACATAAGATTTTCACCACCAAATACATATGATAAAGATAAGAGGATACAATTGAATCCTCAAAACCTTAAGAAAGTATTGACAGTTGTGTTAAAAAAAACCTAAAGAGCGGGCTGTCCTGAAAACAAAAGAGCAGAAAAAAGTATTTTAATATTATCTTCCAAGTCGGCCGTAGTGATTGTTTCATCTTAAATCATACATCATGCGAACGGCAATAGTATTTGGATTATGTGTCACCTTTTTTCTTTCCTCATGTGCGATTGTTCGACCCGGTGAAGTCGGCGTCAAACGGAAGCTCGGAAAGCTAGACAACCGAGTCTTGGATCAGGGAAGCTATTTCTACAACCCCTTTGTAACCAAGGTCGTCAAAACGCCCACCCGGACGGTAAATATGGAAGTGGCTCTGAACCTCCCCAGTAAAGAAGGCTTAAACATTGCTTCCAACATCTCCATTTTGTACAAAATTGAAAAAACCATTGTTCCTACCCTCATCGAAGAATTGGGCAATAATTATGAAAGTATCATCCGCTCAGTTTTTAGATCCGCTTCCGCAGATATTTGTTCCCGCTTTATGGCGAAAGATATGCACTCCGGGAAAAGAGCCGAGATCGAAGCAGAGATTGCAAAGGTGATGAATGAATTATTGGAGCCCAGGGGAATTGCGATTGAAGCAGTTCTTTTAAAGAGCATCCAGTTACCGCCCGGTTTGTACAATTCTATTCAAAGCAGAATGGAAGCAGAGCAGGAAGTGATGCGCATGCAGTACGTTTTGCAGCAAGAAAAATTAGAAGCAGAAAGAAAAGTTATTGAGGCAGAAGGAACCCGGGATGCGCAGCAGATTTTATCGGAAGGATTGACCGATAAGATCCTGAAATTGAGAAGTATTGAGGCATTCATGAAACTATCTGAAGGTCGAAATTCGAAGGTGATTATTACGGATGGGAAAACACCCTTTTTGATCAACGATCAAACAGAGGAATAATCGCTCAGCCATAATAAAAAGAGCGCCTCTTCCCACTGAAGAGGCGCTCTTCGTTTTTATTGGACATCTCCTATCCAGAGTGTGTCCGTTACATTATCGATCTGGAAAATTTTCAGCTCTTCTCCATTTTCACCAATGATATTCAGCATTCTACTTTCTTCATCCCACAACCAGCTGCCTGTTTCTATAAAATGCGCATCATTAGGGGCAAGCACTAAATAGTCGCATTCCTGATTCTCTCTGAGGATATAAGTCTGCCGAAACCAGGTCGGTGCAAAATCTTTGTAATCGCATCTTCGATAGGTTTCTATTCCGGAAATAGAATCTTCTTCCAGGGAGTGCGTCCAGCACCCCATCAATAGGTCTTGATTGCCCTCTAAATCATTATCTTTTTGACAAGAAATCAGGCCTAGCAAGGCAAGGGCCAAAGCCGTAATCCATTTCAAATTCGTTTTCATAGTGTGTGTTTAGGGAGATAGACCGGAGGTTAGGGAGAAAGGGTTGGGTGTAAGGTGGTGCAGTTTTGAGAAAGTCCACATACCCTCATGTAGCAGATATTCACTACATTAAACCCTCCCGATTTCTATAATATAGAACTGTCCTAAAATGGGAAACTTTTATATTAATCAACCAAAACAGCCATCTGTGATCTAGAACTTGACATCATAAAATATATGCCATTTGATTCAGAAGTTTCTTTAGGATCAACAAAATAACCAGCTTCATTTCGTTTTAATTCAAATGAGAATTCAGCTTTGCTAGGAATATGAGCCAATATTTCATTCGGAACTCTGATAACACCAGTTTCCTTAGGATAGAAAGCAGACCATTTCACAACCTTATTGGAAGGTACGATATTTTGTATCGTCCCAGTCGACTCTTTCATTTGATTGCCAGACCAAATCAATGTAAATAAAACTCCGTTTTCATTATTTGGATCGACTTTATAATTAATGGTGGGATCATTTCTGCTAATAAATACATGGGATGGTAGACTGGACCAAGTGATATCTAAGCCTTCAAATTGCACCTCATTCGGAATTCTTAATTGTTGGATATGTTTTAATTGATCCCTTTTAAAATAATGGATTTCAATTTGATCCAGTTGTTCTTTATGCAATAAAGGGTAAAACTGAGATTCGAATGCTTGGGACTGACGAAAGTCTCCATTCACGTCATAGTGTTGATTATTCTCCTCGCCTGCAAAGAGGATTACCTCTTTATCTAAATACTGAATGACAAACTTACCTTCCTTATTGATTCTTGATTGGGAGAAAAGAGAAGGACCGTCATAAATTCCGGAATATAGTTTCACATTTTTGTTATGTGAATCTGATTTGATAATCACATACCCTCTATGTTGAGGGATATCATAAACACCCAAATTCTTTTTATTCTGTTCACTAAACTTTCCGTCTAAATTTCTTGTCAGGCTTGGAACGTAAGCATCATCTACAATTTTCTTTGTTGAAGTGCAGGCAGTAAATACTATTAGTATACTAAAGAGTGGTAATAAAAATCTCATCTGATTGAGTTTGTAATAAAGTTAAAACGAGCAAAAGTTCCCCATAGTACCTAGTTTTACTAAACTGAACCTAATCATTCCCAATCTCTTCAAAATACAAACATGATTAGGGCTTTGTAATGATAAAAGCTTCTCCCGTTAAATCATTCGTTATATATCAGAGTTAAGAAAGCGGGCTGCCTTCGCCTTCAAAGAACTATGCGCGCCGAACTACCATCAAAACTTACTCAACAAAAAAAGCACTGACTCGTGGAGTCAGCGCTTTCTAAAAGTAGTACCGAAGGCGGGCTGCGCGCGCCGCTCTTCCATCAAAACTTGCTCAACAAAAAAAGCACCAATCTTGAGATTAGTGCTTTCTAATTATGGTACCGAAGGCGGGCTGCGCGCGCCGCTCTTCCATCAAAACTTGCTCAACAAAAA
>CAZGGG010000108.1:6329-7053 GCA_964525165.1 uncultured Saprospiraceae bacterium | reverse complement strand
TCAAGTTTTTTACCTTTAGCCAGATACAAGCTAAAACTAAAGCACATATTGACCGGAAACTGTTGGAGATAAAAAGCCCAAAACTCCAAATCACCTTATCGTTTTTACTCCCGGAAGCTATGAAAAATTTTGTCAAAGGTTTGTTTGAAGAGCAAACTGGTTTTTGGGGCGATCGCTTTAATGGAATAGACTTTAGTGTACAGACGGTAGATATACTTCCAGAACCTGAATTTAAAACCATAATGCTTTACGATTGTCGACAACCAGTAGTGGTAAGATACGTAAACGAAGAAGGAAAACGAAAATTTGCTGAACCTCGGCATTCAGAATACACAAGGCAACTTTGCATTAATGCCAAAAGTAAATATGAAGCCTTTTATGGAGAAACCTATACCGACGCCTTAGAGTTTAAAATTCTAAAAGTCTACAAACGTAAAGAACGTCGCGACCAAAATAACCGTGTCATTGTCGTAGGTTGGACCTGTGAGGTTGAAGTTAAAGCCTCCGTTGAGATGCAAAAGGTGATTTATTTTAGTGGGATTGGAACGGCTAATGGGTATGGATGTGGGTTTGGTAATTTAAAGAATAAATTATGAGTCTATTTGTGGTAAAATATGAAGGACAGTTTGGCTTTATAAAACCTTGGACGGCGGTTAGAGATAGCGAAACGTTTTCACAGCAGTTTTTAACCCCATCAATTGTAGAAGGCATCGAAAAAAAGATA
>CAZGGG010000108.1:0-6302 GCA_964525165.1 uncultured Saprospiraceae bacterium | reverse complement strand
TTGAGTTATCTTGGAATTGATGTTCAGCAAGAAAGGACATGGTCAAAGGGTGGCTTTAAAGCAAAGAGAGAGAAAGGCAAATGGAAAACTAATCTTGCAATAATAAATCGTGGGATTATGCTAGAACCACATCTTTATTTAGCTTTTGAAAATCAGAAGGATGCTGAAAAAGCTATGACGGAACACATCTGTCTTTGCAGAAATGAAGATGTAATGTTACCAAATGAATTATTGGAACTTTCTGAAAGTGATTTTGATGCGATTGATGGTTTTGAATTGCTTTTTGATGGTGATAATGATTCGATGTTTAAAGTGGGGCATAATCGCTTCGATGATGCCAAAGAAATGTATGGACAATTAGTAGTATATGGAAATCCTATTCGACAACGTTTAATCTAAAATCATGAAGCCTTTAAATAAAATTTTAGCGAAAAGTATTGATAGAGGTGGCACAACGCTTTTAGAACATACGCAGCATGTTGCATGGGCGATAGAAGTTTTTGCTGAAAAATATCAATTTGATTTTGATAAAGAATTGGCTGTAAAAGCCGCTGCTTTACATGATTTAGGAAAGGCTCACATTCATTTTCAACACAAAATTAGTGAAAAAACCGAGTATAAATCTATAATGGAAAAAGACGAATGGAATTATACGCATCGTCATGAATTGTCTTCTTTGGGTTTTTTACCTATTTTTCCTAAGAATGAATGGAATGCAATTATTGATATGGTAGTGGCGCATCATAAATCTATTGAAAATGATAAACGTTTGAAAGGAATTATTGACTTAGAAGAGAATGAAAGATTTTGGCTAACAAATCACTTGGTAGATTGGGAAGGTTGGTCTTCATACGGGTTGCAAATTTTAGACGAGTTTGGCATAAGAACTCGTATGGTTTCAAAAGAAGAAGCAAAAGAAGCGCTGGAATATACCTTAGAATATTGTGAAAGTAAGGGTTGGGGCTGGTCGCCATTAAGAGGCTTACTAATGTCTGCTGACCATTTTGCTTCAGCGTTTATTGAGCAAACACAAGAAAAGCTTCAGAATCTATTTACTATCCCTGATTTAAGCTTTTACCGAAATCCAAAACGGGGAAATGAATTGTATCCACTTTCACAAATTGAAACAGAAAACAAAAAACCGCACACCATTGTAGTAGCGCCAACAGGAGCAGGAAAAACAGATTTCCTTTTGAAAAGATGCCAAGGCCGAATTTTTTACACCCTACCATTCCAAGCCTCTATCAATGCCATGTACGAGCGGATAAAAGGGGATATTCAAAATGAGAATCCAAACGTCGAATCCAAAGTCAGGGTGCTTCACTCGACCTCTGCACTCTTAGTAAAAGGAAATAAAGAAGCCGAAACCTTACAACACTTTGGTGGAGCATCGATAAAAGTGCTTACACCCCACCAGTTAGCGGCCATTGTATTTGGTACAGCAGGCTACGAAAGTATTATGCTCGATTTACAGGGCACCGATGTCATCCTTGACGAAATTCACACATATTCAGATGTTGGGCGCTCCATGGTATTAGAAATTGTGCGCACTCTTTTACGCCTTGATTGTCGTATTCATATTGGCACAGCGACCATGCCATCCTTACTGTATAATAATGTTTTGGAACTGTTAAAGCGTCATGGCGAGGTTTATGAGGTCAAACTACCGGATCGCATTTTGGATAAATTTGACCGCCATATAGTTCATAAAATGGAGCGCGAAGAGGAGATTGAGAGCGTTCTGAAAAACGCTTTTAAGCAGAAGGAAAAAGTCTTAGTGATTTTCAATACGGTGAAAAAGGCTCAAGCAGAATACAAACGCCTTACTCAGTTATTTCCAGATATTCCCTCTATGCTTATTCACAGCCGGTTCCGCCGCAGTGATCGGGTCAAACTGGAAAACCGGCTCAAATCAGAATTCAATGGTGATGGATCGGCAACATTTGGTCATGGTTTAAGTCCATGTCTAGTCATTTCTACGCAAGTCGTTGAAGTAAGTCTGGATATAAGTTTCGATAGAATGATAACACAGGTTGCTCCATTAGATGCTTTGATACAGCGATTTGGGCGTGTTAATCGAAAGCGATCAAAAGATACGATCGGTAAGTATAAACCTGTCCATGTCATTCAATTGAATGGTAATGCCTTACCCTACCAAGCTGAAACATTAAGAGTAAGCTATGACCAATTACCTGATGGAGATATATTGAAAGAACGAAGTTTGCAATCGAAGATTGATACTGTATACCCTGAGTTAGATACCAAAGAAATTGATGTGCATTTGATTTACCACAACGGCAGGTATCGGATCAAAGAGTTATGCAATAGACCAAATGCAACAATTGTAGATGCTCTCGAGATCGAAAGTGCAACTTGTATTTTAGAATGTGATAGAGATAAATACGAAAAAGCACGCTGGGACGAACGGATCCCAATGGAAATTCCTATTAATTTCAAGACCATTTCAAGGTATAAAGACAAATATGTGCAAATTGAAAAAGGCTCATACCCTTTTGTTATTCCGCAGCCAGAAGAAGAGCATCAAAAGTATGGATTGGAATTAACAGAACCCTCAAACTTTCTATGATATGTATACCAGCTATATTGGAAATAAGTTTTTGAAAATCTATCGGGAAAGGGAAGGACTGCCTGAGGATTACACAGCGAAACAGTTTTTTGACGAGGTATTGTTCCCGTTGTTTTTTGAAAATGACAAGCACTTAATGCATGTTCATGGGTCAAGCTTCTTTCAGAAAGTTCCGGCAAATGCATTACAGAGTGGTAAAACCGTGCACCAGTTTCAATTAGAAAGACTTCATAAAAACATTAAAGAAAAGAAAATAAGCGGGTCTACCTATGTTGGATATGCTGCGGGTGAAATCACTCAAACTACTTCTGGACAATTAACCTCGATAGACTATCCAATATCTTCTGATGAAATGTATGCCTCGTGGATTGGGCAAGGTTTAAGTATAGGACTAAGAGGAGGGTGTATTTTGTTAAGTGAGGAGGATATTTTATTGAATGTATTTGAGGGCTGGAAGTATTATCGAAGGTACCTGAATCAAACACCTAATATTAAAGACAGGCAAATTGAAACATGGAATGGTCATTGGCTTTTTCATTCTATTAATAAGAATTTTGAAAAAGACGAACCTGATCAAGGGTTAAACTTACCTGAACCTGCTAAATCGCAAGGCAAGCTAAGTCTTCCCACTATTGAATGGGTGAAAGTCATTCTAGCGCTATCCATTAAATTTCCTTTACAAACTCTGACTGCTTATGCATATAGCCTTTCTGATACTAATACAACCCTTGGTTTCATAAATCTGTATCTCCCAAAAGTCCGAAGATTAATCAGACTGAAAGAACAACTTTACACCCTTTCAGACGATGGGCGTAATGATCGTGGTTTTGAAGAAATGTATAGCACGTTTTACACCTTTAAAAACGCTTGCATGTTCGGAACAATAGGATTAAAAGCCTTAGAACCGGCAAAATTGAGGGATTTTATGCCCAAGGGATCAGCGAAGTATGCTAAAGGAAACGATTATCAGTTTGCTGATACTAAGCTAAAACAGAAGAAGAGCGAAACCCACGAAGCTTTTGAGGAACGCTTGCAAAAAGCTAAAAATAAATATAGCGAGGATATCATCAATTTCAGAATCTACAAAACCTGGATACTAGCCATGTTAAACAACAAAAAAGAACTCAATGCCTTAGCCGAACAGGTAGCACAGGCATTAATTGACTTTGAGGATCAAGTCAGTACTTCAGAGTCCGGTCGTGGAAAATCAACATCAAAGCGTCTCAGTGACGAGTTGAAGTCTTCGAAGTCACTGAAGACTTTCATCGATAATTCGACTACTCTAATGGCGCAGTACAAAGAGAGTGCAACTGTGCTGAAGAAGGTAAAGGATGCAGCTATCGAACTGCCAGGAGACCTTTTCCCTCTGTTTATAACGCTTATTCGCTTTGAATATCAATTCAAAAAATCCATTTAATTACCTCTAAAATCACAAAGATGAAACCATACATTTACCTCCGCGCACTTCGTCGCGCAGACCACACTGTTTTTGGTGTCCAGAACGGTCAGAAGTTCTACAACGATCCGCAATTTGGAAGAAGATTGGCTTATTCAAGTGGGCAGCAGGTGAAAAGGTCTATCGTTGAGGCTCTGTCTGATCAATTGAACGTACCTTTTGCCGCCATTACATTTAACTGGGAAATCGACAAGAAGGGAAAAGCGGAAATGAAAGAGCCTCATTCCCCTTGTGATCCATCTTTCCCTGACCAGTTATTAGGAGGTTATATGAAAGCTGAGAAAGACAGCATGACTGTAAAACGCAGAAGTCCTATGTCTATATCTGCTTTGCGGCCTTTACATCCTTTACTCGGTGGATTAGAGAGGGAAGAAGAACCAGTTGTTTTTGATCGCTCCTCCAAACCGGAAAACCATATCGTTAAGGTCTATCAACTTGATGAGAAAAATAAGCGTGTTGAGATTCCTCAAGAAGAGCTTGAGCAGTGGTTGCTTAACAACAATAGAAGTTTAGGCCCAAAGTACTATAATGTAAATGGCATGACTAGAGCTACAGGATTGTTTGTATATGATATTGCCATAGATCTACGTACGTTATTTTGTGTGTCAACCAATCGGCTTGAGCCAGAATTGTTCCCTGATATTGAGGCAAGGTTGCGAGATGCTGGTTGGGTAGATGGAAAAAATGTGTTTGGTAAATGCCTAGTTTTACCTAAAGAGCAAAGAGATGCCATCATACCTGCTTTAGCCCATGCATTGGTAAATTGGAGAATTACCAGTAATCAAGCCCGTACCTTCAGCCTGATGGAAACACTAGCGGTAGCGATAAGTCACAATGCAAATCAGGTAGCCTACGCTATAAGGGGAGAGTTGCGGGATGATTTAGATCGACAAGCAGCAATACCAAGGATCGATGAAACTGCAAAAGCTGATATTTTCATTGCTCCTTCATGTTCAAGTCATATCGCAGGAGCTGTTGGCTCGGCGGATGCAATTGATAATGCAGAGCAGAAGCTTATTACTTTAATGATGGAATTTGACTATGAAAACCAAATGGCGTAAACATTCAAGTTTGAATTTTTGAGCCTCCACCAATACCAAACATTGATCAGTCCGTCTACCCTCACCCAAACACCGCCCCCAGCTCCACCTCAAACCCGTGAAACAGCCCTACCGGCACTTTCTCGCCCGTGGTGTATGGGGTGGAGCGGGGCAAGGTATACTGCCCGTGGTCATCCAGCCGGTAAGGGAGCACGGTGCCTTCTGCCGGGTGAACCACCCAGTACTCTTTTACACCAGCGTGGCGGTAGAGCTCGAACTTGTCGTGCAGGTCTTTATGAGCGGTGCTTTGGGAGAGGATTTCGATAATCCAGTCGGGAGCGCCATTGCAGCCGCGTTCATCGAGCTTGCTGAGGTCGCATATGATACAAAGATCGGGCTGCACGACGGTTTCCGTCTTATCCTGCTTTCGTTCTGGTTCGGGCACTGGCAGGCGCACATCAAACGGGGCGCTGAACAGCTTACAATCTTTATTCATCAGATAGCTGCCAATAATCACGTGGAGATTACTGGAAGCCGATTGATGGGAAGTACCCGGCGCGGGTGCCATGCGGACGACTTTCCCGCGTATGAGTTCCACCATTTCGTCAAGCTGCCAGCTGAGGTAATCGGCGTAAGTATATTTTTTTGAAAGGTCTAGCTGTTCGATGCTGGTGATCATGCCAATGCTTTTGACTAAAATACAGAGAAATGACCAATAGTTCAACCTATGTTACGGGAACTCAAATTGCTTACTACCACCTTTGCCACCGTAAGCTTTGGCTGTTTGCCCACAATATCAAGATGGAGCAGCACAGCGACTTGGTGGCAGAAGGGAAATTCATCGATGAAAACAGTTACCTAGGCCGGGCCGACCGGTGGCAGGAACTGAGCATTGAAGGCATCAAAATCGACCACTTTGATGCACAAAGGGGGATTGTCCGGGAGGTCAAGAAGAGCCGTAAGAAAGAGAACGCCCACCGGGCACAGTTACTGTACTATCTGTATGTGCTGGAGCGAAACGAGATCCCTGTATCACACGGCTTGCTGGAGTACCCCAAGCTTCGCCAAACGGAAGAAGTATGGCTGACGGATGAAGACCGCAAGGCTATCCCGTTGTGGGAAAAGGAAGTAATGCGGATAACTCAGCTGGAAAGCTGCCCGGGCTTGGTCAAAAAGCCCATCTGCAAAAACTGCTCCTACTATGAATTTTGCTATTCGG
>CAZGGG010000107.1:5374-7082 GCA_964525165.1 uncultured Saprospiraceae bacterium | reverse complement strand
TGTTTTAGTCATTACATTATGCACCACAACGTCTTTATATCAGGAATTCCCGATATACCCCTTTAAGTTATAACATTTTCAAAACATCCGGTAGTTGCTGTAAATGCATCATACTCACATGGGTATAGATCTCGGTGGTCTTCGTACTCGCATGACCCAGTAGTTTTTGGATGTAACGAATATCAACGCCCGCTTCTAATAAATGCGTGGCATAACTATGCCTTAAATCATGTGTTCTGACTTTTCTTCGCAGCCCCGCTTTTTGTGCTGCTCTTTGCAATATTTTCCTTACACTGCTTGCGGTGTAGGGCTTCCGCTTACCATGGGCATCCCTGGCGGTTCCTTCAAACAAATAATGTTCTGGTTTATACGTTTTATAATATCGCCTCAATAGATGTAGTAAGTCCTCCGAAAGGGGTACACAGCGGTCTTTGTATTGTTTACTGCACCGAATATGCAATAAGCGCCGCTGTCCGTCTACATCAGACACCTCTAGTCTGAGGACTTCGCCGACACGTAAGCCGCATGCATATAGGGTTTTTAAAAGCGTGATATGTTTGAGATTCTTGACTTCATCAAAGATCCGTTTGATCTCTTTGAGATTCAATACCTTCGGCAAGCTTTTCTCTTTCTTAGGTCGCTTGATATAATAACTTTTTCTTCCGTTGCCTTCCACTTGTTCCAACCAATATTTAATAGCGTTGATGGCGGTATTCACCGTTGAAGTAGAATGCCCTTTACGATATAAATGCGATAAATATGCCATAATGTGCTCTTGATCTGCAATGACCTCTCCTCCGGACCAATTCATATATTTCCATAATTGTTGTTCGTAGGATTGCCGCGTACTCTTCGCATAGTTGCGAGCATTCTAAATGCTTTCGGAACCGGCTGATGATCGTCTTCATTATGAAATATTGTTGTTGACAGGAACAATATAGCCCTTTTAACTAATTGATAATCAGTTTTAAATGTTTGTAAACGTTAATAACGGTTATATACGTTAATAACGGTTAATTCCGTTTTCCTACCTTTATATCATATAGTTTAAACTGCTGTACAAAGAGCTCTATCTAATTTTTTATACAACTCAATTTTTTTATGATCTCTAAAAGACCCTCCCGAATTCGATCCTGTAAATGGTGTAAAGACCCGGTCCTTGGACGTGCGGATAAAATCTTTTGTTCCGTTGATTGTAAATCTTCCTATCATCAGAAACTGAAAAAAGTAACTGAGAAAGCGACCGCAGCTACAGACAAAATCCTCCACCGGAATCGATCTATCCTCCTGGAATTGATGGGCAAAAATGCCAAACAGAAAACCCTACCGCTCCTTCGACTCGAACAGGAAAAATTTAATTTCAATTATTGTACCGGCATCTACGCAAATGCAAAAGGTAAACGCTATTACAATATCTATGACTTTGCTTACATGAAATTTAGCGATGGACGGGTGCTCATCATCAGAAGAAATCACTGAGCGAATGGAAAAATGTTCATCATTTGATAAGAGGAGGGAGTCTGAGCAGAGATATTGCAATGAGATCACCATGCTCCTTATACCAACGCCAACAATCGATTTGTAGCTTGTTCTTTCGAATCAAGATCCACAATGATAAAAAAACCATCATTTTGATTAAAAATTGATCTAAGTCGATCCTTTTCTAGTCAAAGGTGATATAAAAATAATCAACCGTACCTAAAATAAA
>CAZGGG010000107.1:3908-5364 GCA_964525165.1 uncultured Saprospiraceae bacterium | reverse complement strand
ATTGGTCAGGCATAAACAAATATCGGAATGCCCAAAGCAGTAACTCGCTTTTCTATGTGTGCTTATCGGGTTTGATTTCAAAAGAAAGATTTCAATAGGAATTTACGAATCGTGCTAGAGGTTTAAATGGTAGCAGTGGAGTCGCTATTCTTTCAAAAGTTTTACTGTACCAGAAGATGATGCTTGTCTTATATGCAAATAGTACAAACCTGGTGGCCATGTATTCAAGTCTAAATCTAGTGTAACCATACCTTTTGAAAGGGTCTGTTGGTATACAGATTTTCCTTCCGCAGAATAGATAAGCAGTTCTGAAGACATACTCCCGTCAGGTAAATTGATCGTACAACTACCATGAGCCGGATTAGGGAACACACTAAACTGGAGTTGTCCACCTAAATGGTCTTTTATACTCGATACCAAATCAACATCCACATTTGGCTGATTGAGGGACGAAATCCGATCCGGCCAATTGCCACCAGTGGGTACTAATAACGATTGATATTGATATGCATCTTCAGCAACCGGAACACTCAGTGGAATGATTAATCTGGCAGTAAGCTCATTAATACCGGTATCAGCAGCTTGTCGGTACTCATAATAGGTAGTAAATGGGGATTGATCCAACTGAAACCAAACTACGATTTCCTGATCTTGTACTGCGCTGTAACGAACTACTACATCCACAGAATCGCCCTGTTTTACACGCTCCGGTCCGGAACACGAAATAACTAATTGACTGCCTGGTCCCAAAACTGAAACGCGATTTTGAATAGATTCATTGAATTGGTCCGAGTATCCCAACCCATCAGGCGCAATAAATGCTAAATACCGATATAGGTTGTTACCTGGCGCAACGTCTTGAGGGATGTCCAAAGAAACATTGACCGTTCCTGATCCCTCACTAACATCCGCCAATACCTGCGAGTAAACTGTAAAAGGACTCATATCCAGTTGCAACCAGACCACAATATCCTGATTTCCTGAGGCCAGGTAATCCACAGATACATCTACCTGATTTCCTGGTGCCACTATTCTCGGTCCCTGTACTTTCAAAATATCTGGAACTATTCCGCCCATACCACCGCAATTGGCAGGAGCGCCGTTGCCCTGATTCAATGTTGCAAAACTATATTGATTTTGATCAGGCAACGAGCTTATGGCAGCAGCTACACCATCATAAGCAGGTTTAGGATTATAATTATCTCCTTCCGTAATCACGGCATCCTGACATCCTTCAAAGAATCCATCATTCCTTAAGGTAATCCAATTATCCTCATCTCTCAGTCCCCAAATCATAACTTCATGGCAATTGGGCTGTGACCAAGCCATCTCGCAATAGGCTTGAAATGCAATTTCCTGATATGCTTCGTCGCGATTATTGTTACAAATTCTAATGTCCAGTTCAGTGATAGCCACCTCAAGATCTGCCGCAGCGAGATCCTGGATGGATTGTTCG
>CAZGGG010000107.1:3365-3898 GCA_964525165.1 uncultured Saprospiraceae bacterium | reverse complement strand
GCCCCTGCCGCAGCCTTGGTGTGGCCGATCATGGACTTGACCGAGCCAATGGCGGTTTTGTTTCTTTGATGCGTTGCGCCAAAACATTTTTTCAGGGCTTCAAACTCCACTCGATCCCCCACCCGTGTTCCGGTTCCGTGGGCCTCTATAAGCCCAATTGAGGAAGGATCAATGCCGGCCTCTAAATATGCTTCTTTTAATGCCTTGACCTGGTCTCGCATAAATCGATTCTTGGATGCTGGTGAGTCATTGAAACCTTCGATACCGTAGTCATTGATATGGAGACGGGCATTAGGTTGCGCTTCTCGAGCCCAAACGAATAGCATTTTTATATAATTTTCATAGGTAGCCTCCCCCCAGTCTGTCATGCTACCATCATTAGCTCTCCGATACCAGGTCCTTTCTCTCCATATGCGTTGGCCGTTAGGAGCTTGATCAGAAATGGCTTCGTTGATCACATCCCATTCGTCTACTTGGTCACCACAAATTTGCCCCAAGGAGAGAATATACTTTCTTGTAAAGCTAAAGACCTG
>CAZGGG010000107.1:0-3274 GCA_964525165.1 uncultured Saprospiraceae bacterium | reverse complement strand
CAGTTTGGATTATTGAGAAACTCTTCGATTTTATCCTCTGTAAGTGTCCCCCGAAGTTGCTCTACAGTCATATCATGAATGCCGGACGGTTCCTCAGAAGGAAGTATAGAACTCATTTTCATATAATTCTCCAGAACTATTGCATTGTAT
The DNA here is from genome assembly GCA_964525165.1 of uncultured Saprospiraceae bacterium. Lineage (GTDB taxonomy): Bacteria > Bacteroidota > Bacteroidia > Chitinophagales > Saprospiraceae > JAWLFI01. The sequence goes on along the minus strand of CAZGGG010000107.1, from coordinate 3,124 downwards.
TCTGCTCTAAGATGTTCATCTGCTCTTCCTTCTCTGAAGTTTATGGGATCATCAAGGTGTTGATTACTGATGATGTTTCCAATAAATATTTTTTTAGGTTCTGCAAGATCTGATAAGCCATTTTGCGCGCTCAAGGAAAATGAATTAACTAATAAGCAAGCTAGTAGCATCAACTGCAAAGTCGATAAATACTGATGTGAGGGAAATAAAGATGTTGACGATAGAGAGTGTGCGAAGGAAGTATGACTTTTTTTCATAAGGCATAGTTTTATGTGAAAGCAGCTTGTGCTGTTTTAAAGATACCTACTCTTATTCAATAATTTATCTACGCTTAGGACCGGATAAACTAATATGTAGTGAAGCATATCTATCTTTCTAGCAACTTTTGTATTTGATGCCCGATTCTGCCAACTGAAATAAAATAGGTTGTCTTGAAATGTCTTGTATTAATCAGCCGAAATGGGTGGCACAGTTTGATGTGAAATAGCCCATAAGCAGAGGTTAGGTATAGACTTTAGTCGTAGTACCGCATACCGACTGAGCTAGTCCTTGCAGCCAGTTAATAGTTTTGGAGATGCCTAAGGTAAGCAGGCAAGAAATCAGTCATCCATTTTGGTTAGCTGGGGTTAATGTTTGTCTCCTTATTGCACACTGTTTTGCAATTCTAAATAATATACTTAAAGCCAAGAAAGATTACTATTTCTGCAACAAAGTGTAAGCAAAATGCTGGATAAGCTATCCGTTTTTGTACTTCATCGAATGAAATCTATTTTTTAAATATGGTACGAAATATCGACAAGAATATACTTATTTCAATGAGAAAGCTATTCACCTATGTATCTGGATTGTCGCGAGCTTTTTCCGGTAATTTTTTTCGAGCTCTTTTGCAAAAGCTGCTTTATCTTTTCTCAGTAATTTTATCGCTGCTCCGTTCACAAGCGTTGGATGTAAGTCTCTGAGGTGGCTGTCACTCCAATTTGCCAGTTCAACAAGTACAGGAGTTAAAGCCAAGCCTACATCTGTCAAAAGATAATGGTTGGTCTTTTTATTGTCCGGTCGCTTTGTTTTAATGATTATTCCTACTTCTTCCAAAAGTTTGAGTTTGGAAGAAAGAATGTTTGTAGCAATGGACTCCTCACTTTCTGTGAATTCTTTAAATGTTTGCTTGTTTTCAATTAGCATTTGTTTCACAATCACCAACATCCACTTATCACCCAATATGTCAAGAGCTGAAGTGAAAGGGCAGTTACATCTAAATTCATGATCCATAGGCTTTTCCAATCTTTTTACTTGCAAATAAAAAGTTTTTTCGTAATTACTTGCATAATGAAAGTTATATTGCGATATTGCTTGCAAATTAAAAGTAATAAACATTTATCAAAGGACAAAAACAATGAGAAGAGTATTAACAGTATTGGCTCTATCAGGTATTCTCGCTTCCTGTGGCACAGCGCAAACAAATTCAACAAGCGAGGTTAACTCAAACAACAAAAAAATGAGCAACAAAGAAATCGTAGGTACTTTTTTAGGTGCCGTTATTAAAAATGATCCAGAGACTATGAGAAAGCTGGCTGATGTCGACTACATTCAGCACAACCCATTTTTGCCGACAGGTTTAGAGCCATTTATTGAGATGCTTCCTGTTTTGGAAGAAAATAGAACGACCGCCGAAAATATTCGGATGTTCCAAGATGGGAACTATGTTTTCATGCATAATATTTGGCGCAATGCTAAGCCTTTTGGGGCAGATGAAATGGTTTCATTTGACATCATTCGAATAGATGTAAATGGGAAAGTAGCAGAACATTGGGATGCGATGACACCATTAGTAAAAGAAACAGTCAATGGGAGAACACAAACTGATGGACCGACAGAGGTACAGGATTTAGACAACACTGAAGCCAATAAAGCACTTGCTAAAGCCTTGGTTGAAGATGTTTTGATGGGTAAAAATCCAGATAAAATCACCGACTACATCAGCGCTGAAAGCTACCATCAGCATAATCCAGGCATCAAAGACGGATTGCAGGGAATTGTGGAAGCGGTAGAATACCTGACTTCACAAAACAATATGTTTCAATACACCAAAATCCACAAGGTCCTGGGAGAAGGGAACTTTGTACTCACCGTAAGTGAGGGCAAATGGAACGATACTAACAATGTATTCTATGATTTATTCCGAATTGAAAACGGCAAAGTCGTAGAGCATTGGGATGTCATTCAACCGATACCTACTGAGGGCTTGGCAAATGACAATGGAATGTTTGGATTTTAATCAAGGACTCAAACTTTACCTTAGAATCCAGAATTGCTCTATGACGGCAGTTCTGGATTATTTATTTCAAAGTGGTTGTGTAGACATTTTCCCGCAAAGCTGGACAAGTCATGTATACACCTCTAAATGGCAAGACAAAAATGAATCACTTCCTTGATAAAATGATTCCCGCTGAGCTCCATCATATGACCACCTAGTTTCCTCAAAAATATCCTTTGTTTCTGTTTTAACCGTCCTATTCCTCGCGCCCTGCATCCTGTAATTATTGTCTTAGAGGGTGCTGTGGATACAGGACAGGACTTTAATCATACATTCTGCTTGACCAGTTTTTGGCACTGCGAACCGACTGCGCTTGTCCTCGCAGACAGTTTACTGTCCTGCAGGATGCTCCTTTGAAGTACCGAAGTCTTATTTATTAGGGCACAGTATTTTTTAATATTTCATCACATTTCCTTTTTTCAACAATATTTTTGCTTCCGTCCAATTGGGTAGAAAATCTGCGTCTATTGTGATTGTCCTAATCTCCTTTGCTATCTTTTTACTTGATTTCATGGCTTCTAAGTGGGCCCCACTTCTGGCAAAATCTTTTAATTCATCCTCATTATTCCACAATGTCATGGTGTAATGGGTAGTCCATATTCCTTTCTTTTTAAAATCTTTACAATTCGTAGCTTTTAACTGCTTAAGGATTTGGAGAGCACTTGAAGATAGAGCGAAGAATTTTAATGGACCTCTTAATTCGATTGATGTAATTGTTACTTTCATTTTTATATTGTGGCTAACGGCAGTCTGTACATATACCCCTAAGCTACTTTTCCGAAAAATTTTACTTCTTTGAACAAAATTATA
>CAZGGG010000106.1:0-7223 GCA_964525165.1 uncultured Saprospiraceae bacterium | reverse complement strand
CATAACCACAACTCTTTGATTATCAACTCTCGTTTGCTCCAAACATACACTAAGGCTGCCAATGAACTAAAAAGGTTAATGGGAAATGGGAGCATTCTGTGCTGGTGCAACACTATTCAGACTGAATAGAGTTAGGGGCTGAAAACGCCCCTAACTCAGTAACCAAATTCATGTATGAAACTTAACAAAATACCCTTTGGGGCCCGGGGTACTAATATCCCGGGTTCTGTTCCAGGTTGGGGTTTAACAGAATATCTCTGGTAGGGATGGGCCACAGATAGTCTCTGGCTGGATCGAAAACCCGGGTTTCAACAACTACTCCCTCGCTATCCAATGCATCAGCATTCATTACAGATTCAGCTATCCTCCAGCGAAGAATATCATTATAGTATAGTCCCTCACCCGCCAGCTCTATTCGTCTTTCATTGCGGACCACCTCTCTGAATGCTTCCTTAGAAAGTCCCGGTGCAACCTCGGGCATATTAATTGAAGCCCTGGATCTAAGGGCATTAATGGCATCATATGCTACAGTAGTAGGGCCGTTTTGCTCATTTTCAGCTTCTGCCAGGGTTAGGAGAACTTCAGCATATCTAATAATAATGTAGTTCGTTTCTGCCTGAGTTGGTGGTGGAGCAACCCTCTCTTCATCATCAACGAAATACGTGTACTTTTTGAAGCAATAGCCCGTGGTATTCAAAAATGATTCCTCGCCGGTAACTACCTGTCCATTAAAGTTACTTCCTTCGGTAACGATGGACTGGTTTAACCTCGGATCACGATTGGCAAAGGGATTCGCTGGATCATACAGAGGAGAGGTGGCAATTGGCTCACCATCTGTCATAGGAAAGGCATCTACCAGGTCTTGAACGACGGCTACACGACCAGCTCCAATAAAAGCATTGTGATAGTTATTGGTGAAAAATGGAGTAACAAATTGCACATCAAAAATCACTTCAGAATTGCCTTCATTTTCTTCCAGGAACAATTCTCTTAAATCAGGATATAAACTGTAAACTCCGGAATTTACGACTTCTCTACTTGCATCGATAGCCTCCGGCCACCGTTCATTGTATAAAGCAACCCTTGCTTTCAATGCTAAAGCCGCACCTTTTGTTGCCCTTCCAGCCTCACTTGAAGGATAGTTTTCAGGCAAAATGGATGCCGCCATGTTCAGGTCGTTAATAATCGCGTCCACTACTTCCGCTTTTGGAGTTCTTGGAAGTTGACCTTGAGTATTATTATTTGGAGCCTCCAATATCAAGGGTACATCACCAAAAAATTTGGTCAGATTATGATAGTAAAAGGCCCGCATAAAAACAGCTTCAGCCTTGAAACGCTCTTTCAGGTCTTCGTTCATAGGAACCCGATCAATATTTTCAATCAGTATATTTGCACGTCCGATACCTTCAAAAGCAACTCTCCATGTTTTATTCACCAGAACATTATCCGGGTCGTTAAGCCCTCTTGCAATGGCGGACTGCCCATCCCTATTATCATTATCAAACGCATTAGGAGTAATGGCATCTAACTCACTGCCCCATTGCGCCTCAAAACCATAAACCTGATACATAGACTCATAGACTCCTGAAAGCGCAGCTTTGGCATTAATTTCAGAGGTCCAATAGGTATCTACGCTCGCTCTGTCCAGGGGTTCCGTGTCAAGAAAGTCATCTGTGCAACTGCTAAGTGCGGCCAAGGCTAAAAACAGCCCTGTATATATAAGATTTTTCATTCTTTATTCTTTTAAGGTTAGAATGTTACGTTAACACCAAATGTATAAGTCCGTGCAGAAGGATAATTAAAGAAATTGCCTCCCAACAGTTGAGTCTCTGGATCAAAATCCTCCAAGTCAGTTACGGTTAGAAGGTTCTGGGCATTAGCATATAATACCAGTTCCTGCAACCCAAGTGCATCAAGCACCCTGGAGCCAAAATCATATCTCAGTTGGAGATTCTTTAATCTGAGATAGGAAGCATCCAATAACCAGAAATCGCTATCCCGGAATTGTGTACTTACTCCATCCTGATAACGCATTAAAATTGGTAGGCTTGCATCAGGGTTGTCAGGAGTCCAGGAGTCATTTGCCCAGTCTGTGGGAACACCGGTACCAAACCAAAATGGAACACCAGAAACGTGTTTATTGTAGGTATCTACCCCTTCTACACCTTGCCAGAAAGAATTCAATGACCAGTTCTTATAGCTGAAGTTGATATTAAAAGTGTAGGTGAATTCCGGTATTACATTGCCGGTAGCCACCCTATCGTCGTTATCAATCACTCCATCGTCATTGATGTCTTTAAAGCGAATAAAGCCCGGGCGGGTATCTGGCCCCTGAGAAGGATGAGCATCAATCTCTGCCTGATTTTGGAAGTATCCATCTGACTGGAAGAGATAATATTGATTAATTGGCGCGCCTTCCTGAGTAATATTCAGGGGCCCTCTTCTGTCTATAGAAAAGTCATTAATAATAACTTCACCATTCAGGTTGGTCACCTCGTTCTGAAGATAAGTCACATTACCAGATAACTGATATCCAAAATCTCCTTTCCGGTCTTGAACGCCCAGGTTTAACTCAACCCCTTTATTGGAGATAGAGCCAATATTTCTGGTGGGGCCGCCAAGATTACCGACCTGGCTTGGAATGCCTACAGGCCTTAAAACGCCATCTGTAGTTTTATCAAAATATTCAACGCTGGCGTTCAACTTTCCATTGAAAAAGCCTGCATCCAGAGCAATATTGGAAATGGTAGTCGTCTCCCACGAAATCTGATCATCGTTATCCACTCTAACTGCAGTACCTGTATTTACCACACCTCCAAAACCATAATCCTGTCCAGGGTCAATAAAATCAGCAAATTGGAAGTTCCCAATACGCTCATTGCCAAGCTGTCCCCATGAACCTCTTAGCTTCAACTCGCTTAACCAACTTACATCAGCTAGGAAGTTTTCCTGATCTAGCCTCCATCCTGCAGAAAAAGAAGGGAAAAAGCCCCATCTGTTTCCTTTTGCAAACCTCGAAGAGCCATCATACCTAGAATTGATTTCAAGAAGATATTTATCCTTGAAAACAAGATTTACTCTACCGAAGTAGGAGGCCAATTTGTTTTCAGCACTTGTTCCTGATACCGATGGGTTAGTGGATCCGGCATTCAATTCAAAAAAGTCATTCGTCAAATACCCTTCATTTGAGGCGCTAAAGTTGGACGAAGAAAAAGCCTCTGCACTCTGCCCTAACAAGACTGATAAAAACACCCGATCGTTACTCAAATATTTATCCCAGTTTAAGGTATTGAAGATCGTTGTATTCAGGAACTCTTCATCTCTCTGGTTGACGCCTCTCTGGCGAGAGAAGGTAATATTTGGCCCTCCTGCCTGAATAGTTGTGAGTTCTCCTGTTTTTATATCATATAAAGGAATTTCAGGAGTAAACCGCTGTTGTCTCCTATTGGAAGAATTAACACCCACTCTGGTTTTATAAACGATACCAAAAGGGAGCTTAATTTCTGCAAAGGCATTAAGCAACAAACGACCCTGATCAAATGAATTCTGGCCTTCATCCGTTAATGCCAGCGGATGTCTGAAGCGCCGGTGACCCGGAATATCAAAGAAATTCATAGCATAATTTCCATCCGCATTATATGTGGGATGATAGGACTGGGCTTTTAGAATCATTTGCATTGTCGTACCAACACCCTCACTAGGCTCATCCCAGTTTCTCAAAGAATAGTTGGCCCCTCCTCCAATCGTGATTTTATCATTTATCTCTGTTCTGGTACTCAGATTAAAGTTGTATCGTTCTGATCGGGTTCCTCTCAGCACTCCATCCTGATTCAAATAGCCTAATGAAAAGGAATAGGAACTTTTTCCGAATCCACCACTCACTCTGACGTTGTGTTCCTGAATAGGTGCTGGATCAAACATTAAATCATACCAATCGTTATTCTGATAAATTTCCGGGTTTGTAACCATGCCTTCCCTATACTCATCAACCAAGTCCTGAGAAAAGACTAACGCATCTTCCGAAACGCCAACATTACGCTGAGCCTGCCGATATAATTCAAACCACTGAATGGGGTCTTGCACCATGTCAGGCAACGAGATGACCTCCTGTACTCCTACCGAGCCTGAATAATTGACACTTAACTTATCTTTTTGCGAACCTTTTTTGGTCGTCACTAAAATCACACCGTTTGCTGCCCGAGACCCATAGATAGCTGCAGAAGCAGCGTCTTTTAATACTGAAATACTCTCAATGTCATTCGGGTTGATATCCCCAATCGGGAATTCAATGCCATCAACTAAAACTAATGGGTTGGCATCATTCAAAGTCCCGACACCTCTGATCCGGATGGTTGCACCGTCTCTACCAGGCTGGCTACCAACTTGATTCACATAAACACCTTGAGCACCTTGCAAAGCTTGAGATGCATTGGTGATTGGTCTGTTTTTCAGGTCTTTTGAGTCAATAGTCTCAACCGCACCTGTCAGATTTACTTTCTTTTGGGTGCCAAATCCAACCACCACAACCTCATCCAATGATTCAGCAGAGGGTTCTAAGGCAACTGTAATATCTGTCCGCCCGTTTAGCGGCACCTCAACAGTTTGGAAGCCGATATAAGAAATAACAAGGGTTGCATCTGCATCTTCTACTTTCAAAGAAAATTTCCCATCAACATCTGTTATCGTACCCGTGCCGGAGCCTTTTACCAGGATATTAACGCCAATAAGCGGCTCACCAGCCTCATCTGTTACTTTACCTGTTACCGTAACCCGCTCTTGTAATTCCTGAACAGATTTCACAATAGTTTTCACCGCATCATTGAGATCCTCATCCTTACGCTCCAGGCTTATCTTATTTCGTTGTTCCAGCTTTTCAATTTGCCGAATTTTCTTTCCTATTTTTTTCGCTCCCTTGCGCCCCCTCCTGTCATCCTTATAAATGACGATGAATTTTGAGCTGTAGGTCTTAAACTGGAAATTTGTCTCAGCAAGCACCCGGTTAATAGCATGCTCTACAGTTTCCTCTGCATTGTAGTGATAGTCGACTGTTACATCCTTTAGCAGTTTGGCTTCGTAGGTGAAGAAAATTTGATAGTTCTCTTCAATTTCTTTTAAAGCTTCGATTAATGGCTTTTCCTGAGCTGGTATATCCGAAAGCAGATCATCGGATGCTTTGGCTGTGGTACTACTTAAAAAAAGTACCACTAGTAGAGCCAAGAAGGCCCAATGGTGTTGGTAGGGTTTTCGAAATGTCATAAGTTTGTTGTTTACACTATTTAATGAATCGCCGGGGTGCTCCGATCAGGAGCTCCCGGTTTTTATTGGATCAAGTATTGACCCGCTCTTTTTTCAATTTTTATGCCTAATGCCTGTTCCAGGATAGGCAAAACCAATTCAAGCTCTTCCATTGGAAGCCCTGTGGTGATTTCCCGATTTTCGTTTAGGGTATCCGTGATGACTAATTCAATGCCGTAAATTTCTTCCACCTTATTCAAGACCTCCTTCAATGGTGTTTCATCAAAAGTGAGCACGCCATCTTTCCAGGAAGTATGTACAGCGGTCTTCGTTTCTTTGGTATTAGCAAGGATGGTGCCTTGTTCCGCGGAATAGCTGAGCATTTCACCCGGCACCATGACTTTTTCCCTTACCCCTTCCTTCTGATGCTTAAGGTCCAACGTGATGGCACCTTCCTGGAGGAATACCATAGTCCTTTCCTGATGGGTATTGACGTTAAACTCTGTGCCTAATACCTGTACGGTCAGGTCTGGTGTGTGCACCAGGAATTTCTGACCGGAGGTCTGGCGCTTGCTTACCTCAAAAAAAGCTTCGCCATCCAGCCACACTTTCCGGTCATCGGTATCATTCCATTTTTCAGAGTAGCGTAGTGTAGAATTCGCATTCAGGTGAACGACAGAGCCGTCCGGAAGCTCTATAACCTGCTGTTCGTTATTCGCAGTGGAGATAATCGTTTCACTATTGAGGAACCACTGAAAGATGATCGCGGCAAGAATCAGGAATAACAGACTGGCTGCAGCCTTAAGGAAAACCCTTCGCCCGGTTTTACGCTTCGGCATTTCCACAATTGATCCGTCCTTCTCTTTTCCAATCCGGGAAAGAATTGTCTGATATATACCAGAAGAGCGCGCAGAAGATAAGCCCGGATAGTTGTCCTTCTGTTCCCATAACTGCTCTAGTATAGGATCTGCTTCACTTTGAGGGAGCGACTTCACCAGTTTGAACACCTCATCGAACTCTTCTTCTGTACAAATCCCTTTGTACAGTTTTTCAATTAAGATATCTTTATTCGAGTTACGCATTATTTTGTTTTGTCTTCATGGTTGTATCCAATTAAAATGACCGGGTTGTTTACTCTGCACCTCTTTTTTTTGAAAAAAATATAATTTAGCAGTAGAACATACCCGTACGACTTCTTATTCTGGTGAAGAAACCGTAATTCGGGTTACAGATATCATTACATGGCAAGAGAGAGAGAAACATTGCAGCTTCAAGGGCTGAAAAGGGGAGACTTAGCCAGCTTCAGATGGGTTTACGATCAGAACCATGGGAAGATCTATGGATTCGCTCTTAAATTGATAGGATCACCGGAAATTGCAGAGGAAATAACTTCTGATGTGTTTGTAAAACTCTGGGAGAAAAGAGCCCAGATTGATACCTCCTATACCATCAGCTCCTTACTTTTTAAGATTACCAGGGACTTTGTTTGGAACCAAATCAAGAAAGAAAAGCGGATTGCTGCCCAAAAACTGGATTACCTTCTCACCAGAGGTGAAAGCCTGGACATTGATCCGGATTCAAACCTGATTTACCAGGATTTTCTAAAAATCGCTGAAGAAGGCATTGCACTTCTGCCAGAAAAAAGACGAGCTGCCTTCAATCTACGTTATAAACTTGGGCTTCAGAATGAAGAAATCGCCCAGCAACTTAATATTTCTGAGTCTACCGTTCGGGTTCACTTATCAAAGGCTGTGCAATTTTTAAGAGATCATCTCCAATCTCACCCTGATTTCATGGTGCTACTATATTTGTGCTGGTTCAGTTAAGCCTGCGATAAGCCTTGCCTTCCAGCATACTAATATGCTGAGGAAATTAAACGGTGTGCTACCCCAGATCAATACCCAAACACCTTCTCCATACTCAACTTGCGAACGGGCCCCACCTGTTCCAGTGCCGCCCAATCCATGCGGTCTGCACTTCCCAATACC
>CAZGGG010000105.1:0-7271 GCA_964525165.1 uncultured Saprospiraceae bacterium | reverse complement strand
GGAAGCCAATCATAGGCAGCCCCTAATCGCTCCGGAATTTCTGTGGCCTCTTCCTCGGTCACGGACTGCAAACTGCGCCATTGATAGAGGGTATAGACGATGATGCCTGCAGCAGCGATCCAGACGGGCAAATCAAAGGGCATCGCCCAAGGCCATGAAATCGCTCCATCCCACAAATAAATGGCAAGGTAGATCACCATAAACACCCACAACAGCCCGGCAGCTTGCCTGTAATAACGGATGCGATTGGATTCATCAGACTTCCATTGCCTTTGGGCCCATCGTCCCATTCCATTCATTACAATGGGAAAGCCCAAGCCTATTAAAATCCACAATATGAAGGTGCCGTCCATAAGGCTAAAATAAGAAAAGGGTCTTTTCACAACTTTATACTGGAGAAAAGACCCAAAATTCATCAGACCTACAAACCTTCAATACTTTATAGCAGGATCGTTTTTGTTACCTAGAGAGGGAGCTTTAAAATAAAACCCATAATACCAATCAACTATATAAAATATTATATCTCTTGAGCTGATAGATTAACAACCTTGTAAAGTTCATTCTTTAACATGTCAAGCATGGCAATATACTCAATATCCGTTGACAAGGAGGCATATTCATCTATTATACCAATGATTTCTTCCAATTCGTCTTTATCTATGAGTATATATTCAGGATTAGTAAAATTGGAAAGTAAATTAAGCTTATAGCTATTTAATACTAAAAATCTTGCGGTCTTAACTCTAAGGGAGATTGGAATATTTAAAGTCCCTTCATCGCTAAGTTGTTTTATTTTTGCCGAAAAATTATAGTATAGGTTAATGAACTCATATCCACCATTTACCTCTTTTAAAAAAGAATCTCTAAAGGCATAATGGTCACTCATAACATCTTCCAAACTGTCGGCTAAATTTATATAAACTTGGTTTTCATTTAATGCTAAATACATTGATTCCTCCTCGCATGGACCATCATCATCAAAAATATTATCACACTCGAACGGTCGCATAGAATATGGATCCGTATCACATTCATCTAAAGGGCCGAGGTTACAATAAGATGGACAATCCGGAGCTCTAAATCCTATTTCTAAATTTGCTTTCAAAACCTTAGCTTTCCGAATCATTTTACTTTCTAACACACCTGGTTTACTTGCAAAATTCATTTCTATATTCCGGTTTCCAAATAGATCAAGATTATCGATTCGAATATTTGAGGACTTGTTGTAAGGAGCTCCTATGAGCTCATACAGGATATAAGCAGATCTAAAGGCTGATATTTTTGTTGGAAAAAACTCCCCTAGGAGTTCTCCCGCAGGGCTTATAATTGCGCCTACCACATTATTTTCATTATCAATATAGTAGACGAGCAGTCCTACTCGATCTTTAACATTAAAAACCTTTGTTTCATCATGCCTTATTCGATCGGGGAAAAATAAATTCAAACTAATTACTCTTTTAGCCTGATAATCAAGCTTAAGATGTGATAGTAATTGATGAACCACATCAGAATCTTTAGGACCACCGGCGAAGCTCCATTTATAAGATAAGCTTTGACTCTCGGGCTTCACAAAATCGATAACAAAGGCTTCGTCTCCTACACTCAAGTAAGCTTTCTGACTCGTCTTTGGCCAGCCATGAATATCTTGAGAATTACATTCGACATACTCAGAGGTATTACATGAGAAAAGGAAAAACGAAATAACGAATAAAAGATGTGTTGCTTTCATAATATAAAATTTATAGTTAATAATGATATTGAAAATTAAACACAAAAAATATAAAAGTCAAGCCCCACTTCAAAAATCAACAACCAATATTAAAGCCAAAGCGAAAGTCAATGGAAGCACCCGGCAGACCGCATGTAAAAACGGATACGGTCGGATTCATCAAAATCCCATTGACTTTGAGCCCATCGTCCGATCCCATTCATGACAATGGGAAAGCCCAAGCCTATTGCCATCCATAATATGAAGATGCCGTCCATAAAGCTAAAATAAGAAAAGGGGAATCTCCAAAACTCAATAGCTTACAATCCAATTGTTTTTGTCAAAACAGCACTATCTGAATGTGTATCATCTTGTCGTAGAAGAGCTCCAATGAGCATATTGATGTTCCATAAGATAGAAAATTCGCATTGGTATTCCTTCAAGAGCCTAAATTTGCTTTCATAAGCTTAGCATTCCGAATCATTTTGTGTTCTAACACACCTGGTTTACTAGCAAAATTCATTTCTATATTCCGGTTTCCCAAGTAGAAATCAGCATTACCGATTTGAATACTTGAGGACCTATTGTAAGGAGCCCCTATGAGATCATACATGATATAAGTCGATCTAAAGGCCGACATTTTAGTAGGAAAAAACGCCCCAAGGAGTTCTCCATCAAAGTCTATGATTTCCCCTACCACATTATTTTCATCATCAATGTAGTAGACGAGTAGACCTGCTCGATCTTTGAGATTAAAAACCTTCGTTTCATCATACCCTATTTGCTCGGGAAAAAACAACTTTAAATTAATCACTCTTTTGGCCTGATAATCTGCCTCAATATGAGATAATATCTGATCAATTACATCAGATTTTTTTAAAGTACTAGCAAAACTCCATTTATAGGATAAACTTTGACTCTCGGGCTTCACATAATCTAAAACAAAGGCCTCGTCTCCTACACTCAAGTAAGCTTTCTGACTCGTCTTAGGCCAACCCTCAAACTGTTCAGAATTACAATACCTATACTCAGAAGTATCACATGAGAAAAAGAAAAACGAAACAAGAAATAAAAGATGTGTTGGTTTCATAATGTAAAATCTATAGATAATATGGAATCAAATTAAACATAAAAATCATTTAAATCAAGCCCCACTTAAAAATTGGATAATCCATTCTAAAGCAAAAGCCGAAGCTTATGGAAGCTCCGGCTTTTCATCAATCCACTCTATTACTTATTACTCCTCTATCGGCTCAATTAACTCATCGGGCGACTTGGCTACTAGAAACTCTTCGGGTCGCTCTGTGCTAAAGGCAAAGCCTTTGACGTCCCGACTCACATATACGGTATCACCGGGACCGGCTGCTCCGCTGATGACCAGCTTGGCCAATTCATCGACCACTTCCTGCTGCAAGACACGCTTCATCGGCCGAGCTCCGAATTGTGGATCGTATCCCAAATCGGTCAACAACTGTGCACTGGCTTCACTGAGTTCGATGCTGATCTGCTGGCGTCCCAGATTACGTCTGACATTCTTCATCAGCAACATCAGGATGCGTCTGATCTCCAACTTACTCAATGGCAAGAACATGATTCGCTCATCAATTCGGTTGATGAATTCCGGACGCATATAATCCTTCAACATATCGAAAATCTCCAGCTTTGTCGTTTCGATGACTTCGGTTTGTCGGGTCGCATCGATATGCGCCAGATCTTCGAAGTTCTCCAGGATTGTTTCTGCCCCTACATTGGAGGTCATGATGATGATGGTGTTCTTGAAATCGGCTACGCGCCCTTTATTATCGGTCAATCGGCCATCATCCAAGACCTGCAATAATATATTGTAGACATCGGCATGGGCCTTCTCAATCTCATCCAGCAAAACAATAGAATACGGTCTTCTTCTCACCGCTTCCGTCAGCTGTCCCCCTTCGTCATAACCCACATAACCGGGAGGCGCTCCGACCAATCGACTCACTGTATGTCGTTCTTGGTATTCACTCATATCGATCCTGGTAATGGCTTCATCGTCATCGAACAATACCTCTGCCAAGGTCTTCGCCAATTCGGTTTTCCCAACTCCGGTAGGTCCTAAGAATAAGAACGATCCAATAGGCTTGTTATCATCCGAAAGTCCGGCCCGCGACCGACGGATCGCATCGGAAACCGCCTGCACGGCTTCATGCTGACCAATCAATCGTTTGCCAATTTCCTGCTCTAAGGACAACAGCTTTTCTTTCTCGCTTTGGAGGAGTTTATTGACTGGAATGCCGGTCCATTTGGCGATCACGCTGGCAATATCATCTGCGGCTACCTGATCGTTGGTAAAGCGGCTTTCCTTAGACAATTTGGCCAATTCTTCTTCGGCCTTTTGCAATTGCTCTTCTTTCTCTTTGATCGCACCATAACGCAGCTTCGCCACTTCCTCATAATCGGAATTTCGCTCTGCACGCTCCGCTCGGATCTCCAATTCTTCTAACTCTTTCTTGATGCTTTGAGCCCGATCAACGATATCTTTTTCGTTTTTCCAGGCCGCTTTCAGCTGATCCAGATTTTGTTTATGATTGGCAATCTGCTCATTGATGGCCTCCAGCTTTTTGTGGTGCTCATCTTCGCGCTTGATGCCTTCCCGCTCAATTTCCAGCTGGCGCAGTTTGCGCTCCAGTTCATCTACTTCTTCCGGAACGGAATCCAACTCCAAACGCAACTTTGCAGCAGCCTCATCGATCAGGTCGATGGCTTTGTCCGGCAAGGATCTGTCGGAAATATATCGATGACTCAATTCTGCCGCAGCAATCAAGGCCTCATCCAGAATCTCGATCTTATGATACACCTCATAGCGCTCCTGCAGTCCTCTTAAGATGGAAATCGTATCCTCCACCGAAGGTTCGTCGATATAAACGGTCTGGAATCGACGCACCAGAGCCTTGTCATTCTCAAAGTACTTTTGGTATTCATCTAAAGTAGTGGCACCAATCGTACGCAACTCCCCTCTCGCCAGAGCCGGCTTGAGGATATTGGCCGCATCCATAGCGCCCTGTCCGCCCCCGGCACCAATCAAGGTATGGATCTCATCAATAAAGAGGATGATTTCGCCCTCTGAAGCGGCCACTTCTTTGATCACGCCCTTGAGTCGCTCTTCAAATTCCCCTTTGAATTTCGCTCCGGCAATCAATGCCGCCAAATCAAGGGTGTAGATTTGTTTGGTCCGCAGATTCTCAGGTACGTCCTGCTTGACAATACGCCAGGCAATCCCCTCTACAATCGCGGTCTTTCCTACACCGGCCTCACCCAATAAAATAGGATTATTCTTTTTCCGGCGGGAGAGGATATGCATTACCCGACGGATCTCTTCGTCTCGTCCGATGATGGGATCCAGTTTGCCGCTTTCCGCACGCTCATTCAGATTGATGGCGTATTTATTCAGAGAATTGTACTGATTGTCCGCGTGTTGATCCTGCACTTTACTCCCTTTACGAAGTTCTGCAATGGCCGCTTTCATCGCCTTTTCGGTGGCACCGGCATCTTTCAGGATCTTTCCGCCTTTCCCATTATCCTTGACCAAAGCCAGCATCAATACCTCCAAAGAGATATACTCATCGCCCATTTCTTTAGCCAGTTTTTGGGCACTCTTGATCACATCATTAGAGTGACTGGAGAGATATTGTTTCTCTCCACCCGACACTTTCGGATAGGTATCTATGGCTTGATCTACCGCATCCTTTACAGCCGCCACACTCACCCCACACTTTTGTAACAGGAAGGAGGGGGTGTGCTCATCCTGATCAAATATCCCACGAATTAAATGAGGCGTATCTACCACCTGCTGATCGTGACCGGCGGCTGCCTGCTGTGCCTTGAGTAAGGCCTCCTGAGCATTCACCGTAAAATTATCGAAGTTCATAGCTTATTTGTTTTCTGTTTACCTTAAGTTCCATCAAAGTATTTGCCAAGTCAAGTATGCTGCCAAAACAGGTTAAAATTCAGTAAGCCGTCTGCCAGAATGTCCTATCCATCAATGTTCTACGGCCAAATTGTCTTTAACGATTGACAACGCGTAGGATGGGATAACGATTGACGGTGGTTTCTGCATAAGGGCTGTTCAGATAGATCCATCGCAAGGCGGCCCCTTTTTGGTCTTTCCATTCGGGATGGGCTTTTTTTGCTTCCGCAAAAGCGATTCTGAGGTCTGCATTTTGTTCCAGTAATTTGGCTGCAGTATCCTCAAAAACATAGGAAGAATACCCTTCTTTTCGTTGCAAAATTGCATCCATAAAGTTCCAAGCGAAGAAACTGTCTTTGCCTTTAGGTTCGAGGGTTTCCAAAATATAACGCCAACCCGTCTGCTGCAGGGGAACATACACATCTCCCTCTCTGGCCGTGTAGGATGTATTTTCTTGACTGACCTCCACATCAGAATGCAAGTAATGTCCCTCATACGGTCGTCCTGTGGTTTTATAATCTTCGATGGTGTACACTTCTACCGGATACGCGCTACCGACCTCTACCGGCTGTAGCTCGATGCCATTCCACAACAATCGATCGATGACCTCCTGATACGCAGCCGGAATCAAATACCCTTCCGGCAGATCCACTTTTGCCGTAAGGCGATAAAACTCATAATAAGGAATCTCCATGCTGAACGGACGCTCGTGATCGTAATACAATCTGGGCTCGCCTGAAATGGCACTCGGTTTATAGTCGGCTGTGTACCCCTTGAAAGGAATCATCGTATATCGGCTGGTATCCAGTTCTGCACCCAAGGCATAGGGCTGCTTTTGCCGAAAGGCAGAACGAGCGGAATCAACCGTTTGTTGAATGGCATCACGATGCTCGATGGCCGTTTCAAAGAAGGTCTCCAAAATGGCATGGGTACTCCACACCCGATCCGTAAAAGGCTTTAACATATGCGTTTCCGTTGTAAAACCATAGGCATGATGCAAAGCGGCATAGCCTGAACTATAGCGTGGCCAATCCGGAAATGCTATAATCCCCTCATCCGGTGTGGTGCGCGCATACACATATGGGACCATATCCCAGCCCTTCTTCGTCATACGATCATAGAGCTCTGGCAATAAGCCAGCACGCATAAAGCTCCCCATAGGCTCCGGAAGGCGATCAGCCAGAGATGGAATCAAGGTCATGGTATGCTGATAGTCCGCCCCATTGCTGGTGTGCGTATCGACAAAAAAATGCGGCTGCCAGTAGGTAAATAATCGGTTGAAGGTTTTCGCATTTTTTGTGTCGCACTTGATGAAATCGCGATTCAAATCGTAATTCCGTGCATTGCCCCGAAAGCCATGCGATTCCGGTCCCAGCTGATTGGCGCGGCTGTAGCGATTTCGGTTTAAGGCACCGCCCACATTGTAGATGGGCATCAGTACAATGGTCATATCTTCCGGTAATAATTCATACTCCAACAGATCCCGAACCCAAATCATCGAGGCGTCCACGCCACAGGGTTCGCCGGGATGAATCCCATTATTCACAAAGAGCACCAATTGCTCCGGCCGGCGTTCAAAAATGCCGGCTTTATTCAGGATCACCGCATGCAAGGGTAATC
>CAZGGG010000104.1:6209-7659 GCA_964525165.1 uncultured Saprospiraceae bacterium | reverse complement strand
TGCACAAAATCCAGTAGAAGAAAAAAGATAAGCAACTGGATCACTTTGGGGAGTGCATCCATAGGGATGATAGCCAAAGAAGAGCTCGTGAGTCCGATACTTCCCAGCCCAATTTCAATGAGTTTATAAAAGCCACTAATCGCAAAAGCAAACAGGAAAAAATTGAAGAACATATAAAAGCCATCCAACCAAAAGTCTTTTCGGAAGGCTTTCTGGTTTTTCCTCCATGGAAACAACAATTCTAAGCCCCACACGACCAATGAGAGAATGATCAGATAATAGAAATAGTTACTCCAACCGGGAGCCATTATCTCATTGACCAGGTAGTTGTAATAACCGGTGTAAGTATCACCTATAATTTGCCAGATTGATTCCATTTATGATTTCTTTTTTATAGCAAGTCTGATTAAGCTAATAACCAAAAGAACCCAGGGCGTGCCGTGCATCACCAAATCCCAGTAGTCCATTAATTGCATCCCGTGAGCGCAACCCCCCAAAAAACCTTCCAACACCCTTAAAGCCACCCCAAACCCATTTCAACTTGCCCCATAAATGAGGCTCAGGCGTAAAAGGGGCTAACCCTAGCGTTAAGGAGGCCAATAACCACAATTGCCATTGGTCGATCAGCGCATTTGATTTTGCAACACTTGATTTCTGATTCTTCCGTTTCATCCTCGCAACTTACTTCATAAACACGAAAACACTCGTGAGTTGTGTCACCTAGGTTTCAGATTTGATCATGCGTCGGCTCAGGGCATAAAAACGTCCCAGGAGCATCAAAGCAGATAATGTCAAGCCGATAAATAATCCAATCCAGATGCCCATATAACCCATGTCTGCATAGAAGGCTAAATAATAGCCTAGAGGTATCGCGATGACCCAATAGGCGACTAAAGTAAATAAGGTAGGCTTTCGGACATCTTCTAATCCTCGCAGCAATCCAAGAGATACGGCCTGCACACCATCCGAAAGCTGGAATAAGGCTGCAATGATCAACATTTGAGAAGCATATTCGATCACACGTACATCCGAAATGTATAATGAGGGTAGGAAGTCTTTTAAAAGAGTGATAATGAGTGCACTGCAGAGCATAAATCCCACGGTGACTATAAGCAGTATTTGACCACTTTGTCGGATCAAGGGCCAATTATTATTGCCATAGGCATTCCCCATTCGAATGGCACCTGCAGCGGACAAGCCAATACATACCATAAAAGGAATAGAGGCTAAATTGATAGCAATCTGATGGGCGGCTAGTTCAATAGTACCCAGCATGCCCATAAATAATGCGGCTATCGCAAAGGCTCCGGTTTCAAAAACATATTGTATCCCCGCCGGCACCCCGATATTGAGAATGGTTTTGATGGTTTTACGGTTGGCTTTCAATCGAAAATCAATGTATGCACGGAGCTCACTCATTCTCATTAATTGATGAATTGCAAAGAGCATG
>CAZGGG010000104.1:0-6199 GCA_964525165.1 uncultured Saprospiraceae bacterium | reverse complement strand
GGTCCAAAGATGAGCAGGTAATTCAATATCGCATTCAACGGAACACTTAAAATGGCGACGTACAGCGCCGGCTTCATCCATTCCAGCCCCTCTGTGAAGTTCTTATAACTCAGGAATAAAGTCTGAGGAATAAGACTCCCTGCTAAAAGCAAAATATAAGGTTCTGCAGTGGTGACTACATCTTCCGGTTGTCCCAGGTAGGGAAGAATGAAGATGAATAATACCATGAGGAGGGCAGCAAACATACTACTGCCTAATGTAGTCCACAGTCCATTTCTATGGAGACCGGATAATTCCTCTTGATCTCGCTGAGCATAAAATTTGGCAGCCAAAGGGGCGATACCTGCCGCTAGGCCAAAACAAAATGTCAAGGGCAAGGCGAAATAGCTATTCGATAAGGCTGCAGCGGCTAAGGGTGTAGCACCCAATCGACCTACCATCATACTATCAATGACGCCCAGCGCAATATAGCTTAGCTGTCCAATGATGACGGGCCAGGCGATGGTCAGGGAGCGTTGAAGGTCTTTCTTCCAGTGCATCGACAAAGCTATAAATAATCCCAGAAGCCACCTCGAGAGCTACATTTGAATTTTGATAAAAAAAGCCATGCACCTATAAGACTAGTGTATGAGAATAGGGGGAATTGAAGGCATCTTACACTAAAGGTACACAGCTTTAAGGGATCCAAATATATCATTGGATTATATTTAATATACAAACAAATAAAGAAAGCATGTTCAGAAAATGGCCAACGGACGGACTTCATTTTAAATGGTCTTTTAGGCTTTTGAGCGGCATGATTGAACTTTGTAAATTGTGACTTGTACTTTATGAAAAAGGCATTATGCATGCACATTTTGATATGATCATCATTGGCGGAGGTCCCTCCGGCATTCTCTGCGCCTGGGAGGCAGAACAAGCGGGACTTTCTTATTTGGTTTTGGAGAAAGGAGCCTTGGTCAATTCACTCTATCACTTTCCCGATCAAATGACTTTCTTCTCCACTTCCGTAAAATTGGAGATCGCCAATACGCCTTTTGTTTCGCATAACCCTCGACCAACAAGAGACGAGGCTTTGGAATATTATAGGCGGATCATGACCGACCACAAGCTAAATATTCACACTTATGAGTCTGCGCATCAGATCAAGAAAAAGGACACTTACTTTGAGGTTCAGACTTCAAAAGCCGAATATACCTCTGAAGCAGTGGTGTTGGCTACCGGATACTACAGCCAGCCAAACCTTATGAATATACCCGGTGAAGAATTAGAGAAAGTAACCCACTATTATAAAAACCCTCATGCCTATATCGGGAAAAAGGTCGCGGTGATTGGAGCGGCCAATTCTGCCTGTGATGCAGCCCTGGAATGCTGGCAGAAAGGGGCAGAGGTGACGATGATTGTAAGAGGGGCAGAAATAAATCCCAGAGTCAAATATTGGATTAAACCCAATATAGAGAACCGGATCAAAGAGGGTTCTATTGATGCTCATTTTCATACTGAAGTAACGGCTATTCGACCTGAATCCATTGAGCTGAAAGGGCCGAATGGTGCCTTTTCTATCGATAATGATTTTGTGTTGGCGATGACGGGTTACCATCCGGACTATGATTTCCTGGAGTCTGTAGGCGTAAAGATTGAAGATGATGAAGAATCCCGGCCGGTTTGCCATGAAGAGCATCTGGAAAGTAATATCCCGGGACTTTATTTGGCTGGGGTGATCAATTGTGGTCTCAAAACGCACAAATTGTTTATTGAAAATACCCGAGACCACGGCAAACGAATTGTGGGTCATTATCTCAAACAAAAAAGTATTGCCTGAAATCCAAATAGGTTTTTCCTTCGTACCTTTCCTGAGTGAGCACGACGAAGTGTGCCTTTACCAATAGAACCAAGGGGGTTATGCTTGAAGCAAATAAGACAGGTGTACTTGTATTTACGGAGTCAGTAAGCCAGCTTGCTCAAAGAAAACGTGTATTGCACAATGAGCGTCGTAATCAATTGATGCATAAGACCTTGTTGGAGAGATCTAAAGTCATTGTTGAAGGCTTGTCGGCTCCGGTAATATGGTGGGATGAGACCTTCCAAAGAGGCAAAACTTTTTCTGAGCGTTTGTATCATGCTATGCAAGCTCAGTATGATTCAGGTTATGACCGTCTGATGGTCATCGGGACAGACCACCCTAATCTAAGCAAGCGACACATTGAGAAAGCATTAGCGATTGTAACTGAAGGAGGTCAGGTATTAGGGCCTGCATCTGATGGAGGATGCTACTTGTTTAGTTTAGCTCAAGACGATTTTGAAGCTTTTCAGAATGCCGAAATTCATTGGCAAAACGGTCAGGAACAGAAAGAGATACTGGACTTTTTTGCCGAAAGGCAGAAAGAATGCGTTTGTCTAGAGACACTGGAGGACATAGATTCTTTAGAGGATATCAAGAAGTTATTAGGCTCAAAGGGTCACTTGCGTTTCCTGCGTATCATGGCGGCTTTGCTCGGGTTGAATCAAGCGGGCAAAGATGGGTGGTACAATAATCTTATTGAGATTCCGGACATGAGTTGGCCCGACCGAGCACCCCCTGTAGGTATTTGATCGCATTTCAAACTATCATTTACCAAATCAACAATCCATGCAAAAAATTATCTATACCCTGTCCTTTTGGGCAGTGGCCTCAATCATTTTGGCTCAGTCTTCCATTCAGGTATTCGTTTATGATCAGTCTACGGGTGAACCGATAGATGCACAAACGGTGATTCTCCAACACGAGCCTACAGGACTTCAGTTAGATGGTTTGACCAACTCCAAGGGAGTGTACACCTTTAAAAACATCGAATTCCTGAAAGGATATGAATTGCTGACCGCGGAGTCACCTGCTTATTTTCAATCTGCAATTGATCAAATTGATGTTCGTTCTAATGAGAATCTGTATTTGGAACTAGCACTTTTTCCGCGACAGGGGGTTGATCTTTCTGAAGTGACGGTCAAGGCCTATTCCGGTCGGAAGATCAACAGAAAGAATGCGGAAGTGGCCTTCGAATTGAAAAATGAAGAAATTCAAGCCCTGCCCATTGAGGGTCGGGACATCACCCGAGCCTTATATCGACTGCCTAATGTTTCGCAGGCGACGGGTTTTTATCCGGAAGCACCGAATGTATCCATCAATGGAGCGAATTCACTATTTACTTCCTATATGATCGACGGGATGGATAATAATGAGCGCTTTTTAGGAGGGCAGAAATTTGCTATTCCGGTAGGCTTCACGAAGGATATTACAGTGCTCACCAATAATTATTCAGCGGAATATGGCCTTACGGCAAATGGGGTCATCGATATCACGACCAAATCCGGTACCAATGAATTTTCAGGTGAAGCATTTGCCATTACTCGGCCGGGAGCGGTAATTGACGGTAATAGCCAATATCCACAAAGGGACCTTTCCGGTAATTTTGTAAAGGAGGGCTTCCAACGATATCAGGCTGGTGTTGGATTTGGCGGTGCTTTGGTCAAGGATAAAACCTTTTATTATGTCAATGTGGAGCATATCACAGATTTGAAGCAAAACATATTGAATGCGCCTGGATTGGGGGTCAGTGAGAACGTGAATGGTACGAATCAGTTTACCTACCTTTCGGCAAAGTTGGATCATCGGTGGAACAATAATTTTCGAACCTCTCTACGAGTCAATCAAGGCTTTGTGACCATCGAAAACCAAGGTGGGGGATTAAGTGGAGGTGTTTTGTTTCCCTCTGCAGGTTTCGCCCAAGATCGCACTTCTACTCATGTAGCATTGAAAAACACCTACACCAAAGATCGAATGTCCATACAGACGAATATTCAGTATTCCAGATTCAATTGGGATTATGGAGAGCCCCTGGCACCTGCGGATGCACCTCAGGTAGAAGTGTATGGTCCGGATGGTCTTCTACAGGCAATTGTGGGAAATCCTGATTTTGTTTTTGATGAATTGGAAAACACCTTCCAGTGGCAACAGAAGTTTGCCTTTTATTTGGGCAATCACACCTTAAAAATTGGAGGCGGCATCATTTCCTCTGATCATGAGCTCTTTGGGGGAGGCAGCCCGGAAGGAGATTGGGCGGTACAACTCACGCAAAGCCAATTGGATGATCTAAGATCTCGAAATCTGGGGTCGAATTTTAACTACACGGACATCCCCTCTGATGTGGAAGTGCTCAGATACTCTGTAGAATTGAGACCTAACTCTTTTGGCGCACGTCAAACTATTTACTCCCTATACCTCGAAGATGAATGGAAAGTAGATGATCGCTTGAATGTAGTGGCAGGTCTTCGATATGATTATGACAATTTGAGTCGAGGCGGTGGTGCTTCCGGTGATTTTAACAATCTCGGTCCCCGATTGAACCTTAATTATAAATTGGATGAGCGGTCTAGTCTCCGCGCCGGCTATGGGATGTTTTATGATAAAATCGTCTACGCCATTTATAGTGATGCCTTACAGCAGAACACGAACAGTCCGCACTATTTAGCTCAATTGCAGGAGTTGATTGACCAAGGCGTTTTACCTGCGGATACAGATTTGGATAAAGTAACTTTCGAAGGAAACTTGATTGGAACTTTTCAGTTTGCCGATTATTTGAATCCTCCGGATATCTCCCAATTGCAAGCGCAAAGAGATCAGGTATTTGGAGGAGAGCGCAGAATTCTCAATCCCAACGGTTATCAAAATCCACTGACGCATCAGTTTAGTTTAGGTTACCAGTTGCAGATTTCCGAGCAGGAATTATTTTTCGTTGACCTCATGCACAATCGTTCTTACAATTTATTTCGATTGCGCAATTTAAATGCTGCAGCCCCTTATCCCATCGATCCGGATAATGTAGTGGTTAGAAGCCCTGAAGAGGCGGATGCATCAAGAGTGACCCCTATCTTTTTTGATGAGAATGTAGGCTCTCATTATGCAGCAGTGGATGGTCAGCGATTGTATGGTGCTGCGCGGAATATCATGGTGACAGAAACAGAAGGTGAATCAGAGTACTATGCCGCTTCGTTTAATTATCAGAAATCCAGAGGGGAGGACAATTGGGCTTTGCGTCTGAATTATACCTTGTCCCAATTGAGAAATAATACGGAAGACATCAATTTCAGAGCGATGGATGCCAATAATTTTGAGGCAGAATGGGGACCCTCTATCAATGATAGAACACATATTATCAACGGGATCTTCACCTATTACCCGCTAGAGGGTCTGGAATTCACTTTGGCTTCCCTTTTGCAGAGTGGGCAGCCCATTAATCGTATTCCGGATGCTACGGAATTTGGGACAGTGGACCTCAACGGAGATGGAGCAGGTTTTGGAGATGCTTATGTGGGCAATTCGGATCGTTATCCCGGAGAAGATCGAAATAATGATCGCTTGCCCTGGTCTACAACTTTGGACTTATCGGCATCCTATCAAATACCTTTGGGAAATCAGCGTGTAGAAGTTCGAGCAGACGTATTCAATGTACTCAACGCGCAGAATTTGAGCGGGTACAGTAATAATGCGACGCAATCTAACCAAATACAAGCAGGATCAAGGGCGAGTGGAAGATTGGTCAGACGAAATGCATCCGCACCACGACAATTTCAATTCTCATTGCGATATCTATGGTAAAAATTTGGCAAACAATCTCAACTTGGGTCGGATGCTTATGCTTTCTGTTATGGGTAGGCTGTCAGAGTCCGAAGGAATCGCCCCCCAAACTTCCGGAACAATGGTCGGACATCCTTCTGACCGCCCGTGGATCAGAGCTTACCATGATGATGTGGCAAGGGGACCCGGTGATCAATGCGTACATGAATGAATTTGTGAAACCTAGGGTCAAAGAAGAGTTTGACATAACGCTTTTATTTGCCAATGGACAAGGGAACGTCATCGTCCAAACGCTTTTTGCAGAGCAACAAGCCGGCTTAGAGCAAAGCAATCTGGACCTGTTATGGATCAACGGGGAGACCTTTTATCAGCTTCGGGAGTTGGATGCTTTATATGGACCATTCATCCAAAGCTTGCCCAATGATAGTTTGATCGATTTGTCAAATCCATTCATAGGGAAGGACTTTCAACAAAGTATCAATGGTTATGAATGTCCTTGGGGGAACGTACAAATGACCTGGATCTACAATCACGAGAAGATAGATCGCTTTCCTCTCCTGCTGCCTATTCCGATGATTTCGCCACGTG
>CAZGGG010000103.1:6197-7682 GCA_964525165.1 uncultured Saprospiraceae bacterium | reverse complement strand
ATAAAGGCACCCTGGCAGCAGCGCAAGACGTCAGCCTGATTGTTACAGGTCAAAGTAATTTGCTCTTACCGGTAGAGTTTATCAGCCTTACGGCAGAAGCAGCGGGGGATTATCATCAAATTGAATTTGAGGTGTTTCAGCAAGATGTGGCCCGCTATGAATTGCAGCGATGGGAGACAGATCGCTTCCGCTCGGTGCAGACTAAAGCTGCCATGCCTCATAACGGACTGTATCGCTATGAATTCCAAGATGCAGAACTGAAAAGGGCCGGAGACTTCCTCTATCGTATCAAAGTTCACGACAGAGATGGTTCCATCTCATATTCCAAAGTGGTGAATGTTCATCGCACTGCTACTGAAGAAGAGATCCTCGTCTATCCTAATCCTGCGGTCGATCAGTTGACTATTGAAACAGATCAAAGGATCGATGAAGTCCGATTACTCACGGAAGAAGGAAGAACCCTCATGATTTGGGAAGGTGATCAGCGAGCTTGGGACATGAGATATTTCCCTTCCGGAAAATATTTCATCTCGATTAGAATCGGTGATCAAATTGTGACTAAGCTCATAATAAAAGAGTAATACATATATCACATTATATATATGTAGAATGCTTCTGAGAGTCGCACCGTTTACGTCTTGATTTTTTAGCAGAGATATTGTAAATTGTAGGGTACAACCCCAAAACATGCGTTTAGTTCTAATAGTGATATTAGGGCTAGCACCTATTTATTTGCTTGCCCAACTGATTTCTGAATCGGGAACCATCTCCGTTCAGACAGACGCCTCCTTGTCCGTGCAAGGCTCTTTGCAGACTTATGCTGATGCGCACGTTGATGTTGCGGGTTCCCTCATCCTTGAAAAAGATTTACGATTGGAAGGCTCTTGCACTTTTGGAGCTGCTGCGTCCATCACCTTCCATGGCAACCAACCATCGCAATTATTTTGCTTACAAACGATACCGAGTCTATATATACAAAAGGAATCTGCAGATGTGCTTTTGTTAGAGGACTTGACCATCGAGGATCTATTGTTCTTTGGAACGAACGAGACCCATCTAGACGCCAATGGTTCAGATATTAGATTCTTATCCAATGCTGAGGTGGAAGGTTTCCACAAAGATGCTTATATCCTTACTGCTCAAGCAGAAGCCGTCATCAAAGAAGACTTATCATTATTCACATTCCCCGTAGGAACAGCTGCGGCTTTCACACCTATTGAATTGGAAGAGAAAGGGGAAAAAGATGATAAGACCGTTCGACTGTGGCCGGAAGTTTTTGAACATCCTGTAGATCAAAGTCATCCGATCCATTCTGAAGCTGTAGCTGTGAGCTGGCAATTGGAAGAGGAGCATCCGGGAGGAAGTTTATTGGATATTACCGTTCAATGGGATAAAGCTTTGCAGTTGGATGGATTCGATCCGCAAGACTGCGGTTTATCTCGATTCCAGGAAACATATAACAGATACGATCTTCTAAATGATCAA
>CAZGGG010000103.1:0-6187 GCA_964525165.1 uncultured Saprospiraceae bacterium | reverse complement strand
TACAATAAAGCGCTCCGCTTGCTCCGAAGTAGGCTTTTTTGCGGTGGGGGCTGATCCCCTGATGGATTATCTTGCAATCCAACCCCAAATAACGTTGGAAGGTGCATTTGATGGAACACTTCATACAGATGCACTCCTTAAGGAGCATTCACTTCCACTGGAAGAACCCTACGAATTTTTATTGGCTTTTAAGCATGTAGCCAGGGGTGGAGGAGCAAGTGTGAGCGCTTATTCAGAATTTGACGCGTCGGAAGACGACAATGATATTGTGGATTGGGTGTTTATTGCCCTGAGCACAGGACCCGCCGACAGCTTGGTAGTCGCCACTAAAAGTGCTCTTCTTCAGAGAGATGGCGATGTAGTCGACCCGGATGGTGGACCAGTAAAAATGCTTGGTTTGCCGGAAGGTAATTATTATTGTTACATGGGACATAGAAATCATTTACCCGTCTTGTCCCGTACAGCCATCCCTTTATCAAAAACGCTTACTGAAATAGATTTTAGTTCCGGACAAGTAGAAGTTGCCTCTTCTTATCCTGTTCGATACATCAATAACCAGCGATATGCGCTTATCTCAGGAGATATCAATCAGGATGGTGCGATCAATGCCCAAGATCGTGCCTCTGCATGGAATTTCAGAGATCAAGGCGGATATCATAATGCAGACGTCAATTTGGATGCCCATGTCAATGAGGCAGACAGAGGTCTGATCTGGAACAACAAGAATTACTTCATTAAAACCCAACTGGAATGACATAGACCCAAAACAACCAAAAAACGCGTAACCCCAAAATAACCCCAAAATGAAATCCATAATCATGCTTGTCATGGTGGTATGGTCTATTTCACTCATCGCCCAGAACGAACTCAGACTCATACTTGCCAACCAATCTATGAATGCTAACGAATTCAGCTTTGATCTCCTGGCTCAAATTCCGGAAACGGCCTCTGAAGGTGTTTATCTTCATGAGTCAGACCTGTATTTTCATCTTGAAACGACACAAGCTGCAGATCTTACAGCTGAAGTGGTAGACTTAGACGCACAACAATCATTAAGACATTATCCGGCACAGGTAAATGTGTCTTTAGCTTCTGCTTGCAGTGACTTGATGTCTTTAGAAATTACAGATGACCATTTGATGATCAACCTTAAAGGCCTTGCTTTTACTTCCACTCAAGCCTTGGAAGAAAGTGGCTTAAAGATCGAAGCCGGAGCCGGTATGTATCTGTTAGGGAGCTTTGTCATTACAAGAACGGAAGGATCAGCTCCGATACAATTACGTTGGGATGACCAAAGACCTCAAGCGCTCATGAGTCAGGTTTTTGAAATGGATCCTTACGATTTGATGGTCTATCCGGTGGATTTCAATCACTTGATGTTAATGGAAGCCAACTTTGATGATAACGGAAAGGTTTTTGCGGAAGCGTCCTACAGTCCTATTCAAAATCAAAATATCGGAGACGCAACCATCTCCGGCAGATCCTTGGAAACACAAAACTTGGAGTGGTCCGTATATCCAAATCCCACAGCCGATAGAATCACCCTACAAGTAGCCAATTTTTCAAATTCTTCAGAACTTTGGATTATAGATAGCCGAGGGGTCAAGCTAGGCCAACATTTGGTAAATTCCGCCCAAGAGCAGCTCTTTTTAAGTGATTATACGTTTCAACCGGGATATTATTCGCTTGTATGGGTGGATGATAACCAAAGAGTTGAGACGAAAACGGTATATTATCAACCTAATTGATCACGAGAGATGCAAAGGTTTTCCATTTACATATTCATAATTCTTACAAGTTTCGGCACGCTCCATGCTCAAACACTGAAGAGCCCGGATAAAGTTATCGAGGCGACCAATGTCTCTTTTTTAAATGACTTTGCCGCAAGGCAGGCAGAACAGTCCAGATTGAAGCTGGATGAAGCGATCCGCATGGCTCAGGATAAAGGATGGCCCGTCAGTGCTCAGCTTGACGATCAAAAATTCATTCAATTACAATATGTGAATGAGGAAGGCATCCCGGTCTATTACATCACACACAATGAAAATGCAGCCATCAGCACGCAGGCGGCAAGATTGCATATTCAAGGCGGATCCGGCCTCGATCTGGAAGGTCAAAATATGACCTTTGCGGTTTGGGATGGAGGGGGCACTCGATTGAGTCATGAGTTATTTGACGGTCGGGTCAGCCAAATGGATCAACCTTTTTTTAGTTCTAACCATGCTTCTCATGTTGCCGGTACGCTTGCAGGTGGAGTTTCCGGTAATGCTTCCGCAAAAGGGATGGCGCCACAAGCACAATTACTCGCTTACGATTGGATGTCTGATGAATCCGAGATGGCTGCAGCTGCGGCTAATGGTTTATTGCTTTCCAATCACTCTTATGGAACGGTCGCAGGATGGGCAACAGGTCCCGCCTGGTATGGGGATTTTTCTAAAAGCACTCAAGCTTCTTCCTTTTTTGGCCAATATGATATCCAAGCAAGAGCATGGGATCAGATCGCTTACAATGCGCCCTATTACCTGATTGTGAAATCTGCCGGAAATGACCGAAATGACAATCCTCCTGCTGTAGGCTCTTCCTATTTTTACAATGGAGGATCTACAGAATATACTTATGACCCCCAACAACACCCTACTACCTCTCCGCAAGCCGATGGGGGCGTCTCCGGGTATGATTGTATTGCTTCTAACGGAAATGCAAAAAATATTCTCACTATAGGTGCAGTGGATGATGTATTGCAGTATACCGGACCTTCATCGGTTTCACTCGCTGCTTTTAGCGGTTGTGGCCCTTCCGATGACGGCCGGATTAAACCGGATTTGGTAGCGAATGGAGTAGATCTTCTCTCCGCTACTTCTGCCTCCGATCAATCCTATGCTTCCTATAGTGGAACTTCAATGGCCAGTCCGAATGCAACAGGATCTTTATTGCTGTTACAACAGCATTATATGGCCACCCATGATAGCCTGCCTATGAAAGCGGCAACACTCAAAGCTTTGGCGATTCATACGGCCCGAGCGTGTGGACCGGCACCGGGACCTGATTATCGATTTGGTTGGGGCCTTCTTTCTGTAGAAAACGCAGCAAATGTCATCAGTCAGGATATTGCTACGGATTCTGTGATTCTGGAAAGCGCACTGACTCGTTTTGACACTTTTACTTATACGTTTGAAGCTTCCGGGCTGGAGCCTATCAGAGCAACGATTGCCTGGACCGACTATCCGGGAAATAGTCAGACAGGACATAATGTGCGCAGTGCGGCTTTAGTGAATGACCTAGATATCGAAATCCGAAAAAATGGACAAAGCTTCCTTCCTTATACATTAGATGCTCAGAATCCTTCAGCGCCCGCCGTTCGGGGCGTCAATTCAAAAGATAATGTAGAAATGGTGGTTATCGACCAGCCTGAAGCCGGTGCTATGTATACCATTATCGTCTCTCATAAGAGCATTTTGACCCCTTCGGTGCAGGAATTTAGTTTGATCCTTAGTGGTCGCACCCTCAATGAATCTTTGTGTTTAGAAGCAAGAAACGTCTATGCTGATGAGGTGGGGACCACTACAGCACGTATTCAATGGAACGATCCGTCCGGCAGTGACCTTTGGCAGGTAGAATATGGACCTGCAGGTTTCCAACAGGGTAGTGGGACCATAGACTCTACGAGGAATCGCCCTCATAGGATTTCAGGGCTTGAACGGGATACGCCCTATGAATTTTATATTCGATCTGCTTGTGATTCTGCACAATGGTCTTCATGGAGTGGCCCGCACGCTTTCACTACTTTGTGTGCCTTGTATGAGCTCCCTTATGCAGAGGAGTTTAACGACAGTTGGCCGAATTGCTGGACCACCACTGATTCGGTGGTGGTACACACCACCCAAGAATGCAGCGGGTCAAGCGGGTACTCTTTGAAAGTAAATGGATTGGTAGGCGTTGAAGTGCTCAGCCCTGTGGTCAATGCAACCACTTACGATTCGATCGAAGTTCGATACGCTTTCCGCAAAGGTGATTCCGATAACTGCGGCAATAGTCCGGAGGACGATGATTATCTTACTGTAGAATTTTGGGATGGCGCTCAGTGGCAATTATTGAAGCGACATACCGGTCTCAATAGTCCTGTAACTTTTCAGGATCAGGTTTTTGTATTAGATAGCGGGCTGAATAACCGCTTCCAATTGCGAATTCATGTACACGAAGGCAGCGGCTGGCGGTATGACAACTTTAATTTTGATAATATTCAAATCACAGGTCTTGGAGCGCGTAAACCTTCAGGTGTTTTTTATTCCGCGCTGGATTGTGCTACAGGCTGCTCCTTTGCCAATTTAAATCACTGGAATAGTGCGCCGGATGGAAGTGGAAGAACTCCTGTCGATTGGTCAGAAGTAAAACACTGGATTATCCAGGAAGGACATGAAGTAAGAGTGGGTCAAACAGGTGTTTTCGGAGGGCCTGGACTGCAATTGACTATTGAAAGCGGTGCTTCCTTCCACATTCAACCTCAGGTGCATTTTACCTTTGAGGGATTGGTGTTGAATCGAGGGCATTTGAATTTAGAGCCTGCGGCTCATTTCATTGTGAAAGAGTAGGCATCGCTGCGGTTATGAGTCTTCAAGCATTCCGTACATCTCTTTCCATACAGCTATTCACTCGATGAATAGATATAAATATTAGACGAAGGAAGGAACAAATGGTCGTCTGTTAGATGTTAATTTAGCGTATGATTTACTTGATAGTTGGATTAGGTGTATTATTTGCAAGTCTAAGTTTCATTCTGAATCAAAAGAATGCAAAATATTTATTGTCCGGATACAATACCATGTCATCCGCAGAAAGAGCTTCCTTTCCCCTCGAAAGATTCTTACGTTTTTTTAAGCGGTTCCACTTATTCTTGGGCGCAAGTTTTGTAGCCTTGGGAGCTGCGCTTTATTACTTTGTTGATGAAGGCACTGCCGGCATGTTTATCGGCATCTATCCGATTATTGCTTATATGTATTTTATTTGGCAAAGTGGCAGTTACCAGTCCAGGCAAAATAATTCAAAGAACATCAATCGCTGGGCCTTAGGGATTCTGGGGATTGTTTTGGTTTTTGTTGTGGCATTAAGCTGGATGGGGCGAAAAGAAGATCGGATTTACTGGGAAGCAGAAACACTTACTATCTCCGGAATGTATGGGACAAAATTAGCGGCTGCTGAAATCACAAGCATAGAGTTAGTTCCTGAGCTTCCGGCTATTGGACGGAAAAAGCATGGTTTTGCATTAGGACGTCAATATAAGGGTCGGTTCAAGACAGCAGAGGGTGAAGAGGTTCTGTTGATTTTGAACAGCATGCAAAGACCCTTTATAAAGGTGAGTCGGAAAGAGGGGGTGCCAATTTATTACTCCTCTAGATCGCAGGAAAATCAAAAGATATTGGAAGAGATTACGACCCTTGATAATTGATTGTCTTAGTGTATTGATTTTTTTATCATCGTAAGAAACTGAGAGATCCTTTGCAGATCCAA
The DNA here is from genome assembly GCA_964525165.1 of uncultured Saprospiraceae bacterium. Classification (GTDB taxonomy): domain Bacteria; phylum Bacteroidota; class Bacteroidia; order Chitinophagales; family Saprospiraceae; genus JAWLFI01. The sequence continues at coordinate 682 of CAZGGG010000103.1, read as the reverse complement.
TTCATCAGGGATCGTGTGCAATCCCCCTTTGAAAGTCATCCCTAAATAATTAGCTGAGTATTTGAACGGAAGCCAGAATCGGTCTTCTAAGTGGTTTCCATGAGAACTTGTGAGTACGGCCATTTCTTTTCCTCTGAGCTTGCGCCCCCAGCTTTTTTCAATAGTCAACAAGTCCGTCCATCGATCCATAAATACTTTCATGTGTCCGCTCATAGCATACCAATACACAGGGCTCAGCAATAAAAAGAAAGAATATTGATCGATCAATTCTTTCATTAAGGGTAGAAAGTCGTCCGATTTATTATGATGCAGGTAGTCGAAATGAGATATGTCGTACTTGTAGAGGTGAACTACAGGTATCGTTTCAATTTTCTGGATCGTCTGGATTAATTCTTGTGAATTACCATCTCCACGAGCACTTCCATTGATCAGTACCAAAGATTTCATACGGTCAAAATATAACCCTCCGAGAGAATAAATTCAAGGGCTAGGTGTTTATTTAAAGATTTCAACAATTTCCATCAATCGTGCTGCGGTGTAAAAAGGAACCTATAAAGGATTTACTTCTTGTAATAGCTTACAGTGACAATTCTCCGGTTCAATTGCAAAGTCTGCACAATAATTATCTATGATATAATAAGTTTCTGATCTGAACTCATATCGTGTTAAATAGGACCCACAA
>CAZGGG010000102.1:5366-7773 GCA_964525165.1 uncultured Saprospiraceae bacterium | reverse complement strand
GGTTCAATATTTTCAAAGAGATTGTTGTTTTCGTTTATATCTGGTTGTAATTCAAAGGTATATATGGCTTCCTCTAAGCTAAACTGGCTATAACTCATCGGTTTGTTATCTATTTTTTCTTCACTTTGTGCATTGAAATCTTGAATTAATACTTCTGCAATCTCTGTTTGTTCACTTTCTTTAAGTAAACGGATAATTGTAGTTAGCTGTAAGTAGGATAATTCAATTGAATAGGTTTGTGTACTATTATCAATAGTGTATGTATCCATATTTTTGTGTTTTTATAGCAACGTAAAAATGGTTTGTTGATCCGAAACCTATGAGGTTTCATTAGGTAATCCTTTGATAGCAAAGAGGTTATATATGAAAAACCTCATAGGTTTTTTTCGTTAAACCACTTTAGATTTAACGTGAGATTCGCAATTACTTCCTTGGTAATCAACACATAAACTGCTTTACCAACCGTAAAGATGCCGTCCCTCCGGGACTCTCTCTGCGGCGCTATCTGAGCTACAAAGATTTCGCTCCTCCGGAGCTGTTTTTTGCAATGATCACCAATACCCAATCGCTAAATACCAAAAACCTCACGTTAAAAGAACAAGAAGCTAGATAGCAAAGCAGTGGTTTGATCAGCTATAGGCGGTGGAGGGGGCTATCCGTACACATCCTTTCGATGCCGAATGCGTAGCACTTCGATAATGAGTTGTTTGTCTTCGATGGTATATATAATCCGGTAGGTACCCGAACGGACGCGCCAGCGGTCGCTACGCCCACTGAGCTTGATACAACCAGCAGGGCGAGGGTCTTCGGCGAGCTGGTCAATCTTGGCTATGATGCGGCCAGCTTCCTTATCAGGGAGCTTTTTCAACGCTTTTAGCGCCGATGCTTTGATGCTTATCTCATATTTCACGCGTTCCCTTTGAGTTCTTGCTTTGCCTTTTCCCAAGGGATAGTTTCCTCGTCTTTTGTGGCGTCTGCCATGAGGTTATCACAAAAGTCTTCCCACAGTTGGCCATGCTTTTCCAGATCAATGACGACCGCTTTTCGCTGGTTGTTTTCGTCCACTACGTATGAGATTCCTTCCATGATTTCAGGGGTTGACCGTGTTCAAAGATAACGAAACAAGCTGCCTCCTGCTTATTTGGGTAGTTATAGATTACGTTCTGCTTCGGCACGACACGTTTTTCTGCTCTAGTCCGACCAGCTTCTTCGATCTGATGGCTTTTCCTGCACCTGATGCTCATTCGCTCTCTTTAAAAAAGCCTAGTTTGTAGTACTTATCCAGTCGCCTCGCTGTAAACCCTCCTACCGACCCTTTGATAACACCGTCACGACGCGCCAGCTTGATCTCGTTGACCAGCTTCCAGATACCGCTTTCACCGGAGGCTCCTACTTTTTTTAGCACGACATCAATTTGCCAATTTTCCAGTCCCAGTAACTGTAGGTTATTACGAGTAGTCATGCTGAATCGTGCATTGACCAAGTCATTGCGCTGCACCAGTATATTCTGGCTGGGTTGATCTCGCTTCATGTTTAGCATATCACTGACTTTTTCTCACACTTGCTGACTTTTTCTTACAGTTAGGTGACTTTTTCTCACACTTACGCTGACTTTTTCTCACACTTACGCTGACTTTTTCTCACAGTTAGGTGACTTTTCACCAAATTCAATCTTTATTACCTGTAAGTAAAACTATACATATTACTGAAAAATAGATGTGAATTTTTAATTTTTGTATAGTTATACTTACAACATTATGAATCACGTACTACAGAATATTCGACGACAAAGGCAAGAAAAAGGGTTCACCCACGCACAAATGGCGGAGCATCTAGGTATCTCCCGCGTGCAGTACACAAACATTGAGTCCGGCGCGGCCAGCATGACGATGGAGCGTCTGCAAGCTATTGCCACGATTTTAAATACTGAACCTGAACACCTTATGCGAAATCCTCCGGCTAAGGTGATTTCATTTGTGAATCGTAAAGGAGGGGTAGGGAAATCTACGATGACGATCCTGTTTGCTGCGGCGCTGTCAGCATGGAGTGAGCAGCGTGTGCTGGTGTTAGATACCGATTCTCAGGCGACGGTAGCTAATTTGGCGAAGCAGGGGGCTTCTATGGACGTTGAAGCGGTGGACTTTGATGCAAGCCATACCCCTATTCGCGATTTTCTGAAACTGCTGGAGAAGCGACAAAAAGCGTATGATGTAATCCTGATTGATACGCAAGGAAGTTTTTCGGATAGTCAGGCGACCAATACCATTCTATCGGTTTCTGATATATGTGTCGTACCTATACAGGCCACGACCCCGGCGGTGCAATCCACGATGACTACGCTGGTTTCATTACCCGACATTGCCGATACCCGGCGGGAAGAGGGGAAATCGTCACCAGCGTCGATAAC
>CAZGGG010000102.1:4284-5335 GCA_964525165.1 uncultured Saprospiraceae bacterium | reverse complement strand
TCGTCAATCAGAAAACGCGGACGAATGAGCATAAAATTATCGCGAGCCTGGACGGTAAGTTTGGACTTAAGATGCTGGATAACGCACTGTCGAATCTGGTACGTTACCATCGCGAACTGAGTTTAAACACACCGATCTGTAACGCCGAAGATGAGGATGAGTTTGTAGCCTTGTATCATGAGTTAATTAAAGAAATTGCGCTATGATGGACCTGGACAAACTGGCGGAAGAAGCCTTGAAAGAAAAAAGGCAAGGGAAAAGCCTTTCACAACGGGCACAGCAACAGCATGAAAAGCGGAAGGAGTTTGCCCGTGTAGCCGACCTACAAGTGGATGAGGTATATCGAAGCCTGATCCGAAAACAGACGACCGAAGAGCAGGCACAACTTAAAACATCTATAAAAGACGAAGGCATTCGTGATGCTTTGGTCGTTTATGAGCGTGAAGGCGCATGGGTGGTGGTGGATGGGCACCATCGTCTGTCGATCGCTAAAGAAAGGCAATTTGCCTCTCCCGATGAAGCCCGGGTCTGGATGTTACGAAACCAGTTGGGCCGCCGAAACCTGAATGATGCGGAGCGTATTGAAATTGCTCTTCAGCTCACGACCTTTCTGGAAAAGCTAGGGATGCGTAACAAGCAGGCGGGAAAAAACCTTAGTGCAAATTTGCACAAAGGTCAAGCACCCCCTAAAGTTGATCGTTTGAAGGAGGCCTCAAAGCTGTCGAACGTGAGCCGTCGGAACGTGGCCAAGTACAAAAAAATCGTGGATGCTGGTGACGATGATTTACGGCAGGAGGTGATTCAGGGTAAGAAGTCTATCCATAAGGCGCACCAGGAGGTAAGTGCTAAGCAAGGTGTCAAAAAAGAACCTTCCAATCATCGCTCAAAGACCTACTCGCGGAATGTAGAGCAACTATTCAAAAAGTTAGAGGCTTGGAAAAAAGGCACCCTGAACGACGATCAGGTCAAAGAGATTCTGGCGAATGCGTTGCAGTAGTTTCTATTCTTCCAGCCGGTATTTTTACAGTGGATGAAAGAGAAATTTGACCTT
>CAZGGG010000102.1:0-4274 GCA_964525165.1 uncultured Saprospiraceae bacterium | reverse complement strand
TTTGGCAATCTCTAGGGTATTCTCTCGCTTGGCTTCTTGCTCTAGTTGCCAGGCTGCGGTACCCTCTTCTGATTCCATTTCTAACAGGTAATTTCTCATGATCTGGTGTATTTTATGATTTTCTACTTTCGATCCTTTATAAAGATACGTCACGATCAACCGGAGGTAAAACAGCTCATCGCCTCGTTGAATCCATGTCTCCTGCTGAAAAACGTCCGCTATCTTCTCTAACAACGCCGGGTCGTCAATAAATTTCATCACCTGAAAAGCGACCCGAAGCTCCCGGGCAAACTGCCGCTGTATTTCTTCCTGCGGACGCTCCTGTAGGTTGGTCAGCCAGTAATCAAACGAAGGCAAAAAGTCTTTTAAGAAGTCATCCATCACCCCTTGGCCAAAGTAATTGGCGAAAGGGCGACGGTGCCACCGTCCTGTACCATAATAGACAATCACGGGCATGATCGGGCGCAACGGGCGCTTTTCCTGTACATCCTTCTCCCACAGATTGAGCATGTAGCGCAACAGTTGCAAGTGGGGGTACTCCGGTACGTAGCTTTTGTGTTCCAGCAGAAAGGCCAGCCGTACCTCCGTCTTACTTGCATAGCGGCAGGTGTAGAGTACATCGGCAGCATACTCTTTCATCTCCGGATTGACGAAGTGACTTTCATCGGCTTGCAGGGTCGAGAGGTCTAACTTACCGACGAAATCCTCCGGAAACTCGCCTTCGATAAATGCCCGAACCTGTTTCGTATCAGCGAAAAGCTGCTTAAAAAAGTAGTCGCGGACGGCTAGTCATGGGCGGTGAGTTTGCGGCTTTTATTTTTCATGGATCAGAGCATTCATTGGTTGGCTGAAAGCGGGTGGTAATGTATCCTGCTTTAAGATAGTGTTGTTTTTTGTCTATAACCCGGAAAGATTCTTCCAAGACGCTACGAGGATTCTGTTTTTACCGCCAGAGATTCTTCAACGAATCTGATTTCTCTTCCCGAGATTCTCCTAGTACCTAAAAGGAATCTTGGCAGATGCTCCGAAGAATCCCGTTGGATTCTCTCCGCTAAAGTAGTGTGCAAAGGGGTTCGGTAAACGGTTTATGAAACCGTTTATCGACCTGTAAAAACGGTTTACAATCGGTTTTGTATAGCGCTTTTCACCCTTCTTCCCACTGAAACATCTTCAAAAAGAAACCAAGTACTCCGCTTGTTCTTCTGAAGAGTTGCGTAGCCATCCCCGGTTGCAATGAGCGATAAAGATTTCTTTTATAGCTCACTTTCAGGTATTAAATTGAGCTATAAAAATCAATGTATCCCTCATGCCCTGGAATTGGCAAATCAGAAACTGGCCGAATTTTTCTTTTTCAGCCGAAAAAATCGCCCCCTTTGAAAAACAGCTCTTGCACCAAGCCGGACTTTTTGCGGGCAGCCTGAAACATATACAGAAAGACGAACAAGATACACTCATCGTAGATCTGATCAGTGACGAGGCCTACAATACCTCACAGATTGAAGGCGAACTGCTTAACCGAGATTCCTTGCAATCCTCTGTGCGTCGGCATTTTGGTTTACAAACCGACCTTCGGAAAGTCCCTCCGGCCGAGCAAGGTATTTCCGAGATGATGGTCAGCCTTTACCAAACCTATGACCAGCCACTGACACACGAGCAGCTCTACACGTGGCATACGATGCTGACCAATGGCCGAAATGACTTGACCGATCGAGGGCGCTACCGTACCCACGAAGACCCAATGCAGATTGTATCGGGGCCGCTTGGCTATGCCACCGTTCATTTTGAAGCTCCGCCTTCGGCTAACGTACCGGACGAGATGAACCGTTTTCTGCAATGGTTCAACCAGCATTCTCCCCCCGATCCGCTTACACGGGCGGGCATCGCTCATTTGTATTTTGAAAGCATTCACCCTTTTGAGGATGGTAATGGCCGTATCGGGCGAGCCATTTCTGAGAAGGCGCTTTCACAGAGCTTGCAACGCCCTACCCTCATCGCCATTTCGCGCACCATTGAGCGCCACAAGAAAGATTATTACAAAGCCCTGCACGATCACAGCACCGGGCTAGAAATTACCGACTGGCTGGTCTATTTCTGCCAAATGGTACTGGTTGCACAGCAGCATACCCAAGAACTACTTGACTTTATTATCGAAAAGGGGAAATACTATCGGAGCTTCAGTCACCAATGGAACCAGCGGCAACAAAAAGTAGTCGATCGGATGTTCCGCGAAGGAATCGAGGGCTTTACGGGTGGCCTAAGCGCCCATAACTACCAGCGCATTGCGCGAACCACTGCCTCTACCGCTCCCCGCGACTTACAGCGTATGGTAGAAATCGGCGCCTTTGTCCGCACCGGAGAGCGAAAAGGGACGCGCTACTTTCTGAATATCGATCACCCCTCGGTGGGTCCGGAAAAACCGTAGCGAATCAGCATACTACTAAAGGTTGCAAGCCCTTATCCCCCCTTTGAAGGAAGAAGAGTGCATACAGCTAGAGGAAAACCTATTGGCCGAAGGTTGCCGCGAAGCGCTCATCGTCTGGGCACGTTCTCCGGAAGAACTCATACTGGTTGATGGGCATAACCGCTATCAGATATGCCAGTCACATCGCCTTCCTTTCAACATTCAACCCAAAGAATTCCCCGATATGGAGGCCGTGCGCGTCTGGATGATTAATCATCAGATGGGGCGGCGCAACCTGACTCCCGAGCAACAAAGCTATCTGCGCGGAAAACGATATCATCTCGAAAAGCAACAAGGAAAACGCACGGATTTGACTTCTCCTCAAAGTGAGGAGAAGTTACTGCCTATGAGGTGGGCGAATCAGGTGCCGTTTCATCGTTATTATCCTGAATCCCCAAGGCCTGCATGATTTTTTGCACGTTGCTTTTTAGCTCGTTGATGTCTTGCGTCTGCTGTGTGAAGTAGCGTAAAAATTCTTCCGAAGAGCTCGGGATCGCAATCATATCTTCCTGCCGTTGCTCCTTGAGGCTGAAGAGGTCAATCCCCAGATAGTCCAGCGTGGCCAACAGTTTCGGTATAGAAAACTTTACCTTTCCCCGCTCCATATCCGAGTAGGTGGTCTGATTGACCCCAAGCACCTCCCCCATTTGCTTCTGGGAAATTTTCTTGCTTTTACGTTCTGCTACGATTTTTTCAAGAATTCGATCGTGTAATGCTTCGTACTCTTCCAGGTTCATTGTATCGAATTTTCCCGTATTTATCCCTCCGTCAATCGTTAAAATAACGGATTATTCCATAGTAAAATATTTTTTTTAACGAGTTATTCCATATAATTGTCTCGTAAGTCTATATTTTTAAGGAATAATCACGTAAAACATGACTAAGTTACAGAATCCGGTCGTAGCATTTCTTGATCAGCACCAGTATTTCAAGAAAGTCGCCAAGGCCCGTCAGCGCTTTTCGTGGAAGCCCTTCCCCGTGCGTTTCAAGGCTATCCATCGCCTTACCGAAGGAAGCCGTCTTACACTACCCCTACTTTCGGTAGCCACCGGTGTGTTTTTCTTAGGCGCGCTTATGGGAACGCTCATGCCTTGGTGGCTGGCTTTTCTGTTCGCCACCGTATTACTAGCACTTTGGGAGCTTGGCAAAGCACTGCTCATTACTACCGCGTTTGAGCTATACTACGGCGGTGTTCGTCCAGGCTTGGCCCTGATTGCCTTGGCACTCGGCTTGTCTGCTGGTTCCGTATTCGTATCGGTACATGGAGCGCAAGAATTACATGCGCGCATCGACCATCGATACCAGCAACTGACCCAACAGTTGGCGCACGAAGTACAGGAGCTGCAGCGGTTCCACGATAACCGCATCCAGCACCTGGAAGATGAGCTAAGAGACTATAAGAAAAGCGTAAGCTGGCGCGGACAAATCAACATGGCAAATACCACTAACCAAAAAGTTATAGCTAATTACAATCAACGCATTGCGGATGAAGTTCAGGCACTTACCAAGCAGACAACTGCCCATGAACAGCAACGTGAGCAAATCAAAGAGAAGGTCGTTTTTCATCGATACACCTTTGCTTCGCTTGCGTTACTGATTGACTTGCTCATCCTACTCAGTGGTTGGTTCTTGGTGTATTATGACTACCGTACGCTGGAAGAAACACATTCCTTACAGCAGCATGAACGTTTTTCGCTGGACATGGCCGAAATTCAAGAGATACTGGGAGCTAAAACCTTGGCTACACATGCTACTACATCCCCTGAACCAGTATCTCTTTTTCAAAGAACCATAGGCTTTGAGCTTAAGAAAA
>CAZGGG010000101.1:0-7886 GCA_964525165.1 uncultured Saprospiraceae bacterium | reverse complement strand
CCAGTGCTCGCGCTGCCACCAGCGCGTGCGCTTCTTTTCTTCGGCATCCAGCACTCCTTCGTATTCTACGTACGGACCTTCCAAAAAGTGATAGGCTTTTTGAAATAAAATATCAAAATGACTGTCCTTCAGTTCCTTAAGTTGTCCGGAGGGCAGGGTTTGTTTAAATTCCTGCAACAAAGATTCAATCGATTCCAAAGATAAAGTCATAATAAGTTATTGTAATTCCTGAATGATCAAGATAATTATTTAGCTTGTCAGTGACAAATAGATGTGTAGAACCGGTTCTATAAGCTATTCAGTGGTTCCGGAAGGGGTAAAAAGCAATGGTAGGGCCTCAGGAACTTAGTCGAAAACCTCTTGAATGGGTGCCTGCAAGCTGTCTATTTCCTTTCTGAGCACAGCTTCATCAGGTAACTTCTCAAAGTGGTAAAAATAGAATTCCGGTTCTCCAATAAAATGAGCGATATTCTTGATTTCTTTCACCGTAATGGTAGCTTCCGTGACCCGCTCTACGGTGTAAATTTGACCCAAGACAGGAAACTGCCAGGTCAGGCCCACAACTCCAAAGCGTTCATAAAGATTGCCTGTTTGATAATGGTCGTCTACACAAATGACTTGCTCACCCGGTTTAAACATACATCTGTTTTTTCCGAAAGGTAAGACAGCCATGTGCATTGGATGTGCACAAACTATTATTGCAGCAAATTTATTCTGCCACCTTTCCTAAATACTGATCGATGGCTTCCAGCAATCCGAGTGCCCGCCCCCGATACACTAATACTTCCATCAAGTATACATCGTAGTTCATAAAACGGGAGGTCGAAATACGATTATAGTAGTCAGGATCATTCAGCGCATAGTCCAAAAACCCATCTAATTTGCGTTCATAAAGATAGGTTCCCCACCAATCGTAGTTTTCTTTTAAATAATTAAAATCATTTTCAAAGTTTTTCGTGCGTCCCACATCATCAACCTCCAGTTCAACTAAGCGCACCGTGTAAAAACTGAGGATTTGCTTCGTGAGGCTATCTGCTTCATCCCCTATCCGTTTGGGGTAAGTTTTCAATTGCTCAAATCCGGAAGTGTGCGGAGCAAATTCCGGAAAGCCCAGTAATAAAAAGGCATTCATCCTCTTCTGAATGTATTGTTCCGCAGTGATTCTACGATTCAATATCGCCTCATAAATGGGCGCTCGCTGTTTATAATAGTCCGTTACGACATCAACGGTCTCCAGGTCCTTTTCTAAATTATCTTTCACCGTCAGAAAGATGGCATTCAATTCCTCCGCATTTTTGCGAGACTCATTCCAGTTATTGATCGAAACGGCGATTAAAATGCCTAGGACCACCAAGATGATTTCGCTGATTGCGTAGCGCAGATAATTTAGGATGCTTCCATTCTGGTCTCTGGCCCAACGTTTTAAAATACTCATAGTCTCCTTTTACCCTCTTCAAGTTAATATATTTCCTGCATTACATCAGACTAAGGGAGGGAAATGTCCCGTGCGCTTTAACTTTTAGGGTGTATGGCGTACCTTTGGCTTGGATATGAGTTCAACGGTTACCCGCGAAAAGACCAACATTCTTTCTAAGTTCAAAGAGCTACAACAGGTGGAAGAACAGGGGCAAGTGATTCTTCATTGCCTCATGCCCGCGCCCTATGCTGTGACTTTGATTCGCATCTGGCCGACTACCTATTTAATCGACCGTGAGGGACAAAGAGTGGCTTCATTGGTGCATCCTGAAGGGATACCTTTGGCACCCACCTGGATGCCGGTTTGGGGTTCCTTCGCTCGATTTACGCTGGTCTTTTCAGGCCTGGATAAGACCGTTTCTTCCTTCCGTATGCAGGAATACTGCAATGGGGAAGGGGGTGCGATGGAAACGCACTGGATTGAGCGGAACGCATCAGATGTTTATCAAGTGGAACTGGATTAGGATCTACCTTATGAAATCTTATTCAATCTGCCTTACGGCAAAAGCCTTACAGTTTTAGGCCTTCCAAGGTTTTTATTCAAATTTTCCTTCTTGAAAGTCTCTATATGCTTGCATGATTTCCTGTTGTGAATTCATTACAAAAGGTCCTTGTGCGACAATCGGCTCTCCAAAAGGTTTTGCGTGGCCAAAGAGCACTATTGAATCTTTTACAGCTATAAAAGATACTTTATCCTTTCCATCTTCAAATTCAATCAGATTTCTGTAAGGAACGATTTGTCCTCCTATTTGAATTTTGCCCCGCACAACATAACAGAAGATATTATCGTCTTCCGGAATGCTTTTGGAGAATTCCGCTCCGTCATTTAGGTAAAGTGTTGCTAAGAACAAAGGGAAATACCCTTCAAAAGCAGCTTTTTGGTAATGCCATTCACCAAATAATAATTGGGCCTTTACGCCATTTTCATTATTCTTTATGATAGGAATCTCACTTTCTTCTTTACCCAAATACTGAGGAGTGGTCATTTTTAGATGGGAGGGTAAATTGAGCCACAATTGGAGAATCTCAAGCGGTCCCCCCTTTTTTTTAAACTCTTCACTACTCACTTCAGAATGGATTAACCCACTGCCTGCAGTCATATACTGGACACCGCCCTTATGAATTACAGAAGTATGCCCTCCTGAGTCATTATGAGCAATATCTCCTTCTATAATAAAAGTTACAGTTTCCATTCCTCTATGCGGATGAGGCCCAAAAGGAAGACCATTATTGTTCGGAGGATACTCTTGGTAACCATGATGGTTCAGAAATAAGAAAGGATCTAAATGCGGCAAGGAGCGATTCGGCAAGGGGCGGTAGGTGGAAAGGTCATTTATAGGATGGGAAGTCGCAGGATGTATCTTGTTAATTTTTCTCATGACGCCTTTGGATATAAAAACGTAAGGATAGAATAAGAGTTCATCGCTTTCAATGGTGAGTGATGTTATATTTTATCCTTAATCATTGAGCTCTGCTATAAAAATTTTCCATCTCAACGATTGATTCGCTAATTTTCCATTATGATAAGTGTTATCCGGTCTCTATTAAGCTTATATTTCATTTTCTGCAGTTGGTATTGCCTGGGGCAGCAGCATCTGATTTCCTCTGAAGATCTTTTAGACTCAGCTCATCATTACTACCGAAAAGATTTTGATAAATCGAAAGCATTTGCTGAAAAAGCATGGAGACAAAGCGAGCGAACAGGAAAAGATAGTATAGCACTTAAATCGCGTGAGATGATCGCCAGGAGTTGCAACTATCTCTCTCAATATGATTCAGCTTTTTATCATTTTTCAGCTCTTTTAGAAGTATATGAGCAAAACGCTGATACTTCCTTGCAGGCATTCATTCTCAATCGTTTAGGGGAGACCAAACGCTTACAAGAGGATTATGAAGCTGCCCTTGAGTACCTTCAGGAATCTATCAAGTTAAGCATGGCCATTAAAGATTCTAGTGAAGTGGGCTCGGGTTATGTTAGTATTGGAATTTTATATGCAGTGCAGGGAAATACACGATCAGCGGAGGAATACTTTCTTAAAGCAATAGAGATATTTCGCTTAACTGGAATCGAACAAAGGCAATATTTGACCATTTTAAATTTGGGTGGGCTGTACAGGGATATGCAGGCATATGATCAAAGTGTTGATTATTCCTTACAAGCGCTGGATTATTTTAAACGAATGGAGAATCTGCCACGGGTAGGTATCAGTCACTATAATCTTGGGGCTGCTTACTTTAAACTGGCCGAATTTGATAAAAGTGAATATCACCTTAGGGAAGCCCTGAAAACCTTCATAGAGCTAGGAGATGTAATGAGGGAAAATGGAAGTTACATGCGTCTTTCTGAAGTCTATTTTGCCACCGGACAGAAAGATAAAGCCCTATCCTTTAGTCTTAAGGCATTGGATGGGTTTCGATCTATTCAAAATTTGGGTCAGGAGATATGGGCTACAGATAAGCTTTCTGAGATCTATGCTGACTTGGGGCAATTTGAAAAGGCTTTGGATTACAGAAACCTAAATGTCAGACTAAAGGATAGCCTTGATAATAAAGAAGTTACAGCACGGATAGCAGAGATTGAAGAGCAATACCAAACAGAATTAAAAGACGAAGCTTTACGACAAGCAAATACAGAACTGGAATTGAATCAATTGCGCATTCAGAAGCAGCAAAACGCTCAGTATGTGATCACAGCACTGGCAATATTTATATTTATTATTCTGTTTTTGGTGTATCGTCAGTATCGCGTTAAGAAACAAACATCAAAAGTTTTACAGGATAAAAATCAAATTATCGAAACCGCACTGGAGGAAAAGGATTTGCTATTGAAGGAAGTACATCATCGCGTGAAAAACAATTTGCAATTCATTACCAGCATGTTAAATATCCAGGCACGTCACTTGACGGATGAGCACGCAAAAACCATTTTGGCGGAAGCCAAAAATCGAATTCAATCCATGGCATTGGTTCATCAGAAACTATACGGAGGTTCAGATGTCAAAGGAGTAGAAATGTCCGATTACCTCGACCATTTATTGAATCACTTGAAAAATTCATATTCATGGGACTCTTATGCAACCATTCAATTGAATGTTGATAAGTTGTCTTTGGATCTAGACTGTGCGATGCCCATAGGATTGATAGTTAATGAGTTGGTCACCAATTGTTTTAAATATGCCAATAATGCTAATGATCGGTTGAAAGTGGATGTTCATTTAGCGGAACGAGGGGAACAATTATGGTTGACGGTTTCTGATAATGGGGAAGATTCTGAACAGGTAGATCAACACAAAAATTCATTTGGGTACACCCTTGTTGAAACACTGGCTGAAATGTTGAAGGCTGAGGTTCATCTTCGATCCGGAGCGGTTGGCATGTCAGTTGATGTTGTGATTCATAAATATATGAAAGTATGAGCGCTGAAGACTCCGCAAAGAAAAAAATTCTGATTGTAGAAGATCAGCCTATCATCGCAGCTGATCTTTCAGGCTATATGAAAGACTTCGGGTATCAGCCTCTGCCATCTGTTAAATCTGCTGAAGATGCACTACTGTTACTGGAGAATATTCAAGTCGATTGTGTGCTGATTGATATCAACATTGAAGGTGATATGGACGGGGTAGAGCTGGCGCATCAGATTAAGGAAACTTATGGTATTCCTATGATATTTATAACAGCTCTGCACGATGACCATACCATTAAACGGATTACTTCCAGTGGTGCCAGCGCCTATTTAGTGAAACCGGTTTCTGAATATAGTTTGAGAGCCAGTATTGAATTAGCCCTGCATAAGGAGGAACGAGTCCATTCCCCTAAGCTAAAGGTAGAAAAGGAGCATGAGGACTTCTACATCAAGTATAAAAATCAGTTACGCAGGATTTCAGCAGAGGAGGTGAATGTTTGTGAAGCTTATGATAACTATGTTTACCTGCACACGAATGAAGGTAAATTCTTAATTCACTCCAGTCTCAAAGCAGTAGCTGAAAAACTGGTTCCTTTTGACTTTATGCGTGTACACCGGTCTTATATAGTAAATATGAAGTCCATTGACAGCCTTGAAGGTGATGATATTTTGATTAATGGATTAAGGATTAGGATCGGTAAAACCTATCGAGAAGAATTCATGAGTCAAATTCGATTGCTATAGGCATCCTAATTACTGCCTCTACCCATCATTAAACCTTGAAATTTCCTCGTTTCTTATATCCTGAAATTCGTTCACCTACCTAAATTTGCTCTTTACCAATTTGTTTCTGCCCTTCGCCAAATACAGTTGAACTAAACCCTTGATCAACATTACATTAGCACTAAATCTAACAAAAAGTGCTATCAAAAATTTTAACTGGATAATTGGACTATTCATCAGTGTAATCACTTTTGGTCAAGACCCGGGTACATTCAATACGGATTTTGGTTTTGGCGGAATGGGTTTATATGGGCAAGGTGATTTGAATCAATTTGCTACGGGGAGTATAGCAACTATGGGAGAGGGAGAGATTGTTTTTGGTGGTGTTCAAGAAACAGCTTCAGGGACAAATTTTGCGATTTATCGTTTACTTCCAGATGGAAATTTTGACCCTTCTTTCAACTTCGATGGGCGTTACCCTGCTAATCTTAATGAAACAGATATGATGAGGGATTTAACCATTCAAGCGGATGGCAAAATTGTCTTTTGTGGAGCAACTCAAGATCCAGAATCAGGATTGGATATGGTGATAGGTCGTGTCAACAAGAATGGCTTAAATGATGATACATTCGGAAACGGAGGCTTAATACAAATTGATCTTTCTTTAGGAGGAGGTGAGATCGCAGAGCGTGTATATGTTTCGAGGGATGATGAAATCATAATTGCCGGTACTATGGAGACAGAATCAGATTTATATTTTTCGATCCTCAAGCTCAATCAAAATGGTACTTACAATCAATCGTTTGGAAATGGCGGTAGGTTGATTATTCCGATGGAATTTGATTATGCTCTAGTGCATGACCTCAAAGTTTCAAATGATGGATCTATTTATGTCGCTGGTACTGTTGGTCAGAATAATCAAGACAGAGCAATCGTCTTGAAAATTAATTCTGACGGCGCTCTAGACCCCTCCTTTGCAGGAGATGGTATGAAGGATTTTATTGTCGGTATAGGGACTGAAATCCATGCCTACACGATTGAAGTGGATCAAGAAGATCGGGTTTACATTGGAGGCGTGGCAGATCGAAATAATCAAACTGATGCAGTTTTGGTTCGCTTACAGCCTAACGGACTGAAGGATCCTACTTTTGGAACCAATGGAATTCAATTCTACGACCTTTCAATCGGAGGGGCTGAAATTTGGACTGATATCCAACAAGTAAGCGCTGACGGTATGCTAGCTTTAGCTACAATAATTGTAAATAACGGGCGCACATCAAGCTTAGTCCAACTAAAAATGAATGGTGAAATTGATTTTAATTATGGTGAGGGCACAGGGCAATTAAGTCTGGATGCAACAAATGATAATGAAGTCATAAACAGATTTACAGCCAACGATGGTCTTGCATATACACTAGGTAATGTGATAACCGGTGCAAATCATCAAGACTTCTTTATTACCTCCTCTCATTATGATGAAGAAGCAACGACATCTGCTTCTACCAGCCATATAGGTCAAATGGGTATTTTTCCCAATCCAAGTCTTCAAGGTCAGCGAACGATGATGCATCTTCAGGAAGCAATGTCCGGGAATGGGATGTTGATCATCTACAATTATTTGGGACAAATTGTGTATCAAAGTCCGGTAGAATTATCTCATGGAGTTCTAGAGTATCCATTGCCGACCAATCTTCTCCCCGGCAGTTATCATGTCTGTCTCTACAACGGTAAAGGACAAACTAGTCAACAACTGATCATCCACTAATTTTAGGTCGAGTGCAATTGGAATAGAATTCTTTCTGGGGGCGTACTAAATTTCGCCCCCTTTTTAATTGAATCAATGAAAAAGGAAGAACACAAGTTATTTGTCGGAATTGCATTTTTTATTCTGGCGTGCGGGTTGTCTTGGCCTTTGAGATTATGGAAGTATTTCTGTCAGGATCAAATTTGTGAATTGGGTATTTCTCCTCTTAGTCTGGAAGTCTTGTCAAACTGGGGACCTGGAATTGCGGCTATGGTGATGTATAATTTTTTGGGAGGCAGTATGCCGAGGTCTTATTCCGCTTTTGGCAAGGCTTTTTTGAGAAGCTTAATTTTTTATTTACTTCCTTTTGCCATATGGGCTATGCTTTTGGTGGTTATGCCTGATGAAAAAATCACGGCGCAGGATTACCTTTTAATGATTCCTTTAGGATTCCTGATATTTTTAGGTCAGGAAATGGGCTGGCGAGGGTTCTGTCATGATCTGCTGGCACAGCATCCTGTTTGGCTCAAAGGACTTATT
>CAZGGG010000100.1:2803-7907 GCA_964525165.1 uncultured Saprospiraceae bacterium | reverse complement strand
ATTGAGGCAGTTGATTTCCAATCTCCGGATTGCCCCATTTATCAAAATGTAAGTGCACAGGCTGAACGTGATCCTGCTATTATTCAAAAACAATTGGTTTCCCAATTAACCTCACCTGTGCGATGGACACAGACAATGCACAATATGCTCGATGATGGTATAGAGGAATTTGTTGAATGTGGTGGTAAAGTGTTATCCGGTTTTGTTAAAAGAGTAAATCGCAAAATAACCACAACTCCCTTAATCTAAACTCTATGAGTTATGAATATGTCAGACAGGGGAAGCTCTTGGTAGCAGACCCTTATTTATATGATCCAAATTTTAAGAGGTCTGTCATTTTGATGACAGGGCATTCACATGAAGAAGGGAGTATTGGTTTTATCTTAAATAAACCTCTTCGCATGGATGTCGAAAACTTATTGTCTGATTTTCCTGAATTTGAAAGTCAGGTTTATTACGGGGGACCCGTTTCAACAGAAACGATTCATTTCATACATACAGCAGGAAAGATTTTAGATGATAGCCAGAGTTTGGGTAGAGGTTTGTTTTGGGGTGGAAATTATGAACAACTTAAGTTTTTAATCTCTAATGGTTTGATTAAGCCATCTGATATTCGCTTCTATGTGGGCTACGCAGGGTGGTCCCCGGGTCAATTACAAGCCGAAATGCAAGAAGGCTCTTGGGTTGTAGCAGAAAATGACCTAAACTATATTTTCAATACACATGCCAAGAAACTTTGGAAAAACGTTTTGTCCAACAAAGGCGAGCACTTTGCTGTCATCGCTGAAATGCCGGATGAATTCGTCCTGAATTAATCATATGCTGGAAGTCAATAAATTACAATTATTTTTTGGCGATCGTGCGATCGCTAACAACATTTCCTTTAGTCTGCACAGGAAGGAAAGAGTGGGTTTAGTGGGACTCAACGGAGCGGGTAAATCTACCTTATTAAAATTGATTGCCGGGGAATTAACAGCAGATGGGGGAGAGGCATCACTGGAAAAAGGAGCAACACTAGGTTATTTGCATCAAGACCTGAATTCCTTGAGTGGAAAAAGTATTCGGGAGGAAGTAAAAGAGGCGATGTCAGAACTTGTAGCTTTGGAAACAGAATATGCAAGATTAGAAAAAGAGGTTGCGGAGCGCACAGATTATGAGAGTGATTCTTATATGCAGTTATTGGACCATTTTGATACAGTTCAAAGCAGATATCACTACTTGTCCGGAGATCAACTGGATAAACAGATAGAATTGATCACCTTTGGTCTTGGCTTTAAACCTGATCAATTAGACCGATCCATCAATGAACTGAGTGGTGGCTGGAAAATGAGGGTAGAGTTAGCAAAGCTATTAATTCAGAAACCTGATTTATTACTTCTCGATGAGCCGACCAATCACTTAGATATCGAATCCATTATCTGGATGGAATCGTGGTTAAACCGATTTGAGGGCGGCGCTATCATTATTTCTCATGATATACAGTTCTTAGACAACACCACCAATCGGACTTTAGAAATTGTAAATGGGAAAATAAAAGATTATCCATTTCCATATACCAAATATAAAAAGGTCAGAGCGGAAGAATTGATTACTCAGCAGCAAGCCTATGAGAATCAACAAAGGGCTATCAAACAAAAGGAACGAACCATTGAGCGATTTAGAGCCAAAGCCAGCAAAGCATCTATCGCGCAATCCATGATCAAAGAGTTAGAAAAGATGGAGCGAATAGATGCTCCTGAAAAGGAATCTACGCATGCTATGAATATTCGCTTTCCAGCTGTGAGACGTTCCGGAGCAGTGGTCTATGATATGACTGACCTGGGGCACTCATATGGTGACAACCATGTTTTCTCCGGTCTCGATTTAAAAATAGAACGCGGTGCGCGAATTGCCTTTGTAGGGCAAAACGGTCAAGGAAAAACAACCTTAGCAAAGATTATTGCCGGGCTTCTTCAACCATCTGAAGGAGAAATCAAAGAAGGTGCCAATGTTGATTTGGGATATTTTGCTCAAAATCAAGCTGAGCGTCTCGATCCGGAAAAGACAGTTCTTCAGATTTCAGAGCTCAATGCAACGCCAGAAACCAGAAGCTCGGTCCGGTCTATTCTAGGCGCATTTTTATTCCCGGGTGATGAAGTAGAAAAGAAAATTAGTGTTTTATCGGGAGGAGAACGTGCTCGTTTAGCCATTTCCTTATTGCTTTACCAAAAGTACAATGTTCTCTTACTGGATGAGCCGACCAATCATCTGGATATCTATTCCAAGGAGGTCCTCAAAGAGGCTTTGAAAGCCTACGAAGGCACCCTGTTGGTGATTTCCCATGATCGTGAATTCTTAAGTGGTTTAACTGAACATACATTGAGCTTTAGAGAGGGGGTGATTAAATACCATTTAGACGATGTGGATCTTTATTTGAAGAAAAACTCATTTTCGGATATGCGTTCCGTGGAAGAAGGCGGTAATCAATTTGCAAAAAAATAGGAAGGAAAATCCACCGTCTACTTTGTCTTACGAAGAGAGAAAGCAGTTGAAAAGACAATTGGATTATGTGGAGAGAGATATTGAAAAATTTAACGCCCACAAAGAAGGAATCGAACTTAAAATGGCACAACCGGAAGTAATGAATAGTCCGGAATTCAGCGAGTTAAGTCAGGAACATGCCAGTCTAATTCAGAAAATCCAAGACAAAGAAAAAGAATGGGAGCAATTGGTTACTCAATTGGATGAGTAGAAGCAGATCTGCGATAAAAAGCAAATTCCCCTTTTCTTTCAATCAATTCGAGTTTATCTGTTAAGCCACGTAGTCTTTCTTCTCGGTGAAGTTTGGTGATAATATATAAGTCTTTATCTAAGCCCACTCGAATAGCCTCGTCTATTGGGAGGCCAATCTTGTCAGAGGGCATTTTCCTGGTATAGAATAAATCCGCGTAACTTTTATATCCATAGTTTTCGACATAGACATTTTGCTGCCGGTAGGTTTCAAAAAAGTCAATGGCCATATTTTGCGTATAGCCTCCAATGTTCGGAATGTATAGAGCTGTAAATAAAAACATAAACAACATGTAACTGAATCCCGTAATCAATAGTCCCTTAAATACAGGAAGTTTATAGAAGTATATGATTATAGGAATTAAAAGGAAAATCCCACTTAAGGCATACCATTTAGGCCATGAAATATCCAATTTTAGTATGGATTGCGCATTTGTATCCGTGATGAGCTCAATTGATTGAGCCAAATAAGGTAAGATAAATGGTATTCCTATAGTGATCAATAGCCAAAATAAAGTGATAATGAGATGAATGATTCTTTGCACTCTTGGAAGGCTAAAAGAATTTCTTTCTTCAAAGGCTCGTGCTGCCAGAAAACTGATTGGAAGATATGTTAAGGAGGAATAATGTATAATCTTGGATTGGACAGCACTGAACAAAACCAAAGTGATTAAGGTCAAAACTATCATCCAGGTTTGCAGTAGAGGTACTTTCCACTTTTTGAAAAAGATCGGAAGTGCCCAAATGGCAGCCGGGAAACAACCAATCAAGACGACCACGAAATGATAGCCCAAAAAACCACCATGACCTGCATCTTCTGTTGTCAATAACCTAATTTGATAATCCAGGAAACTTTGAATAAAAAAAGGACCATTGGACAAATAGTCAATCAAAAACCAGATTGCAGGAATGGATAATGAAAGCAATAGCCAAAGACCAAAAGCTTTAAGATTAATGATCAATTGACGCTTGAGTAGACTGAGTGCGACAGCTGAAAGACCTAACAATAAAAGAGCTGCAGGACCTTTTGTGAGAATCGCGAGGCCACAGAATAGACCGGATGCCCAGATATAACGGTTCTTCTTTTGCCGAAAGGCATACTCATAGGCAGCTAGAAAGGATAGGAATATGAATGTATTAAACCATGGATCAATAATACCCGATTTAAAGTATAGAAAGGGTAAAAAAGATGCTGTATACGCGATAGACCAAATGATCCCAAATTTGAAGGAACGATAGCGTTCACCCAACAGCATCAGGGCAGGAATGGATAATGCTCCTAGAAATGCATTAGGGAATCTGGCTCCAAATTCATTGATACCGAACAACTTCATGGATAATACCTGGAACCAGATAAACAAAGGAGGTTTCTCCCAGAATAACTCAAAATCAATATGAACATGCAGAAAATCTTGGAGCACAATCATTTCACGAGCACATTCAGCAAAGTTTATTTCATCCCAATCAAACAAAGGTGTACTACCCAGAAAAGGCAAATACAATAGAAGCCCAATTGAGAAACCAGCCATTAAAATGAATCTTCTTTCTAGCTTACCGAACTCCATTTCTGCAACTGGTTGTGCAATGCTCTTAAATCTTTAGGCCACTTTGCCTCGAAAGAATGTTTCTCGCCGCTTTGAGGATGTTGAATACTTAATCGAGCAGCATGCAAAGGAGTTCTGGAAATTAAGGGGCGTTCTTCTTTCCCTTTTGATATGGAATAATTCCTTTTAATAGAGGATACATAAAAGCCTTCATCGCCCCCATAGAGGGGATCAACAATGAGGGGACAGCCTAAATATTGACAATGAACGCGGGCTTGATGGGTACGTCCGGTTAACAATTTAAGTTCTAGTAAACTGTGGTACTGAAAACTTTCTTTTATCCTGAAATAGGAAACCGACCTTTTACCTCTGGTGCTCACCAACATCTTACCATCCTGTCGCTTAGTTAAGTCTACTTCAATTTTCCCTTCTTCCAATGGAGGTTTGCCATGAACAAAGGCATGATAAATTTTATCAATCTTGCGGTCTTCAAAATCCATACTTAATGCACGATGCGCCTGCTCATTCAAGGCGAAAAGTATGACTCCTGACGTATCTTTATCTAATCTGTGAACTGTCCAGACTTTACCATATTTTCTTTCCAATAAGCTATGCAGATTGGGCTTAAGCGGATCATATCTATCGGGAATACTCAGCATTCCGGCTTCTTTATTGATGACAAGAATGTCTTGATCTTTATAGATCAAATTAAGCTTACTCATGTAGTAGCGAGTTTTGAAAAGACTTTTCTTTTTCTGAGGAAATATTGAATCACGATGCTCCCTTTAAAC
>CAZGGG010000100.1:0-2793 GCA_964525165.1 uncultured Saprospiraceae bacterium | reverse complement strand
GAACCCCAGAGGTAACAGTTACGTAGGATCAAATTTTATATTTAAATAATCTTTCAGAACCCGCTATTGTCAATGATTATGAATTTGAAAAAGGAAGAACTTCCTATGCAGACAACATAACGGGAGCATATTATGCAGCACGTAAAGAAATAGTGGAATTTTTAGATTTTTTGGATCTGATATCCCTTACTCTAGCCGCAGTCAGTTGTCGTTTCTGCATGATTTTACTCCAATTGCGGAAGATATACCCATGTGCTTTAACAATAGATCGAATACTGGCATATTCTTTATCTACTATAAATTTAATAGCTGCTAAGCCATCTAATATCAAACGAAATGGAAATAGCCAGATTAATCGACTGACAGGCTCGTTTTTTAATAGCGTTATCAGGTTATTTCTAAAGTTTAAGTAGACTTTATTGGGCGAATGATAACTAAGCGTTCCTCCTCCCCAGTGAAATACAGTGCTATGGGGAATGTATTGAATATCATATCCAGCTCTTCGAATTCTCCAACAAAGATCAATTTCTTCTTGGTGAGCAAAGAAATCTTCATCAAATCCACCTGCTCTCAAGAAGATATCAGCTTTGATGATCATGGCCGCTCCTGAAGACCAAAAGATGGACTTTTGTTCGTCATACTGCCCTTCATCTTTTTCCACAGTTTCAAAGATTCGGCCACTGCAAAAAGGATATCCTAGGCTATCCATATGACCACCGGCAGCCCCTGCATATTCAAAGAAGGCTGTATCACGTGCAGACCTAATTTTGGGTTGGGCTGCTACGACATTTTCGTTTTCAGAAACTACTTTTAATAATGGTTCTAACCAATTTCGAGATACTTTGACGTCATTGTTTAACAGAACAAACCAACTCGCGTCAATTTGCTCTAAGGCTCTATTATATCCTTCTGCAAATCCATAGTTCTTCTCCAGTTGTATGGTTTTGATGTCCGGAAATTGTGCACTGATGGTGCTAAGTTCATCCTGTTCGGAAGCATTATCGGCAACATAAATATCAGCTATGTTGAGGTCCGTATACTGCAATAATGCAGGTAAATATGATTGTAAATATTTAAGTCCGTTGAAATTCAAAATAACAACAGCAACCTTTTCCCCTTTCTGAAAAGTCTGGGATAGGGTATGATCATTTTCGAATACTTTTTTTGATTCTATTTGATCGACTCGTAATTGATGCCTTAATTCATCTAGTGAATCATATTTTCTGTCTTCTCGCAGAAATTGAACGAAGCGAATGGTAATCTTTTGATCATACAAATCTCCGTCAAAATCAAACAGATGAATCTCGATGGATTGTTGTCCGGAATCAGATACAGTAGGCTTGTTTCCGATATAGAGCATTCCTTGGTAGTTCTTTCCATTCGCTTCCGCAAAAGCGGCATAGATGCCCTGAGGTGGTATGAGTTTCTTTGAGTCTTGTAATGCTAAGTTGGCCGTTGGGAAACCTAATTGATTGCCTAGTTTCTCGCCGTGTACAACAGTACCGCTCATTGGATAAAAATGACCCAACAGCTCATTTGCTTTGGTAATCTGACCTACTTGAAGGGCTTTTCGAATTTTGGTAGAGCTGACGGAAATCTCATCGACAGTTTGTTTAGGAATTTCTGTTACACCAAAACCAAACTTCTCTTTAAACTGATGGAGAACGTAGACATTACCCTCTCTATTCAAGCCAAAGCGATGATCATATCCAATGACGATATGAGCAGGCTTGAATTTGTTAACCAGAAACTTTTCTACATATTCATTTGGGTGTAATTGTGAAAATTCTATCGTAAAGGGCACAATTACCAAATGGTCGATATCCAAGCGAGAAAACTCCTCTATTTTTTCATCAATAGTAGTCAGGAGCTTTAGGGTGTTGTCTTTTGGGAATATTACGGATCTTGGGTGAGGATTGAAGGTGACCACGACAGACTCACCATTTAATTTATTTGCTAATTGCTTAAGCTTTCTGAATATTGCTTTATGTCCTTTATGCACACCATCAAAAGAACCTATCGTCAGAACAGCGTTCTTTAACTCAGGCAAATTATTAATATCTGTGTGTATCCTCATTTTACAAAAATATGGAAAATAATACTCATATGTAGGATGTGATTAAACCAGTATTCTTTAATCCTTGTTACAGAAACGTATTAGATTTGCAGTTATGAATCAAAAGAACGTCATAAGAATCATTCATGGTATCAGCATACCCAACTTAGGTAAGACAATTGCTGATTCAGGTTGGTTGAATCAAGTGAGAATAGAAGAACCAAATATTTACATAGATCTCGAAATCCCCATTGATTATGCGAATGTGAAATCCGATTTAACTTTTGAGATCATTAGCAGTATACAGCGAGAATATCCAGAGGCTGAGGCGCATCCGCACTTTATTACTGGAATGGGTGCTCCAAAACCTCAAAGAACAGCTTCCGGGCCGATGTCAAAGGTTAAAAATATCATTGCCGTGGGATCCGGGAAAGGAGGCGTTGGTAAATCTACTGTCGCACTAAATCTTGCGCTTGGATTACAATCCTTAGGAGCCCGTGTAGGCATTTTGGATGCAGACTTATATGGACCATCCTTGCCTACAATGTTGGGCATTCAGGGGCAGAAGCCAAAAGTGCAGGTCGTGGATGGTAAAAATATGATCGTACCCATACAGAGATATGGTTTATATGCTATGTCTTTAGGATTGATCGTAGATCCCGATCAAGCTGTGGTATTGCGAGGGCCCAGACTAGCTGGAATTATAAAGCAATTTTTCAATGAATGCAGCTGGCCGG
>CAZGGG010000099.1:0-8308 GCA_964525165.1 uncultured Saprospiraceae bacterium | reverse complement strand
TCGCATTTTCGGATTTTGGAGACCTTCTTTCGTTTTTTGGTAAAATTGTTTCGATAAAGCGAATGGGTATGTTGGGGAAATCGAATGATTCCTGTACACCGCCCTGACCAAAGAAGCTATGACCTTTTGAGGAGTGCTTGAAAGAGTGACTCCGCCTCTTGCCATAAATCCAGGTATCGATCAGGGAAGGGGTCTTTTTTCGGATGATAGGGGTGAAATCCCGATGAATTATGTACGCTTTGATACCAATAAGGAGCCCAAATGCCATCTTCCTGAATAGGGCCGGGTGTCCAGCTTAACATGGAAGGGTCAAAAGGTATACGAAATTGAGCACAAACCTCTTTTAAATGGAACTCAGGGTCCTGCAGAAACTGTTCCGCTGTCCAAACAGTGTATGGAATGGATAGCCGGTCTAGTTCTGTCTTCAGTCGAATTTGTAAGGGATAACCTAAATCATTTAAGACGACTTGTGGGATCACCTTCGCAAAACTAGGAATCGCTTCCCTGGGGTTTCTTGTTAATAGAATGTGGCGAAAATGATGCAAAAAGTCTAGTTGTAAAGCCTTCAAGTGATGCGTCATATGCTTATAAAAATACACTTTGTGGCCTTGCTCTGCCATCATCCTTTGAATGACCTTACGCCCATCAGGTTCCATGGAAGATATAATTTCTTGAGCCATTGGATGATGATCTTTGCGGTCACTCACTGACAAGTAATGAGCATAGAGGGGTTCATCTTCCACACGGGTGTCCTTCCGTTGTGCCCAACTATACATGATGGCTGTAGAAATGTTCCTAGGTCCTGACCATAAACAGATCTTAATGGGCTTATCCATTTTTGGCTCTTTGGACTGATTCATGAATCAATTCTTGATAAGCTAACGACAACTTCTGGCTTACTGGCCCCATAGGCCCCTCACCTATAGGCCTTCCATCCACTTCAGTGACGGGTGTCAATCCTCCGAAACTTCCTGTAACAAAAGCTTCTGCTGCACCGTATACATCGAAGAGTGAAAAGTTCTTTTCTGAATAAGGTATCCCTAAGCGCTGACAAGCCAAAAGAATCTTTGAGCGCGTGATGCCCTTCATGCAATATTGGCCTGTTGAAGTACAGACCTCCCCGGATTGGGTCACTATGAAAAAATTAGTCGCATTACAGGTAGATACAAATCCATGAATGTCCAACATTAAAGCCTCATCTGCCCCTGCTTCCAAAGCCTGTATGAGCGCTTGCACTTCGTGTAACTTACTGTGACAATTTAAGCGAGGATCTAAGTAATCCGGAGAGCCTCTTCGAATCGAACTGGTAAACAGTCTCACACCTTGTTGCTTACTTTCGTCACTGGCTTTTTTAAACTCAGGGATGATCACAACATTGGGACCACTGACAGTAAGTCTCGGGTCTTGAGAAGGTGTTTTCTTTATGCCTCGGGTAATCATGATACGCACATGAACTCCGTCATGCATCTTATTTTCAGCCAGAGTATGCATGACACGCTCCTCCAATTCGCTTTCGCAGAAAGGCAATTTCATGCCTATCGTCGCTGCGCCCTGCCAAAGACGTTCCCAATGTTCGTCTGCAAAAACCAGCACCCCCTCATGTAAACGCAAGGCTTCCCAAACACCATCGCCTACCAAATAACCACTGTCAAAGACAGAGATCTGAGCTTCACTCCTTGGGAAAAGCTTCCCATTGATATGAATGAGTATCGATTCGTTTCGC
Source organism: uncultured Saprospiraceae bacterium (assembly GCA_964525165.1). Lineage (GTDB taxonomy): Bacteria > Bacteroidota > Bacteroidia > Chitinophagales > Saprospiraceae > JAWLFI01. The sequence goes on along the minus strand of CAZGGG010000099.1, from coordinate 6,585 downwards.
GGATCATCCACCGCATTATGAGTACCATGTGTCATGATCTGGAATTTTGATTGAAAATAGGAAGCTTTTACAAAAACCCCATGCAGACTATGGGCAGTAAAACGATAATTTCCTTCCTGAAAATTTTCCCTTCTTATCTTCGGTGCACTATATTATCAAAAAAATATAAGTAGTATGACTGCACATGAAATTGATTACCGAATCCTGGGAGAGGAAATGCAGATGGTAGAAATCGAGCTCGATCCGATGGAGACGGTAGTTGCTGAGCCGGGTAGTTTTTTATCCATGAAAGGAGCCATCAGCATGAAAACACTATTTGGAGATGGTTCGGGTCAGGACAAAAGTATTTTGGATAAAATGCTGTCTGCCGGAAAACGACTCATTACAGGAGAGAGCCTATTCATGACAGCGTTTACTCATGAAGGCGAAGGGAAGGCCCAAATCAGTTTTGCATCACCTTATCCGGGGAAAATCATTCCATTGAATTTGTCGGAATTAGGCAATCGTGTGATTTGCCAAAAAGATGCGTTTTTATGTGCAGCCAAAGGCGTTTCCGTAGGCATTGAATTCTCCAGGCGCTTAGGGCGTGGATTTTTTGGAGGTGAGGGTTTCATCATGCAAAAATTGGAAGGAGACGGGCTAGCTTTCTGCCATGCAGGTGGAATGATTCGCATGCACGAATTAGCCGATGGAGAAGAACTTAAAGTAGATACCGGCTGTCTGGTGGCATTCACACAAGAGGTAGATTATGACATAGAGTTTATCGGTGGGATCAGAAATGTATTGTTTGGGGGAGAAGGGATTTTCTTTGCTCGTTTAAGGGGACCCGGTAAAGTCTGGATACAATCCTTGCCTATTAATAGACTTGCAGACCGAATCTTGACACATGCGGCAGATTATGGATTTAAACGTGAATAAGGATGATGCAGAATATGGATGGTTTTATGGATGAAATCTACGAGGAGTTGGTTGAAGTGCGGCAGCATTTACACGAGCATCCGGAATTATCCGGGAAAGAATTTGAAACTCAAAAATACCTGAAAAGAAAGCTAAAGGCCTGTAAGCCGGATGTTTTGAAAAAAATAGGTGGGACCGGTCTAATGGTTGTTTTTGAGGGTAAGGAAGAAGGGCCTGAAACCTTATTCAGAACTGATATAGATGCCTTACCCATCCCGGAATTGAATAAAAATATGAGCTATCGTTCCAAATTTGAGGGGATCGCCCACAAATGCGGACATGATGGTCACATGACGATGATGCTGGGACTCGCCAAATGGCTCCACCGGTATCGGCCCAAAAAAGGAAAGGTCATTCTCATTTTTCAACCCGCAGAAGAGAATGGTCAGGGAGCCCGAGCAGTTCTGGAGGATCCGGCTTTTACTTGTGACCCGGACTATGTTTTTGCCCTTCACAATGTGCCCTTTTTTCCAAAGGGCAGTATTGTATTGCGGGAACAAAGTTTTAGCGCTTCGGTGCGGTCTATTGCCATTCGATTTGAGGGAAAAACCTCACATGCTGCTGAGCCGGAAGAAGGGAATTGCCCGGATATGGCGATTAGTAAATTATTGGCTTTCGCCAATGCCTACACCAACAATCATCCGGAAAAAGAAGATTTCTGCCTGCTGACACCGATTTATGTCACCCTGGGCCAAAAGGCCTATGGAACCATGCCCGACAAAGGAGAGGTTCACTTTACGCTGAGAGCCTGGAACCCCGAGCAAATGGAACGTTTGGTCAATGATTTGGAATATGAGATTCGCGAGCTGGCCCTAACCGAAAATCTGCAATATGATTGGTCCTACCTGGATATTTTCCCGGCTGTGACGAATGATGTCCGAGTAGTGAAAGAGGTGCGACAAATAGCTGAACAATTAGATGTTGATTCACAAATGAAACCTTTCCCCTTTAAATGGGGCGAAGATTTTGGATTCTTCACTCGTGAATTCAAAGGTATGATGTTTGGATTGGGAGCAGGAGAAGATCACCCGGCATTACATCATGCTTTATATGACTTCCCGGATGATATTATGCCTACCGGAATCCAGCTCTATGCCGGTATCGTGCAGCATTTTCACTTGTCGTCTTGATCAATTGAAACAAAAAGGCCCGCAGATCATAACAATCCGCAGGCCTCATCCCCTATCTCAATCACTAGGTGATTGACTCTTTTGAAGTTCACGCTTGTGAATTCTGTTCTATTTATAAAAGCAAGGTCGCTTGATTTCTAATGTAAGGTGGGTTTATTAGCTGAAGTAACGCAAATTCAAGGAGTTTGGTTGATTTCTTCCGTTTTTAGATCTGGGCTATTGACATTTCGGGAACTTTTATTTAATTTGACATCGTTATGATATCAAAATAAACAGACATGGAAAAAACATCAAAACCGATCAGCGGCTACATTGGCCTTCTATTATTCTTTGGAATGCTGGTACTCAGTATTCTGCTTTTTGCCTTATGGTGGCAACCCATTGCCGGAGCTATAGTAGCAGTGCTCTGCTTTTTAATGCTATTTGGCTTCTTTATTATCTACCCCAATCAAGCAAAGGTGCTGACCCTATTTGGTGCCTATAAAGGAACAGTTAGAGCCAATGGATTTTTCTGGGTCAATCCTTTCTATCTTAAAAAAGGGATTTCCCTGAGAGCGAGAAATTTTGACAGTGAGCGTGTCAAAGTCAATGACTCAAAAGGAAACCCGATCATGATCTCTGTAATCTTGGTATGGAGAGTAGAAGACACTTACAAGGCGGCTTTTGATGTTGACGACTATGAAAAGTTTGTACGGGTACAAACCGATGCTGCCGTGCGAAAATTAGCGGGTAGCTACCCATACGACAATTTCGAAGATGAAGAAGCAGAAATCACATTGCGCTCCGGTGTTAATGAGATCAATGATGATTTGGAGCGAGAATTGAGTGAACGATTGGAGATTGCAGGGATTGAAGTGCTGGAAGCCAGAATCGGCTACCTTGCCTATGCTGAAGAAATTGCCAGTGCCATGCTGAAGCGACAGCAAGCGGAAGCGATTGTGGCAGCGCGCTATAAGATCGTCGAAGGTGCTGTAGGGATGGTAGAAGATGCCCTGGAGCGTATCAAGGAAAAAGATATTATCGAGTTTGATGAGGAGAAAAAGGCAACCATGGTCAGCAATTTGATGGTCGTCCTTTGTGGTGATAAAGAAGTCAGTCCCGTAGTCAATACAGGAAGCCTCTATCAATAAAGCGTACACAAAATGGCTAACAAGAAACGTTTCGTTTTACGTATAGACGAAAAGGAATATGAAGCCTTAGAGCGATGGGCGCAGGATGAATTTCGATCCGTGAATGGACAATTGGAATTTATCCTGCACGAAGCCCTTCGAAAAGCCAAACGTTTGCCAAAGGAGCAACCAAATGAAACATCAGAAGAGGACAATTCTGAATGAGCAACAGACTAGGCCAAATAAAAAACCGACTGGAATCCTGTCGGTTTTTTTATGCCTTTCGGCAAAAGATCGATTCTGAAATATCAATCAATAAGAAACATTTTCTTGCTTTGTTGACGGTCTCCCACAACTAACTGATAATAAATAATAGCCGGCCCGTCAATGGGTAATTCGGAGCGATCAACTTCAATCTGGTTATACCCTTTTACAAATTCACCTTTAATGAAATAGAATAACTTACCGGAAAGATCATAAAAGTTAAAAGTCGCCGATGTATTCTCAGGCACTATAAAACCAATTATGGTGCTTTCATCCATGGGATTAGGTCGATTTTGATATAAGGTAAAATGCGGAAGCTCATCAACAAGCACTTGATCCCCTATGTTTTCATACCAGGCTATTTTATTATCATCGAAAGACGCTGACAAAACATCCATGTCTCCATCATTATCCAAATCAGTAGCATGCACCGATATGGCCCCTCTGGCATTATTGCCAATTATCACTTGCTTTTCAAATACTCCCTCACCGTCCAGATTTTCATGCCAGGCTATTTTATCGTCATCGTAGGAGGCCGACAATACATCAATATCTCCATCGCTATCCAAATCTGTGGCATAAATATAAATGCTGCCATCCGCAGACCGTGTTACCACTTTTTCATCGCCAAAGGTTCCATTTCCATCTAATTGCTCAAACCAAACAATCTTTCGATCCAATCCGGAGGCTGCTAAGATATCGTTATCACCATCGCCATCAAGGTCTGCAGCGGATACAGAATTAACAGCTGCCATATCCTTACTGACATCCCTTCGTGGGCCAAATTGACCTTGACCATCTATATTCTCATACCAACCGACAGAAGAAAATGAGGATGATCCTGAGACGACATCAAGATCTCCATCACCATCCAGGTCTGCAGCAAATACAGACTTAACAAAGTAAACTAAAGAATCAATAAGCCTTTTGGGCCCAAAAGACCCTAAACCATCTGTGTTTTCGAACCATACAACTTCATCGTACAAGTATGATGCTGCCAGAATATCTTCGTCTCCATCTCCATCTACATCTGCTGATTTGACAGAACGAACATCAGCCACTTCCGAACTGACTTTATGCCTCACACTTAAGTCTCCATTACCATCTACATTTTCATACCAATCAATATCCGGAGCAAGCACATCTAAATCCCCATCACCATCAAAATCAGCAGTTGAAATATCCTTCGCTGAAGATTTCCCAAAAATAAGCTGTTGACCGAAATGACCACTTTCATCCAATTGTTGATGCCAAGCCAGTTTTCCATCTAAAGAAGATGCAGATAGAATATCTTTTTTTCCATCTCCATCTATATCTGCGGCATGAACTGATCTCAATCCTTTAACCGATGCAGAAATAGTATTTACACTTCCGAATTCTCCTTTTCCTTCTAAGTTTGGAAGCCAAGCTAATTGATCAAAAAGAAAACTTGAGGCCAATACCAAATCGATGCCTCCATCAGCATCAATATCTCCTGCATCAATATCCCTCACGCCCATCAAACCAGTTTCAATTTCAGCTTGCTCAGTAAAAATCTGCTCCTCCTTCTTATGTTTATGCCATTTCAACTGACTTGGCAGGTACGACCCAATTAACAAATCAGCATATTGATCACCATCTACATCTTTTGCCAAAAAACATCGATTGTATTCCGTTGAGGTACTTAATGAATAATAGCGTTCAAAAGACCCTGCTCCGTCATCATTTACATACCAAAGCAGCTGTCCGTCTCCTATTGCAAAAATATCCATATCTCCATCACCATCTATATCTATAATTTGAGCTTCCGTAATCCGAGTTGAGTCTTCACTGACAGCATTGCCTTTTTGAAAAGTACCTGTACCTTCGATATTCTCGTACCAAATCATCCCAGGCGTTTCCGAAGAAATAGCTAAAACATCTAAATCATCATCACTATCAAAATCCACTAAACGAGCACTATAAAGTTCACCAAATGATTCCTTGATCACTTTTGCTTGACTAAATAAGCCGGTACTATCTAAATTTTCAAACCATGAAATTCTGCCTGGATTATCTGAAGCGACAATAATGTCTGTATCTCCATCACCATCTATGTCTCCAGAATGAATATCTTTCAGATTCACCACTTCATTTGTGATAGGTTGAAGCACATCATATGTGCCCTTCCCGTCTATATTTTCATACCATCCGACCCCTGATTCATTATAAACATCTATAAGAAGGTCCTGATCCCCATCGCCATCCAAATCAGCAATATGCAATAATTTACCCTCCGGTGCATCACTATCTATTAGTGTTTGATTACTGAAATTTCCCAAACCATCAATATTCTCAAAAGAGACGAGTTTACGATTTCCACTTACTGATATAATATCTAAATCACCATCGCCATCAATATCAACAGTATAAACTTTCTTAGGATCAATGGTCTCATTCGACCTATCTATAATAATTCGTTCAGGATTAAATGGCTGGGCGAATAATTGGTTTCCAAAAACCATGTAAAACAGAAATAAGCTAACAAATAATCTAAGGTATATCATGCGAGCACATTAAAAATAAATAATAACACACTTAATAACGATTTAAAAAGAGCTGCCGTATATGAAGTATTAAAACAAAATGAAGGTTCAGCAAGTCATAATTAGCGCCTATTTATGTCTTGCCTTTCATTTGCATCCGCCTTTCGGCAAAAATGCTCCTCTGCCATTAATTAATCAGGAACATTTATAGTAGGTCTTCTGTAATAGGATGCTCTTTTACGAAGAGGCATTGGTTCTACGTTTTATAAATATCAATCGTTTTGAAGTTATGTACACAAAGCATTCAGCCATTCATTAATCAAAAAAGGCTACCCATTGCTGAGTAGCCTTCTCTTTTCCATCTGCCTTTGTGCAAATTTATTTCACCTTCGGCGATATCATCCTGTGGTTATTCTACCACGATCATCTTCTTCGTAGCACTATATTCTCCGGAAGTCAGCTGATAGTACACAACACCCACTGACTGCAAATCTGTGCGATCTAACTCCAACTGGTTGTAGCCTTTCGCATACTCACCTTCGATTACACGCAATACCTTACCTGTCACATCGTAGATCGTCATCGTAGCTGCTCCTGCCTCAGGCAAGTTGAACCCGATTA
>CAZGGG010000098.1:0-8620 GCA_964525165.1 uncultured Saprospiraceae bacterium | reverse complement strand
TTATGATTAATACCCACCATTATGTTAGACTCCCCTTCAAGTAAAGCGTCTACAGCACCAACTCCAAGTCTGCTAGCCAGAACTCTGTCGAAGCAACTAGGAGAACCTCCTCTTTGAATATGCCCTAGAACTGTCACTTTCACTTCATATTCCGGAAGGTTTTTTTGAATAGATTCTGCTACAGCGGTTATATTTTTACCAATTTGATCTCCTTCTGATACTACCACTATGCTTGAGGTTTTACCGGTTTTCCTACTCTTATCTAAAGATTCTATCAAGCGTTCTATACCTAGATTTTCCTCTGGAATAAGAATTTCTTCGGCTCCTGCACCAATACCGCTATTTAAAGCAATATCTCCAGCATCTCTTCCCATGACCTCTACCAAGAATAGTCTGTCATGAGAGCTGGCAGTATCTCTAATTTTATCAATTGCTTCAACTACTGTATTCAGAGCTGTATCGTAACCAATGGTATAGTCTGTTCCGTTAATGTCATTATCTATAGTTCCAGGAACGCCAATGATTGGAATGTCAAATTCTTTACTAAAGACAGAAGCTCCCGTAAATGTACCATCACCACCAATTACAACAAGAGCATCGATAGCTCTTGACTTAAGATTTTTAAAAGCTTGTTCACGACCTTTCTTGGTCATAAAATCTTTGGAACGTGCGGATTTTAAAAAGGTTCCACCTCTATTTATAGTATTCTTCACATCTCTAGGGCCAAGTTCGATAAAATCATTTTCAATCAAACCTTGATAACCTCGGTAAATCCCATCACATTTGAGACCGGAATAAGCAGCGTTTCTCACAACTGCTCTTATGGCAGCGTTCATTCCAGGAGAATCCCCTCCTGAAGTTAACACTGCAATTTTATTTATTTTTTTATTCATTGATTCAAATATATTTTAAATATAAGATAATCACCAATTTAGTTATGGACTAAAACGATTTCGAAAGCTAAACATTATCAAAATTTTATAAAAATTAGATTAAAATTACTTCTTTATCAAAATTTTATATTCCCAAGGCTCGAAATTGTGAATCTGTTCAGTTTTAAATTCGATAGTTTCCTCAGCTAAAACATCCTCAAACTGTCCAGACAGAGGAAGACTGAATGACTGAGGGTTTGAAGAAAAATTGGCGATATAAAAAAGTTGATCATCCTGCTTACTTCTTTTAAAAGCAATGATATTCTCATCATTGCTTGTCTTTAATCGTTGATAAGACGCTGCCTTTTTAGCGCCATTCAGTGCCTGATTATTGGTTTTTAAGGCGCCAAGTGTAGTGTGAAGCTTCCACATCTCTCCTTTGGTTTTAGGAATACTATCGTTCTCAAAAAACTTAAGGCGTTTATCCAGACCGTATTCTTGTCCGCTATAGATCAAGGGCATACCCGGGAGAGCATAGGTAAAAGCTAACATCGTTTCTGCAGCGTTTCCCATGCGTTCATTTACAGTACCGTTCCAGGAGTTCTCATCATGGTTGGTAATAAAATTCATCAAATAGTCATCGTCCTGGTAGGTGGTATCAATTTTCGCCATGTAAGCATCCCAGTCCTTCACAGACATTTGTTCCTGGGCAATTTCATTCATGATATGATGACCTTCCCAGTTGTATCCCATATCAAAGGCTTCATAAAATAAATCTTTGTCTTCGCTTTCGGCAAGCATGAATAAAGGCTTTTCATTTTGAAGCTCAGGCACCACATAATTCCAAAATTCAGTTGTAACGTTACCAGCGACATCACAACGAAATCCATCGATGTTTTTTTCTTTCACCCAGTAGAGCATCTCCTCTTTCATAGCAGTCCATAGTGAATCATTCTCATAGTTTAAGTGGGCGACATCTGTCCATCCCCAGGATTCTCCAGTATCTGGATTGATAGGATCGGTAACGTTTCCCTCTTTATCTTTGTGGTAATACTCAGGGTGCATTTCTATCCATTCGTGATCCCAGCCCGTATGATTGGCTACCCAGTCCAGAATGACATACATTCCGTTTTCATGTGCGGTTTTTACCAACTCATCAAAATCTTCCATACTTCCAAACTCTGGGTTAATAGCTGTGTAGTCTGAAATGGCATAGTAGCTGCCTAAATACTTTTCTTTTTCAGCTGGATTTTCAATATCTTCGATAGACAAGTCTGGAGTGGCCTTCCTATTTTTCATCGAAATAGGATAGACAGGCATCAGCCAGATCACCTTCACCCCTAATTCCTTTAGTTGAGGAATATCTTTTGTAAAAGCTGAAAATGTTCCTTCTGGTGAATACTGACGGATATTTGCTTCATAAATGACAGAAGATTCCAAAATTTCATTGGAAATAGGCTCGAAAGAATCCTGTAAAGTTTCGTCTTTTTTATTTTCAGTTGGATTCTGACATGCAGTCAAAAGAAGAGCTACTCCAAACACGGCGCTCATATACTTATGTAAATTCATAACAGGTGTATTAAAATAGTTAAGAGAGCTTATTTAAGCTCGGTTAAATGATTATATAAAGTAAATCCAGGTTTTAGAGCTGTTTGCTCTTTCCAGAGCAGGTCGGTTCCTTCTATAACTTCGGTAAAGGATTTTCCTGAGAGTTCCAACTCATCAAATCTAGACAGGTCTATGGTTGTGGTCTTGGAATTGGTATTGAGAAAAGCAACCGTAGTCTCATCTTTATGAATTCTAAAAATCGCATAGATACCATCAAAAGGGGCGAAATGAATCATTTTACCGTCTTGTAGGGCTGAAGAGGTTTTTCTAAAATTTAAAAATGTTTTTAAAAACGATTGAAAATCAAGTTGCTCCGGAGTCAGGTTTTTTCCAGCAAACGCATTGGCTGTATCACCCTTCCAGCCTCCTGGAAAATCGGTTCTGATCAATCCGTGGTCACCACGTTGATCTGAATTTTCCATCAGAATCTCAGTGCCATAGTACACTTGAGGCGTTCTGGGTAATGTTAGGATTAAACCCAGGGCCATTTTGGTTTTTTGTATATCCTCATTTAGCTGAGTAAACACACGATCCATATCATGATTATCCATAAAAATCATGATATCCTTGGGTTCTGGATAGTTGAAATCATTAGCCAGCCCTTCATAGATCTTAGTTAAGCCATTTCCCCAGCCTTTGTTACCTTCATTCAATGCCTGTACGATTTTCATCTGCATTGGAAAATCCATCACAGATCTTAGGTTAGATTCGTAACCGTCTTTATTATACTGTCCGTCCTGCCAGTAACTTACCAGCACCTGATCTGTGGTCCACTCTTCCCCTACAATATTGAAGTTAGGGTATTCCTTCATGATCGCCCCGGCCCAATCCGACATAAAGGCTTTGTCCGGATAAGGATAGGTGTCCTGGCGAATACCATGCAACTGCAAAGTTTCTACCCACCAGATGCTATTTTGAATGATATAGCGAGCCAAAAAAGGATTAGTTTGATTCAAGTCGGGCATGGTGGATACAAACCAACCCTGATTATTTAGTTTAGAATCCAATTGGGATGCGTATGGATCCTGATTAGTCGATCGTTTATGGTTGGAAGTCGGGACTGCTTTCCCCTCCTCATAAAGTTGCTGGAAGTTTAACCAGTCCTTAAAGGGTAAATCTTGCATCCACCAGTGACCACTACCACAGTGGTTGGCGACCATATCCATAATCAGACCAATACCCTTTTCTGAGGCTTGCTTTGAGAGCTGTTTATAAAGTTCCAAATCCCCAAATCTGGGATCGACATCATAAAAATCGGTGATGGCATATCCGTGATATGACGAGGATTTCATATCGTTGGTCAAAAGCGGACTAGACCAAATGCTGGTGAAACCCATTTCGGCTATATAATCCAAATGGTCTAGTATCCCTTGAATATCACCTCCGTGACGCGCATAATTATCGGCTCTGTTGACTGCTGTTTCTCTCATGCTTTCTACCACATCGTTCTCTGGATTCCCATTGGCAAAACGGTCTGGAGTAATGAGATAAACCGCATCGGTATGATTGAATCCAACATACGCCTCGGCAGCTTTTTGTCTGGATTTCAACTCATAGGAGAAGCTTAGAGGTTTAGTCCCCTTCTTTCTGAACTTAAGCTCGAAACGTCCTGGTTGAGCCTCATCAGATATAGTAAGGTCGATAAAGAGATAATTCGGACTATCAGCTTGCTGAATTTTTGTGACTTCCACGCCTCTATACGATAATTCCGGCCGATAAGTAGAAATGTCATCAGCATGAACTAAAAGTTGTATATCATTCATGTGCATCCCCACCCACCAATTCGGCGGCTCTACTCGCACTTCTTGAGCATTTAATTTAGTAATGTTCAAATTCAGAAGAAACAGAAAAGAGAAAAGGAATTGAGATGCCGATAAAAAATATGTTGATTTCATACTCTTATTTTTCTTTAATACTGATAGCAAAGCCACCTCCTGGAGCAGACTTAAGTTTCAATACCGATTTACTGGTTACAGTTTTTGTTTTGATGGTATACGCCTGAGGATTGGTTTTGTAGTGAGCATCTTTAGCATCAGCATAAATGGTGGCTGTGTAACGTTTCCCCTCTTCTAAAAAGTCCAATTTGATTTTAGTTGCTCTTGGGGTAACACCATTCACATTTCCAATAAACCAGTTTGAAGAGGCTTTTTCTTTTCTGGCTACTGTGATGTATTCACCTGGCTCTGCTTCTAAATAATGGCTTTCTTCCCAGTCTATAGCTACGTCTTTAATGAACTGGAATGCATCCATAAAACGCCTATAGTTTTCTGGCAGGTCAGCCGCCATTTGTAGAGGGCTATACATGGTCACATACAAAGCCAACTGGTTAGCTATTGTAGAATTAACATGGGAGTTATTATCAGGGTTCAGCTTACTGATATCCATTTCAAAAATTCCAGGGGTATAATCCATCGGACCTCCTATCAATCTTGTAAAGGGTAAAATGGTCACATGATTGGGTTTGGAGCCGCCAAAGGCCTGGAATTCGGTACCTCTTGCAGATTCATTACCAATCAAATTGGGGTAGGTTCTTCTCAGTCCTGTTGGTCTTACGGCTTCATGTGCATTCACCATAATGTGATAGTCTGCTGCCTTTTTAACAGCATACAGGTAATGGTTAATGGCCCATTGGCCGTAATGGCGTTCTCCTCGTGGAATGATATCACCCACATATCCACTTTTTACCGAGGTGTATCCGAATTTGTTCATAAACTGATAAGCCGTGTCCAAATGACGCTCGTAATTTCTGATCGCTCCAGAGGTTTCATGGTGCATCATCATTTCAATATCCTTAGAAGCCGCATAAGCTTGAATTTCTTCCACATCAAAATCAGGATAAGGAGTCACAAAGTCAAACACATAATCTTTTGATTTTCCAAACCAATCTTCCCAGCCTTCATTCCAGCCTTCTACCAATAAAGCATCAAATCCATGCTCGGAAGCAAAATCGATGTAATCTTTCACGTGTTCAGTATTCGCCGCATGTCTTCCGTTGGGTTCTGTTTTTGAATAATCGGTTTCACCCAGCTTGACGGAGGGCAATTCATCGGTGTAATTCCAACTGCTCTTCCCAGTAATCATTTCCCACCAAACGCCCATATATTTGATTGGTTTGATCCAGGAAGTATCCTCTAAGGCATTAGGTTCATTTAAGTTGAGAGTCATATTTGAAGACAAAATATCTGTAGCATCATCGCTCACCATGATAGTCCTCCAGGGCGATACAGTTGGTGCTTGCAAATAGCCCTTGTTACCAATAGCATCTGGAGTAAGCCAGGATGTAAACGTCAGGCTTGATTCATCGAGGTTCAAATTCATCAATGAATATTCTTTTAGAGCGGCTTCATGTATATTGATGTATAAACCGTCTTCGGTTTTCATCATTAAAGAGGTTTGCACTCCTGTTTTCGAAAATTGTTCCTGAGAGGCATTTCCCGTCAAGGCATCATCAAAGCGATCGCTAATTTCAGAAAGCTTTGAAGTTGTATAATCGTATTCCTGAGAATCGTAATCTCCAGGAATCCAAAAGGCAGTATGATCTCCTGTCATCGCGAATTCAGTATGCTCTTCTTTGATGACGAAATACACCAAATTGTCCTGTTGTGGGAATTCATACCTCAACCCTAAGCCTTCATCAAACAGTCGAAATCGGATAATAATGTGTCTGTTCATATCAGCTTGAGCTAAGGTGACAGCCATTTCCTTATAATGGTTTCGAATTTCCGACTGTTCTCCCCAAACGGGTTGCCAGGTTTCATCAAACTTCGAAGTTTTGACTTCGGTTATAGTAAAACCATCCATAAGTGACTTTTCATCATCCACCAATTCCAGACCTAGCTTACTTTTAGCAATAACCTGATCTCCTTTATAATTTAAGGAATAGACAGGGGTTCCTTCAGCATCAAGCTCAAAATTGAGTTCGAGTTCAGAACTTGGCGAGGTTAATTTTTGGGCATGAGTAGTCGATATTAGCATGGCCACGACTACAATTGAAAAAATATATCTCATTGTCTTTTATATTTTAGTTGACTTCAACAGATTTTCCGTCGACAATAATCTGAAGTTCACCTCCATTTTCTAAAGAAAACCTAGTGTCTTTATGATCGATTTCTACTTTTAAAATTTTATTTCTAAAGTTGACTTTAAATGAATAGGAAGTCCATTCTTTAGGAATTTTTGGAGCAAAGTGCAATTGGTTATTTTTCACTCGCATACCTCCAAATCCTTCTACGATGCTCATCCATGTTCCTGCCATACTCGTGATGTGGCAACCTTCTTTCACTTCTTTATTATAATCATCGAGATCTAGCCTGGAGGTCCTCAAGTAGAACGCATAGGCCTGATCCATCCTATCCAGTAAAGCGGCCTGTATACTGTGAACACACGGCGACAAAGAGGACTCATGAACCGTGAAGGGTTCGTAAAAATCAAAATGTCTTTCGATCTCGTCTTTTTCAAAATGGTGTTCAAAGAAATAAAAGCCCTGTAGGGTATCGGCTTGTTTGATGTAAGGCGATCTCAGTATTCTATCCCAGGACCAATGCTGATTAATCGGTCTGATTTCAGGGTCCAAATCGTCTACTTTAACCATTTCTTTATCCAAAAATCCATCTTGCTGTAAGTAAATGTTATGCTCTTCGGAATATGGCAAGTATATATGATCTGCAACATTTTTCATCGCATCAATTTCAGTATTGGTCAGTTTAACCTTTTGAATGATACGTGCATAATCATCAGCAAATTCAGTTTCAACTTTCTTTAGATTTTCTACAGCATAATCTATACACCACTTGGCAATATAGTTCGTATACCAGTTGTTATTGATATTGTTTTCGTATTCATTGGGGCCGGTGACTCCAAGAATGACATACTTATCTTTTTGAGATGAAAACGTAGCGCGTTGCTGCCAAAATCTCGCTATAGCAATAAGCACTTCGAGACCCATCTCTGGAATGTAGGAGTAGTCCCCGGTATAACGATGGTAATTGAATATAGCATAAGCTATGGCGCCGTTCCTATGAATCTCTTCAAAGGTGATTTCCCACTCATTATGAGATTCTTCGCCGTTCATCGTCACCATAGGATACAAGGCTGCACCACCGCTAAAGCCTAACTTTTCAGCATTTTCAATCGCTTTATCTAAATGGTTATAACGGTACTTTAGTAAATTTCTGGCGACCTTCTGGTCCTTTGTTGCCATATAAAACGGAATACAATACGCCTCAGTATCCCAATACGTACTGCCTCCATATTTCTCTCCAGTAAAGCCTTTAGGTCCAATGTTTAAGCGATGATCTGTCCCGGTATAGGTTTGATTGAGCTGAAAAATATTAAAGCGAATGCCTTGCTGCGCCTTCACATCCCCTTCAATAGAAATATCACTCATTTTCCAGATCTTATTCCAGGCTTCTTTTTGAGTATTCAGAAGGTTTTCAAATCCTTGTGATATTGCTTGTTCTAAAAGCGATTTAGCCGCATTTATCAATTCAGATTTATCGTGATTCAGAGAGGTTGTATAGCCTGCATACTTCTGAAGACTTAAGGTATTCCCTTTCGAGACATGTTCTTCATAAGATACAGACACCTCCATTTCTTTTTCTAATGATTCACCGACTGTTTCAGACCTCTCTCCGTTTAAAAACAGCTGGGACTGCATAAAAGTACACACATGGTATTTAGTCTTCAACGTATGGCTTTCGATAAATCCCTGTTGGCTATTGACTTTCTTATTGGTAGTCTTCCAAGAATCTAAATAAGGTATGAATGTAATTTTCGCGTCAGAATTAAGTGGAGTTACTTTATAATCGATAACACCTAGCTCTTCGTGAGCTAAGCTTAAAAAGCGTTTGACTTCAACTTTTATAAGGACCCCGTTCTGAAGGGTGGCTTCAAAGCTTCTGCCTAACCATCCTTCTCTCATGTTGAGTTCACGCTTGAAGTTATCTACTTTTTTACAACTGAAAAGATCAAGCATTTCATCGTTAATTATGACATTGATGCCTATCCAGTTGGGAGCATTTAGAACCTTTGCAAAGTATTCTGGATAGCCGTTTTTCCACCAGCCTACTCGGGTTTTGTCCGGATAAAAAATTCCGCCTATATAGCTACCTTGGAAAGAAGGCCCTGTGTAGGTTTCTTCG
>CAZGGG010000097.1:0-8738 GCA_964525165.1 uncultured Saprospiraceae bacterium | reverse complement strand
TTCTTTAGCAAAAACCTAACCTAAGATACTGTCTTAAATTTTGGGGTATCTCCAGTCATACCGCCCCCCAGCAAGGGTCTCAAGTTAAGCTGTATTTATTGTAAAGCAGAATGTGTCATTTGAGATTGAAGGATTGGTAAGAGAAGCGATAGTAGTATTTTCTATATTGATATCTAAGGTGATACTATCAAGTATAAAATCATTTGTATCTAAAGAAAAAGTCCCACAAACGTCAAAAGAGGTATTAGGGCAATCCCATTGGTTAGAATCAAGTTTGATGGAAGCGAAATTCTCACAGTCTTCACAGATGTCAGAAATATAAGCGTATCCAAAGTGAACACCCAGCCCACATGAAGCAGCAACGAATTTGATTGTAATGCTGTCACCAGTTGGAACTGAGCTGAGATCCAAACTATCACAAGACCAATCTTTGTAAGTTAAATTATCAGGAATGTCTCTTAGAAGAGGATCCCTTAGATTAGTATTTGTATTACCAAGTCTAGGATCATTTACATCAGCAGTATAACATATTTCATCTATTGTATTCCCCAATTGGTCAATCGCAATTATTTTTAAATATGGAAGAACATTTGGATGAGGATTGTTAGGATTCTCTAAAATGATGGCTGACGAAAAATAAAAAATATCTTCATTTTGTTTCTTTGAGAATTTCCTAACCATTGAATTAGTTACCAGCCTAATCCTTGAATTGTTCAACCGTATTGATCTTGAGTTAGAAGGCGGATTTTTAGATATAAAAGGAAGCAGTTCATCATTTCCTGCTGAAGGAAGATACATTTCGATACGATCAAATGTGGCACTAAATATATCTCCAGGGATAGTTGTGGGATTATCTAAAGGGTTTAAATTAAAGGTGATTGAAGGGTTAACTGGTAATACGCTCAATCGAGCTGGTATTTCATCTAAATTATTCTCATTATGCTCACATTGAATTGAAAATCTTCCATTATACAAAGACCACCCTTCTAAAAAAGTGTCTATTGGATATGAAAGAGTAAACTCTTGATTATAGCAAATATCAGGTACAGTAGTTGATTTTAGTAATTCAGGAAAGTACGTTTGATAATACAAATGTTGAAAGTGATGATGAATTAAATCGTCTACACTAGTAACAATTTGAGCAGAATCAGAATATTCATGTTCTCCTTGCATCAACTCTTCATACATATCCTGACCATAAGTCGTTAACATCATGCTGTCAACAAAAGAAGACATATTGGGCTGAGCGAAAGACAAGTTCGACAAAAGAAAAAAAAGAAGGCTAACAAGGCTAATTTGTAATTTGTAATTTTCATGTTATGGATTATGAATTATTAATAAATAATAAGGGAAAGATACAATTTTTTCTTTCATTTCTTTTTATCGTGTCTTCTTTTTTCTTAGAAACCAAAGCACAATCTCCAAATGAACCGCTTTATTTTTGGCAGGACAGCTTTTTATTTAAGACTACCATTGATGAATGTACCTTTGATACTATATGCGTTTGGGACTTAAATACATTAGAAATACCACGATTACTTGAAGCCGATATTGCTTTCGATACAACAGGTCAGCTCTATTTTATTACTGGTGATGGTAAGCTATATACAATTGATACATTATCAGGGAATTTAGACTCTGTGTTTGGGTTTGAATTTGATCCATCTCTTGAATATTCTTCCGGTTTATACATAGATTATAAAAACATCGTTTATACAATTACTCATAATGGTTGGATGTACACATTTGATCTCAGTTCTGGTGAAACGACCCGAACGGGCCCTTATTTTAGTAGAATACTTTTATTTGACTTAACAATGCTGGATGGACATTTTGTGATGGAGAGTTATGAGCCAGGGGATCGTGAATATACCTTTGTATACATTTTACCATTTTATCCTGACTCTACAGAGTATAGTGAATTTAAAGCTGATCGAGGATTTGGTGGTCACTCCGCAATGGCAGATAGCTGTGGAGTATACTATACTACTGGTGTACGTGTTAATCCTACTCCTTATTTGTTTTACAAGGTCTACCATAGAGATAGCATAGTACCATACTGTGATGGAATATTGCCTAATCCGTATCTCGGCAGTGGCGGTTCAGCCTACAAGAACGAGTATCTATCCTCCTTACCTCAGGTTCATTTCTTACCGAAGGAGTATCGATTGTGGCAACCATATCCTTGCGATTCTCCTCAAGTATGGAAGATTGAATTAGAAGCTTCCGGTAATCTGCATCCGCTGCGATATGCTTTTGATAGCGGCAGTTTTCTGGATGATTCTGTATTTACAATTAGAAGTCCCGGTTGGCACTATTTTTATGCTAAGGATGAACGATCCTGTTTTGCTGCAGATTCTATCTATATTCCTGATTATCCACCCTTAGAATTAGATTCTTTCCATATGGAACCCACAGCGTGCTTGGGGGATAGCAGTGGTCGATTAGAGTTGTTTGTCTCCGGAGGAAAGGGAACATTAGACTATGCCTATGATGGGTATCCGGCTAATGATACCTCAACGCTTTTGCAAATCGATAGTGGCTGGGTGTATTATAGGGTAACAGACAGCATGGGGTGTATCCTTATGGATAGTGTTTTCATAGGAGTAAAGCCACCTCCTGATATAGTGTCAAGCATTGATCAAGATACTTGTGGTCAAGGAAAGGGCAGGATTAGGATTCAACCTCAATCCGGTTTAGCATACCAAATAGCTGGTGTGGTGGATAACACCTTCGAAGGATTATATGCCGGTAGTTATAAGCTTGAAACAAGTTATGGAAAGGGGTGCTTGATTCTTGATACCCTTGTCATCGAAGAAATAGATTTGTCTCAAGAGGTTTTCAGGAGGGACAGCAGTTGTCAATACGAGACCCGGAGCATAGATACCTTGATATATGTGAACCAATATGGGTGTGATTCAGCAGAGATTGTAGAAGGCATTCCTATAGCTCAGGAAGTAATTATAACATCGGATGTTGACTGTGGTGCCGAACAGTCTTATTCTGATACGACCCTTGTGCAGGGGGCAAATGATTGTGATACCCTAAGGATTACGAATTATCGTCCCGGACGTACTGATAGTATAGTGCTTATCAATGGGGTTTGTGAAACCAGAACGGAGCAAGTAGAATATTACACGAATGGGGAAGGTTGCGATTCTATAGTAATACGTAAGTATCCCATTTTGCCGAAGGACACAATTATCTATAGACTTTCTTCATGTGAAGAAAAGGCAGATAGTGTGGTACGCTATCAAAATCAATGGGGCTGTGATTCTCTAGAAGTGTATCAATTTGAGGTCAAGAGCACAGAAGTTGAGGTGCTACCGGAACGAGTGGAGGGTGAGATAGGTGATTCGGTTCAGTTGCAAATATTCATAGTAAATGGAACGATAGAGGATTATGTTTGGGAGCCTCCGATATCGGAAGACGACTATGTAATATTCAAAGAAGGGGAGTATAGGTATATCTATAGAGGCATAGATAGTATAGGTTGTGAGATTTCGAAAGAGGTGATTGTAATAGGAGTCAGCAGAGATGGTGAAGCAGGGGAATCATATTATATTCCGAATGTGTTTAGTCCAAATGGAGATGGAATCAACGACATTTTTCAGTTATCCGGAAATGTCCAAAGGATTAGCTATTATGATGTAAGTATCTATGACCGCTGGGGCCATCGAATGTATGGGGAGCAGCAATTAAGGCCTGGCTTGTTGGGCTGGGATGGTGCTGATGCAGCAGAAGGAGTGTATAGTTATAGGGTCCGGATTCAATTTGTAGATGGCAGCAGTATTCAAAAATGGGGGACTGTTACTTTAGTTCGTTGAAGAACGGGCGGCAGACCGCAGATGGCAGACCGCTGACCATCCGCCGAAGGCGGACACAGCTGAAAACTGAAAACTGACCACTAACCGTTCCTTCCGTAGTCTCCGTCTACTCACCCCTCTCACCTTGTCCTGTACTAAAATAGGTTGACAAAAAAGTCACCTTTCTCATCTCCTCACCCCATCATCTTCTCATCGCATCATCCGCCAAGGCCTGTCCGTCCAGTCGGGCACAACTGACCATCCGCCGCAGGCGGACACAGCTGAAAACTGACCACTGGCATCCCTACATAGTGTCGGATTCCTCCTAACAGCCTATCTTTGAAATCGTGTCCCAACAAAAAACGACATTAGGAACCTTTGGCTTCAACATCTTCTTGTTGATTGCGATCAATGCATTGATCAAGCCGTTCTATTTGTTTGGAATAGATCGAACGGTGCAGAACGATCTGGGGGCAGAAGGTTACGGGCTGTATTGGGTGTACTTCAATTTTGTGTTTTTGTTTCAAATTGTCGGCGATCTGGGCGTTCAGAATTTCAGCCAGCAATGGATCTCCCGACAAAGGGGCAGCGTGCAGTCTACTTTACCGCGGACTCTGGGATTTAAATTCGTACTGACCGGCTTGTTTATGGCCGTCGTGTTGGCTTTCGGTTTTTTACAGGGCCATGTGCAGGAAAACCCTTTCATCTTTTTATTGATCTGTTTGAATTTTGTATTGAATTCGTGGGTGATGTTTTTACGCACGAAAGTGAGTGGTTTAGGCCATTACACATTGGATAGTGTGCTATCAGCCCTTGATAAACTGATTGTAATTCTGATTATGTCGTATTGGATCTGGGGCTCCGTGGAGGGCTATGATCTGACGGATTTTATTGTGGCGCAGACCATTGGATATGGTTTGGTGGTACTGGTTTTATGGATTTGGATTCGGGTCAAACTGGGTCGATTGAGCATTAACTGGAGTAAAACCAGCATGCTGGCCATATTAAAACGTACGTATCCCTATGCCTTGGCGGTTTTTTTGATGACCATTTTCACGCGTATAGATGTCGTTATGTTGGATAATTTATTGTCCGATGCCGCTTATCACGCAGGGGTATATGCCGGGGGTATGCGTTTGTTGGATGCCGCCAATACACTAGGTTTGTTATTCGCTGGGCTGCTGTTGCCCATGTATTCCAATGCCTCACGCTCAGGGCAGCCGCCTCGAGAACTGGCCGTTTCGGCCTGGCACCTTTTATTTTCGATTGCATTTCCTGTGAGTGTCATTTGCTGGGTGTTTGGGACGGAAATTGCCGAGTTGTTGTATACAGAAGCGGATGCCTATTGGGGGAAGGTGTTGGCGATCTTGATGCTCACTTTTGTGATTCGGTCTACCGATTATGTGTTTGGAAGCTTGCTGACCGCCTATGAACGCTTATCCTTTATGAATCGAATATTTGGATGGGCGGTGTTGATTAATGTTGGAATGAATTTTTGGTTGATCCCCACGTATCAGGCAGAGGGAGCTGCCTATGCTACTTTAATTTCGCAAGCTTTTGTGGTAGTCATATTTTTTTGGGCAGCGCATCGTTATATTCTACAAACAGGTCTTTGGGGCGCTTTGGCAAAAGGAGTATTGTTTGCCACTCTATGTTTGCTCTCCGTTGGATTTATCCGGCAGATAGATGGGTCCTGGATGTTTCAGGTCCTTCTGATTTTGCTGGCAAGTGGAATTTTAAGTTTACTCTTGGGAATGGTTCAGCCGCTTTTTGCCTGGATTCGAATCAGTAAAAAAGAATAAGGCCTCGTTTTTTTCTACTTTTGATGAGATTTAATCAATAGATACTGTGGAAAATAATCTTGTTCCGGTCATCCAAACACTCTATCGATGGAGAAAGTCTATTCTGGGCTTCACCATTGTTGCCGCTGTTGTCAGTGTAGTCATCAGCCTTCTCTTACCGGTATATTATCAGTCCAATACCATTTTTTATGCTGCCAGTCCTGATTTAGGGAAACCGGAGAAAATGTTTGGAATGACGTCTACGGATATGCAATACTATGGAAGTGATGATGATGTAGATCGAATTTTAAGTCTCGCGCAATCCTCCGCACTTCAAAATTTTTTGATCGACTCTTTTGACCTATTTGAGTATTATGAATTGGAACGCTCCAGTACAGCAGCAAGATCAAAAGTTCAGAAGCAGCTTTCAGATGATTTGACTATAATGCGGAACGAACAAGATGCACTTGAGTTATCTATGGTTCATAAGGATCCTGAGGCAGCTGCCGCTATAGCTCTTGCTGCGCGAAACTTTATCGAGTACTATGTCATTGAGTTAGGTCGGTCGAGCCAAAGGAGGGTGATTGATGTGTTTGAAAACTCTATTACAGAGAAAAAATCTGAAATGGATAAATACGCGGATACCCTGAGCTATATCCGAAACCATTACGGGATTTTTGATCCTGAAAGTCAAGGTGAAATTTTGGCGACCATTACAGCAGAAACGGAGTCCAACCTACAGGAAGCCGATGCACGCTATCGTTCCCTGAAAAGTACCGGATTAATCTCTGCAGACACCCTGGCTCTGGTCCAGGCAGAAGTACAAGGCTTACGGGAAAAAATGAAAAGTTTAATGTCCTCTGACCAAAGCCGTGTGACCAGTGTTGTAAAGTACAATGCCGGATTGAATGATTACTTGTATTTCGATCAGTTGTACAGAACGCTCAAAAGTGATCTCGCCGGCGAACAAAGAAGGTTGAATTATTATAAGAGTGCAGTAGATGCTTCACCTCCCGGTATTCATTTGATTGAAGAAGCACAAGTCCCTGAGAAGAAATATCGTCCGGTTCGTTCCTTAATTGTATTGGGCAGTACTTTGGGCGCGTTTTTATTCAGCGTATTGATCGTGCTCATGATCGACTCTTTCCGGAAATTCCCCTGGAATCCGTCTCAAGATGCAGCTTAATGTACTTCAAAAAATAGAGCCCAAGTCTTTATTCTGGGTATTGGGTAGCTTCCTGCTTTTATTTGGAGTATTGGCTGCCGTGCAGGAAGAACCTCTTTGGTTGTTAATCCCTTTTTTGGTTCCCATGGTATATGTAGGGGTCCGGCATACCTCCTGGATTTATTTTTTGCTTTTATTCTCGGTTCCTTTTTCCACAGAAACAAACATTACAGCCGGGACCCAACTAGATCTTCCTGCAGAACCTTTGATGATTGCGCTTTTGGGGGTGAGTTTTCTATGGTTACTCATGAATAAAAAGCCTTGGGGCTCTATAATTCAACATCCTGTAAGTCTTTTTCTCGCGGCACATTTGGTTTGGATGGTCGTATCAGCAGTAGATTCTGTGTCGCCGGTGGTCTCCGCAAAGTTCATATTGGCAAAGTTCTGGTTTATAGCCGCCTTTTATGTGTGCTCCTGGTTTTTTCTTTCCGATCAAAGGTCTGTGAAAAAGCTTTTTTGGTTGCTGTACGTCCCTATTTTGGTAACGACCAGTATTGCCTTGGTCCGACATGCCTTGTTGGGTTTTAGTTTTGAGGTGGTTAATGAAGTGGTGGTTCCATTCTACCGAAATCACGTGGACTATGCGTCCATGCTGGCACTTTTTTATCCATTCGTTGTATTAGCCCGAAAATGGTACCCAAAAGGAAGTCTTGAGCAAAAACTCATTTTAGTAGGTTTAGTGTTGTTGCCCGTGGGTGTGTACTTTTCCTTTACACGCGCTGCCATTGGGATCCTATTTTTGTACCCACTTCTTTATATGGTTCTTCATTTCCGTTGGGTTAAGCTTTCCATAGGAGCAGGTCTGTTGGGTGTTGCTTTATTGGTGGGGTACTATCTACAGGATAAAACCTACATGGAATTGGCGCCTAATTATGAGCGGACGATATACCATGATGAGTTTGGGAATTTATTAGAAGCGACTTATAAGCTAGAGGATTTATCAACCATGGAGCGTCTGTATCGTTGGGTAGCAGCCGGACATATGGTCACTGACCGGCCGTGGACAGGTACCGGTCCGGGTACTTTTTATCCCATCTATCAAAGATATACGGTGAGCGGGTTTCAGACCTATATGTCAGATAATCCGGAGCGTTCGGGAGTGCACAACTATTATTTGATGGTGCTTACCGACCAGGGATTTATAGGATTGGCATTTTGGGTTATTTTCGTTCTGTTCGTGTTGTGGTTTACTGAAAAGATATATCACGATCATGCGAACCGAGATGAACGAGCTCTATTGGCAGCGCTCTTTTGTGTGTTTGGGGGCATCTTGATCATCAATGGCATCAATGACATGATTGAAAACTTGAAGGTAGGAGCGCTCTTTTTTATTGTTTTGGCATTGATTACCCTGATAGCTCAAAGGTCCGGCATGGCTCCCCCAATCCAATCTAAAGACTGAGTCAATCGTAAGCCCTCTAAACGAATTTGCCGAAAGGCCAAGCTTTCAAAATCCACTTTTTGCAAAGATTCGAAAGCCGGATCAATATTCCAGTAAGGAGAAGTGGTGATGTAAACCCTGCAATTGCCTTCCTCTATGACTCGATTCATATGATAATGCCCGCAAAAGATGTGAACAGGAACCGGGCTAGATCTGAAAACCGGCCAAACATCCTTTACGTTCTGCAAGGGATATTTTCGATCCATATGGGGGCTTCCCGCAAATAGCGGCGGATGGTGCATGAAGATGAGATGCGGGAATTTTGCCTCCTGTAAAGATTGTTGGATATCTTGTAAGGCAGAAGGTTGCACCATGCCTGAGGAGGTATTCATAAACACTACTTGCCAATCCTCTATTCTTTGAAAAGTCGTCTCTACAAAAGCTTGCGGCAGCAGCGCTTTCATTTGTTCCGGATCATCATGATTGCCGGGTAATAAACAATGATCGAGATCAGTATTCAATAGCTTTGTGGCCATTGCTTTATA
>CAZGGG010000096.1:1168-8797 GCA_964525165.1 uncultured Saprospiraceae bacterium | reverse complement strand
AATCCCAACAATTAAAACAAATACAAAGAGACTGCGGGTCAAGCCCCCCAAATAATCGGGGCATCCCGCAGGACAATAAATTGTCTGCGAGGACAAGGGCGCAGTGACAGTTTAATGTATGTTAAGGTTCAAGTACACTGACCCGACTTTGCGTTTCAAAAACCATACCTTTACTTTATGGTACGAAACATCCTGATCCGCATCCTGCTCATTCCCTTTGCACTTTTATATGGGCTGGGGGTAGCGATCCGAAACCTCTTGTATCAATGGAATTTATTGAAGTCCATTGAGTTCTCTCTGCCGGTGATCGGTATCGGAAACTTGACGGTAGGCGGGGCCGGGAAAACACCGCATACAGAATACCTGATCAAATTACTTTCGCCCTATATCCAATTGGCGACCTTGAGCCGTGGATATGGCCGAAAGACCAAAGGATTTTTACTGGCTCAGGAATACCATTCGGCCGTGGAAATCGGGGACGAGCCGCTGCAGTTTTTCCGCAAATTTCCGGAAGTAGTGGTCAGCGTGTCTGAAAGTCGCGGATTGGGCATCCCTCAATTGCTTTCCAAACGACCGGAAGTGCAGACCATCTTGTTGGATGATGTGTTCCAGCATCGGGCGGTGCAGCCGGGCTTGAACCTCTTACTGACGGAATATCATAAGCCGTTTACGGATGACTTTATCTTGCCGGTGGGACGTCTTCGGGAATGGCCGGCCGGAGCTCAACGCGCAGATGCGATTATCGTCACCAAATGTCCCATCGATTCGACCCGTGCCGAACGGGAAGCCGTCGGCCAAAAGGTGCGACAACGACCGGATCAAAAGATTTTTTACTCATTCTACCGATACGGCCGACCCTATAATATTTTTAACCCCACGCTGACCAGCCCTTTGGAGTCCTACACGGATGTACTGATGGTCTCCGCCATCGCACAAACGGATCAGCTGATTCAGTTTTTAGAGGCGCAAGAACTCAATGTCAGAGAGCTGTCGTTTGAGGACCATCATAAGTTTACCAGCTACGAAGTCGCCAATATGATTCGTATTTTTCAGGAGATGGAAAGCGATCAGAAACTATTTCTGACCACAGAAAAGGATGCCATGCGCATGGAATTGCATAAGGGCTATTTCTTGGAGCACAATATCCAGGTATTTGCCTTGCCGGTGGAGGTGTCCTTTTTCTCGGAGCAGGAATATAACTTCAATCGCTATGTCAAAGACTTTTTATTAGATTTCGAAATATGAGAATTGCCCTGATTGCATGGATGGCTTGCGTGCTGCCGTTTTGGACACATGCCCAATCCTCTGACCTTCAACCGGACGATCGCGACTGGCCGGTCATTGAGCGGATGATGGTGCGCCATCAATTGCTGGAGGAATCGCACTTGTCCATCCGAAATTATCGAAGAGATCATTTGAACCAGGCTTTTTTGAATGCCGATTGGAAAGGGCAGGACTCTGCCCAATGGCATCGTCTTTTGGGCCGACATAATGATTTTAGAGGCCTATCGGATAGTGTTTCTTTGGCCTTACGGCAAAAGGGGGTCCCGGAAAGCGGGAAAGGCATCTGGAATACTTTTTACACCAACCCTTTTTACTTTTTTCAAACGAATCAAAAAGGCTTTTACGGCCGGATCAATCCGATCATTTATTTGTCCGGCGGCGATAGTCGTTTTAAAGGTCTATTTCATAATACCCGAGGCGTTGATTTACGAGGCGGCATCGACGGAAAGGTCTTTTTCCAGTTTGAATTTCTGGAGAATCAGGTCTTTTTCCCCAGCTATGTGGACGAATTTATTCAAACCTATCGGGCCTTACCTCAAAATGGTCTGATCAAGGGCTTCAGCAGTGATGTGTTGGGCTTGACCGGAGGTCGGGACTTCCAAAATAGCCGTGGAAGTGTGAGCTGGCAATTCAGCAAGCACATTACCGGACGGATGGGCTATGGCCGGAACTTCATTGGGGATGGTTTGCGCTCTTTGATCTTGTCGGATTTTTCCAACAACTATTTCTATGGGCGCATCGATACGCGCATCTGGAAGTTTCACTACACCAACCTCTGGGGACAAGTCGCTGCCGATAATCCCTTTATTATCAGAGGAGACAATTTGATTACCCCCAAATGGTTTGCCCTGCATTATTTTTCGATACACATCAACCCCTCGCTTCGGTTCGGGGTCTACGAAAAAGTGATGTTCCATCGCGGCAATGGGTTTGATATTAATTATCTGGTGCCGATCATCTTTTATCGATCGATTGAACATGCACTGGGCAGCCCTGATAATGCTTTATTGGGAGCCGATTTTCGCTGGGATCTGGCACGTCGTTGGTCCGTTTACGGGCAGTTGACCCTGGATGAGTTCACCTTCGGTGAGCTTTTTGGCGACACACGAGGCTGGTGGGGCAATAAATATGGTGTGCAATTGGGCGTGAAGTATTTTGATGCGTTCAACATTCCCCATTTGACGGCTCAAGCCGAAGTCAACTGGGTGCGCCCCTTTACCTACACGCACCGAGATTCTTTGCGTGCGGCCACCCATTACAATATGCCTTTGGCACATCCATTGGGAGCAAATTTTCAGGAGTATCTGGTGCATTTCAACTATCAGCCGGCCGGTCGCTGGAGCGGAAGCTTTCTATTTATGTTGAGTCAGCAGGGTCGTTCCGTAGATGAAAATGTGGGTTGGAATATTACAGAGTCTTATGACACACGTAGCCGCGACGATGGATTTGAATGGCTGGAAGGGCAAACACGTACGGTGGCCTCTATGAGGCTCAAGGTCAACTATGAGCTCTATCCGGGTGTTTTATTGCGCAGCATCTTGCAATATCGTGATCAGGAAGATCTTTCGAGGAGCGATCGAATCTATAATGATTTCATGTGGACCTTAGGGGTGAGTGTGAACTTTGACCCGCCGGGCATGGATTTCTAGAAATCGTCGGGGCTGACCCGACCGTCGATCAATTGATACGGATGACCACTCACCGGACATTTGGCCGTGCCATTCAGCCCAAAATGCAAACGTCCGCCTTCCTTGCTCATCCATCCGATTCTCTTGGCCGGATTCCCGACGACCAAACTATAATCATCGACATCCTTCAGTACAACAGCGGAGGCGCCTACAAAGGCATAACGGCCGATTTTCACACCGGCCAAAATGGTGCTATTCGCACCGGTCGTGCAGCCTTTCTGCAAGATGGTCAATTCTTTGACAGGATTTTTACGGAAGTCAGAAGCACGTGGATTGAGCACATTGGTAAAGACGGTAGAGGGACCGATGAAAACCTCATCTTCCACCCGGATGCCTTCAAAGAGCCTCACGCCATGACTGATGACTACACCATTTCCGACGACGCTGCCCTTTTCGATAGAGACAAACTTGCCGATCCTGCAATCCGAACCGATCACTGCCCCTTCTTCCACCAGACAGAAGGCATCAATGATTGTTCCTGCCCCAATTTTCGCGGAGGGATGCACTTCGGCCTTGGGATGAATGAAAGTTTCCATATTTTCAGTCTTTCAACTAAAATACAGCTTTTGCGCACCAATATAGCATCCTTACGTCAGCTTTTACAAGAGCGAATTGTCATCCTCGATGGGGCTATGGGAACGATGATCCAGCGGTATCAGCCCACGGAAGAGGATTTCCGGAAGGGAAGATATGAGGACCATCCCTCAGACCTCAAGGGAAATAATGATCTCCTGTCTCTGACCCGTCCCGATATGATCAAAGAGATCCATTTAGCCTATCTGGAGGCGGGCGCGGATATTATCGAGACCAATACTTTTAGCGGGACATCCATTGCTCAGGCCGATTATGGACTATCGCATGATGTGGAGGCGATCAATCTCGCTTCCGCAAAAGTGGCTCGCGCAGCCAGCGATGAATTCTACCATAAAACCGGGAAGCGGACTTATGTAGCCGGTGCGGTCGGTCCGACCAATAAGACCCTTTCTATCTCACCGGATGTGAATCGGCCGGGTTATCGGGCGACGGATTTTATAGAAATGAAAACTGCCTATCTCGAACAAAGCCGGGCATTGTGGCAGGGAGGAGTCGACCTCATTCTGATCGAAACGGTCTTTGATACCTTAAATTGTAAAGCCGCCATCAAGGCAGTGCTGGAACTCGAGCAGGAACTGCAGGAGGAGATTCCTATCATCATTTCCGGAACGATTACAGATGCCAGCGGACGCACTCTTTCCGGACAAACGCCGGAAGCTTTTTGGATCAGTATTCAGCATGCCCGCCCGCTTGCAGTGGGACTCAACTGCGCTTTAGGGGCGAAGGAAATGTATCCGCATATTCAAGCGATTTCTGATATCGCAGAAACCTACATCTCCGCCTATCCGAATGCCGGCTTACCCAATGAATTCGGGGGCTATGATCAAACGGCAGAGGAGATGGCGAAATGGGCGAAACGCTTCGCCGGTGATGGATTGATCAATATTGTGGGGGGCTGTTGCGGGACAACACCGGATCATATTCGAGCAATGAATGAGGCTGTGCGTCCTTATGAAGCCAGAGTGATTCCGGATTTGCCCCAACTGAGCAATTACAGTGGTTTAGAACCTTTGATCCTGCGTGAGAACCTCAATTTTGTCAATATCGGGGAGCGTACGAATGTCACCGGATCCCGGAAGTTCAAGAGATTGATCAAGTCGGAGGATTACACCACCGCCCTGGAAGTAGCGGTGCAGCAAGTAGAAGGTGGGGCCCAGATGATTGATGTCAATATGGATGAAGGCTTACTGGATTCTGCACAGGTGATGAAAGATTTTTTGAATCTGGTGATGGCCGAGCCGGATATCGCAAGGGTGCCGGTAGTGGTCGATTCATCTAAGTTTGAGGTAATCGAAAGCGGACTCCAATGCGTACAAGGGAAAAGTGTGGTCAATTCGATCTCCTTGAAAGAGGGAGAAGAAGCCTTTAAGCAGCAGGCAGAGACTGTTCGCCAATATGGCGCAGCGGTCATCGTGATGGCCTTTGATGAAGAGGGCCAGGCAGATACCACCGAGCGGAAGGTAGAGATCTGTGAGAGAGCCTACAAGATCCTCACCGAAGAGGTGGGCTTTCAGCCGCATGACATCATTTTTGACCCGAATATTTTTGCGATTGCAACCGGCATTGAAGAGCATAATAATTATGCGATCTATTTTATTGAAGCCTGCCGGCAGATCAAGGAGCGTTGTCCGGGCGCGAAAATCAGTGGAGGGGTGAGTAATATCTCTTTCTCTTTCCGTGGGATGGATGCCATTCGGGAGGCGATGCACTCCGCCTTTTTGTATCACTCCATTCAGGCCGGCATGGACATGGGTATTGTGAATGCCGGTATGCTGGAGGTCTACGAAGATATCGATAAGGAGCTTTTGACGAAAGTCGAAGATGTACTCTTCAATAAGCATGATGGGGCCACCGATGCATTATTGGCACTGGCCCAGAAGTACGAAGGGAAAAAGCGCGATCAGGGCGAAGATGCCGAGTGGCGGCAATGGCCCATCAAAAAGCGATTGGAACACTCACTGGTTAAAGGGATTGTACAGTTCATTGAATCCGACACAGAGGAAGCCCGACAGGCTTTGCAGGATCCCTTAGGTGTAATTGAAGGACCCTTGATGGATGGGATGAATGTGGTGGGTGACTTATTTGGTTCCGGAAAGATGTTTTTACCCCAGGTGGTGAAATCGGCCCGGGTCATGAAAAGAGCCGTCGCTTACCTCACGCCATATTTAGAAGAAGCCAAACAAAAATCCGGTAGCTCGGAGAAAGGGAAAGTGCTCATGGCCACCGTAAAAGGAGATGTCCACGATATCGGGAAGAACATTGTGGGTGTGGTGCTGGCCTGCAATAATTATGAGATCATTGATTTGGGCGTGATGGTGCCTGCCAATAAAATTTTGGAAGAGGCCCGGAAACATCAAGTGGATGTGATCGGTTTGAGTGGTTTGATTACACCCTCTCTCGATGAGATGGTGCATGTAGCACAAGAAATGGAGCGAGAAGGGTTTACGCTTCCGCTTTTGATCGGGGGCGCGACGACTTCGAGGGTGCATACCGCTGTGAAGATCGATCCGGCTTATCCTTCGGGTCCGGTGCTTCATGTGCTGGACGCTTCCAAAGCGGTCAATGTGGTCAGCAAGCTGCTGCAACAAGATCGATCAGCTGCTCAGGCGTACGCTAAGGCGACGCGTCAGGAGTATCAGGAACTGGTTGTCAGCCGAGCGAATCGAAGGTCCAAAGAAAAAATATCTATCGAGCAGGCCCGTGCGAATGCCTTGCAATTGGATTGGGAGAACTATAGCATTCCTGAACCTTCATTCAAGGGCACAAAAGTTTTTGAAGCCTACGATCTCAATATTTTACGGAAGTATATTGATTGGACGCCCTTCTTCCGCACCTGGCAATTGGCGGGCCGTTTTCCGGATATTTTGGATGATGAAATCGTTGGTACGGAAGCCCGCAAACTGTTCGAGGATGCCCAGCACATGCTGGATCAAATCGTGAGGGAGCAATGGCTGACCGCCAAAGGTGTATTTGGTCTTTTCCCGGCCAATACCATAAAAGGAGATCGTATCGAGGTCTATGATCCGCAATCCGGAGATCTTCTAAAGATATTAGATCATGAGCGGCAGCGATCGAAGAAAGCCGCCGGTCGGCCGAATTTGTGTCTGACGGATTTTCTGGCTCCTAAAGACAGCGGACAAAAGGATTATATGGGCGCCTTTGCGGTAACCACCGGACATGGAATTGAAGAACATGTCGCTCGATTTGAAGCGGAGCATGACGATTACAATGCCATCTTGTTGAAGGCCCTTGCGGATAGATTGGCGGAAGCCTTCGCAGAGCATTTACATGAGCGCATTCGTAAGGAGTTCTGGGGTTATGCTGCCGATGAGTCTTTCTCTAATGATGACTTGATCAAAGAATCCTATCAGGGGATTCGTCCGGCTCCGGGCTATCCGGCTTGCCCGGTACATGAGGAGAAACTCAAATTATTTGACTTACTCAATGTCGAGGAGCGCATAGGCATTTCCCTGACCGAGAGCTATGCGATGTATCCGGCTTCGAGTGTGAGTGGCTGGTATTTCAGTCATCCGGAGAGCAAATATTTTAAGGTGTAAATTCAAGAGGTAGAGAAAGCTAAGGCACATATGGGTTTATAGACGAATATCTTTTTATAGAAGGATAATGTCGCTCCTCTGGAGCTTGAATTTACGCACCTTTCATTGCTATTAATATTTCGCTCCTACGGAGCTTTTATAATTGAAAGCCCCAAACATCATTTCCAAAAATGACCAAGCTTGCTAAAATGAATGGTACATCTGGTAGGTGTAATGCTCGATAGCAAAAACCATTCTTTCACAAAAAGCCACAGCGTGGCGACATATGAATAGCAAAAGCGTAAGCAAAACAAACGAGCTCTGTAGGAGCGAAATATTTGCAAAAGAATAATGTTGCTCCTCTGGAGCTGCCAAGAAAATGAAAGCCCCAAGAATTGCCTGATAAGATGACTGGCAATTATAGTTTACGGCATGGCGGTTATTAAGAGCAAAAATCATTATTTTTCAGAAGAGCCACAGCGTGGCGACATATGAATAGCAAAAGCGTAAGCAAAACAAACGAGCTC
>CAZGGG010000096.1:0-1068 GCA_964525165.1 uncultured Saprospiraceae bacterium | reverse complement strand
GAAAATGAAAGCCCCAAGAATTGCCTGATAAGATGACTGGCAATTATAGTTTACGCCATGGCGGTTATTAAGAGCAAAAACCATTCTTTCACAAAAAGCCACAGCGTGGCGACATATGAATAGCACAAGCGTAAGCATAATAATAAAGCTCCGTAGGAGCGGCATATTTAAATGGCAAACACATACACACAATTATATTTCCACATCGTTTTTGCCGTAAAAGGCAGACAAAACCATATTTCTAGAAAATGGAAAGCCGAATTGTATCAATACATAACAGGTGTTATCTCTAATAAAGACCAGAAATTGATGATTATTAATGGAATGCCTGATCATCTTCATTTATTAATAGGCACCAAACCCAATTGCAATTTGTCTGCTTTAGTCCGTGATATAAAAGCGAATTCATCGAAGTGGATAAATGAAAAACGTTTAGTGGCAGGAAAATTTGAATGGCAAACTGGTTTTGGAGCTTTTACATTAGGTCAGTCTCAAATTCCAAAAGTTGTAAATTATATAAGAAATCAGGAAGAGCACCATAAGAAACAAACATTCCAAGAAGAATACATTGATTTCTTAAACGCTTATAAAATCGATTTTAATAACGAATATCTTTTTACAGAAGGATAATGTCGCTCCTCTGGAGCTTGAATTTACGCACCTTTCATTGCTATTAATATTTCGCTCCTACGGAGCTTTTATAATTGAAAGCCCCAAACATCATTTCCAAAAATGACCAAGCTTGCTAAAATGAATGGTACATCTGGTAGGTGTAATGCTCGATAGCAAAAACCATTCTTTCACAAAAAGCCACAGCGTGGCGACATATGAATAGCAAAAGCGTAAGCAAAACAAACGAGCTCTGTAGGAGCGAAATATTTGCAAAAGAATAATGTTGCTCCTCTGGAGCTGCCAAGAAAATGAAAGCCCCAAGAATTGCCTGATAAGATGACTGGCAATTATAGTTTACGGCATGGCGGTTATTAAGAGCAAAAATCATTATTTTTCAGAAGAGCCACAGCGTGGCGACATATGAATAGCAAAAGCGTAAGCAAAACAAACGAGCTC
>CAZGGG010000095.1:0-9086 GCA_964525165.1 uncultured Saprospiraceae bacterium | reverse complement strand
CTTGATTTCGCTCATTACTACGACGGGCTATGTTACTGTGGATTATACCCAATGGGCGCCTTGGTTAACCTTATTGTTTTTCTGTCTGATGTTCCTGGGAGCTAATGCAGGCTCCACTTCAGGAGGCATTAAACTAGTCCGTCATTATGTGTTTGCAAAGAACATTCATCTGGAATTTAAAAGATTGCTTCATCCAAGGGCTATTATCCCATTGAAATTAAATGGGTCGGTGGTTCCCGGAAAGATCTTGATCAATATTTTGGTATTTTTACTCATCTATTTGGGCATTTTTGTCATAGGGTCGATCATTGTCATGATCATGGGGCTTGACATTCTCACTGCCATTGGTGCCGTCGCCACTTCCTTGGGTAATGTAGGGCCGGGTATCGGATCTGTGGGACCGGTGGATAATTTCGCGCACTTATCTGATCCCATCAAATGGTTTCTAAGTTTCATTATGATTCTCGGAAGATTAGAGCTCTTTACTATTTTAATATTATTCATGCCGTTCTTTTGGCAAAACAAATAGCAGTACCACCCAAACGATGGAACCCCTTTTATTGCTCTAGATCCATTGCCATCCTCATGGGCACCGGTCGTGTAGAAATGGCATGCATGAAAGCGACCAGCGCTTTTTTCTCCTGTTGGGTCAAATGAAGTTTATGCAGCAAAGGGGATTCATCCGGAAATTTTCCGGTGTACTTTGTCAACAAAGATTTAGGAATGGGTTGTGGCATCCCTTGATTATACATCTCAATCACCCCGAGCAGATCCGGCATAGTCCCATTGTGCATATAAGGAGCTGTAAAACCGACATCCCTCAAGCCCGGTGTTTTGAAAAGTCCGATATCTGCAGTATCCCGGGTGACCATAAATTTCCCCAGATCTTCTAGTCTCCTTCCAACCTGTGCAAAGCCATCGTTATGAAATTCCTGATCTGTCATCAGCGGACCATGGTGGCAATTCATACACTTTGCCTTTGTTCGAAATAAATGCAAACCTAATATTTCTAGGTCATCCAATTGATCATAATCCCCTTCCATAAATAAGTCCAATCGACTTTTGCGGCTGACAATCGAGCGCTGAAAGGTAGCAAGGGCTTGTGCGAGTTGTAATTCAGATATGGTATCTGTCTCAAATGCTTCTGCAAAAGCGGTGATATAAGCCGAATCTTTCCGCAAACGATGAAGAATGGTATCAATATTACTATCCATTTCCATGGGATCTTGAATAGGAAACAAGGCTTGCTCTTCCAGGGAATGGGCCCTTCCGTCCCAAAAGAAATGGTCTAAATATCCCACATTGAGAATAGTCGGTGCATTTCTGCGCCCCATCACTCTGCGGTGTCCGACAGAAACGGACCTTCCATCCGCCCATCCCAACTCAGAGTCATGACATGTAGCACAAGCAATCTGTCTGGAAGTGGAAAGGATGGGATCAAAAAACAGTTTCTTTCCTAAATCTTCTTTCTCCGGTGAGTAGGGGTTGTCCGTTGGATATTTCATTGAAGGCAGGGGCCCCAAGGGTATGGCTTGAACTCCTGAATCTACTCGCATCGGAGGCCAGTGAGATGGGGTCGTTTGATATACCGATCGCAATTGCGTGATATTCCAATCCCCATTTTCATTCTGTAGTTCTTCTTGAGGATATATGCTCCATACGAACCATCCCAGGAAGAGGCCACTTAAAAAAAGGATAATATGAGATCTAGACAGGAATTTCATCTTGCTCTATACAACGAATAAATTTAGTATAAAATTTCTGAGTCCCGGATTGCTTTACATAAAAAAAGGGCAGTCCAACGACTGCCCTTTACATAGCTGACAAGCAACTGACTAATTCTTAATGAAAGGGATCATATTTACCTGATACCCTTCTGCTGTGATCTTTAAAAAATAGCTTCCTGCGGGTAAGCTTGTCAATTGAATTCTTTCTTGATTCTGAAAAGCTGAAAGTGTCCAGCGATTCACGATTTTACCGCTCAAATCCATCAACTGCACTTCCGTTTCTGATGGGAGAGGTGTACCTGTCAAGGTCGCAAAATCCGTAACCGGATTAGGCATCAGCTTCCAATCTTCAGCAATTGTTTGCTGCACTGAACTTTGCATATCTACTTCCACCTTAATATAAAATTGAAGAGTATCTGTTTCTGAGAATGTACTTCTAAGGGTAACTTCAGCAACATCAATATTTCCTTCTCCTGTGGCGGTATAACTTACAGAGAAGGTATCAGCAGCAGTCGCATCAAATCTGAAAAATTCTACACTACCAATCGGGTCTATCGTATATCCATTGCCCGTAATAATTGACGTATCCAATAAATACGTTGCTTGGGCATCATTTGTAACTTCAAATGTAAGGGTCGTATCAAAATCCATATCTACCACACCTAAGTCTATGGTATCACCTGCTGAAACAGTACTCAACTCAGGTAGCTCTACTACGGCCGGAACCCCACGCTCTA
Source organism: uncultured Saprospiraceae bacterium (assembly GCA_964525165.1). Lineage (GTDB taxonomy): Bacteria > Bacteroidota > Bacteroidia > Chitinophagales > Saprospiraceae > JAWLFI01. The sequence goes on along the minus strand of CAZGGG010000095.1, from coordinate 6,622 downwards.
CTCTAAAAACGTAAAGTTCATCCCCGATGGTTCCACCGTCATATGCCTCAAAAAAGACATTTTTACCCACGATGGTGATATCATCTATATCTGAGTCACCCATACCCGGATTGATATCACTTAATAGCTGCGTATTTTGGAAATTTCCAAAAATTGGAGTTCTTAACAATTCTCTGTCAAAGTCCTCCGTTTCCGCTGAATAGTACATAAATCCATCTAGGAATTCCATGCCCACATCCTGAAAATCCGGATCCTCAGGTTCTAACAAGCTCATAATATTCACTTCACCAGCATCACCATCCAGGACTAGACCAAACACATCGATCAAAAACAACTCTCTTCCCAAAGAGTCAATCCCACCCTGATTATTCGGCAAGTTCAGCTCTCCGGTAAAATAAAGAAGTAAACCAAAACCTACGCCTACATTTTCAGGATTCATTGCCCCAAGCGTATTGGTATTCACATAATTAAAAATGGTATCAGCAGACGCTAAGTAGGCATATAAATTGGTTCCTTCTTCATCCTCTTCTCCTGTAAAGAACAGAACCTGGCCTGTAAAAAATGGAAGACCTACGGCGACTAAGTCATCCGGATTACTATCATCATCTCCCGGATATAAATCTTTGACCAACCTAGTTCCTGCTTCGGTTCCATCAGTAGCATAGAGCTCTCGGCCAGTTTCAGCGGTACTCGCTCTGAAATAAACGATTCCATCAACCTCCACAAATCGTGAAGGAAAGCTATTGGCATCTCCGACTTCAATATCCGAGACCAATCTGGTTCCCGCTTCCGTTCCATCAGACACCCATAATTCTACCCCTTCTGCTTCTGTATTAGCATTGAAGTACATCAAATTAGAAATAGGTGCTACATATTTAAAATTGGGATTACCCGGCAAGCCACCCGGATTAATATCCAGGAATAAGCGTGTCCCATCTACCGTTCCATCAGACACCCACAATTCTGAACTCTCATCGGGCGTCGTAGCGGTAAACCACAAAAGATTATTAAAGACCACGAAATCTCTGGGGGCACCATTTGCATCACCCGGATTGATATCGAAAAATAACTGAGTTCCGGCTTCTGTACCATCGGTTACCCAGAGTTCCCTGCCGTTTACATCATCATCTGCCGAGAAAAAGATACGCCCATCGAATTCAATAAAATCCCCGGGGTTAGAGTTACCGTCTGTTTCATCAATATTCTTTAGCAAGCGTGTTCCGGCTTCCGTACCGTCCGTGATCCACGGTTCACGGCCTTCTGCTTCTGTATCTCCCCTAAATATGGTCAGATCACCATAGATCGTAAAACGATCTGGGCTTCCATCTTCCATTCCCGGATTAATATCCTTCAGCAGTTCCGTTTGTGCCCATAAGGATATACTGCCTATTGCCAGCACAAAAATTAGTAATCGTCTCATCATGTGTTCAAGTATTTAAGTTTATAATTCATTCGCACTTAACAAGAATTTCCGCACCACTTCGGTGGGTCCTCCTATTTCGGATTCATCAAAGATAAGGGTAATTTCTATGAGCTCTGTTTGCTCTGAATAGGTTCCCTGACCTTCCATCCCAATGTAAAAGAAAGGAGGCAAGGTTGAACTAGATTTTCTATAAATTTTCACCTGTTGTGGTATAAAAAACACTTGACCTTCATTAGCTCCTTCTTCGTATGGCACAAATTGTAAAGCTTCAAATATTCGAATGCGAGCAGAGGCTGAAGACACATCTTGCTCAGCGTAAATTCGATGCATATTGAAGGCATTCGTGCTTTTGGTAGAATCTTGATTATAGATTCCAATTACATTTTGTTTCGTCAAAGAAGGATAAGCAAATGCGAAGTGTCGGCCATTCCCTGTGCCGGTATTTTGATTGGGGTCGTTGTCATACCCCCATAACTGAGGAAAGGCTTCGTCAGGAGCCCAAATTCCTATATCTACTGTATGTCCTACTCCGATTTCAAAGAGTCCCTCTGCTCTGATTTCTTCGAGATTATACCCCTCATCCTGAGCGAGCTCAAACTTAAACTTCTTGCCTAGCAAAACTGGATCTCTCCTTAAAATCACCAAAGCAATTTCATCTTCAAGTTCGTCCGCATCAAACTGAAAACGCTGATCTACCCATTTATAATCTGTACCTTCCAAAAGGTCTGTCGTTAAAGTAAAGTCTATCTGTTTTGCTTCCGCAAATGGTTTATTGGTCAGCACCTGCAAGCGAAAAGTATCTTCGAATGTAATGATACCTGAAGTTTGACTTAAGCCCAGTCTCACTTTAGCATCACTCACCTCGCTGTACTCCTTTTTGCAGGAAAGGATTAACAGGGCGCATCCTAAAAGAAAAAGTAAGTGTTTTTTCATGGTACAATGATTGAGAATTTAGCTCCCCTTCCATTCGATCGGGGATACCCAATAGTGAGCTCAGGCGAAACCTCAATAATTTCAATTTCGAATCGGGCGCTGTCCACTGCCGGAAGGACAATTTGTATAATCTCATCAAAGGTCCCTCCCTCAATCAAAATTGGTTGGACATCTTCTACCCCATCGATTCGTATCTCTATACTATCTAACGGCCATCCTCTGCTATTCGTTTCCCAGAAGACCTCCAAATCTTGTCCTGTATTCGGAGCACTTAAAGCAATCGGCAAAAATATGACCGTATCTACATTAGCCGGAAGGCGAATACTATCCTGTGCGGTAGTAGATAATGTATTCTCATAATTGAATCGCACAAATGCATTGGAAGGGTCAAACCGTTTATCTTCGAAGGCATCACGGCGCCAATCTGTGCATCCGGTCCACATCACAACTATTAAACACCATATCCAAAGACTAGTTTTCATATCAGTACGAAGGGTTTTGCATCAGAGATGGGTTCTGAATTAAGGCTGATTGAGGAAGCGGTAAAACAAAAAAATCTGATGGGTAGGCCATATCAGCATTCATCAATTCATCAGGATAATCATTTCTTTCTACAGATTGTTGCCAGCGTCTGAGATCCAGAAAGGCATGACCTTCAAATGCCAATTCTCTGCGCCTTTCAAGTTGTAAAAAGCTCCATAAATCTTCGTTTGCGATATTGGAAAGCTCTGTCCATGATCCTGATTGCAGAATAATTCGCTCAAGATCTGCTCTTGCTTCTGCTGTTTCCCCTAATTGTATGTTTGCTTCTGCTCTATTCAAATAAACCTCACTTAAACGAATAATGGGTTTTAATGCTTTCTGATTGACTGCAAAAGGATATTTCGCAGTAGACCAAAGACCTAAAGTGTTGCGAATCATCAAATCACTCAACCGAACATCATCTGACTCAAAAATGGATCGCAAGTCTGCGCTAATGACAAATTCTTGCTCTTCATTCGTGATGTTACTACCGTACAAGGAATTAATACCGGTGGATAATGCAAAATCGGCTGATAAGGTCCAAAGGGTTTCACTCAATTGCTGATTACCCCAATCCGATAAAAGCTGATCGGATGGTAAAAGTGATAGATTGGTTTTTTGCAAGCAGCTGTCTGCTGCCGCTATTGCTTGATCATATTTCCCTTGGTATAAGTACACCCTTGAAAGCAAGCCCCAGATGGCATCCTCATTCAGCCAGAAACGGCTATTGGCAGAACGAATAGCAGACGTATTCCAAAGATCTGCTGACCTCCTTAAATCTGTTTCTATCAGGAGATATACCTCTGCGACCGTATTCCGGGCTCTTGTGGCAAACAGGTCGCTTCGTTCCGAAATTATGGGTACCCCCGGATGGTTGGCTCCATTTGAAAATGCAACATCCTGGCCATACCATTGCAACAAGAAAAAATAAGCCAGGGCTCTTATAGCAGAAGCTTCGGCGATCAAGGCATTTTTGAGGTCCGTACGATCATCCTCGATTAAAGGTACCGCTTCAATGATATTCGAAGCTGCCATGATCAATTCATAATAACTGCCATATAGAGAACCAATGAGACCATCATCATCTTCTCTTGCATTAAACTGATAGAGGTTCACATATCGGTTGATTTCAATCACGGTCAAGGCCAGGTCAGGGTTTGGAGTAATATTACCTGCCATGAGTTCGGGATACACATAGATAAACTCATCGTACATGCTTTGTTCCGTGACCATAAAATTGTAGAGGCCTACGGTAGCCAATTCAGCATTATCCAAGTTATTGAGCACTTCATCATTGGCGATCTGAGTGGGATCATTGACCGTTAAGAAGTCAGAACAACTGAACAGCATAAGTAAAGACCCTATCCATATCATCTTCTTCATCAGAATCGCGTTTTTAAGCTGAATGAATAATTTCTTTGTCTTGGAAACTCAAATCGGTATTCCTTAGGGCCATTCCGATCTGCTTTAGTTTTACTAAAATACCAAATGCCCAAGCGATTGACTTGCAGACTCAATTCAAGACTTTTGAGATAAACGGGGGCATTCTTTTGCCGGAAGGGTGTATATGAAAATCGAACATTGTTGAGTTCGATAAAATCATTGTCAAATAATAAGCGCGTAGAAGTTCTCTGAAAAGGATTGTTGATATCTAATCGAGGAACATAGGTGATATCTCCTGCTTGCTGCCACCGGTCCAATTGATTGACAGACTGATTTAAAAAGGCAATCTGGCGCCCATCGGAGATATAAAATTCACTGATCAAAAAATCACCACCATAAGAGTAATTTAAAAACACAGATAGAGAAAAATTCTTCCATTGCACTGCATTGGTCACTCCTCCGGCCATAATTGGGGCTGATCGTCCAATGGGTTGACGATTATTGATATCGTAGGCAAGGGATCTATCATCCGTGATTTCTCCAGAAGGCAATTCGTATAGAGGCTCACCATTATATGGATCGACACCGGCATATTTTACTCCATACAAGGTGTTTACATCTTCTCCTTCCCGAATTCCCACTGCACTTAATGATTGAATGCGTTCCACAGGCACGGACAGAACTTTGTTCCTGTTAAATGCTGCATTGAAGTTCGTTGTCCACCTCCAATGTTCATTTTGAATCAGCTGACCGGATAGGGTAAATTCCATGCCCCAATTTCGCATACTGCCATTATTAAAAATGACGGTATTGAATCCTGTTTCAGCCGGAATCGAAACGGAGGATATCGCATTATTCACCGTATTGGAGTAAAATTCGGTGGTTAATTTGATTCTGTTATTCCATTCGAGATCCAAGCCCAAGTTCCACTTGGTAGTGGATTCCCAGCCCAAGTCAGGGTTGGCTGCATTCACCGGAAAAGCTCCGATGACGCCCCCATATTGGTTATTTATCCCCAGACTGTAAGTGCCTTGTGCGGCATAGGTTCCAATTCTTGCATTTCCGGAAGTTCCAAAGCTCGCTCTTACTTTACCAAGGGTAAGACCATCCATATTCCAAAACAGCTCCTCTGAGAACACCCAACTCAGTCCTATAGCTCCAAAATCAGCATTTCGAACATCTCCCCCAAATAAAGAGGAAGCATCTCTTCTCCAGCTAATGCTCGCATAGTATCGATAGTCATAATTGTAAGAAATATCCGCAAAACCGGAGACCAAAGCATCCCTGAAGCTAGAAGATCGTGCATCACGATCGCTGGCAAAGCTGATTTCACGTAAATCTTCTGAAATAAATCCCTGGCCAATGGATCTTGCATTCAAATTTCTTCTGTCCTGTACCTCAAAGCCACCTATATAACTCATTCGGTGGAGGCCTTTCATAGGAAGATCGCCACTCAATCGATTGGACCAAATCCAACGAAAATTTTCATCATTATTAATCGACAAGTACCCGTCCCGGTTTCTACCACTGGCATTTTGCCCGGATTGAAAGAGCCGTTGTCTGTTGGTATACAAGTTGACACCAAAAAGAGAGGTGAGCTTTAACCATGGGTAGGCTTTGATTGATAGGGTCGTGCGACCATTGACATCGTAATTATCATAGCTGTTCTCGTTCTGTCGCAAAACAGAAACCGGATTGGGCCGTGTGGCGAAAAAGCCTTCTTCGTTCAATTGTCCATTATCCAAAAAAGGAGATAAGTTCGGAGGAAAGCCTCTAGGGTTGAAAGTGTTGATGGCTTCCTTATCGAGTCGACTAAAGTTGAGGGCTGTCGAAAGGTTCATATATTCCGAAAAATTCTGCTGCAGGCTGAGATTCGCACTATAACGTGCAATATCATTACGCTTCGCTATACTTTGGAGATAATAATATCCCAGCGATAATCGGTAGGTTGATTTTTCTGTACCTCCACTGAATGACAGATTGGTTTGTGTATTAAATCCTTGCTGTTGAGCCAATCCTCTCCAATCAGTAAATACATTGGGACTCCCCGCTTGAGAGGGATCCTCTCCACTATTGAACAATTGCTCTCTAAACAACTGTACATACTCAGGACTGCTGAGCAATTTTACGTCATTAATTTCCTCTGCAAAGCCTAAGGTGGTGGATACATTAATCGAATGACTGCCGGCCCGTCCTTTCTTTGTCGTGATCAAAATGACTCCGTTCCCGGCATTCGCTCCGTAAATAGATGTGGCCGCTGCATCCTTTAGGACGGTAATCGTTTCAATATCTTCCGGGTTCAACATGGCCAATGGATTCAAAGGCTCCGGATTGAGGGTATTGAATTCGTTCCTATTAGGA
>CAZGGG010000094.1:1604-9195 GCA_964525165.1 uncultured Saprospiraceae bacterium | reverse complement strand
CTTTTATGATACATTGATTGATCGTGGGGGCACCAAAACTGAGAATTCCTCCTCCGGCACCCACTTCTATAGATGCCCCTCCATCAAAAACGGCATCTCCTCCTGAAATGGTAAAACCATCAATCAGAGTGGCGATGGTAACATTCGTATCCAAACGAATGACATGCAAATTGTTATCCGTTCGGTTCTCTTCAAAAAAACCGGGCATATCATCACCGTTGACATCTCCGGACAAAATCGTTTCATGAGTCGTGACATCTCTTTCAGAAACTGAAGTTTCTGTTCCGGAAAAGCCTCCCAGTAACCTAACGCCTTCAGGTACATTAAAACTGGCTGTCGTATCTACACCTGGATTATAAACACCGGCAGCCACCCATATTTCATCTCCGGGTGATGCCTGTTCCAAGGCAGATTGTAAATCAGTGTAAGCATCCGACCAGCTGCTTCCGTCATCAGCCCCCGTTGCAGAGGCATTTACGAAAATCTGGGCGGTTAAAGGGGTGCTCAGCAAATAGATACATGCGAGCAAAGCAAGGTGTGTCCATGTCTTGTACATAGATTAAGTTTAGAGTGTTACATAATGTGTTCAACCTCCTTGTCAGAGGGTAAGCGTGTTCAAGGTATAAGGTAAGTACTAAAGAAAAAGGGGAGCTATTTTATAGATAGACCCCCCTCTTTTATCGATATATGGCGATAAGCTTATTGTACAACAATAACATTTGCCCCACCTACACCTTCCGAAGTAAATAATCTTAACATATATCTGCCCGGCAGAATATTATTTAGCTGAAGAACTTGGTCAATCTGATGCCCAACTACCGGCAATTGTCCTTGCCATACTCTTCTGCCATCCAGAGAGAATAGCCCGGCTTTCACGACCCCCTCTACTCCGGATATTTCTGCCTGAACTCTCAGCTTTCCGTCAGTGATGGTTGGGAAAGCCAAGACTTTGAAATCTTCCTTCATATCCGGGTTTGCATTGGAAACAGAGCCCGCTTCGTAGCAACCGATATCTACCATGCCATCATCGCGAGCATTCCCATCAATGTCTACATCCGGTGCACCATCATTGACGCCGGCATTGACGGCAGGACTCTCAGCCTTGATGGAGAAGTCAAGCATAGGCGCATCCACAAATAAAGGATCAGCACCCAATAAGTCATTCATATTATCCAAATAAGCCGCGGCAGCTGCATCTAAAGACAAGTTGCCCCCATTAGAACGGAAAGACGGACTGCCATCCTCTACGCCTATTTCAAGGGATCCGGGATTACTGAAAATATTGTTTTGCAATACAGTATTGGCAATACCTCCATCAGGTCCCGCCCAGGCGACCAAGCCTCCTGCAATTCCACCCTCATTGAGCGCGATGGTGTTGTTCATTAAATTCAAGTTGGCGGCAGGATTGACTCCTGTACCCACTGCATTATGAGAAATGGCTCCGGCAATACCCTCAATTCCTACTGAATTGAAGACGAATAAACTATTCGTGATAGTAGCATCTACATCTACTAGCGACAAAGCACCTCCCTGATCACTCGCATAATTGGCAATAAAGCTGGAACGATCGATCGTAAGCCTTGCCAAATCAAAAGAATCTTCTGCAAATGAAATAGCTCCTCCAAATCCACCTTCCAAGCCTAAAGCTGCTGAGTTAGATTCAAAAACAGTGTTGAATATATTCACGAAAGCTCCCGCAGATGTGAGGAAGCCTCCCCCGTCATTCTCTGCCACATTTGAAATAATCGATGAATTATTCAAGTTCAAACTACTGGAATCATTTTGCATGAAAATAGCTCCCGCAAAATTTGAACTGTTGTTTTCCTGAAACAAACAATTATCGACATTCAGCTGAGCAGCGAATCCAACGCTCACGGCACCTCCGGACGTTTCCACTTCATTGAGTGAGAATTCTGAATTCTCTAAATCTACCCGACATCTTGTTCCATATAGGGTTACCCCCCCTCCCCATCTTGCTGCATTTCCACGGAAAGTACAGTCTACAACTCTGGCCACGCAAGGATCATCATCTGCATTAAAATGGATCGCACCGCCTGTTCTGGAAGATGCGTCATTATTGGCAAATGTGACATTTTGAAGCAATGTGAAACATTCTGTTACATACATGGCTCCCCCTCTTGAATCTGCTCCTGCCTGATTTCTGATAAACTCACAATTGATAAATGTATCGATGGAGGCCTGATTATAGATCGCACCCCCGAAACCATCTGCCTGATTATCCTCAAACAAACAGTCCTCTAATAGTCCGGCACCTATGCTCACCAAATACATCGCGCCACCGGACTGAGCCCGATTTCCAAAAAATTGGCAATTTCTTACCTTGATCCCTGTTGCATCAGCGGCTCTGGGGTATAAAGCCCCGGCAAAATAACCGTAATTAGCAATGAAAGTGCAATTCTCTATAATAGGCGCGCCATAGGAAAGAATTCCCCCTGCTCGCCTGTCATTCCCGGATCCACTTGCGTCATCGGTCTGGCCGTTTTGGATAAAAAAGCCATCCAACACAAAGTCGTTGGAAACCATAGTATCCAAAAACATGACATGCCGACAATTGTCATCACGGTTATCTGTAAAATTACCGGCAATATCATTGCCTTCCACATCTCCGGAAAGTATCGTGGGATGGGATTCATAGTTACCTCGCTCATTCAAGCCAGACTCTGTTCCCACAAAGCCGCCATACATGCGAACATTGTGATTCAAATAAAAACTAGTGTCTCGAAATGCTGCCAATCCACCGGGCAAGTATGTCCCTTGTGCGACCCATATTTCATCCCCTTCTTCCGATGCCGCTATAGCATCAGACAAATGGACAAAAGCATTCGCCCAAGTGCTGCCATCATTATTTCCCGTAGCAGCGGTATTGACAAAAATCTGTGCCTGCAGCGAGCATACACTCAATAAGGTAAAAGTTAGGAGTAGTAGTTGCTTCATATCTTTTCATTTTTGTAGTTAAAAAGATAAGAAAAACTAAGCAACCAGCTTGAAATTAATCTATAGCCTCCAATGAAATTTAGACGAAATGCTTTCTCCCGTTATTCAAGGACTTTTGCCTGCCTTTCGGCAAAAGCGAGATTAAAGCCTAATTGAAGTCGAACATCATCGGATCGAACCGGCCAGTAATAATTGGTCCCCGATGCGGATTCACTGAAACGATCGAATCTGAGGTTGGCCAGATTTTCCATAATGAAGAAACATTGGAAGCTACCCGCTTCTAAAACAAGTCCTGTCCCCAGACTTAAGGGGCCCCAATCTTGTTGGCTGAGATGAAGACCTAACTGCAAGGGCTTCCCAAATCGATGAATGTAGCCAACTGACAAACGAAGTGGAATCAAATCATTTCCCAAGCCGGCGATCATATTTCCATATATTTTTCCTGCATGTATACCTTTTTCCCACAAGTCATACTCTGCTCCGAATCTCATGTAGGCAGGAGTTGATAAGGCAATATTACCTTCTTCTGCGTCCACGTTGACATCAGACTCTAGTTGGCTGAGTGTACTATCCAAGCGATTGTTAAACTCTGTACCAAAATCTATCCCCGCATCAAAAATGAAGTCTGTTACATCAATTCCGTCAAAGACAAAGTCGATATTTTGGGTCTCATAACGATCAACACCAGAATTCCAACGGATCCATCCTAAGTCCATGACCGAGAATTGGAACTGCAAATCTTCTGTAGGTTCGTAAGTAGCCCCTAAGTCCAAGCCCCATCCTGCATTTGCCGTAAGGGAAAAATTATAAGCCTGACTACCCAACCCTCCTGCGTGGATGGAATAGGCACCTAATACATTTAATTCAAAAGTTTCGGGATCCGTGATGACACTGAATCTCTCAATATCTGTCTGCGCCACATTCCAACCCATCAGATACTTAATATTCACTCCTGCTCTGAACTGATCATTAATGGATTGCTGTACCCCAAAAACCAACTCAGAATAGTGTTGCCCGCGTAAGTTCAAACCCGAGAGATCAACCTCACCATTTGGAAATTCAAAATCCCCTGCATTTCCGTAAAAAGCCAGTTGAAAAAGCTCTTCGGGGAGAATGGATGTGGCCTGTACTCTTTGAGAAAGCCTAAAGTGGTAATACCTCTTTTCTGTGCGCCAACCAACGAAGCCCAAATCAAACCTTAATTGTTGAGCCGTCAGTGCAGTAGGACCAATGGAAGCCAAAAATCGGGGAATATCGATTTGAACCCCTTCACTTTCTTGCGTAAATATGTTTCGAGGATTTAAGAAGTTATTTCTATGCTCTGCACTTATTTGATGTAATAAAGGAATACCTATGTGCAATCTGCCGGGAACTTCCAAAGCAGGATTCGCAGATAGGTTCTGTATTAAGTGATCGAAATGACCCGTAGGACTCGTCATTTGTCCGTGCACACTAATGATCAGCAGAACGCCTGCGCAGGTATATAAGAATCGTAGCATACCTACAATTTAAATTTTGCAGATAATAAGAATTCAACTGCATCCTCAGGGAACAAGCGGATCGGATGATCGCCATTGCCCGTTGTATTTCCAAAAATGGAAAACTCAATAAATTCAGTTTGCTTCAGGAGCTCAATTCCTTCTGCATCTAAGTTCCACTCGACCAGATTTCGAGAGGGTGCAATCACTCTTCCATAGGAGGGATTATCCGGCGGCACCGATAAGTTTACCTCCGGCGGTACCAAAATAAAATCGCCTTCTGAAAGTAGGGTGTCTATGGGTTCCAATATTTCATTCAGCAATCGCATACGCAGGCCGGCTCCCAGGGGCATAGCGTTGGAAGATGTTAATCGCAAAGTAGCTTCTTGAGCTTGGTCAATCACATCCGGCACCGTAAAGTCTGCCGTATCCACCAGTCGAAAATCTTTAATCGAGCCTAAAATGGGAATTTCCACTTCAAAGTCTACATTCAAACTTTGATCGAGCGCGACATAATTAGTGCTATCGTTATCAGGATTCAGTTCCACGGCAAAGTCGCCGATGATCCTTTGAGGTTTGAATGCAATCAGATCGGTCACGGTGGGCGTCATGCTGGAATTATCTATCTCTACGAGTGTAAATACTGTATCGCCCGGTATATCTGCACCGGTAAAAACGGGGAAATCATTAATATTTGATCCTTCCACCACCAATCGATTGTTTTGGAGGTCCACTGCTGTAATTCTATTGGCTATTGGACGGACAGACAATCCATAGCTGTTGCCAATTTTCAGGTTGATACTGGGATCTTCTATGCGGAAAGTGCCCTCATAAGCACTATTAAAGGGACGGATAAAAGCATCCTCCGACGGAAATGTCAAAACTCTGGGCGTAATGTACCCCCATGCAGCTTTAACGACCATATCTTGAAAACCAAAGAAAATGCTAAACTCTTCCGAAGGTGTTTTATCGTTCTTGGTGATATTAAATTCTGCGATAATCCGTAAGGCATTCACATTGGTACCATCATTTGAAAATCGAAGCTTCAGGTCCGCGAGGTCAATCAACTCCTCAAAATAAATGGGTGGTTCCTTGTCTTCAAAGCCAACATCTATGTAAGTTTCTCCGGAATTAGGGTCCTGAACCAACATACTAGCTTGAAGATCATATTCCCCCTCTGAACCCACGATCAGCTGATAAGTTCCGGCTTCGAAAATCATAGAATCTAATCGATCTGTAGAAGAATAAAAAGGAAAATTTTCATCCACGGTGATGGACAAAAAGCCTTCTGTATCTAATAATTCTTTCTCCGCTTCACTGAGTTCATAGGTGAATCCCAACGCCTGATTGGGCAACTGCAGAAAATCATCCAATAATATGGGGGCTAAAGTATCCTTATAGACCAAAGTAACGAGACCTTCTCTATCCCCAATTGTAAAGCCTCGCTCATACCTTCTGATTAATTCGTCAGAGCGAATGGTTCCTTTCGCTAGGGGGATACCAAATTCCGGGCTGAGCAGGTCCTCAGTTTGCTGAAGGGTATAATCCTCTCGTACACAAGAAGAGAGCAAAAGCAAAACAAGCAATGCAATGGGGTTGAGGAGCTTCATGTACTAAACATAAAGGAATTTTCATGAAAAGAGACGCAACTGTTTAGATTTTATACTGAAGGTTCTGCGATGAATGGGAGAGATTCCATACTGTTCAATGGCCTGTATATGGTCCTTCGTTGGATAGCCTTTATTCTTTTGCCACTGGTACATGGGGTAGCGATCACTCTGCTGCAACATATAGCGGTCTCTGTATACCTTAGCCAAGATAGAAGCGGCCGCAATTGAGGTAAACTGATCATCACCCTTAACAATGCACTCAAAGGGAATCTGTTGATAGGGCTTAAATCGATTGCCGTCTACTAATATTCGGTCAAATGGCACCTTCAACTTATCCAATGCACGATGCATGGCGATAAAGGAACACTGTAGAATATTCCATTGGTCGATCTCCTCTGCGCTGCAGGACTCCACAGCAAAAGCTACAGCATTTTGCTCAATCCAACTAGCGGCTCTTTCTCTCTGATCAAGCCTTAGTTTCTTTGAATCCCGTATGAATGGAGAAATTTCTTTCGAGCTATCCAGTATAACGGCTGCAGCGAAAACCGGGCCAGCTAAACATCCTCTGCCCGCCTCATCACAACCCGCTTCCACCCCTGATTCCTTAAAATAAGCTTTCACCTCATCTTTTTTTACGATTTCGCGTTCCACTAATATTGATAAAAAAAAGTGCATTTTCGCGCTTCGAAATCATATTTATGTCGTTGGAGCAATCGTATCCGAAATGGTTTGAATTTTTTTGGGCACATCGAAAGAAGTGGATCGGATTGTTTGTGGGTTTAGGCATTTTTGCCTTAGCGGGATTACCCTTTTTACAATTTAATTTCTCCTTCGAACAATTCTTCCCTTCAGAGGATGAAGATTTGGAGTTTTTCCAAAATTTCATCAAGGACTTTGAAACAGATGATAACTTTCTGTTACTCGCATTCGAAAAAGAACCGGATGTGTTTGAAAAAGACTTTTTGGGGCAAGTAGATAGTCTGACGAAAGTAATACGCCAAATGCCTTACATAGAAGAGGTTCGTTCGCTGACCTCTTTAGAATTTCCCAGAAAAACACCATTCGGCCCCGTCCCGGTTCGGGTACTCCCTTTTGAGGACAGCACCAAACTATCAGAGGCCGCAAAGCTTTTACCCAAGGATCCTCGATTTAGCGGTCGATTACTATCTGAAGATGGCTCCGACATCATTGTTTTCGTAAAGACGATAGATAACCTAAGTCTTCCTGCGAGCCGAGAATTACGAAAGGAATTGGATCCGGCCTTAGAAAACATAGCTCCCCAACCTTACCACTATTTAGGCAGAGCCTATTTTCAAACGGAATTGGTGGATATGCAGACTTGGGAAGTTGCCAAATCCTCCGTTATTGCAGGAATCCTGATTTCGATCGTAATGTTTTTTCTGTATCGAAAAACCATGGGGATTGCCATTTCCCTGACTTCTATTTCCCTAAGTCTATTGCTCTTCTTCGGCTATTTGGCATGGAGTGGTTCTGCACTGAATGTAATGGCAGCTTTGTATCCGATTTTAATGATCATTGTCGGCACTT
>CAZGGG010000094.1:0-1594 GCA_964525165.1 uncultured Saprospiraceae bacterium | reverse complement strand
GGAGCTGAACGCCATCGCCGCCCTGTACCCGGTACTGATGATCATCGTGGGGACATCCGATGTCATCCACATCATGAGTAAATACATTGACGAGGGTCTAAAGTCGGAGGACCGAAAGAAAGTCCTGTTCATTACGATCAAAGAAATTGGGCTGGCCACCCTACTTACTTCCATTACCACAGCCATAGGATTTGCGTCCCTCTCATACAGCAGAATCACCTCCATTCAAGAGTTTGGATATAATGCGGCGATTGGCGTTCTGATTGCGTACGTGGCCGTTATTTTCTTTACGACTTCCTGGCTGAGCTATTATGATCCATCAGAACTACAAAAAGCAGGGAAGCTTTCTCGTTGGTGGCCGGATCAACTCAACAGGCTGTATAATTTCACTCGCTTCCGCAAAAAATGGATCTGGGCCGGTCTGGTGGTAGGGGTACTGCTCAGTGCCTGGGGGATTTCCATGATTTCTACGAACTACACGATCATGGAAAATTTGCCGGAAGGCTATAAAGTGCGGAGTGACTTTGAGTATTTCGAAAAAATGTTTGGGGGTTATCGGCCCTATGAATATGCCCTCATGTCAGAGGACGGGGGTGCGATGACAGACTATCAAAAAATGAAAGCGATTCACCAGCTGGAGGAATATTTGAAAGAACATCCGGAAGTGCAAAGAGTCAACGGACCTTCAGAAGCGTTTCAGTTGGTGGAATATTATCAAAATAATAACAAGCTTGCATCCTATGCTTTCCCATCTGACGAAAGACGCTATGAGGAACATAAAAAAACCCTATCCAGATTAGGGGCTGCAGGGCGTTTGAACGCCTTGGTTACAGAAGATGGACAAAAAGCTCGAGTGAGTGCGACGGTTCAAGATATAGGAGCTGATCGCATTAAAGAAGTACAAAAAGATATCAGGGACTGGTTTGAACCTTTTGCCACAGAGGCCGGCTTATCGTTCAAAGCAACCGGCACCGGCGTTATTTTCGATAAAAATTCTGTTTATGTGCGGGAGAGCCTGATATACGGGTTGGGCTTGGCGATTGGAATTGTCAGTTTATTAATGGGCTTGCTGTTTAGATCCTTTGCTATGCTGCTGATTGCTCTAGTGCCCAATGTAGTCCCATTGATTATGGCCGGCGCCTTATTGGGATTTACGGGTACCGATTTGGAAGCGGGTATTGCAATCATTTTTGCAGTGGTTTTCGGAATTGCTGTTGATGATACCATTCACTTTTTGAGTAAATACAAGATTGCTCGTTCGAAGGGACAGAGCCGGGAAGAGGCCATTCAAACTACCTTTGTGGAAACTGGGAAAGCCATTCTCTTGACATCGATCATTTTATTTGCAGGTTTCATGATCTTATTTTTCTCCGTTCACCCACCCACCAGAACTGTGGGCTGGTTGATCAGTGTGACCCTGGTTAGTGCATTAGCGGCTGATTTACTGCTGATTCCATTGTTGGTACGATGGATTGGAAAAAAAGAGGACTAAGATTTGAAGATTTTGAGTTAAGTATTATCTTTGCCCCTCAGTTGGATAGACCCATGGTGTAATTGGCAACACAGCAGGTTTTGGTCCTGTCGTTCTAGGTTC
>CAZGGG010000093.1:7885-9579 GCA_964525165.1 uncultured Saprospiraceae bacterium | reverse complement strand
ATCAATGAATGGTATGAGCCCTTGCCTTTCGGCAAAGAAGATATTGCCGATCTGACGGAATGGATGAAAGGGGATAAGAAAAATGAGCAATCCGGGCTCAATTTCACCTTGCTCACAAAAGCGGGAAGAAGTATCATCAATCAATATCCTGCTATAAAAACAATAGAACAGGCCTTAGAATCGTATGTAAAAGGGGCAAAAAAAGCCTAACTTCGTATCATATCATAGTTTTCCGTATATGTCAAAGCGCAAAGAAAAGTCAACACCTCCCGGCCCCGATCAGCAAAGTAGGTTTAAAAAATGGACCCGACTACTATGGTTGATCTTTGGAGCAGGTGTCGTAGGGGTGGCATTGACCATTTTTTCTTTTACGTTCATGGACTTACCCAGCTTTAAGGAGCTAGAAAATCCGGATATTGATTATGCCACGGTCGTGTATGATCGGAATGGAGAGGATTTGGGTAAGTACTTCGTCGAGAATCGTGTAGCTATACCTTTCGATAGCTTGAATCCCCATTTGGTCAATGCTTTGATCGCCACTGAGGATGTTCGATATTTCAGTCACTCCGGTATCGATTTCTGGGCCTTATTGCGTGTGGGCGTGAAAACCGTCATTCTGCAACAATCGAGTTCAGGAGGAGGAAGTACGCTGACTCAGCAGTTGGCCAAGCAGTTGTATTCCGGTCGTAACTTCGAAGATGTGGGCAAAATCGGATTCTATTTTCGACTCTTGTATTATAAGATGAAGGAGTGGTTGACGGCCGTTAGACTGGAACGGAGTTATACCAAGGAAGAGATTTTAGCGATGTATCTTAATGAATACGACTTTATATATGGAGCCCATGGAGTTGAAGCAGCCGCGCAAACATATTTCGGAAAGTCACAAAAAGAATTACAGCTGGAAGAAGCGGCGATGTTGGTCGGGATGCTCAAGAATGCGGTCTTGTATAATCCGCTCAAGTACCCCGAGAACGCGCTCAAAAGAAGAAATGTAGTGCTGGCGCAAATGAACCGCAATGAGGTGCTGAAAGAGCGTACGAAAGATTCTTTGCAGGCAATAGAGGTTGATATCACCTCCTTTGAAAGGACTTCTCATTTAACGGGACCGGCCACCTATTTCAGATCCAATTTAAGACAATGGTTAAAGGACATGATCAAAGATCGTGACTTGAAAAATGGAGAAGGCCGTCTCTATAATGTTGATCGGGATGGTCTCCGAGTCTATACTACGATTGATCGGAGAATGCAGCAAATGCTGGAATCTTCAGTGAATAAACACATGCCGGATCTGCAATCGAAATTTTTCAGACATTGGCGAAACAGAGATATATGGACAGACCCATATGATGAAATCCCGAAGGATATCAAATTGTCGGTTCTGGAGAAACAAATAAGAAATACGGATCGATATCGATCCATCAGTGCAAAGATGTTTATAGCAGATGCAGCCAAGATTGAAAGTGAATTTAGTTTTACCTTTCACGATTATGATATGGATCGTCTGCTCAAAGCGGAAAAAAATAAGGATTATATCGATGGGTTAAGGGCTAACCGGCTGGTTTCCCAAGAAAAGGCTGCGCAGTATAAGAAGCTCTTAAGCAGTGATCAATGGGAGCGCCTCAAAGCTAGCTGGAATGCTTTTCAGGAAGAGGTCGACCGACAATTCAAGCAAAAGGTCGAAATGTCTGTGTTTG
>CAZGGG010000093.1:0-7874 GCA_964525165.1 uncultured Saprospiraceae bacterium | reverse complement strand
ATCCTTCAGGTAGGCTCTCTCGCGATGGATCCCCGAAGTGGTGAAGTCAGGGCATGGGTAGGAGGTCCGGACCATAGATACTTTAAGTACGATCATGTAACTTCCAATCGACAAGTCGGATCTACCTTTAAGCCGTTTCTCTATGCAACGGCGATCTCTTTCCAGGGGTTTTCTCCTTGCTTTCCGGTTACAGATGTGAAGTATACAATTGATAAGGGCGAAGGAAATTTTGGCCTGATCGAGGCATGGGAGCCAAAGAATTCAGATGACGAGTATTCGAATGAAAATATTACCCTTTATGAGGCCTTGAAACAATCTAAAAACACTGTCAGTGTGTTTTTAATGAAGCAGTTGGGAGATACACGACCTGTTTTAGGCCTGGTCAACAATATGGGAATCGACAGTGCGGCTGTTCTGCCCAATGGTCGATATAAAATTCCAAGGCAACCGTCTATTGCATTGGGATCTGCTGATCTCACAGCGCTCGAGATGACAGCAGCTTACAGTACTTTTGCGAATAATGGAAGGTATCAAAAACCGAGTTTTGTCAGTAGAGTAGAAGACCGAAACGGAAAGATCTTGTATCAAAGCGTTCCGGAGACCAAAGTTGCCTTGAACGAAGATGTGAATTATGTTATGGTAGAGATGCTTCGATATTCCGGTAATGTCGCTAAGTATAAAGGGAACCTCAAGTCAGATGTTGGAGGAAAGACCGGAACCACTAATGATCAAACAGACGCTTGGTATATCGGAATATCCCCCAATATCGTGGTAGGTACCTGGGTAGGAGGTGAGGATCGTTGGATCCGATTTAGATCTATTGCGCTGGGGCAGGGGTCTACTATGGCAAGACCCGTCTATACGGAGTTTATGCGCCAGTTGGAAGCCCGTGCAGATGAGCTGCCGGATATAGATATCGGGCGAAGATTTTATGAGCCTGAGGATCTGAAAATTGAAACGGATTGCGATCAATACAAAGATGAAAAAGGGGACGAAAGTGAGGAGCGGGATTTTAATTTTTTCCGTTAGGAAGTTCTCCGTTTTATCCTTTTGAAGCCCGCTTCTTTTACTAATTTTAGGACATAGAATTCAGCATGCAGCACCCTAGACTCATATCGTTTTTCATGTTTTTGGTCATTGTAATGGTCAGCTGTGTGCCTGCAGAAGAGACTCAAGAGCCGACGCTCGACGAAATAGTTTATCACGGCACGGAGGTAGCCTCTATATGGTCATTTGGGCTGGCAGGAGAGCCCGATAGCTTATTACCATTTCTCACAAGCCATCATCCGGTCGAGCGATATATAGCCCTCCAGATGTTTTCCAATCAAAGAATGGAGATACCCCTGCTTGCGATAGCTAAAATGTTGGATGATCCTTTATTGCCTATTCGGGAAAAAGCAGCTTTTGTATTGGGGCAATCCGGCTCCTCTAAAGCAGCCGAGCTGTTGGTCAATGCGTTTGATCAAAATGACTCCTTGGGGCAGCTGGATCTTTACAATAGTTTGGTGCTGGAAGCTGTAGGTAAGACAGGAAATGCCAAGCATGCCCTTCAAATTGCTCAGGTAAAGACATATAGTCCTAAAGACTCATTACTGACTTTGGGCCAGGCACGAGCTTTGTTTCAGTTTGCTATTCGTGGCATCATGAGTCCGGAGAGTACGGATAAAATGATTTCTTTCCTGACCACACCCACCTATGCGCCTACCGTACGGTACGTCGCCGCCGAATACTTGAAAAGGTATCATGATGGGGATTTGGATTCTTTCCAGTACGCTTTGAAAAGAACGATAGAGAAAACAAAGGATCCCGAATTGCTCGAGCGTCTTGCTTATACGTTACCTGCACTCAAGATTGATAATAAGGCTTTATTGCAAAAGTTTGCCCAACATCCTCAGGCTAGTGTGAGGTTGGCTTATGTAAGAGCGATGTCTCAAAAAAGAGGCCGCATTAGCGAGTCCGAAGTCAAGGAGTTTTTCACAGATTCGGATGTTGATGTAGCGGTAGCTGCAACCGAGTATTTTTTAAAGTATGGTCAGGAAGATCAAGCGGTAGTTTACCGTGAATGGGCGCAAGAAGAAGGTCTTCACCCCAGGGTACGCTATGGTCTTTTCGGAGCGGCTTTAAAGCATTTGCCTTTCTATTACCAACTGACCAAAACGACCTTAATGAATGAGTTGCGGCAGGAGTATGAAGCTCAGAAAAATCCATATTTAAAAGCTGCTTTGTTGGAGGCTTTTGCCTATGATCCGAGTAGTATCCCTTTTTTGATAGAAATCTACCGGAGCCGGGAGTCCAGTATTTTTGTCAAGACGACTGCTGTTCGATCCATATCGAAAGCCCTCAAGGATGATCGATTCCGATTAATTCTAGGCGGTCGTGCTGCGTCGATTAAACGATCTGTTTTCGATTTTATTCAAGATGTTTTTAGTGGAGGACATTCCGGTGCCATTTGCGAAGCGAGTCTTATACTTAAAGAGGAGGCTTCGGCAGCACAGAAGTATTACCCGAATCTAGAATTTCTTCAGGAGACTTATGATCGCTTATCGTTCCCGGCAGATGCCGAAGCCGGATTATTTTTGAAAGAGGCTGCTACAGCATTGGAGGAAACCCTTGAGATAGGACCGGAAGAAAAAAACTGGGCTTTGCCGGATACAGCTCTGCTCTCCGGCATCACGGATTCCACGGAAGTGGAAGTAAAAACAACGAAAGGAACTTTTACCTTGGCTTTGCTTCCTAAGGACGCACCTTTTACAGTGAGCAGTTTTCTTAAAAGTGTTGCCGAAGGATATTATACATCAAAGGCCTGGCATAGGGTCGTACCGAACTTTGTGGCACAGACCGGTTGCCCACAGGGAGATGGATATGGCTCGGGTGATTTTACCATACCGACAGAATCCAGCGAGCAAGCGCACTATTCCGAGGCCGGATGGGTAGGGGTAGCGAGTGCAGGAACAGATACTGAAAGCAGCCAATGGTTTATAACTTACGGTCCTACTCCTCATTTGGATGGGCGATATACGATTTTTGGGAAGGTGCAGAAGGGTATGGAAGTAGTCAAAAAACTGCAAGTCGGGGATGAGATCGTAAGCATTACAATCAAAAAGAAATTATGAAGAAAACAGCTTTATTTGAAGAGCATGTGAAATTAGGTGCCAAGATGGTACCCTTTGCGGGCTATGAAATGCCCCTCACTTATACTAAATTGAACGAAGAACATCAGGCCGTCAGAATTGGTGTGGGTTTATTTGACGTTTCCCATATGGGTTGTTTTATTATCAGAGGAGTGCAGGCGGAAGACTGGGTTGACTATGTGACTTCTAATGATGTGCGTAAACTTGAAATAGGTCAAGCTCAGTATAGTTGTTTGCCCAATAACGAGGGTGGGATAGTGGATGACTTGATTGTATATCGTTTGACAGAAGAGCATTGTTCAGCCGGTGAACGATCTTACATGCTGGTCGTCAATGCGGCAAATATTGAAAAAGATTGGAATTGGATTCAAGAGCATAAAGGGGCATTTGAGGCAGATAGTATTAATATTTCTGACCGCACCAGTTTAATTGCTATCCAAGGTCCAGACGCCACCTCATTGCTGCAGCAGTTTACCGATATGCCTTTAGGGGACATTAGCTTTTATCATTTCCGGAAGGGGCAAGTGGCTGGTTTTGAAAATGTGCTCGTGTCTGCTACGGGTTATACGGGCTCCGGAGGCTTTGAATTATATCTCGAAAATGAGCATGCAGCTCAGGTTTGGCAAAAGTTAATTGAGGCAGGTGGGAAACCTTGTGGATTGGGTGCCAGAGATACGCTGCGTATGGAGATGGGGTATTGTTTATACGGAAACGATATCACGGACGACACCAACCCTTTAGAAGCAGGCTTAGGCTGGATCACCAAATTAAAATCAAAGGGAGATTTTGTAGGTCGTGGTCCCATCGAAGCCATGAAGGCTAATGGAATTGGTAGGCGGTTGGTAGCTTTGGAACTGGATAGTCGCCGCGTTCCTCGACAAGGATATTCCATTTTGTCTGAATCCGGAGAAGAAATTGGAAAGGTCACTTCCGGAACCTTGTCACCCAGTTTGCAAAAACCTATAGCTTTGGGTTATGTCCATCGCGATTTTATGACCAAAGGAACGCAGGTAAAAGTTGATTTGGGAAAGAAAACCATAGATGCGATGGTCAGCAGAGCTCCTTTTTTAAAAGTCTAGAGTCGATCCTTTTTTATCGTTCTTTGAACGATTTTCGGAAAGATTTGTACTTCTTTAGGACTTCATCGCCAAAGATGAGCTCTATGAATTGTTCGCATAAACAAAATTCACATGGACATAAAGGAAGGCAAGCAAAGATTTATGGAAACCTGGGGTGCTATGGCTACACACTGGGGAATTTCCAGGTCTATGGCTCAGGTCCATGCTTGTCTGCTGGTATCACATGAGCCTGTATGTGCAGATACCATCATGGAATCTCTAAAATTATCCCGGGGAAGTGTGAATACAAATTTGCGCGCCTTGATGGATTGGGGCTTGGTCCACAAAAAATTAATCCCCGGTGATCGTAAAGATTACTATTGCGCAGAAAAAGATATGTGGACAGTATTTCGTCAGATATTGATCAATCGTAAAAAGAAGGAATTGAATCCTCTTTTGCGAGATTTAGAAGAAATCAGCTCTGTTAAAGGGAAACAGGAAGAAGTTGAAGAATTTAGTAAAGTGATCAAAGATCTGAAGCAGGTTACGCAAACGGCTGATGCGGCATTAGATACCTTGGCAAACTCCAAAGACAATTGGTTTGAGAATCCCTTCTTAAAAATGATTCACTAGAAGATTGAAATCTAGCTGGGTAAGTTTATTTTAGCGCTCGACAAAAGAACGACCGATGAAGATCGCACCTTATCGAGCCTTACATCCTGACACAAAATTGATTGCTTCGGCAGACTCATTTTTTGATGCCGTTAAGTATGAGTATCCTCAATATGTCAAAAACGGCTTTTTCAAAAAAACCTCCCAAGAAGCTTTTTACCTCTATCAAATTAAAAGAAATGGGCAGCGGCACCTGGGACTTTTGTGTTGCGTAGATATTCAGGATTATCGAACAGGTCATATCAAAGTTCATGAGCACACCTTAGCCGCCAAAGAACAGAAAACGACTGAACTGATGCTGGATCGAAAGGCTATGATCAAGCCGGTCTTACTTTCGCATGAGCGCAATGAAGACTTAATCGCCTTATTTGAGGAGATCAAAGAAACCCACAGTAAGTTTTATAAGATTACCTTGACAGAAGATAACATTCAGCATAAAGTGTGGCGAGTGACCGATGGAGATATGATGGAGCGTTTGAGAAAGCTCTATAGCTCTATTGATCACGTGTATATTGCGGATGGGCACCACAGAATCGCGACCACTTCTCACTTGTATGAATTGCAAAGAGAAGGTAGTAACGCATCCGGTTTGGATTTTCAATGGTTGCATTCTGCTTTATTTAGCTTTGACCAACTAGAGATTCATGATTATAACAGAGTGGTGAGTGTTTTGGAGGATTTGACCGGAACACAACTCATGGCCCGTCTGGCCCGATACTTCCATATTACTGAGCTTCCGGCTCCACAGAAGCCTCTTCGGAAACATCTTTTAACGATGATGCTGAAAAAAGAGTGGTACCAATTGGAATGGAAGCAAGAAATATTAGATCAGCACCATGATGTGGAGGTATTGCTGGATGCTGCACTTTTTGACAAATATGTCCTGACGGAAATTGTAGGAATTAAAGATGTCAAAGAAGATTCCAGGGTGGATTATATTCAAGGGCCCAAAGGCTTGGAAGGTCTGCGTGACAAGGTCTTGAAAAGTGAATTCAACGTAGGTTTCTGTCTGCCTCCGGTGCAGGTTCAGGAGTTTGTGGATGTTTCTGATGCACAGAAAACCTTACCTCCAAAAAGTACCTGGTTTGAGCCCCGCCTAAAGAATGGATTTATCGTACAATCCCTCAAATAATTACTCTTCTTCTTCATCTTTAGGCATGACCCAAAAGTGATTGACGCCTTCACCTTCGATAAGGTGAATTTCATGACGATTGGCCATTTCCAGAAGAGACAAGAAAGTGACAATGGCATGCATCCGGTCTTCACAAACTTCAAAAATAGAGGCGAAATTCGTTTTATTTCCTTTACGGAGTAGGCCCTGGATACGCTCTCTTTGGTCTTGTATAGAGTATTTGTAGTTCAGGACGGTATGCACCTTCTTGATGCGTGCCTGCTTCCAGTCCTGCATAACCTGATCAAAGGCTTTCATCAAACGAAACAAAGTCAGGGATTCCAGCTCTGCATCGGCGAGCGCCTGATTGGCCAAAGACTGCAATTCTTCGCTCACATATCCTCTGTCTGCGCGTTTGGCCCTGGATTCTTCCAGAGCCCTCATTTCTTCTAGGATGCCTTTATATCTTCTGTATTCCAACAGCCGGGCCACTAGTTCTTCTCTGGGGTCGATTTCATTCCCTTCCTCATCTAATTCTTTTCTCGGCAGAAGCATTTTAGATTTGATGCGCATCAGACTTGCCGCCACCAGAATAAATTCAGAGGCTAAGTCGATATTCATAGATTCTAGTTGCTGTATATAATCGAGGAAGTCCTTCGTGATTTGAGCAATAGGAATATCATAGATATCGAGTTCATCTCTTTCAATAAAAAAGAGAAGTAGGTCAAACGGACCTTCAAACTGCTGTAATTTGATGGTATAGGTCATCGGAAGCGAAAATAGGAAAGTTCAAGCAATCTTAACTCTAAGGCTTACCCTCAAAAACGATGCGTAATAGAATGTAGGTTTTATCTTAGCAAAAAAAGAGCTGTGGAGAGAAAGCCGGGATGTTTGTATTTGTTACCGATGCCATTAGGGCAAGAATGGGAAGGTCATATTCCCGAGTATGCCATGAATGTTATGAAGCGTTTATCTCTTTTCCTTTCGGAAAATGCCCGTACAGCTCGCCGATTTATGACTCAATTCAGAGATGTTCACACCGCTGACTATCCGGAATTTAATAAGCGTTCGCAAGACGCAGAGTTGCAGCAGTATATCAACCGATTATTGTCAGGTGAGGATATTGGATATGTTTCTGAAGCCGGACTGCCTTGCATTGCTGATCCTGGTGCACGATTGGTGCGTAAAGCCCATGAAAAAGGTATTCGTGTCATACCGGCTGCAGGCAGTTCCGCCATCATTATGAGCTTGATAGCATCCGGATTGAATGGGCAAAAATTTCGATTCAACGGCTACCTTCCTCAGAGGGAATCCGAGCGTAAACAAGCCTTACAATCTCTGGAGCAAAGTGCTCGTAAAGAACAGCAGACGGAGATATTTATGGAAACGCCTTATCGGAACGAGAAGATGATTGAATCAGCTTTGGAAATACTTCAGCCTGAAACTTATTTCTGTATTGCGGCCAATGTGACCCAAAGTGATTCTTACATATATACTGCAAGAATCAAAGACTGGAAAAGACACAAGCGGCCTGATTTACATAAGGTGCCGGCAGTCTTCTGCATAGGAGGTGCTTATTGAAGCTCCGGTGCTTTTCTGAATTTTGTGGCCTGCTCATAACTATAAGCCATCCCAATCAACGCTCCTTCTGTCCAAGCCGTACTGAAGAAAGAAAGCCCAACCGGTAGACCGTCAACGAATCCCATTGGAACCGTTACCGCCGGGTAGCCTGCCTGAGCCGCAGGAGAGGAGGTACCCAAAATATAATTATCTCCTTTACCTTGAGTCGTGGTCCATGCCGGGGAACCCGTGGGGGCGATGATGGCATCGAGTTGCTGCTCTTGAAGAACGCGATCTATTCCCTCTGCCTGGCTGAGTCGTTTCATTTCGCTAAGTGCATTT
>CAZGGG010000092.1:0-9628 GCA_964525165.1 uncultured Saprospiraceae bacterium | reverse complement strand
GTGGCCTGGCCAGTGGATTGTGGGAGAATTGCACCATTGGTGAAAATTTTTCAGTGAGTTCCGGAGGAGGGATTTACCATTTAAATTCCTTGGATTCTTTTATCAATTGCACCTTCATAGATAACAATGCCGGGGTAACGGGCACAGGTCCTGCGGGAGGAGCTTTTTTATCCGATGGAGATATCCACATCATGATTGCTTGCACTTTTGATAACAACTTTTCTTCCAGTGCCGGAGGAGCCATTTTTAAGTTTGATGATCATGTGGAGAGTTTGATTCGAAATTGTGAGTTCATCAATAACACATGTGAAAATGGATCCGGAGCCATGGAAATACAGGGAGGATTTAATATTCTCGCCGGATGCCGCTTTTTTGGAAGTGAAGGGACCTTTGGAGGCGCTATTGGGGTGCAGGGAGATGGCACCGAAGCTCAATTTTCCAATTGTAGCTTTGAGAATAACGAATCCTCGAATTCCGGTGGAGCTCTTTCTGCCACTTTTGAACCTACCGTTTCAATTATTAACTCCATGTTCTTTGAAAACCGCTCCGGAGAGTCCGGAGGAGCCATCTATACCCAAGAGGACTCAACTTTGCTAGCTATTATTGGAACAAGTTTCCGAGAAAATCAGGCTGATAATTCAGGGGGAGCCCTATTCTTAAGAACCGGAACGATAGCATCCATCGATTCTTCTATATTCGAAACGAATGTGTCTGCATTAGGCACAGATAATGGAAGCGGTGGCGCGATTCTATTTTTAGGTGACTCCGCAGCTGTATCACGATTGGATCTGACGCGCACGACATTTATCGGCAATATTGCTTCTGACCAGGGAGGAGCGATCACGAATTCTGATAGTGAGGTAAACATCACAAACTGCATTTTTGCCTATAATTCCAGCCAGGCCCGTGGAAACGGAGGAGCCATCATTAATAACGGATCCTCAGCCTTTGGAAGTCCCATGCGATTGGTCAATAATACTTTTGCTTTTAATGAGGGAGATTTCGCCCCTCACATTGCTCAGTGGACGAGTCCGGACGATCCTTCTCATACGGCTTCGATGGAGCTTCAAAACAACATTTTTTCAGAGAAAATTGGTTCGGCCGGTGCATATGTCGTTGAGGATGGAAATCCGATCGTTGTATCCAGCGGAGGAAACGTATTTGAAGATGGAAGCCTGGGATCCAACGCCTTGCCTACCGACCAGTTGAATGTCATTGATGTCATGTTTGCAGATGAATTCACCTTTGACTTGGAGCGATCCAGCCCGGCGATCAATGCCGGAATTAATTTCGGGGCACCCACATTAGATATCTATGGATTTGAAAGGCTGGGAATTGGTAAAGATACGGTTGATGCCGGTGCAGTAGAGTTTGACTTGACACCTAGTGAAAATGCATGGGAAGTGATCAGCACGGGGATGAAGGTCTTTCCAACCGTTTCATTGGATGATGTAACGATTGTTTTTGAGCCGGAGTCTGCGGACCCTGTCGACCTATCCATTATTGACCAATTAGGAAGGGTCGTAGACCAAAAGAAAGTGGAGCAGGTAGCAGGCCATTTCCGGTGGACCTATTCAACAGCTCATTTGCCACCCGGGCAATATTTTGTTCAGGCCCTTTCCGGAAAGGAGATCAGAAATGCAAGATTTATCAAGGCAAGATAGAGTAGGAATTTTTGTAACAGTCTGACTTTATCTAAGGGGGTGTGTTCCGTGCACCCCCTTTTTTTTGTATGAAAAGTTTTCGATTTCAGTCATTTATAACCACAGCTTTACTTTCTTAACATGGGTTTGGTCGGATTTGGTCGGCTTGATCAACGTATTTATCTAACATATTTTGTACATTTAACATCGCTCGAAAGAATTCCTTGCAGAATGCTTTTAAAGAAGAGAATTATTTCAAGGAAGGGCCAGTCGTGCGATCAAGACACGGAACACCTTGAATTTCTGCCATTTGGTTGAAATTGATGGCATACATTTCTAAACACAAAACAAAATTTCATTTATGAACAGACTGTTACAAAAATTTGGGATTTTGGCCTTTGCGTTACTGTGCTCAACAGTAACTTTTGGTCAGATCTATGTTAATGCTGCGGCCGGAGGAGCCAATGATGGTTCTTCCTGGGCGGATGCATACACGAACTTGCAGGATGCCTTGGATGCTGCTGCTGCCGGAGATCAAATCTGGGTAGCTGCAGGTACATACACCAACGGCGCTGCCGGTGAAGATGCTTTCCATGTGGAAACAGGAGTCACCCTATTAGGTGGTTTTGCAGGAACGGAAACTTCTGCAGACGAGAGAGACCCTGCTGCGAACGCAGTGATTCTTTCAGGAGACCTTGCAGGTGATGACCAGCCAGGAGCTTGGGATATGGGTAGAGCTGACAACTCTAGAAGAGTTGTTTTAGTGGATACTTTAGCTGAAGGAACTGTTTTTGACGGCTTTACAGTATCTGGTGGAAATGCTCTATTTGTTGACTCAACTTCTAGATTGAGCTTCGGAGCAGGATTGCTTTCCTTCCAAAACATCATGATCAACAACTGTACATTTACAGACAACAGAGCCGGACGTGGTGCAGGTGTTACTATTGCAGGCATCAATACAACAGGATTCCGATTAATGAATTCTACGCTTGAAGCCAATAGTGCTATCAGTGGAGGAGGTGCCTACCTTGTAGGTGCTGCAGCCGGACTCGTTGAGGGTTGTGATTTCATCTCTAATACTGCAGAAGTTGCCAATAATGGCGGTGGATTTGGAGCAGGATTGATCCAAATCTCTATTATTGACACCATCAGAAACTGTAGCTTCTTAGGAAATGAAAACCCTACCAGAGTAGGAGGTGGAATTTTCTCACAAGATGCTTTTAGCTTGTTCGAAGGATGTACATTTGAAGCTAATAACTCGAATGATGGAGGTGGATTGTATATTCAGGAAGTCAATGAAGAGGTAGTAAGTGTTGTAAATGACTGCGGATTCTTCAGCAATATTGGCGGCCGCTTAGGAGGTGCTATTTGTATTGGTGGAGGTGATGTTGAGGTTATGAACTCAACATTTGAAAATAATGAAGCGCCTTCTGGTGGAGGAGCTTTCTTCATTTTCCAGGAAAACTTTACGATTGTATCTGATTGTGAATTCTCAGGTAACATTTCTGATTTCGGGGGTGTGATGAGATCTCAGGGAGATGAGTCTATCTGGGAAAATTGCACATTTGAAGACAACGAAGGTCCAAGCGCAGGTGGAGCGATCTGTGGTACATTCGAATCTGTTGTGAACATTGAAGGTGGATTATTCTTCTCAAATACTTCCGCTTTCGGTGGAGCAGTATTTGTTGGATTTGGTGATTTACCGGTTGTCCTTAATATGAGTGGTGTGACTTTCCAGGAGAATGTTAGTCCTGTTGGGGGTGCTTTACAAGCGCAAAACCTTTCTGAAGTAACTATCGAAGATTGTGTATTTGAAGCGAATGCAGGTGAAAACTTAGGAGGTGCCTTGAACTTATCCGGTGACTCTTTAGATCTTGGATTTACCAATATCAGACGTTCTCAGTTCATTGGTAATTTCTGCTTTGACGGATCCAGCGAAGGTGGTCAAGGAGGAGCGATCAATAATATTGATAACCGCTTGAATATCGAAAACTCTGTATTTGCATTTAATCAGGTTGGATTAGATGGTATCGGGGGAGCACTTTCTGATAATATTTCCAGCTTTGTAGCGCCTCAGGCTATAAGTCTGACCAACAACACTTTCTACGGTAATGTGGGAGATATAGGGTCATGCTTTAGCCAGTGGTCAGATCCTGAGCAGCAATCTATTATTGCGCAGACAACCATGCAGAACAATATTTTTGCGATCAGTACAGGTGGTACAGCATATGAAATTGAGGATCCAATGCAGGCTACTCCTGATTTCACTTCCAATGGTGGAAACATTTTCTATGATGCTTCTATCATGGACTTTGCTGTAGCTGAAGATCAAATGAATGTTGCAGATCCGGGTTTTGTAAATCCTGACTTGTTAGAGTACGATCTTAAAGCCGGTGCTGTAGCGATCAATGCAGGTGTCAATGATGGAGCTCCTGTTGATGACATCAACGGAAACATCAGATTGGACATTGGTGGCGATCAGGTTGATGCAGGTGCTTATGAGCGAAACATCGTATCTACAGACTTACAAATTACTAATGAATTCGATGTGAATATCGCTCCTTCAGTTACCAGCAACATCATCAATGTAAGCTTTACAGATGACCAATCTGGTGAAGTAAGAGTATTAGTAGTGGATTACCAAGGAAGAGTAGTAATGGATAAGATGGAAGAGAAAGGTCCTTCTTTATTCAGACAAACTTACCATGTAGGTGAATTGGCACAAGGTGCTTACATCTTGAGAGTCATTACTGAAAATGGAAGTGTTTCCGGAGGAAGATTCGTTGTGACGAAATAATTCGGATACCTTGAAATATATGAGCCATCCTACAGCAGTGGGATGGCTTTTTTTTTTGCCCTTGAAATCCAAATATTCATTTATGTCGTATCTATAGAAAAGGCGACATGAAGAAACATATTATTTGGAAAGCAGTTTTTGTACTGATAGGTATCTCATTTACTCTATTATCTATTCTTGCGCTCCACGTTTATCAAGTAACACAAGCTTCCGACAACTCTCATAAACAAGTGCAGCTGAGTAGAATAGACTTTGACTGCAGTCTCACCGAACAGATGGTGAAGAAAGTGAAAAAGAAGCTGAGAAGTCAAAAAGGCGTTCGTCATGTCTATTGCAATGCACAAGATGGCATCGCAGTGTTTAGCCATTCCCCTCTTTTTACCGATTCTGAGCAAATTATTGCGAGCCTGAAACAGGAAGGCTTTGATCGTGTCCATCGCTATGTTCCGGATTTGAATACTAGATCCGGAGGCTGTCCTATGGTTAGGGAAGAATCATGGTTGCTTCAATGGGGAGAAAAAATTCACCATCTATTTTCTTACACCTAAATCAATAATGATGAAACTACCTTTTCAATTACCAAGTGCCCTAATCATCACGATTCTACTAACCGGAATATGGGCCTGTTCTGACGACCAAAATATGCCGGATCCGGAACCTACTCTTTACGAAAAATTAGGAGGAAATGAGTTAGTCCCAGACCCCAATATGCCGGGTGAAATGATACAAACAGGGCGATTAGGACTCCGGTCCGTCGTAGATAGTAGCATTTTTGTTATTGCTGCGAACCCGATACTGAGCCCTTATTTTAGCACATTGCTGATGGAAGTGGGCAATGGAAACCTTTCGAATTTTGCTATTCTGAGTGAAAACCTAACGGATTTTTTCTGCTTGGCAAGTGGTTCTGAAGACTACACATACGAAGGTCTTGATATGGTCAGTGCACATGATCCGGCTCAGAACCCAAGAATGGAACAGGCTTCAGATAATACGGCTTATGATGCTTTTATTGGAGCAGTCGTCATCGGAGCGCAACAAAATAATGTACCGGAAGAATTAATCACCGAGGTCGGCGCACTGCTTGAAAGTCTGCGGTCCGATATTGTACAACGCTAATTAGCATTAAGTAAATGAGGAGGGGTACTTAGATGAAACATTTGAGGTACTCCTCCTCTTCATCCCCATTCGGTTTATGATTCCTTTTTCAGCTTCAGAGCAAGATGAAGTTCTTCTAGCTGTGGTTCATCTACTTTAGCCGGAGCATCAATCATGATGTCTCTTCCTTGATTGTTTTTAGGAAACGCAATGAAATCACGGATAGAGCTTTGCCCGGACATAACAGCAACTAAGCGGTCAAATCCGAATGCAATGCCACCGTGCGGCGGTGCTCCATATTGGAATGCATTCATCAGGAATCCGAATTGCTCTTCTGCTTCCTCATCAGAGAAGCCCAAAGTTTTGAAATTCTGGAATTGTAGATCCCGGTCATGGATTCGGATCGATCCTCCTCCGATTTCAGCACCGTTGATGACCAAGTCATAGGCATCTGCTCTCAAGGAAGCCAAAGTGTTTCGGTCGTTACTGGTCATTTTTACCAGATCTTCTTTTTTAGGAGAAGTAAAAGGATGGTGCATCGCATAGAATCTTTCATCTTCTTCATCCCATTCTAGTAAGGGAAAGTCTACTACCCATAAGGGTTTGAAATCACCTTCTTTAATCAATCCTTCCCGTTCGCCCATTTCTAATCTCAACGTGCCGAGTTGCTTGCGCGTTGTTTCCAAATCGCCACTTAAGATCAATAATAAATCTCCTGCTTCTCCTTGCGCTAATTGCATCCACTCTTGTAAGTCCTCGTCAGAATAGAATTTGCCGACAGGCGATTTAAAACTGCCATCAGCATTGTACTTGACATAAACCAAGCCTTTCGCACCAATTTGTGGGCGTTGAACCCATTCTGTGAGTTTCTTTAAGTCTTTGTTGGAGTAGTTCTCTGCGGCCCCTTTAACGCAAATCCCCAAAACAGCTTCTGCATTGTCAAAAACAGGAAATCCTTTGCCTGAGCTCATTGCTTTTAAGTCCACAAACTCCAGACCGAACCTTAGGTCCGGTTTGTCAGAGCCATATGTAGCCATGGCCTCGTCATAGCTCATTCTCGGGAAATCACCTAAGTCTATATTTTTGATTGACCGGAATAAATGTCGCGTTAAACCTTCAAAAGTATTCAGGATTTCCTCTTGTGTCACAAAAGACATTTCACAATCCACCTGAGTGAATTCCGGCTGTCGATCAGCTCTAAGGTCTTCATCCCGGAAACACTTGACAATTTGAAAATACTTATCCATTCCGGACACCATCAAGAGTTGCTTGAAGGTTTGTGGTGACTGCGGTAATGCATAAAATTCTCCGGCATTCATCCGACTAGGAACCACAAAATCACGAGCCCCTTCGGGTGTGGATTTGATTAAGAAAGGAGTCTCCACTTCTATAAAGCCCTCTTCTGCAAGATATTTTCTGGTTTCGATGGCCACTTTAGAGCGAAAGATCATGTTTTGCTGTACATTGGGTCGACGAAGATCCAGATAACGATACTTCATCCTCAGTTCATCACCGCCATCGGTATCTTCTTCAATGGTAAAAGGTGGAAGCTCAGAGGCATTTAGAATCTCCATCTCAGACACCAAAATTTCAATATCGCCCGTTGCTCTGTTAGGGTTTTTATTAGATCGTTCGCTAACGGTTCCCTGAATTTGAATAACAAACTCACGACCCAATTTTCGAGCTTCCGCAGCCAATGCAGCATTATCTTCTTCCGAAAAAACCAATTGGGTGATTCCATATCGGTCTCTCAAGTCGATAAATGTCATACCCCCCAAATCTCGTCGGGTGGCCACCCAACCGCTTAAGGTCACTACTTCTCCTACATGGCTCATTCTGAGTGCTCCGCAATCGTGCGATCTATACATATCTTTGGTCTTTGCGGGCAAAAATAAGTCGAGCATTTCACTTCTTCAACTTTGACTTCCTTTGCTTTTGGCAAATTATTTGTACTAAATTTGATGAACAGAACGTTTTGAAGGTTGAGTTATGGGCATAAAGTGCTTATCCATAGGGCTATCTCTACTCATGTACCTCAGTACATGCGGGATTACCGTGCACGAGCACTTCTGCAAGAACGAGTTGAAATCCATCGCTTTTTGGACAAAGGCTAAAGCTTGCCATGCTGCTCAGAAGGTATGCCCCCATCACCCGCCCGGACCTGATGACAAAAACTGCTGTGACAATGAAACCAGCTATCATCAGGCTGAATGGATGGGACCTACAGCAGATGTAACGCCCTTAATACCCATTCTTTTTCATAAAATTGAATGGTACGTCAGAAATGATTCTTGGCCATTTGTACACAAAATTTTTCCACACCAATTGGAGCGACCGCCTCCGGAAAAGCGCTCCAAACACCTTTTATTCCAATCCTTCCTTTGTTAGACTTCAGATGTACCCGAAGAGTGCACCTCTTCAGCTAAGATTCTATTGTACATCTGAATGATTCATCCATGTTGATAAAAGCCGTCCAGTTTTGTTTGGACAATAAGTTAATAGTAGGCCTTGCGGTATTGGGATTCCTAGTTTGGGGATTGATTCATGCGCCCTTTGATTACCTTCCGAAATCCTGGCCCAAGGATCCGGTTCCGGTGGATGCGATTCCCAATATTGGAGAGAACCAACAAATTGTTTTTACCGATTGGCCGGGCAGATCTCCTCAAGACGTAGAGGACCAGATCACCTATCCTTTAAGCTCTGCGCTTCTCGGTATCCCCGGAGTGAAAGACATTCGATCTACCTCCATGTTCGGGTTTTCGAGTATCTATGTCATTTTCGAGGAGGAGGTCGAATTTTATTGGAGCCGATCCAGAATTTTGGAAAAGCTCAACGCCCTCCCTCAAGGACTTTTGCCTGAAGGGGTGCAACCATCTTTGGGGCCGGACGCAACCGCACTGGGACAGATTTTTTGGTATACCTTGGAGGGAAGAGACCCGAAAGGCCAAGCTACCGGAGGTTGGAGTTTACAAGAATTAAGATCCATTCAAGACTTCACGGTTAAGTATGCCCTTGCTTCCGCAAAAGGAGTATCGGAAGTAGCTTCTGTAGGCGGCTATGTAAAAGAGTATTGGGTGGAAGCAGATGTCGAACGTCTCCGTCAATATGATTTGTCTCTGTTGGATTTGCGGAGAGCAGTAGCCACGTCTAATCAGGACATAGGGGCACAAACTCTGGAGATGAATCAGGTAGAGTATTTTATCAGAGGTCTGGGGTATATCAAGAATATCGAAGAACTCGAGCATGCGGTGGTCAAAACTGTCGATAATGCACCGATTCTGGTAAAGGATGTGGCTAAAGTTGGTTGGGGTCCGGCCACAAGGCGTGGTGCCCTGGATAAATCAGGTGCAGAAGTAGCAGGAGGTGTGGTGGTGGCCCGCTACGGGGCTAATCCCATGGGAGTGATCGAGAATGTCAAAGAAAAAATCCGGAATATACAGGCTTCTTTACCTTCCAAAGTTCTTTCTGACGGAACGCCTTCTCAATTGACCATCGTCCCCTTCTATGACAGGACTGAATTGATATCGGAGACGATAGGCACTTTGGAAGAAGCTTTGATTCTGGAGATTCTAATTACCGTCATAGTCGTACTCCTCTTACTTCTTCACTTCCGTTCTTCGATCATGGTGGCCGGACTTTTACCTCTTTCGGTTTTAATGTGCTTTATAGCGATGAAATACTTCGGCATTGATGCCAATATTGTGGCCCTGTCCGGTATTGCTATTGCTATAGGAACCATGGTAGATATGGGAATTGTCTTAGTGGAGAGTATTTACCATCGTATAGAACAACAAGGCGGCCAAGAGCCCCTGCGAACAACTATTCTGAAAGCTACGGAGGAGGTGGGCTCAGCTGTTTTAACGGCGGTGGCGACGACCATTGGAGTGAGTGACGAGTCTATCGGCTACTTTTTGTGCTTTACTTTTTACAACAAGATTGATTACTTTTTTTCTCCATGACTGGTATATGTTTCGATCTTCTTTTTTGTTTTTCGCCTATAAAGGGATCTTGAAGCAATCAAAATACTTGATTTTAAGCCCATTTTGTTCAACCAATTTTTCCAGGTCATAACCTCAGATTATCATGTTTAGTT
>CAZGGG010000091.1:0-9697 GCA_964525165.1 uncultured Saprospiraceae bacterium | reverse complement strand
TACAAATTTCTTCATTGTTGATTTCTAGATTAAATATCTTTTTCGTGCGAATTAAATTAGTGTACCAAGGGGGCTATAGGGATAGTCAATAAGATGGGCATTATGATTCCGAAGAAAATGTCCATTTTTTCACCGCCTGCGATAAAAAAACCTGCTAATAGAGGTATAGCAATGGTGCTAACCAAAGAGTACTAGAGCTGCAGGTATTTCACTTGCTCCATGTTATGTACATAAGGAAAGGAAAACTTATTGTTATTCCTCATCTCTGCTTGTTTTCATGCCATTTTGATTGATCCATTGTACATCGTTTTGGTATAAGCTGAAAGAAGTCTCCAGAAAGTCATTTCCATCGCCTCCCGTTAAATAAATGACATTGTCTTTTTCATAAATGGTAAAGTAATAAGGGTGATTGGACACCTGCTCCAATTCTTTTTCAGCAACCATCCCTGAACGATCAATTACTTGGGGTGAATTTGGATCAGGCTTTGTAAAGCTAAGCCGCTCCCAATTACAACCTTTTACACAATGTAAAATGATTTGATTTTCATTGTGTTGAACAGATATAATAAAATCATTGTCTTCTTGCGCCTGAAGCTCTAAAGTCAAACCCAATAAAACAAGTATTTGTAGAAAAATAATCCAAGATCTCATAAATATAGTATTAATGCTTATGAAGAAATATATGGAAAGTTTCATCCATATGACAAATGCTTCACCCTTGCGTTTCGATTTTATGTAATTTTGCGCTCTGTTATGGCAAGAAGAAAAGATGATGATAAGGCCCTGAGAGGCAAGATGAATCGGGAGTCGATTGCAAAAGCTTCCTACATATTCAAGTTCATCAGTCCCTATAAGTGGTATTTGATATTTGGAATGGTATTATTATTCCTCTCTTCCGGCTTATTCATGGTTTTTCCCTTTTTGGCGGGTGAGTTGGTAGATATCGCTCAAGGCAATTCTGAGTTTGAGTTTAATATGCAGGACATTGCCTGGGTATTGGTAGGCTTATTGGTAGCGCAAGGTTTGATCAGCTATTTTCGGGTTACCTTTTTCGCACAAGTGTCAGAAAGAGGTCTGGCTGATATCAGAAAAGCTTTATACGACAAGTTGCTCACCTTACCAATATTCTTCTTTGAAGACAATCGCGTGGGGGAATTGGTGAGTCGGATCTCAGCGGATATTGAGAAATTGTATTCTGCCTTTTCGATTACCATTGCTGAATTTGTACGTCAGATCATCATCTTGGTTTTAGGAATTGTTTTTTTAGCCATTACCACTCCTCGATTAGCCGGAGTCATGCTCTTAACTTTTCCGGTCATTGTCATTGGAGCTATGATTTTTGGTCGATACATTCGACGACTCTCCAAAGAACGCCAGGAGCAAATGGCAGACACCAATAATATTCTTTCTGAAACCATGCAATCGATCGCTACGGTGAAGTCTTTCGTTAATGAATTATTGGAATCCACACGATACAGAAAATCTACGGATGAGGTCGTACGCATTTCTTTAACCTATGCGCGCGGTCGCGCACTTTTTGCCGTTTTCATTGTATCTATTCTGTTCGGATGTGTATTTTTCATTATTTGGCAAGGTGCGCTAATGGTCCAAAATGGTACCTTGACCGCGGGAGGCTTGATCTCTTTTGTATCCTACACAGCTATTATTGGCGGTGCCATTGCTGGATTAGGAAGCTTTTACACTGAATTACTTGGAGCATTGGGCGCGACAGAACGTGTAAGATCGATTTTAAGAGAGGAGGGTGAGTTTGAAAACATTACTCCTCCCAGTTCCTCTGAAGAACAATTAGCTGCTCAAATTCGCTTCGAGAATGTCCATTTTTCTTATCCCTCGCGTCCGGATGTAAAGGTGCTGGACGGGATCAGTTTTGAAGTGCAGCCAGGCCAGCAAGTAGCCCTAGTAGGCGCTTCAGGTGCGGGTAAATCTACCTTGTTTCAACTGATGCTGCGTTTCTATGACGGCTATGATGGAGCTATCTATTTGGGTGATAAAGAAATTCAAGATGTCGATTTATCCTGCTATCGCTCTCATTTTGCCATTGTGCCCCAAGAGGTAATCTTATTTGGGGGAACCATTCGAGAAAATATTGGCTATGGAAAGCAAGATGCCTCTGAAGCAGAGATCAAGGAAGCTGCGGAACAAGCTAATGCATGGGAGTTTATTGAGCGTTTCCCGGAAGGCCTGGATACTATTGTCGGAGAACGCGGGGTTCGTCTTTCCGGAGGCCAAAAGCAACGCATCGCCATCGCAAGGGCGATCCTGAAAGATCCTGCGATTTTGCTTTTGGATGAAGCGACATCTTCACTGGATGCAGAATCAGAGCAGGTGGTGCAAGCTGCCTTAAATAATCTCATGAAAGGAAGAACAAGTATTATTATCGCCCATCGACTCGCCACAATCAGAGATGTCGATGAGATCATTGTGATTGAACATGGTAAGGTGGTTGAGACCGGAACGCATGAATCCTTATCAGCAATTGATAATGGATTGTACCGTTCTCTGGCTCGTCTTCAGTTCTCAGGGGATGCTGTTGAGCTGTAAATCATCTATCTGCTTTTTCTATCTTTGAAACAACATCAATCTTTAAAATGCAGATCATGAGAATTGCATGGGTATTATTATTCAGTATTTTTTTGTCCGGATCGGGCTTAAAAGCACAATTCGTGAGTTTTGGTACAACTCTGGGGGTCGACCTTTATCAGCACATCAGTGTTCCATCCACGGAACTAGTGGAAGCCTATAGCACCGGTTCTGCCTTAGTGAATATCAACTTCGGTCCTAAAATCTGGTTTGGAAAAGGGAAAACGAATTTTTCCTTGGAGGCACAAGCGTCTTATGCTCCCTTTGCATATGATACAAAGGATTATAAAGGCTTAGGAGCGCTTTCATTTCCCCTCATCGGATCCTTGAATTTTAACGGCGTTTCCACCACTCAAAGTGGTTTCGGAACCGGATTTTCAGTAGGAGGAGGGGTGTTGTATACCAATGCAGACCTCTATTTTTTATCTGATGATTATGGTGGTATTCCACGAGTGGATCGTCTACAATATTTTCCTGCTTATTTTGGTCAAGTGGCTTTCGGAGGAGGAGGTGCCGGTCTGGCGATTAACCTTTATGTTCGCTATGGTGTAGGCCCAGACAATGCTGCCTTCTTTAGTACAGGTATTATGATGAATATCAATTCTACCAGCATACGGGGATTGAAGAAAGTACCGGAAAGTATACAGGATTAAATGAAAGCCAGCTATCAGGTCAACCAGTCTCTTCAGGCGCTGAACACTTTCGGAATCAATGCGCATTGTGCCTATTTCTCAAGAATAACAGAGGCTTCACAACTGACAGAATTACAATCTCAGATAAGTGTCAACAGTCTGTTCGTATTGGGTGGCGGAAGCAATATTTTACTCCCTGATTTTCTAAACGCCTGGGTGTTGAAGATGGATATTGGAGGGGTCACGATACTCAATGAAAATATACATGAGGTGAAGGTTCGGGTAGGAGCCGGCTTAAATTGGCACCGCTTTGTCCTTTATGCTTTGGATCACGGATGGGGTGGTTTGGAAAATCTTTCACTGATTCCGGGTACCGTAGGCGCGGCACCTATTCAAAATATAGGTGCTTATGGAGTGGAAGTGGAGCAATTTATTGATAAAGTGCATGGATGTCGTTGGGGGCACCAGCAAGCCTTCGAATTAGACCGGGAATCCTGCCGATTCGGTTATCGCGATAGCATATTTAAGAATGATTGGAAAGGCCAAACCGTCATCACACATGTCGATTTCCGTTTACCCAAAATGGGGCAATATGAATTGCAATTAGAATATGGAGCCATTCGGGCAAAATTGGCCGATTGGGATATTCAGAATGCTTCCGCAAAAGCAGTGAGTGATGCTGTCATCGCTATCCGTCAGTCCAAGCTGCCGGATCCGGACGAAATTGGAAACGCCGGATCATTTTTTAAAAATCCCATTGTAGATCAATCTGTTTTTGAGGCTATCCAAAAGGAGCATCCTTCCATGCCGTTTTATCCGGTCCATGAGAGTGCAATCAAGATCCCGGCAGGCTGGTTGATCGAGCAATGTGGCTGGAAGGGGAGAAGGGAAGGTCCTGTCGGATGTTACCAACAGCAAGCGTTGGTGATTGTCAATCACGGAAGGGCCAGCAGCAAGGCCATCAAAGAATTTGCCCGCAAAATTCAAGAATCGGTATTCCAAACTTTTGGAATTCAACTAGAGCGAGAAGTCAATTATATTTCGTTCCCTTAATTGCAGACGTAGCTTAGTTTTTTTCAGCAGGTACTTCCGAACGAAAAGCAGGATCATCCTCAGGCTTACTGTATTGTTCCGATTTTTTACCAAAGACACTGACTTTGATGTATCGGTCAGGATTCAATCGCACGTCCTGAAGCAAGAAATCCAGGTTTTGGACTGTTCGGTTAAGATTGTCATACAACTCTTCGCTTTTCAATAGCTTCCCCATGGTTCCTTCTCCGTCTTCCAATCGGGCCAAAGTGGCATTCAAGCTGGCAATAGTTTGCTCCGCCTCACTTAAACGACGATCCAGAGTTGTAAGGGTATTGTTTGCATTTTGGATGGTCTCGTCCAGTTTTGCTTTCGCCAAATCTGAAGTAATGGTATCCACATTGGCCATGATATTGCTCAAGTGTTGGTTATTCTCCTTTAGATTATAAGTGATCGAAGAAACATTATTCAAAGTTCTGTTGAAGCTTGACCCGGGACTCGATAACAAATTATTGAGACTGGAGGTGCTTTCCTCCAGGTTGCGTATCATGAGTTGAACGTCTTGCAAACTTTGAGCTACTCCTTCCTTTGAATCTGAATTTCGTATTGCTGCATCCAAAGAATCAACAATCTTCCCAACGCCCGCACTCAACTTATTGATCGTATTATCAAGATCTTCATCTCCAATGACGGCAGATAAAACAGATCTTGTTTCTCCCTGCAATTCTGATTCTGAAGGGGCGCAATCATCCGTGCATCTGGTTTTAATGACCAATTCTATCGCTTTTCCTCCAAGAATCCCGGTAGATACGATCACCGCTTTGGCCGTTTTGGGCACTTTGATATCATTTGAGATCGCAAAATCAACGCGAATTGCTTTAGGGGCCACCGGATCAAATGAAATTTTAGTAACCGTTCCTACTTCGTAACCTTTAATAAAAACCGGAGAAGAGACAGCCAGTTGATCAGCATATTCATAGTAAGCATGATATTGCTTGTCATTGGAAAGAAAGTTCTGTCCCTTGAGGAATTTATATCCCCAGATCGCTCCGAAAATACTGATTGCGGCGAGCAGACCAATCTTTACTTCATTTCTAATTTTCATTCGGGTGTGTGTTGCTTCACTATATAATGACACGAAATTAACCCAAATTGCCCAAACGCCCAATTAATCTATAGGCTCTTGTAAGAATCCTGAAGGGTACTTCCGTGAGTTGTCTCTTATAACCGGAACTGTAAGATGACAGATGAAAGTAGCGTCAAGAGGGCTATGACCATGATGGCCGCTTCTATTCCATAGATGTCTGCAATAAACCCTGAGCCTAAGGCTCCAAAGCTGTAGCCTAAGTCTCTCCAGAGTCTGAAGGTACCTATACTTTCCGCCCTTTGTGCGGGGTGTGTATGGACTGCAATTACGACAAAAAAGGTGGGATAGACCAGAGCTGTTCCTATCCCCAGAGCGATGGAAGCCAAAGCCCAAAATGAAACATCTTGAAACCCAACAAAACTGGCAATGGCACAGGCCTGAATAAACATACCCCCTACGAGCATATATTTAGTGTTCCAGTGATCAGCCATCTTACCCGTGAACAACTGTCCTATTCCCCAGGTCAACGGATATAGGCCTGCCACCCAACCTATTTCGCTCAAATTGAGCTCCTGACTTACTAAAAAGATAGGGAGCAATCCCCAAATCATGCCATCGTTCAAGTTATTGACCCATCCGGCCTGGGTTACAGAGGATAGGGTTTTATTTTTCAGGGTGGTAGCCCAAAAGACATTCTTGAATAAAGCCTTATCACTTTTGAGGGCCTCTTTTTTGACAAAAGAACCAGTGTCCTGAACCCATATCCAACTGGCTAACAAACCCGTGAGCGCTATTGCGAAGCCTATATAAAAAGAGTAGGGAATGATACCGTATCGTTCTGCCAGATATCCGCTGAGGGCAGCCATCAATCCGACGGCCAAATAGCCCGCAAACTCATTCAGACCCATTGCCAAACCTCTATCTTTAGAGCCCACCAGATCAATTTTCATGACCACCGTACTGCTCCAACACAACGCTTGATTAATCCCCAATAAAATATTGGCAAAAACCACCCAATTCCAGGAAGGAGCATACAATAACAATATCGGAACCGGTAAAGCAAACCACCAACCCCAAACCAAAAGATTTTTTCTGCCTCTACGATCCGCTAATTTGCCTGCGTAGTAATTAGAAAATGCTTTAGCCAAACCGAAAGCAGCAATAAAACTTAGGATAGCAGTTTTAGAATCCAGCCCGAATTGCATCTCCGCGTACTCCGGAATAATCGATCTCTCGAGACCCACCATCGCTCCCACAAATGCATTGATCATCACCAACAAGCTGAATTGTTGCCAGTTTTGCCGTAACCCTAAGCGGCTTTCTTGATGCATTTTCTTACTTCTATTCAGGTAAATGGGGCGACACCCCTACATTAATTATGAATCCAGTTTTTAAACTGCTCAATCTGTTCCGATGAACCCTGGAAATACAATATATCTCCTTGTTTCAAATGCTCTTCAGGTGATAAATGATGCATAAATGTGTTTTGGCGGGTAATGCCCAAAATATTAATGCCAAATTTTTTTCTCAGATCCAGCTCCTCCAGACTTTT
The DNA here is from genome assembly GCA_964525165.1 of uncultured Saprospiraceae bacterium. Classification (GTDB taxonomy): domain Bacteria; phylum Bacteroidota; class Bacteroidia; order Chitinophagales; family Saprospiraceae; genus JAWLFI01. Next base: position 2,796 of record CAZGGG010000091.1, on the reverse strand, counting down.
ATGCAAATGTGGGCCATGGTCTGATCGCAGCTTCATCGTTTGAATTTGAAAATCAGCAAGCACGATAGATTCATGTTTTCTGGGGCGAACTTGCTCATTCTTAAACAGCTCATAATTATCTTTCCTGATACGATCTGCAAATTGATGAATGGTTCCTTCCGGAATGAGAAAGTTTTGCATCACGCGAGAGAAGATTTCAATGGAGGTTTCAAATTCTTCCGGAATGACGTCATTCGCGCCCAATGCAAACAATTCAAAACTATCTTTCACATAGCGAGTTCGAACGATGACATAGATCGAACTAGACATCTCCCGGATATTCTGAAGGATGATTTTAGTGGCTTTTGGGTCTGAGATGGCAATGACGACCACTCTGGCGGTCTGAATGTGTGCTTTCTCGAGTATATGAGCCTCTGTAGCATCTCCAAAATAAATGGGTATACCCATATTTCTTTCGTGCACCACCGTTTTGGGATTCAATTCAATGACACAATACTGTATGCCGCTGAATTTAGCGGCTTTGGCGACATTGCTTCCATTAATCCCATATCCTATAATGACTAGATGGTTGGTCACCGCATCCGAAGCAAGGTTTTGTTTCTTTGGGATGGTTTGTTTTCCGCGGAATACCCAATTTGCAATTCTGTCTAGATAAAGAATGACAAAAGGCGTGAGAATCATGGAAAGTATAGAGACGGAAAGAAAATACTGATTGGTTTCTTCCGTCAATAACCCATATTCAATACCCACTTTCGACAATATAAAAGCAAATTCTCCCACCTGAAACAAGGCTAATCCACTCATCAGCACCGTCCGGGGAGGATACCTCAATACCCAAATGGCTAAAGAAACCAAAGCGGTTTTAAACAGTAGGACGGCCAAGACGATTCCCAGAATCACAAATAGATTTTCAAAAAAGAAATAGGTGTTCAAGAGCATCCCAACAGATACAAAGAAGAAGCTTGTAAATAATTCTCTAAAAGGCAAGATGACGCTGGTCGCCTGGTAATTATACTCTGAGTCAGATACGATCAAGCCGGCTAAAAAAGCACCCAATGCCAGCGATAAACCCGCTTCTGATGTGAGGAAAGCTACGAGAAAGCATAAGGTCATCACAGTGAGTAGAAAGAGCTCTTTATTTCGGGTTTTGGCAATCGCATACATGATCTTAGGCACAATGTATCGAGCACTGATCAGTGTGAGCACGATCAGCCCGGCCGACTTTAATAACAACAGTACCAACTCCTTAACGGGACTACCTGACGCACCTGCCAAAAGAGGGGTGATCAACATCAAAGGAACCACAATAATATCCTGAAAGATCAGAATCCCCAAGGCATTATTCCCATGGGGGGTACCCATCTGCTCCGTGTCCTGCAAGCTTTTCAAAACAATAGCCGTACTGGACAAGGAAAACAAAAAGCCCACAAAAAGAGAAGCTTGCCAGTTCCCACTCATCCAATAGTAAATTCCTCCTGCCGCTCCTATCGTCAGCAGCACTTGTAAAGCCCCGCCTATGAGCACCGTATTCCTGATCCGGGCTAGCTCTTTCAGGGAGAGTTCCATTCCAATCACAAACAACAACAAGATGACCCCAATCTCTGCCAGTACTTCGACTTCTTCGGTGGCGTGGATCAGACTTAAGCCGTATGGGCCAATGACAATTCCCGTGACCAAAAATCCTATAATGGAAGGAATCTTATATCGGGAAAATATAAAAACCAGCAGTGCTGAAGAGGTCAGTATAATGATGATATCCTGGAGTAAAGGGATGTGCATGCTATACGATTATCTAGTCTATTCGAATCCCCCTGGTTGCAAAAGAGAGCCCTTGTTGCCCAGAGGTGGAAATCATAATGCCCTCGAAGTATGGATCCAGACTGGCTGCAGGTTTTTTCCATTCAAAGATGAAGTTGGCTCCTGTACCGCCGGATGGATCATTCTCTTCTATGACAATTTCAAGGGTCTCCATAGGTCCTATAAAAATATCTTCACGGACGTAAGATTTGATCAACTCACCATGGGTATCATACAAATCTGCAGTTTGGATATAGACAGAATCCGTGAGATTCATGTTTCGCAGACTCGCAATCACCGTCAGATCGTGAATCCTGCTCTGTGTTAAGCCGTATATTTGGGAATATACAGACAGGTAGGTCGTTCCGGACTCCAGGGAGTCCCGCTCAAGATTTCTGACCTTTCTGAACTCGAAATCATTTCCCGGAATAGAACTTTTGATTTGTTTCTCTGCACAAGAAAGAACCGAAATCATCAGGAACAAATAGAGCAATCGTTGAGAAGTGAGCAGCATACAGGATCGTTTGTACAAAGCTAAGAATTGTATTTGGATCCCTTGGGTAAATGTAGATTAATGCGCTTCCGCAAATTGCGCTTTAGGCCAGCGGATGATGAAGGCATCCGGATATCCATCCTGCTTCACTTTTTGTTGTAGGCGCTCCGCAGATTTCCGGTCAGGTCCTGCTGCCAGAATATACTTATAAACATTGCCCTGTGGCCATTCCAGAAGTTGACTATACTGTTTCCTCATGGGATGTTGCGTATCTAAAGGAGTGGAAGTCACAGCCATTTGAAGGCCAAATCTAGGCTCGCCTTCACTCACCACAGCTTCAGGATTGGCAGGAGCATTCAATCTAGCATAGTCTTCTACGGCTTTTAAGATAGATTGCGCCACCTTCCATTGTCCTTTTTCATCGCTCAGGAAGTCTTCTTCTGACCGATGGGTCAGAAATCCGGTTTCTATCAAAACGCTGGGCATTGTTGTCTCTCGAAGTACTA
>CAZGGG010000090.1:1219-9833 GCA_964525165.1 uncultured Saprospiraceae bacterium | reverse complement strand
TAACCATAAGCTAACTTTTTCAATACATAGGGGTAACTGGTTGGTAACAGTCTCGCTTTACTTTTGAGACAAATCCTTAATTCCAGTTAACTATGATGAAAAAATTACTACTCCTAAGTGTATTTGGTCTACTTTGGGGCGCAATGAACCTGCAAGCGCAGGCTCAGTTTGACCTTAAAGTTTTAGGCTCCTACAACACAGGTGTGTTTGATGAAGGAGCTGTTGAGATCGTGGATTACGATCCGGCCACACAAAGAGCGTTTTTTACCAACGCAAATGCTAATTCGGTAACCGTTTTGGATGTTTCTGATCCCAGAAACCCACAACTGATTGCTGATATTTCTCAAGATCCTTATGGCGCAGGTGTCAACAGCCTGGCGTGCAGAGGAGGAATCGTTGCCGTAGCGGTCCAAGCGGATGCTGTCGATGCCAATGGTAAGGTTGTCTTTTGGACAACGGATGGAACCTATTTAAACGATGTTGAGGTAGGCGTACTACCCGATATGTTGACTTTTACGCCGGACGGCACGAAAGTAATCGTCGCCAATGAAGGAGAACCCAACGATGATTACACCATTGACCCTGAAGGTTCGATATCGATTATCGACATCTCCAATGGAGTGGCCAATCCGATAGTGCAAAAGGCAGACTTCTCCAACTTTACAGATGCAGATGCCTTGAGAGCTTCCGGTGTTCGAATATTCGGACCGAATGCGACTCCGGCACAAGATCTTGAGCCGGAATATATTGCGGTTTCTGATGATAATGCGATTGCTTATGCGATTTGCCAGGAAAACAATGCTTTGGCGGTTGTGAATATTGCTACGGCAACGGTGGAAGCTGTTTTGCCTTTAGGCTTTAAAGATTGGAGCCTTCCGGAAAATACGATGGATGCATCCAACAGAGATGGAGCCATCAACTTCCAAAACTGGCCTGTATTCGGAATGTATCAGCCGGATGCGATCCATTATGCCAACATCAACGGACAAGGGTACATCTTCACCGCAAATGAAGGAGACGCCAGAGATTATGATGGATTTTCAGAAGAAGAAAGAGTAAAAGACCTAAATCTTGACCCTGATGCGTTTCCTAACGCTGCTGACTTACAGTTGGATGAAAATCTTGGTCGATTGAATATCACTACGACTCTAGGGGACACGGATGGTGACGGAGATTATGATGAGATCTATGCTTACGGAGCTCGTTCCTTCAGTATCTGGAATGCTACAACCGGAGCCTTAGTTTGGGATTCCGGAGATCAGTTAGAGAGAATCACAGCTCGCTACTATCCGGAGAACTTCAACGCTCAAAACGACGAAAACGACTTTGATTCAAGATCTGACGATAAAGGACCGGAACCGGAAGCGATCGAGATCGTATTCATGGATGGTAATGTATATGCCATCATTGGATTAGAAAGAATTGGTGGTTTAGTCACTTATAATGTTACGGATCCTCAGAAGCCTGAATTTGTAAGCTACTTCAATAATAGAAACTTCTACGCGGATGCGACTACGGAAGCAGCTAGAGACCTAGGGGTAGAAGATGTAAAATTCATTTCCGCAGAAGATAGCCCTACAGGTTTCCCAATGGTGATTACAGCCAATGAAGTAAGTGGCTCTCTTTCTCTTTGGGCAGTCAATACTTCATTTAATAGCAAGGTGTTTGATGAAGAAATCAGCATTGACAACTGGAACCCACAAACCTTTGTGATGCCTCCTTCTCCATTGGAAACACAGGTCATTTTTGTAGGAGGACACGATATCGTTCAAACGACGCCTACTTATGGCAACCCTGCGGGCAGAGCCATCGCAAAAGAGTGGCATGACTTTATCGGTTGGACGCCGGATACGACCGGTGAATCTTTAGGTTGGGCAACAGTCAACCACGAACAAATCTACCGCGATGATCGAATTGGTGATGGTGGTGGAATGACGGCTTTCCGCTTGAATCAAACCAGGGATGGTCGATTAGAAGTGGTGGAGCAGACATTGGAAGACGGCCGAAAAGGACACTTCTTCAATGTTGACTTTGTGAATACTGTAGGAGAGACAGGTATGAACTGTGCCGGAATCTCTGCACCGGACGGAAGAATCTGGACCGCAGAGGAGTGGTTTAGAGGTAGCACTGCTTCAATTTGGAACTCTGCTTCTTATGGACCCGGTAGCACTTTGCCGGCAAGAGTAAATAATGTGACGGAAGCGAAAGGCGTGCGTGATACTTCTGATTTTACCATCAATGCTCCTGAGTTTCCTCTAGTAGATGGTTTGACCATTCCTAAGGTGGACAACTTCAACTATATGGTAGAAATCGATCCTCGCCAGGCAAAAGCGATCCGCAAGCAATACAATTGGGGACGCGCCGGCTGGGAAGGTGGAGCCATCACTCAAGATATGAAAACTGTGTATTTGGGCGATGATAGTTCACCTGCACCTTGGATTAAATTTGAGGCTGATGTAGCAGGTGATTTTACGCAAGGAACCCTTTATTTCTACAAGCACAATAATGAACAAGGGCAAAGATGGGTTGAAGTTCCGATGGATACTGAAGAACTCATCTTTGGAGGCCTAAGAGATTACTGCTTCCAAAACGGAGCGACCATGTTCATGCGAAACGAATGGGTAGCGATAGACCATACGACCGGAATCGTTTACTTCTCAGAAACGGGAAGAGATGGTTCTAGTGGTGCAGGTAAGCGATTTAGTGATTTTGTACAGTCAACCAATGCTGTTCCGGCTCCACACCACGAAGCACTGGCTTTAGAAAGAGGTCAAACCGGAGCTACAGATGAAAACTATCAGGATTATTATGGTCGTGTGATGTTTTACGATCCGGCAACAGAAGAAATGGGTGTAGCGGTGCAAGGTGGACCGTACTTTGAAAACTCTCCATCGATCGCAAATTATCCGGACAAGCATTTATCCAACCCTGATGGTTTGAAAGTGATCACCTTAGACGGTCAGACCTTCTTGATGATCTCAGAGGACTTGAACGGTACTTCTAATGGTAGAACTCCGGAAGGTGTTTCCAACAGATTGTGCGAATTATATATCGTGAGCACTGAAAATATTCCGGCTAGTGTAGACGAGTTGATCCGTATTACAGCCATTCCTTTTGGAGCGGAAGTGACCGGAGCGATTCAAATCAGTGATAACACCATCTTGTTGAACTCCCAGCACCCATTTGTAGGGAATCCATTCCCTTACAATCATTCTTTGACTGCTGCGATTCACGGTTTTGAGGATGTGCGTCTTGAGCAGTTGATGAACTTGAACGATGAAAATGCTATCGGCAAAGGAATGATCTTCAATGAAGTCACCAGAGAAATTCTATTCGAAGAGCGCTCTGACTACGCATTATACAATGATGAAGGTAAGAGAATGAAAGTGTATCGTGATACCAAGCAAATCAACGTTGGCGAACTCACTGCAGGAAATTATTTCTTCTTGAACGCTAATGATGAAATGTTTGAATTGACCATCCAATAAATTATTTGAATCCCGGCCAGGTCGGAAGGCCTGGCCACTTTCAAAAAACATAACATGAAAAAATTATTATTCAGCTTATTCGCGATGACCTTTGCTTTTGCTATGGTAGCGCAAAATCCGGTTTTTGAAGAGGAAATCACCATTCCTGCCGGTTGGACTTTGGACAGTATCTTGCTCCCTCCATCGCCATTAACCACTCAAGTACTATTTGTAGGTGGACATGACTTAGTACAAACGACTGAAACCTATTCAAATCCCGCAGGTCGCCAAGTGGCCAAAGAATGGCACGATTTCATCGGCTTTACGCCGGATGATTCAGGAGAATCTTTAGGTTGGGTTTCTGTTAACCACGAAACCATTTATGTAGATGACAAAATCGGAGACGGTGGTGGAATGACCGTATTCAGAGTAGCCAGAAACAATGAAGGCACACTAGATGTCGTAGAACAAACATTGGAAGATGGCCGTCAAGGGGAATACTTCAATGTGGACTTCGTCAATACGGTAGGTGAAACCGGTATGAACTGCGCCGGAATCTCTGCACCGGACGGAAGAATCTGGACCGCGGAGGAATGGTTCAGAGGAAGCAATTCCTCCATTTGGAATAGTTCTGCCAGAACTTCTTCATTGCCGCTAGTAGTGGCGGATGTGCGAGGAGGATACGGCGTCAGAGATACTTCAGACTTCACCATCAATGCTCCTGAGTTTCCATTGGTGGATGGTTTAACCATTCCTAAAAATGACAATTTCAACTATATGGTTGAGATTGATCCTCGTCAAGCGAAAGCCATCCGTAAGCAATACAACTGGGGACGTGCCGGTTGGGAAGGCGGTGCTATCACTGCTGACATGAAAACGGTTTATTTGGGCGACGACAGCTCTCCTGCACCCTTCATTAAGTTTGAAGCTGACGTGCCCGGTGATTTTACTCAAGGTACACTCTATTTCTACAAGCATGATAATGATGCCGGTCAAAGATGGGTCGCTATACCGATGGATACTGAAGAACTCATTTTCGGAGGCTTGAGAGATTATTGTTTTGCAAACGGAGCGACTATCTTCATGAGAAATGAATGGGTAGCCATTGATGAAACAACAGGCATCGTGTACTGGACAGAAACAGGAAGAGATAACGCGGGTGCCAGGTTCAAGTCTGTTCAGGATGAATTTCCTTCAGTCAATGTTCACCCTGCATTAGATCAATTTGCGACAGAAACGCAAGGCTTAGCATCTGCTTTTGATGAAAACTACGCTGACTATTATGGAAGAGTGTGGTCTTATGATCCCGCCACCAATGAAGTGGATGTTATGATTCATGGGGGTCCGTATTTCGAGACTTCCCCGTCCGAAGCAGACTATCCGGATAAGCACTTGTCAAACCCTGATGGCTTAAATGTAATGACCATTGATGGTGAAACCTTCCTCTTGATTAATGAGGATTTGAATGGAAGATCTAATGGTCGCGTACCTGAAGGCGTGAGCAATAGCGTTTGCGAATTATGGTTGTTGCCTACTTCTACTAGAGGTTCCGCTACGATTGATGATTTAGTAAGAATCACGGCCATTCCGCAGGGAGCAGAGGTGACAGGTTCTATTCAGATCAGTGACAATACGATTTTGATGAACTCTCAGCACCCCAATCCGAACAATCCGTTCCCTTGGAATCACTCCTTAACGGTTGCTATCCACGGTTTTGAGAATGTAGCTGTTTCTAACTTAAATCCACCGGTATTTGAAGAGGGAGAGAAATTAAAATTATTCCCGAATCCAACGACGCGAGAATTATTCTTGTCTGAAATCACAGATTTCGCGATCTATAACTTGAATGGTCAGAGAGTAAAAGTTTATCGAAATACACAGCAAGCAGATGTATCTGACTTAGCTCCGGGTACTTACTTTATCCTTACGGAGAACCAAGAGAGCTACAAATTTATCGTTCAGTAAATCCATGACTGAATAAAAATTTTATGTTTTGGAGCCTCCGTAGGATCGGGGGCTCCTTTTGCATCTTATCAACGCTAAACACCATGAAGTCTATCCAATTCATCTTGTTGCCCATTGCTTTACTAGGGTCTATGTTTTTTGCAGCTTTGTCTGAGCAACAGCCCGGCCATCCAACAAATGTCCTTGAACTGACGCGTCAGGCATTTGTACATGATTTGGAAATTTTTGATGCTTCGATCTATGATCTTGAAGACGCCATCAAGGGCTATGCTCAAGGCAAAAGAGATCACGAAGCCTTACAAAAGCAAATGATCCAAACCAGACTTGCTTATAAACGTGTGGAGTACCTAGCCATCAAACGTTACATCAATGGGGCACCTTTACCCAAAACGAATCCTGTTGTACCCGCTGTAGAAGTAATCCCTCCTTCCGGATTGCAGACCCTTGATGAAGCAGTATTTGCGGCAGAACCTAATACGGAAGAACTTCAGAAATTGATCGAGAAGCTGATCAGTCAAAAAAGGGATGTGGTAGGCTTTCTTCGTGGGAAAACTTTGGAACATCGGTATGTATTTGAAGCCTCCAGATTTCAAATCAACCGAATTTTTACATTGGGATTGACAGGCTTTGACACCCCTGGTTCAGTCAATGGAATTGAAGAAAGTAAAACCAGTTTATTACCTATTTATGAGTTATTTATGGCTTATGAAAATTTCGGACCGGCACATACCGAAGTGATTCGCAAGAGAATTCTGCGCCATTTGAAAGAGGCTATGATCTATTTGGATCAGCATAATGACTTTGACAATTTTGATCGTCTTGAATTTTATACGGATTACGTTCGACCTTTATATCATGATATTTATGAGCTTCAGTCCGCTTACCAAATTGAATTTGTAGATGAAGTGGATCCCACGAATTCAGCGGTCAATTACCATGCGACCAGCATTTTTGATCAGGACTATTTGAATCCCCCTTTTTATGCTGAAATCGCAGCCTCCGACCTGATGGATCCCGTGAAAGTAGAGTTGGGTAAAATCTTATTCTTTGACCCGGCGCTTTCCAAAGAGGGCTCTATGTCTTGTGCTTCCTGCCACCATCCGGAGAAAGCCTTTACAGACGGATTACCCAAAAGTAAATCCAATACAGAAGGCTTAAGCACCCAAAGAAATGCACCCACCCTTGTGAATTCTGTGTACAGCACTCATTATTTCTGGGATTTGAGAGAGTACGATCTGGAGCGGCAGGTGAAGCATGTGGTCATGGACGACAAGGAATTCAATATGAATTTTGTGGACTTGGCAGAGCGACTCAAAGAAAGTGAGGAATATGTAGCTTTATTCAAAGAAGCTTACGGGGACAGAGACAAGTATGGCATTTCTACCTGGTCTATTTCTAATGCCTTGGCTGCCTATGTGACCTCTTTGCGTTCCTGGAATTCTTCTTTTGACCAATATATGAGGGGAGAGCTAGCGGAATTAGATCCGGAAGTTAAAAAGGGGTTCAATTTATTCATGGGTAAGGCCGCTTGTGGAACTTGTCATTTTGCTCCCACCTTTAATGGTAATGTACCTCCTTTATATCAGGACTCTGAATCTGAAGTATTAGGCGTTACCACCACTTTTGATACGCTGCATCCGGACCTAGACCCGGATCTAGGAAGAATTGCTAATGGTTTTCCCAGAGATGAAGCCCCATTTATGGCGCATGCCTTTAAAACAGTAACGGTTCGAAATGCTGAATTAACTGCACCCTATATGCACAATGGAGCGTTTCAAACTTTGGAAGAGGTACTACACTTTTACAATCAAGGTGGAGGTGCCGGTATGGGCTTGGATATTCCCAATCAAACATTGCCGGATGCCCACTTGAATCTGACTCAGGAAGAGATGGACGCCATTATCGTATTTATGGAAAGTTTGACCGATATTGAAGGCTTACAGGATCGACCGGAAGAACTTCCGGCATTTCCGGAAGGAGTCAGTTGGGGCGGGCGATCAGTAAATTATTAACTTTACTATATCCAAAATGTAATTGATGCGCTTTTGGCAAAAAAGCAATGATCATTTATCCATTTAAGGAATGCAAAGAAGCTGAAAATTGTTACTCGCTTAAAGTTAAAATATGGAAGCACTTACAACAAAGTCTAGTCAAAGCAAAAAATCTATAAAGAGCTTATTGAAAGCTTGGGTTTCAAAGCGAGAGGAAAAAGGTTTGGATGCGAAAAAGTTTTCCGGTGTCATTAAATTAAAAAAGGATCCTTTGAGTATTCAGAAAAAACTCAGAGATGAGTGGAACTAAACTATTTATAGATACCAATATCGCATTATACTTATTGTCAGGAGATAACACTATATCATCAATATTAGATGGTAAGGTGATTTATATTTCAGTCATAAGTGAATTAGAGTTGCTGGGGTTCAGGGATATCAATCAGAATGAACGAAAAGAAATAGAACTGTTTTTAAATCATTGCAGTATTATAGGGCTTAGTGAACCTATTAAGAAAAATACGATCAAGCTTCGCCAATCAATGAAAATGAAACTACCTGATGCTATTATTGCATCGAGTGCGCAGTACCTTAATATGCCGTTATTAACCGCGGATAAAGAGTTTAAAAAAATCCCTGATTTAGATTTGATTATTTATGATCTATAAATTAGGGTTTCTATTTCACCCATCCTCTATTTTTTGTGCTTGAATTATGAAATATTCTAAACAATTTGCTTTTAAAGGCATCAAAAGTATCCGCTTTATTTTTTTCTTTTTTTTGTTGTTTGCCATCAGCTATTGTTCCCCTGATCCTTCCGACCACCTCAACGGTAAAGAACTGAGTAAAACCTACTGCATCGGTTGCCACGCTTATCCGGAGCCTGAGGATCTGCCCAAGCATATTTGGGAATCTACCATTTTACCCAGGATGGGACATTTTTTAGGCTTTTATGCTTCCGCAAATGAACGTTCTAGCTTATTAGAACAAAATCAAGGAGGCGCCATCGTAGAGCAGGCGGGCATCTATCCGAAAGAACCCACCATTGATAGCGCCCAATGGCTGGCGATTCAAGCGTATTATTTAGAAACAGCACCGAAAGGATTGGACTTACCGGAATTTCAAACAGCAGATACGCTGACTCAATTTAAAGTCAACATACCGGATTATTTCATGTCCCCGCCGGCAGCC
>CAZGGG010000090.1:0-1209 GCA_964525165.1 uncultured Saprospiraceae bacterium | reverse complement strand
CACTGGTGGATGTCAAAGAAGAGGGAGGCTTTTACCTGGGAGACGCCAATCAGCGTTCCACCTTTGTTTTTGATCAACAAGGTGAAATGATCGATCGGGCACAATTACGCGAAGGCCCCGTTTGGATGGTTGAGCGAGCAGAAGCGCTATTCATACTTGTCATGGGTAGTTTTTCTCCTACGGATGCCCCTTCCGGCTTCCTAGTGCGCTTACCTAAGGATAAATCCCAATCCCCACAAATATTAATTCAAGAATTGCAACGTCCGGTACACTTTGAAATGGAGGACGTGAATGGCGATGGGATCGAGGACTTTTTAATTTGCGAATTCGGCAAATGGACCGGAGGATTATCACTTTGGTTGGGATGAAGATGGCGATTTGGATATTTTATATACCGCAGGGGATAATGCTGATTATGCCCCTATTTTAAAGCCTTATCATGGAATTTATCGCTATGAGAATGATGGGCATTGGAACTTCACCTTGCTGGATTTTCGACCATTATACGGGGCCTATAATGCGATCATGGCAGATTTCGATCAAGATGGAGCGGATGAGTTGGCGGCCATTTCTTTCTTCCCTGACTTCACCGCGGAACAGTCCAGAGGCTTTGTGTATTATGATGATTTAGGCCCGGATGAACGGCAGTCGGTAATTCCCTCTTTTTCGTTAGGGCGATGGATCACGATGGATGCAGGGGATATTGATATAGATGGAGACCTAGACCTCATTTTAGGGTCTTTGACCATGGAGGTGCCCGAACGGCCCGCCTTAGTGCAGGAATGGGTGGAAAAGGGCATTCCATTTGTGGTGCTGGAGAATGTAGCAGAATAAGTTAGAACCTACAGAATAGTTGTATGATGGGATAAGAACCTTTTCAGCAAAGACCTAGTCCTGGTCATTGGATAGAAGCGTTGATAACGGTTATAAACGTTTACAAACGCTTAATTTTAGATCTATATCATTCGTCTTTGGAACCTTTGGCCGAGACTCGTATCTTAGAAACAGAAGCGTATGTATATATAGAAACGAGCGGGTGTCGGATGGCAAACAGCGCTGTCGCGAGACAGCCAGTCAAGGTGGAATAGATATATTGAGATCAAGAGGATTAAGACTTTTAGGATGAGGAATTTCAGAGAAACAAGAAATCAAGAAAATAGATAATGGGGTATATCGGGAATTCCTGATATAAAGACGTTGTGCTTCATG
>CAZGGG010000089.1:0-10104 GCA_964525165.1 uncultured Saprospiraceae bacterium | reverse complement strand
CGATAGTAACCAGTTTTCAGTTGTGTCCGCCTTCGGCGGATGGTCAGTGGCCAGAAAAGATTTAGTTTTTTCAGCATTAAATAGGGATTCGGGCCTCCGCAGACGCCGTCTTCATTCTGTACGAATGAAATGTCTAAAAGCATCCATGTTTGAGGACCGAAGAATGAGGGACGAGTTTGGATGCTTTAATGAAATGAGTACAAGAATGACAGGCGGTGAGGACAGTCCGTCGTTTTTGCTTCTTTTTGCGACCAAAAAGAAGTGAATTGTTGTCCTCAACCCTTTCCTCCTCTATCTGTTCCCCTCCTATGAAGCAATTTGCGGCACTCTTCCGGGCTATCGACCAGACGACCAAGACCAACAGCAAGGTGGCGGCATTGGCCGACTACTTCCTGCAAGCATCTGACCGAGACAAGATCTGGACGATTGCATTACTCTCGCATCGGCGTCCACGACGAACCATCACGACTACTTTTTTACGAAGCTGGGCAGCCGAAAAAGCAGGCTTACCCTTGTGGCTTTTTGAAGAAAGCTACCATATTGCCGGAGACCTGGCAGAAACGATCGCTCTCGTACTCCCCGTAAATGAAGAACAATCTGAGGAGCCGCTGTCCTATTGGATAGAAGAAATTCAACGACATCGAGATCGTACAGAAGAGGAAAAAAAGGAATTCGTTTTCCACGCCTGGAATCATTTAGATGCTACCGAACGCTTTGTGTTCAATAAACTGATTACCGGCGGATTTCGAATGGGTGTCTCTCAAAAGCTGATGACCCGAGCCCTCTCCAAGGCCTACGATATGGATGAGAATCGTTTGGCGCATCGCCTCATGGGCAATTGGACACCCAATGACACGACCTTCGAGGAGTTGATCCTTACGGAAGACCCGACGGAAGATTTATCGCGCCCTTACCCCTTCTATCTGGCTTATGCCCTGGAAGAAACGCCCGAAGATTTAGGGAAAGCTGACGAATGGAGTGCGGAGTGGAAATGGGATGGCATCCGCGCCCAATGGATCCAAAGGGGAGGTGAAGTGTTTCTATGGTCGCGGGGAGAAGAGCTCGTTACCGATAAATATCCGGAACTGAATCAAGCCTGGAGCCCCAAAAAGATAGATGTGGTCATCGATGGTGAGTTGTTGCCCTTCCAGGATGGACACCCCCTCTCTTTTAATGCCTTACAAAAACGAATTGGGCGCAAAACAGTCAGCAAAAAACTGCTCAAAGAAGTCCCGGTGATCATCCGTGCCTATGACTTGCTGGAATGGAAAGGCGAAGATTTAGGGTCAGAAGGCTTGATGCTGAAGAAGTGGGACAGCCCTTATCTTTCCGGAAGGAAAAAAGGGGATTGGTGGAAATGGAAAGTGGATCCCTTTACTATAGATGCAGTGATGATCTATGCGCAACAAGGCCATGGGCGGAGAAGTAATCTATTTACGGATTACACTTTTGCGGTTTGGAGTGAAAAGGGCGAATTGATTCCTTTCACCAAAGCGTACTCCGGCCTTAAAGACACAGAATTCAGAGAGATTACTTCTTTTGTTAAGAAAAATACGCTCGAGCGTTACGGCCCGGTGCGCGCCGTCAAACCGGAATTAGTGTTTGAAGTGGCGTTTGAAGGTATTGCCCGTTCCAGCCGGCACAAATCCGGAGTAGCATTGCGTTTTCCGCGCATGAAACGTTGGCGCAAAGATAAACCGGCTCAAGAAGCCAATACGCTGGAAGACCTGTATCAGCTTTTACGGAAGTATGAGGAAGGAGGGCGTCCTGAAGCCTGAGCATTTTTGTGAAATAAGAATTTGCTGCTATCATTGCAGCCTAAAGCAGATCAAATGAAGATTGTTAGTTATAATGTGAATGGCATTCGTGCTGCCCAGAAGAAAGGTTTTGAAGATTGGGTAGCGGACAATGATTTTGATATCATTTGTATTCAGGAAAGCAAAGCACAACCGGAACAGGTCGAGTGGGAAAAACTCAAAGAACTGGGCTATTATGATCATTGGTATTCTGCGGAGAAAAAAGGATACAGTGGTGTCATTACCTTGAGTAAAACGGAGCCTGAACAGGTAATTAAGGGCATTGGGATGGATCCTTTCGATCATGAAGGACGGGTGATCCGCACAGATTTCGGAGATTGGACCTTATTGAATTGTTACTTTCCCTCAGGCACCACCGGCGATGTCCGGCAGGAAATTAAAATGCAATTTTTAAATGCGATTCAGCAGCATGTGCATGCATTACTTAATGAGCGACCAAAACTGATCCTGTGTGGAGACTATAATATTGCCCATACCGAGATCGATATTCACGATCCGGTGCGGAATAAAAAGACCTCAGGCTTCCTGCCTGAAGAGCGGGAGTGGATGAGTCAATGGTTTGCCTCCGGCTTTACCGATGCTTTTCGATCTCAACATCCTGAATTAGTGGAATATTCCTGGTGGAGTTATCGCGCGGCAGCCAGACAGCGAAATAAAGGCTGGAGATTGGATTATCATTCCGTTTCTGCCGCCCTCAGCGATCGCATACAAGATGCCCGGCAATTGACCGAGGTCGTTCATTCCGATCATTGTCCGGTACTCTTAGAGATTGACTTATAGCAACTTTCTCAAGAACGCCTGATAACGGCCATCATCGAATGATTTTTCTTTTGCCAAAGCAATGGCTTGTTCGATATTTTTCTTCGCCTTTCGATCCTTACCGAGCGCCTGATACAACTGAGCGAGCATGAAAAAAGCTTCTGCGTCTTCTTTGTCCTGTTTTGCGACCTTCTCCCATAAATCAATCGCTTTAGGGTAGGCATCTTCACCAAAGTTTTGAACGATCTCCCCGGCCAATTTCCGTTGCACCGGGATCTCTTTAGCTTCATCCGTTTTTAAATAGGCGTCTAAATGCTTTTCATAAGCCAACCAGTCCGAATGGATCAGATAATATTGTAAGTAGGATCGTTCTTTAAATGCTTCCGCAAAAGAAGCATAGTCATGAAAAGCGGCAAGTTTCACAAAGGCCTCTTCGATCAAGGGATCATATTTGAAATTAATAGCCTTTTGCACGGTCGCTTCACAACACTTCAAAGCCTTCTCTTGTACCTCTTTTAAACCGAAGGCATTGTAGTAATCCCGCTTCTTTGTCTGCATTTCCTCAAACAACTTACTATCTGCCTCGCTTACACCATGAAAAATAATGGAAGCACGTTGAGCATCAGACAATTCATCGCCTTTTGCCTGGAGGTATTCATTGGTAATCTTCAAGGTAGGCTGTCCGGCTCGGGCCAGCCCTTTCAGGTAGCCTTCAACGGTCTCAAAGGAGCGGTCTCCCTCTTTGTATAAGTCTACGAACTGGCTGCTCCCTCCATATTTGCGGATTGCCATATCGCCCAATTTAAGGAAAGCCTCCGTACTCAATCCGCCCACATGATCATGAAACTTCTCTCCCTGAGGATTGATAAACATCAGGGTGGGATAGGCCCTTACGGGAAATGAGCGCGCAAATTCAGGGCCTTCGCCATGTTCCATATCCATTTTCACATTGATGAAGTTTTGATTGTAGAACTCGCCCACCTCCTTTTGCGTAAAGACATTTTTGGCCATGCGTTTACAGGGTCCACACCATACGGCGAATGCATCCACAAAAATGGGTTTTTGTTCTTCCTTCGCCAGTTGCAGCGCTTCTTCCCAACTACCATGGAAAAAATCAATGCCTTCTTGTGCCTCTAATGATGATAGTGCAAATACTGTAAGTGCGAGTAAAATCCCTCTCATACCAATGCTTTTTAATACTGTGGATATAACGAAGGTAGGGAGATAAAAGGTTTCTCCTTTAGATTATTATCCCAAAAGTCCGCAAACCCCTTCGATAAAGAATTTCCTCTACTGAACCACCAATCGAACACGATGCGTCTGATCTGCAGTGGTCAGCCGTAGTTCATAAGCCCCATCGGGCCATCCTTGCACAGAGATTTGATTCCCTGTTTGTGGCAGATCCAAAACTCGTTGTCCGGAAGCATTGACCACCTCCAGTTTCTGAATCTGCTGTATCGGACCTTTAATATTGAACAGGTCGCTGGTGGGGTTGGGAAAAACTGTAAAGATGGCCCCCTCTTCTGTTCTGACTCGTCGAACAGTAGATCGGGTAATCGAACCATCATAATCAACAGAGCGGATTTGGTACAAGTAGTCTTCATCCGGAATGATTTTCGGATCTAAAAGTGCATACTCCATATGCCCTGCCTTGAAATCCACACGAGCAATGGGTTCGAAGCCGGCATCTTCAGGTCCCCAACGATCGACTTCAAAATGAGACACATTAATCGGGTCTGCTATGCTCCAATCCAATTGGGCACCCCCCTTGGTGGCTTCCGCTTCAAAAGAAAGGAAGGTCAGTGGTAAGACTGCCTGAATTTCGATGGGTCGGGAGTTGGAGCTTAGATTCGCGCATACCACCCCGGTTAGGGCGGCATTTTCTAAACTTGAAAAAGGACCTCCTACATAAGGTGTCAGGTTTTCGTTGGCGTCAAAATTGATTCCATAAACTGTATAAGTCCCTGGGCTAAAAGAGGTCAAGTCAGGGGTAGCTGAAATTAGTTCAATTGTATTCCCTGTATTCACGACCACATATTCATAGTTAAATCCAGTTAAGGAACTTCCTGCTATGAAGACCTCTCCTGGACCTCCTACATTAAAAGTAAAAGATCCTGTGCTACCTGTATTAAATCCATTGAAAGTAAAGTCGTATGGATTAAAACTAGTCAAGCTTGCCGAGACTGTATTTGATATAGATACGGGCCCACCATTATAATCTGTACTACTAGCTAACCAATTATTGCATGTAGCTGTCGAGACAAACGCTGGATCATATAAATTCATCGTGTAAGGAAAAATTCCACTTTGTCTAGTAAAGGTATAAGAACCTGTTTCAGTAACTTTCACAGAATAAACCTTATGATATGGTTCATTTAAAAATGAATTGATACAGTTTCCTTGTCCTTGATCATCTAATGCTAGTGTGCCTGCGATGTCGCTTGTTGTAAGCGATTCTGAAATAGACGTTAGCGCAATCCCAAAATCCATCTGTAAAAGAAGTAGAGGATCTCCTTCATCAACCTGCAACAACGATGTCGGGAAGACGGATTGTCCATCTGCCTGACATACATCTGAAATGATGATATCTCCATCATTAATATCAAAGAAAATATAGCTGCCGGACGGTTGGACTTTAATTCTGGCCGTGGAAGTGTTTACCGTGGGAACGGTGATTGTCTGACTACCATCATTCGGTACATTGCTTTCAAGGGTGATGGGGAAGCTCTGCCCGCCATCCGTAGACAACAAAACATCCACATTGACGGCTGAAATAGGCGCCTGATCCGTATTATTAACTGCCCAGGTAATCGTTTCTGTATCTCCTGACTGCCATGCAGCTCCTGCATTCTGTGAGGTCACCTCAAAAGGACCACTCCCCCCATCCACGGTGACCGTGATCTCATCACAAGCCAAGGCGCCATAAGGGGTGGCATTATCCCGGACGATAAAGCGAAAATCCATCGTTCGGCCTACGGAAGGTAAGACCTCACCGGTACCCGTGGTATTATTGCCATTGAGGATGCTGCTCAATTGAGGAAAATAGCGGATGACCTCAGAGCTCGGCTCAAACCATCGGAATAAGGGTGCAGTGGTACTGTTTCCGGCATTGTCCGGAACAGAAGAGTTTGTAGGGTCAGAATTATAGTCCACCCAATTAGCGGTCCAGGGGTCAGAATCCGGATCTGAAGCCGCTCCTTCTAAAAAGAAAGGCGTACTGATCGGAATCGTTAGGTTTAAGCTGTTGGGGTTCGCATTGGAAGTGGGGATACCATTTCCGGTGGCAGACTGCGCCACGCAAGGGAATCCTGAAAAGGTAAAAACATTACAACTATTGTTCGAATTATTGAAATCACCATTTAAGGTATATTCCTTAATGGCATCAATACTCCTAGCGTGAAAAAAGTCGACTCGTGATCCATAATTATCTGCTGCAGAGCAGTCTGCACTTGTAGACATGATGGTCTTCCCTTGCCCGGGTTCCACTCTGTGACAGCCACTAGAGCCACAGCCATAATTACAATGCAAACAACCCAGCTGATGCCCAAACTCATGGGAAAAAACCGTATTGGTGGCAATATCATTGGGTTGGTAGGTATAGGCCCTTCCCTTGTTGCCGTCACGACAAGCTACAGGCGTACCGGCCAAACCGGCCCAAACGCAGCCACCTCCACAAGTAATCTCATGATAGCCTTGTCCAATATCATAATCGGCATCATCGAAATTGGCCTCTATGGCTGCTTCAGCTTGATTGATGGAAGTTGAGGTGCTTGTCGGCGCTGTATAAGGGTCCGTAGCTGCATCTGTATACATCACCTTATCATTACTGTCTACCAGTTGAAAGGTCATCGCTACATCCCGCTCATAAGGAATCAGCATATCGGCCACCCGGTCATTCAGCGCTTGTAAAACGTCCGGAAGGCCGGCACCCATATTGTTTAAGTTCCAAAATTCACCGGAGGTCGCCACGACCAATCGATAAGTATACAGCTGGTCTCCCAACTGCGTACAGTTGTTCGTTTCCGGCTGGTCCCGAACCTTTCCTTCCGGTAGCAATTCGCCCTCATCCACATCACAACTCCAGTTGGAGTAGGTATGCTTTGAATAATAGAGTCGGTGGACCACAGCATACTTTCCGGGGGTTTGAATATAGCTCTTGTCTTTTTCGTCATAGATTGCGGCAAATAGTCCACGAGTCCCGATATTCAGACGAACACCTCTTTGAGGGTGGTCTATATCGCGTCCTTTGTAATTCTTGAGTGTGGGTGCCTTCTCTGCTAGGCCAGCGGCCATAATCGGTGCTTCCCAAACTTCAAAAGTATGAAAGCGACCATCTGCCGTAGGAAGTTGAATCTGTGTGCCGGATGCACCACTATTCAACAAGGGCGCCTCTTGGAGATCCTTTCGTATCGATTCCAGATCTACATCCAATTCATAATACTGCTGGATGCCGGATTCAGTCGGAGGAAGGATCAATTCAGAAAGCTGGATGTGCTGACTTTGTAAACTGAATGAAAAAGAAGTAATCAAAGTCAATATCCATATAGATTTGGGGCAAATGATGTTCATACGCTATTTTTTGTACGGGCAAAGCTGAAAGTAGCCTTCAAAGATTCACTTACAGTCTTATACAAATTACAACAATTAGGGCTTTGAGGAAAGCTCTTCAACGCCTTCTGAACCCTATTCGACTAATTTTTATACGAAAACGTCTGATTTGAAACGATCTTGACAGAAAAAGATGAAAAGCCCTTACTCCAAATCCTCATTTAAAAAGGGTAGCATTTCCTGATTGACTTCTGTCCGCAACTCTTTGAGTTTGACCGCATAGGCATCCAGTTTTTCTTCCCGTTCACTCTTCGGAATCCAGGATTTGACAGGAATGGGTTTGCCGTCTTCGTCCACAGAAACAAACACAATCACGCAATGGGTCTTTTTCTCAAAATCCGTCTCCCCCACATTTCGGGCATAAACATCCACCGCAATATGGATACTCGTACGTCCGGTATGAATCACATAGGCATTGATCTTTACGATGTCGCCAATATTAATAGGCTTCAAAAAACGGATTCCTCCTACATATACTGTAACGCAATAGGTTTCTGCCCATAAGCGCGCACAGGCATAGGCGGTTTGATCGATCCATTTCATGACCACCCCTCCATGCACTTTACCTCCAAAGTTGACATCTGAAGGTTCGCTGATGAATTGGAAAGAAATTTTAGACGGGTCTGGCATATGTTAGAGATTGGTGAAGTTTATGTCGCGTAAAATAAGGATTACTCCGTGATCCTCGCCTTGTCCAGAGTCACAATACTCTTAAGGCGCTCCTGCGGATCGCCTTTTATTCCTCATACCCAATAATAAGTGGTGATAATACCTCGGAGGATTACTTTACCAGTATAGTTAAATTATCTAAAATTTAATCTTTCCGGTGTAACAGAGCTAGATATATCCAGTTTCACTGGTCTTTACGCAATCACTATTACCTTTTTGTATAATAGCTGAGATCAACAATCAAGTGCAACAAAAAGATTTTTTGAGTCTCGTAGATTTCTTATCTTATGGTCTACATATTAAAACATCTATGCCACCATGTTGGTTTTACGCTAAATTATTTAATTCATATAATATACAAGAACATGCCAAAACTGATAATCAAAAGATCCTTTGAGTGGAATAATATGATAAGGAACATTGGGCTCTATTTAGACGAAGAGAAAGTAGGTACAATCGCGAATGGGCAGGTTAAAGAATTTGAATTAGAACCAAGAGAATATTCTTTGAGGTCAAAAATAGATTGGGCTGGTAGTGAAACTCTAAAATTTACCCTATCTGATAACGAAACGAAAAGGGTTGAATTGTCAGGATTCAAACATGGTAATTTTTTGATGCCACTAGTCTTAATTATCAGTATTGTATATTTGGTCTTTGGAGAAGAATTAAACTTTGACACATTACTATTCGTTTTATTAATGTCTCCAGTTGTGCTAATCCAATTTTATTACATGACATTAGGACGAAATAACTACCTAAGACTAGAAGAAAGATAATAGCGCACTACTACAGTAAAGGCTTAAAGCAATATGCACCGCCCAGCTTATCTGACTGTAGCATTAAGAGCAATATTCCAGATTTACATAAGATTCTATAAAGACATAATATAGAATTGGAATGCTTGTCCCTCCAATATTGACAGAAGTGTTATAACTTAAAGGGATATATCAGGAATTTCTGATAAATAAACGTTATGTGTAATTAAAACAAATACATGGGTAAAATCATAATTTCAATCCTCTTCCTATTATGCTTTGCTTCTTGCGCATCCCAAAGGGCAAAACCAATAAAAGAAATAGAAAACGAAGGTCCGTTATCTAAAGATGTTATGAATGAATTTGAACGCAAGGTTATAGGAGGTTGTCCAATATCAGAAGGCCCATTAGCTGTAATTAAATATTTAGAAGAACTAGAAGGATTTCACAGAAATAAAGAAATAGATTATGGCAATGGGTCTGTTAGGTTTAATGCAAAAAATGCTGAAATCTATGACAGAAAATTGTTTGATAATAAAAGTGTCTTCCTATTGAACTATAACATAGCAAATCCGACTTATGAAGGTTGGATATTATTTCACACAATATATTGGTTCGAAGAAGAAGAAGAGAAACACAGCTTTCTCGAATATCTGATCACTGTATTTAGTGAAGACCTAAATCTAAATAAAACAACCAAAAGTGACTTAATAGGCAAACCCTATTCTAGATACACATTATCAAATGGTTCACAGTTCAACTTCAAACATGGTAGTAGAGGTGGTAAACATTTTATTGACATTTTATGGGCCCCCAAGCCGAAATAAAAAACTAAACCCAATAAATAAGACTTCGTTCGGCACGCATTGCCAAGAATCAAGTCCCTACCTGTCTTCTTCAGGCAAGATTGAACGAAGCCGCTGCAATTTTGCCATTAACGCATTCCATTTTTACATACAATTCTTAACAATAATTATGTACATCTTAAAAATAAAAAGTCCCTCCACAAGGAAAGCTCTCATCATACCAACCCATCATCAGCAAGAGTAAAATACCCATCACAGGCCACGATCATGTGATCCAACAATTGGATAACGCCCCCACGGAGGATTACTCCGTGATCCTCACCTCGTCCATAGTCATAATACTCCTTAACCGCTCCTTCGGAACGCCTTTTATTTTCGTTCACTTCGCTGAAAAAGCGAGCTTTCTCAGTGTTTTCAATTTTTTACTGACCCCAAAGGGGTCATATGTCTGTAACTGCAATCTAGCTTTACATTCGACCCTGAAGGGGTCGCACCCCAACCCGTACTAAACGAAAAATATTTCTTCACGGAGGATTACTCCGTGATCCTCACCTCGTCCATAGTCAAAACACTCCCTAACCGCTCCTTCGGATCGCCTCTTTATTCCGTTCCAACTATTTGAGATCAAACTCGTAATACCCACGGAGGATTACTCCGTGATCCTCGCCTTGTCCAGAGTCACAATACTCC
>CAZGGG010000088.1:0-10162 GCA_964525165.1 uncultured Saprospiraceae bacterium | reverse complement strand
CATCCAAAAAGTCTTGATCCGGGGTAATCCATCTCTTTCTCTGATAGTAGGGTGCCTCCTCCTGGCGATATTTAGATGCATAGATGGTATGTAGATGACCATTGTGCAGCAGCAGGGGTGGTCGATATGTTCGCTCTTTAAAGACCATGATTTGTCATTATAGGAAATCTACATCAGGCGCGTAAGGGAATTTCATTAGATATCCTATGGCATTTCGCATGTCCAATCCCTTATAAACTACCCTGTGTAGATTCCTGATAATAGGGACGGTCACATTATAATGTTCCGCGAGTTGTTGCGCAATCTGCAGCGTCCGGACACCTTCAGCTACTTCATCCATACTTTCTAAGATGGATGCCAAGCTTTCTCCTTGTCCCAGGCGATAGCCGACGGAAAAATTTCTACTCTTGGAGCTCGTAGCAGTAGCAATTAAATCTCCTATTCCGGCTGTTCCTAAAAATGCTCTGCTATCTGCTCCCATGGCCTTACCAATGTAAATCATTTCTCTGAGGCCTCTGGTTATAAGCATAGCCTGAATATTTTTTCCCATATTCAGGCCTTCAAGGATACCGGAACCCAGTGCGATAATATTCTTTAAACCCCCGGCCAATTCCGCTCCGATCATATCATGTGAGGCAAAAACGAAAAAACGGTCTGAGTTTAAGGCCTCTTGGCCCATCTCAATCAATTCATCGTAAGGACTTGCGATCACTGAAGCAGTAGGTTTGCCCTCTTGGATTTCTTTTGCCAGATTTGGCCCGGCTAGGCAACCCACTCTTTTGACAATACTTTCCTCTAGGATCACCTCGCTCATTGTTCGTATCTGATCTCTGGATAAGGTCATGTCTTGCAACCGACCTTCATCTAGACCTTTGAGGTCAAATCCTTTGGTGCAATGAATCATTAAATGGGAGGGACGTAAATAGGGAGCAAAGGTGCGGATCATGTTCGCAAAACTTTTACTCGGAACGGCGGGAAAGATTAAGGTGCATTGCTCACAAAGAACTTCAGGTTTATCTGTAGCTTTTACATGCTTTGACAGTTGTAGACCTTGATAGGTATGTGTTTGATTGATTTGTTCGACTACTTCTGAGCGACGCGCAAAAATCCACACATCCTGATTGACGGACAACAAATCTGCAATGGTTAGTCCGAAACTACCTGCCCCTATGACACCTACGGCTTTATTATTGCTCATTCTAGTCCAGTACTTCCGCACTTTGCCACTCCAGCTCTTCGAAAAACTGATCCATTCTATTGATCAAATCCATGAGCTTTTCAGGGGCATCATGATTGATAAGAATGTGTTTTCTTTTATTTTGATATTCGCTGAAAACAATAGTGTTGCTGGCATCAACAATCTTTTCACCACTGGTTGGATATTCGTCCTCAAAAGCATAAAAATTAGCCTGTTGAATGATGCCATCTAATTCAAACACCTTTCGTTTACTGATCTTACTCTGATACTGGCCAATTTTATCGACATTTCTTTTTCCTTGATAAATCACATTTCCATCCGATAGAATGAGTGCGGTATATTGAGGACAACTTCCATAACAAGCTGTTCTTCGAATAAGGAAAACCGTGTCGGGTTCCTCCTGAAAAGGACTTCTTAAAGGAGTCGTTTGAATATCATCTCCCGGATTGATAGACTCATTTGTCTTTTCAATTTTATCAATTTGAGGAGCTTCAGATCGATTGCGCAAGTCTTTTTTAGCGACCACTCGATCTGTATTGCTGTCGGTCAAGCTACTTTTTCGGTTACAAGCGGAAAAAGTGATAGCTAGACTGATGACACTGAGCGTAATTATTGGAAATATAGACTTCATTATTTCTTTTTATTGCGTTCCTGTTGTTTTCTCTGTTCTTCCATGACTTGCTGAAGACGAGCTTGAAAACCAGATTTTTTCTTGGGCTTATCCTTGTTCTTGTTGAGCTCTTCCTTAATTCTCTCCTCGTTGAAAACGAAATTTTTCGTCACAACTGTCTGTGTGATATTGAATAAATTAGAGAACAAGAGGTAGCAAGTTAGACCCGATGCGTAAGAATTCAAGAAGAATAAGAACATAACCGGCATTAGGTATTGCATGTATTTCATCATGGGATTCCCCTGCATCATGCTATTGTCCATATTCTTCATATTATACCAGGTGTAGGCAAAAAGAGATACAGCCCAAAGCAAGGTGAATAAACTCACGTGATCTCCATAAGCCGGTATGTAAAAAGGTAATTGAAAAAAGACATCATAGCTTGATAAATCATCCGCCCACAAAAAGCCTTCTTGTCTAAAGTTGATCGAAGCAGGGAAAAAACGGTATAAAGCAAACCAAATCGGCATCTGTAGGACCATGGGCATACAACCGCCTAATGGATTGACTCCATATTCCCTGTAGAGTTTCATGGTTTCCATTTGCTGGGCGTTATTATCACCCTTCGTTTTATCCTTGATTTTTGAAATTTCAGGCTTTAAGGCCGCCATTTTTGCCTGAGAATGTAACATCCGGTAGGTCAGAGGGTACAAGGCAAATTTTATAAAGAATGTAAGAATGACAATGGCAATCCCTAAATTTCCGATAAAGCCTGACAGAGCCTCAAATACAGGACGAATCACCCATCGATTAATCGTACCGAAAATACTCCATCCATATGGAATGATATCCTGCATTTCATAGCCTAACTCTTGCAGCCGCTCAAAGTCGTTAGGCCCAATATAAAGTTCAAAGGCTAGGGTCTCGGATCTTGGGTTATCAATCGTAAGGGCTAGGTTCGTTCTAAGGATTTTTAGGTCTTCAGACTCTTCTCCCGGAACTTTTGTTTCTAAAATACCTGAATGGAAACCATCTTTGGCGATGATGGAGGAGTTGAAAAACTGATTAGAGTGTGACACCCATCTTAAAGGTCGGTCTACGATCTCCTCATCATCTCCTGTCCACGAGCAATAATCCGGTGAATCATCGGTTGTTTTGAAATGAACTGTGGAATAGGTTCGCTCATACATGGAACTTCTTTCCAGTTTGTTCAAGTGATTGATCCAATTGAGACTGATTTGATCCTGGGGTTGGAGATAGGCATCCAATCCCTGAAAACTCACTTCATGATCCATAGTATAATCGCCTGTGAGGGTAAATACTTGAGTCATATTTCCCCCTTGAGGAAGATCAGCGACCAAAGTAACTTGACGGTCATCTTGTGACTGAATACGAAATCCCAAGTCAGAGCTAATGATATACCCCCCACTGGTCTTGGGAATGATGTATTCAAAAGTATTGTCAGGATTATTCATTAGGTAGAGAGGCTCTTTTACCTCCTTGCCTTCTCCATTCTTAACAACTCTTTCATATTCTTTGAGCCAGGCTCCTTTGAACTGAGCTCCCTTGGTCGTAAATTGAATTTCGATTAAATCATTTTCCAAGGTCACAATTTTCTCTTCTATGACAGTTTCCGGTTGTCTAAGAGAGTCGGTTGTTAGCGTGCCATTTTCTGACTTGTCAACTCCATCAGAACTTGGTAAAGGGGAGGAGGATGCATCTGCCTCCATCTGCGTTTCTATATTTTGCTCTAAAGCAGCAATAGAATCCTGTGCTCTTTGAGCTGCTATCTCTTCCTCTGTTGGCGCATTAATGACCACGTATACATAAAAGAGGCCAAATAGAAGCAGTATACCTAAAATTGTATTCCTATCCATTAATTTGATCGTTCGTTCAATTAATTGACTGCAAAAGTAAGGTTTTATCGCAGAACTCTTATTCTTGTTACAGACTCTTACAATGAAATGAAATCGGTTGAATATGGAACATTGGATTCAATCATACTTACAAGCTGAATATTATGATACCGAGCAAGAACATTTTTGTCTGATAGGTGAGTATTCTGACTCATGGCAGCAATGGATCAAGGCTTTTGGTCAAACCTATTGCTATGTGACACCTTATAATCCCCACTTTGTGATGCTTCCGCAAAAGGAGAATCGAAATAGAATCGAGCGTTTTTTTCATCAATTGAAAACCCAAAATCTCTTTTGCCGTAAGGCTCACTCTCAAGCCCCGGGTGGCTCATTTCGAGAAGAAGGAGCTTTTATTTTTGACTTGTCGTTCTCAGAATCGATACAATGGGGACGTGCATATGATCAAAATGCTATCGTTTTTGGCACTGTAGATAGTGCCCCTGAATTGGTATTATGCAGAGGTTGATCACCAGAGGAATGTGCATTAGGAATGTTGAAACAATAAGCTGTTGAAACGTTATCTACATAACAACATCATAAATGAATGGGTGAAAGCTATTGCTTTTCATTAAATTTGTGGCCCATAAATCGAAAGTCTATGTTTGATAATCTTAGTGATCGCTTAGAAGGTGCGTTTAAATCGCTGACAGGAGATAATAAGCTTACAGAGCTGAATATCGCTCAATCAGTAAAAGAGATACGGAGGGCACTGGTTGCTGCGGACGTGAATTATAAAATTGCTAAAGAATTTACTGAAAAGGTAAAGGAGGAAGCCTTAGGTACGCAAAATGTACTCAAAAGCGTAAAGCCCGGGCAATTGATGGTCAAAATCGTCCAGGACGAGTTGACACAATTAATGGGGGGAGAAGCAGCAGGGATAAATCTGAAAGACAAACCTGCTATTGTTCTGATTGCTGGTTTGCAAGGGTCCGGTAAAACCACTTTTAGTGGAAAGCTAGCGAACTTTTTAAAAGCTAAGAAGAATAAAAAGCCTTTGTTGGTCGCATGCGATGTTTATCGCCCTGCGGCAATTGATCAATTAACGGTCATCGCGGACCAACTGAATGTTCCTATTTATAAGGATATAGAGGAGAAGGATCCTGTTAAAATTGCTTTGAGCGCATTAGAGCATGCAAAAGCCAATCATAATGATGTGGTCATCGTGGATACAGCGGGACGATTATCCATTGATGAGAAAATGATGGCTGAAATTTCTACTTTGAAGCAAAGGCTTCAGCCTTCAGAAACACTTTTTGTAGTGGATTCAATGACAGGGCAAGATGCTGTGAATACAGCGGCAGCTTTTAATGAAAAGATTGATTATGATGGTGTTGTTCTAACTAAATTAGATGGTGATACTAGAGGGGGAGCGGCATTATCTATTAAGTATACAGTAGGTAAACCCATTAAGTTTGTGAGTATGGGTGAGAAGATGGATACTCTTGATGTATTCCATCCTGATCGAATGTCACAAAGGATTCTCGGAATGGGGGATATTACCTCATTTGTCGAAAAGGCACAAGAGCAATTTGACGAGAAAGAGGCTAAAAGGCTGGAGCGTAAAATCAAAAAGAACAAGTTTGACTTTAACGACTTTTTAACCCAACTGAATCAGATTCGCAAAATGGGAGATCTGAAAAGTTTGATGAGCATGATTCCGGGAATGGGTAAGTTGACTAAAAATCTGGATATTGATGATTCAGCTTTTAATAAGGTGGAATCTATCATCTTTTCGATGACACCTGAAGAAAGAGATAATCCTGAAATCTTGAATATGAGCCGTAAAAGAAGAATCGCCAAAGGCTCCGGGCATAAAATTCATGAAATCAATCAGTTTATCAAGCAATTTGACCAGATGCGAAAGTTGATGCATCGGATGAGTAAAGGCAAAGGTATGGGTGCCTTAATGCAAAATATGGGGAGGAGGATGTAAATAACAGGTCTCAAGCGACGAATCAGGCTCAATTCTTAAGAATTGGGCCTTTTTTATTTTATGGTGCATAGGATTATGTTATTTTAGGCAAAAATTAAGAACAAAATTCTTCGGCTATGATGAGACGCTTTACAATTATTTTGCTAGGACTGGTATTTGCCCAATCTGGTCTTTTTGCCCAATTACAATGGGGGGCAGATGCACCGGACTGGACTTTAGACGACCTGGACGGAAATACCCATACCTTGTCCGAATACTTAAATCAAGGGAAAACCGTATATCTGACTTTCTCAGCAACTTGGTGTGGTCCGTGCTGGAATTATCATAATTCGGGTGCCATGGATGAGATGTGGGATATCAAAGGCCCTGATGGAACGGATGAAGCCATGGTCTTTTTTATTGAAGCGGATTTAAATACTCCTGAATCATGTCTCTATGGAAACTGCGGGAATACACAAGGTGACTGGGTGAGTAACACCGATTATCCTATCATCAATCTAACCAGCTCCAATGGACCGAATGTGAGAAATGACTATAGCATTAGTTATTTCCCTACCGTTTATGTGGTCTGCCCTTCCGGTAAGGTTTATGAAACGGGCCAGGCCAATTATAATGGCTTATCCAATTATTTGGAAAGTTGTGGCATGGAAATAACAGATTTTGTGACCACTCCTGAAATATGTCAGGGAGATGAAAATGGATCTATTGATATGACCTTTACACCTGGCTCAGGTAACTCTAGCATTCAGTGGAGTAATGGAGCAACTACAGAGGATATCAGTAATCTAGAGCCAGGAACTTATTCGGTTACCGTTACAGATGGTAACAATATCTTCGTTGAAGGTGAAGCTACTGTAACCGGTCCTGATTTGCCTATTGATATTACAGATGTTGTTTTTGAGGATATGGTAGAATGTTTTGGGACCGCTACCGCTGACATTGAAATTGATGTTTCCGGCGGAATACCGGGTTATAGTGTAGAATGGGAAGATGGGAGTACTGCATACACAAGAAGTAATTTAGCGCCCGGAACCTACTCTGTCACCGTAACGGATAATAATACTTGTCAGGAGACCAAAGATTATATAGTAGGAGAACCTGACCCCTTATCAATGTCTTTGATTCCGACTCAAGAAAACTGCGGTCAACAAGATGGATTAATCATTTGTGCGCCTACGGGCGGTACGGCTCCCTATCAGTATGATATCGGTTTTGGACCTCAAAATGATAATGTATTTGGAAACCTGGAAGCAGGAACCTATACAGTGACCGTTACAGACGTGAATGCGTGTGATGATGAACAAACTAGTACGGTGACAGAAAATCCTGGTCCTCAGGCTAGTGCGCCGTCAGAATTGGAATTAGATTGTAGTGGAGGTACTTTGATCATTGATGCTTCGGCTTCCGTGCCCGGTTCCGGAACAGATGTTGAATGGACGACCACTGATGGGAATATTGTCAGCGGTGGAACCACTTTAACTCCGGAGGTGGATGCTGAAGGCACCTATGTGCTTAACTTAAATAATAGCAGCACCGGCTGTTCTGATCAGGCAAGCGTTTTAGTAATGGCTCCATCTGTCGTTATTGAAGCTTCTGCTGCCTCTTCAGGTGATCTTAGCTGTAACATTACAACCGTTACCCTCGACAGCGATGGTAGCTCAAGTGGAGCGAATATTACTTATTCTTGGCAGGATGCGGATGGTAATGTCATCGGAACCAATGCTACTGTAGAAGTTAGCAATGCGGGAGATTATACACTTGTGGTAACAGACACTGTAGAAAACTGCTCCAATGAAGCCATGATATCAGTGGGAAGTGATTTAAACGAACCTACTGTAGAAGTGCAAGGAGTGGTAGATTTAAATTGCGATCAGAATGAAGTAACCATTGAAGCCATCATCGGGAACGCCGGAGCGAATCCAACAATTAGTTGGCAAGATGCTGATGGCAATGAGATTGGAAATACAGCTGAATTGGTCATTACCCAAGCGGGTGATTATTCTGTAGTGGTAACAAATTCAGAGAATGGATGTAGTACCTCAGAATCATTTGTCATTGAATCCAATGGAGACTTGCCAGCTGTGGAAATTGCCAGTCCGCAACAGATTAGTTGTTCAGTTGCAGAAGTGACTCTTGACGGATCTGCTTCTTCTTCAGGAGGAGACTTTGAATATAGTTGGTCAACCGCAGATGGAAACATTGTAAGTGGTGCTGACCAATTAGTTGCAGTAGTGGATGCCTTAGGGACTTATGTTTTGACCATTACCAATAACGCAAATGGTTGTGTGGGTACTAATCAAGTTGAAGTAACTGGTTATACAACAAGTCCAGAAGCTACAACTGAATTGCAAAGTGATAGATTGGTTCTAGAGGTAAATGCCACCATTTCAGGTGTTGCGGATGACGTCCTTTGGGATTTTGGAGATGGAAACACTTCAACTTCTTTGCAGGCAACTCATGAATATGCTGCAGAAGGAACCTATAATGTATGCCTTACAGTCTCCAATGATTGTGGTGATCAGCAGTATTGTGAAGATGTGGTGATTACTGATGTCGCAGCGATCTCTGCAAGTGCGGATATTCAGAACGTTAGTTGTTTCGAAGGCGCTGATGGTTCTATTGATCTTACCATTGCCGGTGGCGTGTCACCTTATGGTGTGACATGGAATACAGGTGCCACAGACGAAGATATTACTGGACTTACAGCAGGAACCTATACGGTGGTGATCACGGATGCAGAAGGAACAGAGTTTGAAACTTCTTTCACGGTAACTCAGCCTGAAGCTTTGACGTCAGATAATATAGAAATCACTAATGCCAATGCTGGAATGAATGATGGAAGTATAAGCATCGATGTCAGCGGAGGAGTAGGTCCATATGAATATCTATGGAGCAATGGTGCTACTGAAGAAGATATTACGGATCTCGCGCCTGGAACCTATAGCTTAGACGTTACAGATGCCAATGGATGTGTACAAAGTTTCGGTCCATTTGAAGTAGAAGTAGCTTCCAATACGATACAATTGAACTCCTTAACCAGTATCCAGTTGAGTCCTAATCCATCAAATGTTCAGGCAATTCTTGAATGTTCATTCGAGAGAGCCTTCGACTTGGAATTGTTCGTTATGAACATCAATGGACAACTCATTTATGAGCAAAGACTCCCTATGGCGAAAGATTTTAGAGTAGTACTACCAACTGCAGAATGGAATGCCGGAATGTATTTTGTCCAGATTCGAACAAAAGAAGGAGTGCAAATTATGCCATTAATAAAGCAATAATGGTTGCAACTTGATTTAAAAAAAAGGGGAGTGTGAGCTCCCCTTTTTTTATTGATAGAGATCTGTAAGTTCCTTTAGTTTGAGCATGCAATCAATAGGAGTCATGGTTGTGACATCTGTCTCTTCTAAGATTTTGCGGAGTTTAGCAATTTTAGGGTCTGAGGTTTCAAAAATGCTCAATTGAACAGAAGAAACTTCCGGAAGATTTTGTAATGTTTTTTTGGACTCATCACCTTGAATACTTTTTTGTTCCAGCTGACTTAAAATTTGTTGGGCTCTTAATAAAACCTGTTGAGGCATTCCTGCCATTTTAGCGACATGAATCCCAAATGAGTGAGCAGAACCTCCAGGCTCAAGCTTTCTTAAAAAGACTATTTTATCTCCGGTTTCTTGAACGGAAACATTAAAATTTTGAATGCGATCATATTTCTCAGCGAGCTCATTGAGTTCATGATAATGAGTCGCAAATAGTGTTTTGGGGGCGCCCAAAGCATGATTGTGGAGAAACTCAGCGATCGCCCATGCAATAGAGATCCCATCATAAGTACTGGTTCCTCTGCCTATTTCATCCAGGAGAATTAAAGAACGTTCCGAAACATTGTTTAAGATGCTTGAGGTTTCGTTCATTTCTAACATAAAGGTTGATTCTCCGGATGTAATATTGTCAGAGGCCCCGACACGAGTAAAGATCTTATCTACCCAACCAATCTCTGCATGATCTGCAGGAACAAAACAACCCATCTGAGCCATTAAGCAGATCAGGGCAGTTTGACGCAGAATGGCTGATTTACCCGACATGTTGGGCCCGGTAATCATCATGATTTGTTGCGTCTCATTATCCAATAAAAGATCATTGGGTATAAAAGGCTCTGAAGGAGGAAGGGAGTGTTCAATAACCGGATGCCGCCCGTTCTTTATATCTATTCTTAATCCATCGGTAAGTTTAGGCCGGGTATAATGGTAAGAATGACTGACGCTGCTAAATGATTGCAATACATCCAAAGCTCCCAGGACTTCAGCGTTTAATTGAATAGGCTCTATGTAGTCAATCAGCTCATTGACTAAGCCCTCAAAGAGTTCCTTTTCCAGAGATAGAGCTTTTTCTTCGGCACCAAGTATCTTTTCCTCCAGCGTTTTGAGTTCTTCTGTGATATATCTTTCAGAATTGGTCAGTGTTTGTTTTCTGATCCAGCTATCCGGCACGAGGTCTTTACCTTTATATTT
>CAZGGG010000087.1:0-10295 GCA_964525165.1 uncultured Saprospiraceae bacterium | reverse complement strand
AAGGTATTAATCACCATTTTGGAATAACCCAGAAAGCAAAGAAAAAGTTGCTTGATTTTTATGAACATACTAAAAAACAGGAGATTCAAAAACCAAACGGCTACTACGCCCTATTCCTGTTCGATGGTGACAACATGGGTAAATGGTTAAGTGGGGCTAACCTTGCGGATGGTCATAACAAAGGAAAAGCACTTTTTGGCTTTCATCAAAACCTTGCCCGATTGCTTGCCGAATTTGCGAACGGCAAAGATGGAAAGGCAGAGGCTAAAGGGATTTACCAATACCTCCAGCATCCAAAAGGACGTACCATTTATGCAGGTGGGGATGATTTTCTTGGATTTGTCAATTTAGAAAGGGTCTTTGATGTGCTTGAATGGACTCGGGAGCAATTTGATGAAAAAATTAATCAACATATTAACCATAAGAAAGAAGACTTCACCTTCTCCGGAGGTTTAGTTATCGCTCATTATAAAACACCACTTCATGTAGTGTTAGACTGGGCAAGAGCTACAGAAAAGGCGGCCAAAAAATACATCCACCCCCATGGACAACGAAAAGATACCCTCGGTATTTCCGTGTTGAAGGCTTCCGGGGAAATCACTCAGGCATTTGTGCCCTGGCGTTTAGAGAAGGGCGATATGGCTGGAAAGGAAAAAGCCTCTGGCCCAAATTGGTCTACCGAAGCCATGAAAAAGGTGGTAGAAAGCCTGCGGAAAGAATTCTCGGATAAATGGCTGCGCAATCTGGATGGGGAATTCCATTTAATGAAAGACCGAAAGGATGGTGCATTGGAACTGCAAGCTGGTACACCGGGAGCAGAAATTGTACGAGCAGAAATGGGGCGCTTGCTCAAACGGGCGTGCCAACTCAATGGGGACCAGCGAGATTCCGCCATAAATGACTTATTGCCGCACCTCCATAGTCTCTTGGGGGATAAGGCCACGGAAAACTTTGGCAATTTCTCCCGCCTGTTACACATCTGCGACTTCATTGAGCGGCAGACCAATGGCATAAAAGAAGAAAATACCTCACCTAAAAAAGAGACTGCTCATGTCTGATACAAAAACCATAAAATTAGATGCACTAGACACCCTGTTCTTTAAGGACGGCAAGCCTTTCTCTATGGGAGAAGAAACCTGGGCAGATGGTGTTTTCCCACCACCGCCGAGTGTGATATATGGGGCCTTGCGGACAGCGTTAATGAGTAGTCAGATGGGGAAAGAGCGATTGGAAGATTTAATAAACCAAACTGAAAATTTATCCATTCATCATATTTCCTATATCCTTGGAGGTCAAGATGAATACTATCCTCTACCATTTGATGTTGTAACTTATAAAGATAAAGAGCCAGAGAGCGAGGATTATTCTGTTTTTCCTTTATTTATTCAGCCTACGGGGCTATTATCCAGCAGGAATAATTATTCCGTCTTTCCTGTATATAATATGGATGACGACTATACTGTGGAAAACATCAAAGAAGGATTGATTAGTCGGTCTAACTTGATTAAGTATCTGAAAGGAAGGCAGGGTAATTTCAAATGTAAAAAGTGGTCTGATTTCCTTGTAGAAGAGCCTAAAGTGGGAATTAAACGTGACCGTAACACCAAGACAACAAGTACCGATGATGGAGAGCTTTATCGAGTTGGAATGAAGCGACTTAAAAATCAAGCCTTGTTGCAGGTAACTTTCAGTAATGATGGTAGACCGGATCTCTCTGATCTTGGAGGCCCAATTCGCTTAGGCGCAGAGGGCAAGTCAGCAGATGCATATTTCTCAGAAAATACACATTCCTTTAAAGCATCAATGAAAACCCAAAAAATCAGGGTATACCTTGCTACGGACGGGGTGTTTCAGAACGGTATTCCTGATTTATCGCGTTGGGGCATTTCTGCCACGTTGGAAGGTATGGCTACAGGTAAACCCTACATGCTGGGAGGTTTTGACATGGCACAAAGAAGCCCCAAACCAATGCTAAAAGTCGCTCCAGCCGGTAGTGTGTTTTACTTCAAGACAGAAGAACCAGTTGATTTAAGTCTATTCCAAGGAGTTGCATTATCCGACAATATAAACAATACGGACTATGCAAAGCAAGGGTTCGGGATTGCTTTTATGGGAACTTGGGAAACTCAAAATTGAGTAGTGCTATGCCTAAACATTTAATTATAACAACCGTAGGGACATCAATTTTCACGAACTTCAATAAGAAAGAAGTAAGGCAAGCTTTTGATAATGCCCAAAAGGGAAGGGAATATAATGACGGTGTGCGTTTAGATGATTTGGAAGATGATGGGGCTCAATCCTACGATGAAGATATTTACGAATCAATTGAAACAAAAATCGAAAATTATTGGCTGAAACGCTCTTACAAAGAAGATGGGAAATGGAAGTACGATAAAGATAAAACAAGCCCAAATACTCATGCCTCCGCTGAAATTACCAGTATCCTCAAAATCGCAGAGAGGTTAAGAGAAGAAGACCAAGATGCCCAAATAGAAGTAAAGCTGTTAGCTACAGATACGGCACTTTCAGTTAGTGCGGCGAAGTTGATTGAAACTTTTTTCAGGGGTCTTGAAGAGGTTTCGATTCGTGAATTTTCCGTGGGACAAGATTTTGTACAATCGTTGGGGGTTAATCCAAAGTCAAGTGACACAGCGAAGGATTACTATGATGCTGGATTGCAAAATCTGGTCGATGGATTAATGGGTGAAGGAGGGCTTATTAAAAAAGCTAAAAAGGGTGGTTTTAATCCAGTCATCAATTTCTCCGGGGGATATAAGTCAACAATTCCTGTACTGACCATCATTGCCCAGTTGGAGGACATCCCTATGTACTATATCTATGAGGATAGTGACTACTTAATGGAAGTAGGGAATCTACCATTTAACTTTGATTGGGCTTCCGTAGAGAGGCTTCATTATTATTTGAGTCCCGATGTGCTAAATCACAGAGACTTGAACGATGACATAAAAATAGAGTTAAAAAACAAGAAGTTAATTGAAGAAACGTCAAAAGGTTTTAAAATTTCGCCCTTAGGTAAATTGTTCCAAAAAGTGAGAGATCTGATGCCTGATGGAGGAGGGACTTTTGGGAAGTTTGTTGAAATAAAGCTCTGGGAACATTTTGTGAAAAAACCATTCGATAAGTACGACAAAGGGTTGCCGTTGAGGGGCAAGATTTGCTACAAGAATATTCACACCTATACAATCGTCGATGAAATACCTCAAAACGAAGAAGGTCAAAATAATTACGAACGGATAGAAATTGACCTGATCATGTATTCCGAAAACGAAGATTATGTCATTCTTGAAAGTAAATCTTTAAATGGGATCAAATCAGTTAAGCCGGAATTGTATTTAGAAGGAGCCAAGTTTTGGCACAACGGGGTATTGCCAAATTTGTTTATAGTTACTTTTTATAAATATGAACATGAAGGAATTCAAAGCAGGAAGCAACAGCTTGAAAAGCTTCAAGAACAAGTCTTTTCTTTAGGTATTCGCGAATTTAGAGCATACTATTTTAATCTTCCCTTGTCAAAAGATGAAACCAGGGTCAATTATCAGGATTTCATTGATTCGCCTGAATTAGAGTTAGTAGATGCCCTAAAGGAATTAAACATATAGCCATATGAACGAGGAGCAATTATATCAAAAGATTCGGCAAATCATACTTGATGCAAAAGCTAAGGTTAATTCAACGGTTGTATTCGCTAATATTGAATCAAATTGGCGAATCGGACAGACGATCGTTGAGGAAGAGCAAGAGGGGAACGCTAGGGCTGCTTATGGAAAAGGAGTTATAAAAAAAGTATCGGATAAGCTCGTCAGGGAGTTTGGTACATACTACTCAGACCGGAATCTTCGCTATTTTCGGCAATTTTATCAGGTTTTCCCAAATTGGAACGCAGTGCGTTCCAATTTATCCTGGACCCACTACCGCTCCCTCATACGCGTAGAAAACCCCAAAGCCCGGCAGTTTTATCTGGAAGAAGCCATTGCCAATGGCTGGGGTACCAGAGCACTCGATCGGCAAATCAACTCGCTCTACTACGAGCGGCTGCTTTCCTCCAATGACCGTAAGGCAGTGGTTAACGAAATGCAAGAAAAGACCACCGATATTCAAGCGGAAGACGTACTAAAAGATCCTTACATTTTGGAGTTCCTTCAGTTGAAGGAAAACCGCAAATATCTGGAGTCAGAGCTAGAGGAAGCTCTGATCGACAAACTGCAGGAATTCTTACTGGAATTGGGTAAAGGCTTCGCCTTTGTCGCCCGGCAAAAGCGCATTTCCACCGAGACCAAGCACTTCCGCATAGACCTGGTCTTTTATAACTACTTGCTTAAGTGCTTCGTGCTGATTGACCTGAAGGTGGAAGAGCTGACGCACGAAGACATTGGGCAAATGGATATGTACGTACGCCTGTATGAGGATAAGTACAAAGCCCCAGACGACAATCCTACCATCGGCTTGATCCTTTGCACTTACAAAGATCATACGGTAGCGAAATACTCCGTATTGAATGAAAACAAACAATTATTCGCTTCCAGGTACAAGTTGTATTTGCCGTCAGAAGAAGAACTGCGGCAGGAACTGGAGCGCGAACGCCATATTATTCAACAACAAAAACTAAAATAGCATGTACCAAAAAGTCAGGCCATTATTTCTCTACACAGAGACACCGCTGCATGCAGGTAGTGGAAGCGACCTGGGTATCGTTGACCTGCCTATTCAGCGGGAGCGGCATACTTCCTTTCCCAAGATTGAAAGCTCAAGTTTGAAAGGGGCTTTAAGGGAGGATTTTGAGTCGAATAATAACAACATTCAAGTTGGTGCTGAAAGTTTTGCTGTGAACAAGGACGTTGATACAAAAAGCAAAAAGGCAAAAGGGGGAAGTCCCTTAGCCCTTGCCTTTGGTCCTGAAGGCGACGATTCAGCTAGTGCGCACGCCGGAGCTTTAGGGTTCACCGATGCCCGACTGTTATTATTCCCCGTAAAAAGTATGAAAGGCGTCTTTGCCTGGATTACCTGCCCGGCCGTCCTCCGTCGCTTTGAGCGGGATATGCGTTTAGTGAATAACATGCAGGGTTTTAAGATTGAGGGAATACCTGACAACTCCGCCCTTTCCAATAATAATGGCAACTTCGCCTATTGGTTTAATGGATGCACAGCGCAAATTCCAGATGCAGATGCTGTCATCCTGGAAGAGTATACCTTCTCTCTTTCTACTGGAGATAAGGACAAAGTTGGTATAAAAGTAGAAAATAGTAGCGAGCCTTTAGGAAAGTACCTTGCCGATGTTCTTCAAGTTGAAGATGCTTACATTAATGATAAGTTAGAGAAAGACATTCTGATCATCAGCGATGATGACTTCCGGGATTTTGTGGAGATGTCTACGGAGGTCATCACCCGCACTAAGATTGACAACGAGACAGGCACAGTCCAGAAAGGCGGCCTTTTCACCGAAGAATACCTGCCCTCCGACAGCCTGATGTACAGCCTGGTGATGAGTGCGCCAGTCTTTCAAAAAGATGACAAGCGCAAAGAATGCTTGCTGGAAAATGAGGATGATGTTATGAGCTACTTTGCGCAAGGACTCAATGATAAGGTCATCCAATTAGGCGCCAATGCGACTCTCGGTAAAGGCCTGTTGCGAACTAAATTGCTAACCGGACAAAATGCTGAAAACCATGAGTAATAGTAACCTTAGACAACTGGAAGGAGGACGGGCGGCCGAAGCGTTTAAATTCGTAGAGCAGGCAAAAAGAGAACTACCCAAAGAATATCATTTGGCTTATAAAGCATACGTAAAAAAGTTGCCTATGCTCATAAAGACCAATGGGTTGGGAGCAGCTTACGCATTTGTACTTTCCAAAAAAGATGAAAGCCAACAAAAGAAAGGCTACGCATACAAGCTTATTTATGACCATACCCAGGAGTGGCTGACATCTGATAATAAAAAATTCTTACTCCGGGGGAAGGAGAGTCAGGATTTAGTGAAAACGCTTACGGAACTAAAAAGCCATGAATACCGGGCAGTAACCGTAGAGGTCTTGGCCTTGCTAAACTGGCTCCGGCGTTTTGCTGAAGGGCTGATTCAGGGAGATGATACTTCAGAAGAATAAAACAATAAGCAATGAAAGAGGGCACTTTAATAATAGAGCAAAGAGAAGGGACTTGGGGGGCTTGGGTGAAACGTGCGGATGGACAGGAAATTCCTTTACCTGATTTCAGAAATTTAGAAGCTTTCAAAGATAAGAATGGTCAATCTTGTTTGTATCTAAAAAGAAAAAGTCAGCTAATTGTAAAGCTAGGTAATAAAGAGGTTTATAACACTTCTGATTTTTCAAAACAAAAGGCTAAAGATAGTAAGAAGGAGACTAAACTTTCAATTGGTCAAGCCATCAGGAGAACCCAAAAAGAAAACCCGGTACTAGACATTCCAGAACCGGAACTCAACCCGGTATCCGATTGTCCAGAGAGAACAAAACTCCGTGGTAAAAACCTTTATGATCTGAATCCACAAGCCCTTAGACTTCCCATAGATACTCAAGAAAAAGTTCAGCACCTTAAAAAGAAAGAAGTCTCCATCGATAACTTTGATTTGGCCTTAAATAAAGCTGTTCATTTTCATGAACACAAGCGAGTCCAAAAACCTGCGTTGTATAAAGTCGAGAAAAACCAGCACTTCCAAGTCGACTTCTCATTCAGTACGCCCTCTACAAAAGCAGGTATAAAAAGCCTCAACGATCGACAGCAGCGTGTATTGACTGATCGGAAACAACAAGGGTGGCATACTCAAAAATCCTGTTTTACGATCGACAATCGATTAGTCGCCGGCTTGGGTGGGGCGTCCGTTTTTGAAACATCCATGACGCTGCACCACGTTTACGGCATACCCTACCTGCCCGGTAGTTCCATTAAAGGCCTGGTTCGCTCCTGGATCATTATGAATTGCTTCCTGCCGGATGCAAAGGATCCCAAAGAAGGTGAACGTGGGAAAGTAGCAGAAAAGAAGGCTATGGAGAATCTTCTTTTCGCACATATCTTTGGTACAGACACCAATGGCCCCGGTGAAAAGGCTCATCAAGGAAAGGTGGTCTTCTTGGATGCCTATCCTCAAACGCCTCCGGTAATTGAGGCGGATGTAATGAATGTACACTACCCTAAATACTACAGTGGGCAGAGTGGCCCAGTTGATTATGACAGCCCTAATCCTATCCCATTCCTTACGGTAGGAAAGTGTGATGTTAATAATAATCCGCTAAAATTTAGTTTTCACTTGATGGCAAAAGAAGAAAACAAGGTGAACGAGATAAACAATATTCAATGGGCGGACATCGATACACTCTGTAAAAAGAAGGAAGGGGCGTGGCATGATGGGTTAAATGAAAACAGTACTGTTTTAGAGGTTGTGAACTTCTGGCTCCACTCCGCCCTCACCCACCACGGCATAGGCGCCAAAACCGCCGTCGGCTACGGCTACTTCAACCCAACATCCTAAACAACATGCCAACAAAACTCAACCGCATCCCCATAGACTCCTCCATGATTGAGGCGGCTGCTTACGATAAA
The DNA here is from genome assembly GCA_964525165.1 of uncultured Saprospiraceae bacterium. GTDB lineage: Bacteria > Bacteroidota > Bacteroidia > Chitinophagales > Saprospiraceae > JAWLFI01. The sequence goes on along the minus strand of CAZGGG010000087.1, from coordinate 2,726 downwards.
GGCAGCAAGACCTTGTATTTGCAGTTTCTCAATACGGGAAAAGTATTTGCTTACGAAGATGTACCGGAAGAGGTCTTTCAGGAGCTGCTCAATGCTGGCTCCGTCGGGCGGTTTGTACGCTCTGAGATTAAAGGGGGCTATACAGGATATCAAGTGCGTAGTGGGCGTGATTTCCGCTGGTAAAACAACGAAGTATGAAGATATTGACAGAAGTCCCTCGCAACTTTTCACAGGAAGAGCCCGAACGCGAGGATCGCATCTACGATGAAGCCATCGTGGATGCGTACGGCGATGAGGAGGTCATCCTCTCCTGGTACTACTATCTGGAAGAGCAGTTGCACTTTCCATTCATCGCTGCGGTGCGGGTGCATAGCCCCGGTCGCTCCCCGCAAACGATTCGTGTAGATATGCAGGCTATGGGCCCTATGTCGCGCTGCGGTTACTGGCAGATGTGGGGGCTCGGAAGCCCAAGCGAGCAGGAAGACAACACCCTTCATCATTTTTTCCTTTCCGACATTATAGAGGCTGAAGCTGATCCGGAACGCCTGCAGGCGCTGGCCGACTGGAACTACTGGCGGCGTAATCAGCCCGATGAGATGTGGGAAGAATAGCCGTTCAGAAATGAAATACCAGTCCGTATGCAGTTTAATCTTCCTTCCCTGCGCCAAGCCATCGAGCAAGCTGACCGTCACAACTTAGCAAATCTATTGGTTGACGGCTTAGAACAACTAGACGCCAACAGCCAGTTTGAACTGTTCGCGGACTTGTACAAGCAGAAAGTCGGCAGTCAATGGAGTGACGAAAAGGTGCTCGATGCCGTGAAAACCTTCCACAAGCAGTCGCTCCAAGGCCAGTTTTTTGACCAAAGTTGGGGCGATGATGGCATGTATGATACGATCACCCCACTCACGGAATCCTGGTACAACGAGGCCGGCTTTTGGCTGGATGTATTGTGCTCCGAGGAACAGGAAAGGAGTAAAGCATGCCGGTTGGAAGGGCTTCGACTGTTATTAGAACTTATCGATCAGCTTGATGAAGAAAATATACTTGTTCCCCATGATACGATTGGTGAGGAAAACATCTATACCCGCTGCGATTATCGTAATTATTACCGCCAACTTGAAAAATAAACAACTATGCCACGCAAAATCTTCCTTTCCTTCCTGGGCACCAACAACTACGAGCCCGTCAGCTATTGGATAGAGCGCAGTGCTGAAAATGCACCCCTGGAGAAGTACGTACAAAAGACCATCCTCCACCATCTTGCCCCGGCATTCAGCGCTGATGACCGGGCCTGCATCTTTCTGACGGATGAAGCAAGGGAGGCGAACTGGGACAATGATGGGCACACTGATTTCAGGACCAAAGCCACGATCCCCAATATCGGCTTGGCGCAGCAAATAGCAGATGCAGGGTATCCCTTTGAGGTGAAGCCGGTAGGTGTAAATGGGGAATCCGAGCCGGAAGCCATCTGGGAGACTTTTGAGCGGGTGTACGAATGCATGCAGCCGGGCGATGAAGTCTATTTGGATATCACCCACTCCTGGCGCTACCTGCCCATGCTGGGCATGACACTGCTCAACTATGCCAAAGTACTCAAAAACATTCAGGTGAAGGCCATTTACTACGGTGCATTTGAGCAGCTGGGCAATGCCTTTGAAGTCAGGCAACTTCCTATGGAGGAACGACCGGTGCCGGTGCTGGACCTGGTCAGCTTTTCCGACCTGCAGGACTGGACAGTGGCGGCTGACGACTTTGTGCGCGATGGCAACCCGGAAAGGCTTTCTGAACTTACACAGAAAAACATCACCCCTATTTTGGGGGAAAGCCAAGGGCAGGACACGGTTGCCCGGAACTTACGCGATATCACTCATGGGCTGGGGGAGGTGGTCAAAAAAATTACGACCAACCGGGGCAGACAAATCTGGGAATATAACTTCGCTGCCTTGCATGACTCCCTGAATGCTTTTTCCAAAGAGCACAGCTATATTAAACCCCTCAATGGGGTAGTGGAGCATATTAAAACCAAACTTTCTGGTTTTCGGTCAGGGCAGTGGCTCGAAGCGGTGAAATGGTGTATCGATCACCGGTTGATTCAACAAGGGATTACACAATTACAGGAAGGGGTTATTACCTGGCTTTGCTATTATTGCGCGGAAAAGGGCTGGGGCGAAAAAGATTACTTCCATCCTTATCACAACCGAAAAGGGCGGGACCTCATCTCCAGTGCATTGCAATTCATAATCAACATGCCGCCAGAAGAAGAATGGCGAGGGCAAATGGGGCGCTACCCTGATTTGGGCTATCAGGTTATGGAGGATGAGTTGGCGCAAAGCCTGGCTGTGCCTTTTTCCCAACTGGCGAAAGCCCGCAATGATATTAACCACGGCGGGTATACCAATAATACCAAAGCTGAAGACTTCTACCAGGTACTGCATAAAGCCTATCTGGCCATACAGGAAGCCTTGCAGCCCTATTTTGAGGCGCTGCAGGAAACCGGCCTGATCAACATCTCTAACCACCCATCTGTAAAATGGTCTCCGGCACAGCGTGATGCAGCCATTGAACAGTATGGAAATGTTTATGATATCCCGTTTCCTGATATTAATCCTGATATGGATGCTGAGCAACTGCAAGCCCTGGTCCAGGAATATTTCGAAACCATCCAATCCCTTTCCCCCACCGCCGTCCACCTCATGGGCGAGATGACTTTCACCTTCGCCCTG
>CAZGGG010000086.1:0-10609 GCA_964525165.1 uncultured Saprospiraceae bacterium | reverse complement strand
TATTATTTTGTCTCGATAAGACAAATATGCGGTGAGAGGGGGATTCGAACCCCCGGTACCTGTTTCCAAGTACGCCGGTTTAGCAAACCGGTGGTTTCAGCCACTCACCCACCTCACCGAGTAACTAATTTTTTGCTCTTTTACCTAAAGCTTCCTTCAGGTTCTTATGGTCATGCAATAACCTCAATTGTAACGGCGAGCAAAGATAATCGGCCCTTTCGATTTTCCCAAATTTTTATCCTGAAAGCTTAAATGGATTTTAAGAACAACAGCAAAGTTCCTCATTATCAATAAGTAAAAAAATCATTTTTATGCTTGAAAATATCCTCTTGGAGCTTATGCATGAAGACTCATCCTGATCTTCTTCTCCAACTCATTTACATTCTTTCGAAAATCCTCATTGGTATCCATCATGTTTTGCACCGTACGGCAACTGTAGATTACCGTGGAATGATCTCTCCCTCCAAAACTTTGACCTATGGCTTTCAAAGATTGCTGTGTCATCTTTTTGGCCATGAACATACTTAGCTGCCGTGCTTCTACAATAGGTTGCCGACGTGTTTTCCCCTGAATCTTTTCGACCTGAATGTTGTAGTGCTCTGCTACTAGGGCCTGAATATTTTCTACGGTTATCTCGCGAGCCATTTCATTAACCATCTTCTGCACCACTTCTTTCGCCAAGTCCATATTGACTTCGCGTTGATTGAGCGTAGCTTCAGCATTCAGCAAGATTAAAGCCCCTTCCAGTTCTCTGATATTAGTTTGAACACTAAACGAAATAAACTCTAGTACATTGTCAGGTATCTGAAACTGCTCATCCTCTAGTTTTGCCTGTAAAATAGCATAGCGCGTTTCAAAATCCGGCAACCCTAAATCTGCAGATAGTCCCCATTTGAACCTTGAAATCAGCCGCTCATTCAAATCTTTCAACTCCTTTGGAGGTCTGTCTGAAGTAAGAATGATCTGCTTTCCATTTTGCTGCAACTGGTTGAAAATATTGAAAAATATTTCCTGCGTCTTTTCTCTTCCGGCTAAAAACTGAATATCATCGACAATCAAGATGTCCATGGTATTATAAAAATTCACCAGCTCGTTGACAGAAGAGTTTTTGATGGAATGGATAATTTGATTGGTAAACTTTTCGGTCGTCACGTATAAAGCCCGGACATCTCCATTAATTTCTTTTGCCCGGTTTCCAATCGCTTGTGCTAAATGGGTTTTGCCCAATCCTGTATCGCCATAAATATACAGCGGATTGAATGCTGTCTCTCCCGGTCGTTTGGCAATCGCCAATCCTGCATTTCGCGCTAAGCGGTTACAATCCCCCTCAATGAAGGTATCAAATTGATATTTGGGTTTCAATTGAGAATCGAAACTCGGTTTGACAATGCCAGGGATCACAAACGGATTCTTAATCTCCTCTCCGCGGATACCATTCATTCCTGTTTGAGGATCCTCATTCCCTGCACTCCCTACCGAATCCTTTCCATTCCCTGTATGGATTTGGTATTCCAATCTTCCTTTAGGGCCTAATTGTTCTCGGATGGCTTTCTTTAAGACAGGAACATAGCGTTCTTCCAAGAATTCGTAAAAGAACTTATTGGGCACTTGGATAGTCAAAGCATTATCAATGATACGAACAGCCCGGATAGGACGAAACCATGTCTTGTAGCTCTGCTCATTGACATTGCTTTTGATGATCCTCAGACAATTCGACCATATTTGATTGTGATCTCTATCCATGCTTGCCACTCTACCGTAGTCTTGATTTAGTCCTCTCTTCTGAGAGGATTGCAAATTTCATAAAATTTCTGATATCGCAAAGTGTGTTCTCCCCGATCCTTTTGATTCAGATTCAGAAGGCATCTGTAACATGAGTTCATGCTACCGCCTTTAAATTTAAGGAATGAAATATATATAGCCTTGATTTACAACCAGCAATTTTGGCAGTGAAGCCTTTTTTTCTTCCGACTTACGTCAAATGTCAAATGGAGGTGCCCGATCATAGCGCCTCCAAAGCCCACCTGATTGATGGGCACCGGATGTCCTTTCCGGTTTTGAACCACTTCCACTTCTTCTAAAAAAGTATGTGAATGTCCACCCAGCACCAAATCTATATCCTCCGTTTGAGGTACTAAATTCCTATCGGATATCTTGGATGGGTCCGGATGACTCAATCCTAAATGCGAAAGCAAGATAACATAATCACAGTCTTGTTCCTTTTTTAAGAAGCTCGCCATGCGATTGATCGGATCGACCGGATCCAGATAATTTGTCTTTCCGTACAAATTATCCGGCACCAAGCCTTCCAACTCTATTCCGGCGCCCAGAATACCGAATTTTAATGCACCTTTAGAAATGATATGATACGGTAAGGTCTTACCGGACAAAGGCGTTTCAGAGAAATCATAATTGGTACATATAAAAGGAAATTGAGCCTTTGACCATTGTGCCTTCAACCCCTCTATTCCCAGATCAAAATCATGATTACCGAGCGTCGAGGCATCATACTTCATCTGGCTCATCAACTCAAATTCCAGCCCTCCTTTAAAGACATTAAAATATGGGGTGCCTTGCCATATGTCTCCGGAATCTAGAAGCAAGACATGTTCATTTTGCTGGCGAACCGATTCGATATAAGCTGCTCGACGCGCAGCCCCACCTTTACCTGCCAATTCGCCGGCTGATTCGGGGAAAGGTTCAATCCGCGAATGTACATCATTGGTATGCAGAATAATGACTTCCTGAAGTTCATTTCGATTTGGCAGTGGCAATGAACTGATCGCCGCCAGACCAATTGATTGGCCCATCCGTTGGATAAATGTTCTCCTGCTCCATCCTTGACCTACCATAGTCTTATTCGTTTTACTCCCGATTGTTTCCTTCTGCTGAGGGAACCGCTGATAAAAGGATATCTCGAATCAAGATACCGGTTTGTTCTTGTGTTTTGTCCTTCAAAAAAAATGTATCATCTCCCCCGTTAGCGATATAATCTTGCAAGGCAACAATATATGTTTGAGAAGTTGCTACCGGCACTTGCCGAATACACAAGTTTTTCAACTTTCCTTTCTCTACTTCAAAAGATAGCTGTCGACTAATCGGCCAGCCTCCTTTATCAATGGTATGTTGGACGAGTTGTTCCAACTCCTCTCCGCTCAAAGTGACAAACACCAAATTGTTATCAAAAGGGGATAGTTCGAAAATGGTAGACCGCAGCACAGGGCCTGATTCTACCACCGGAAGTCGAATTCCTCCCGAATTATGAATCGCCACCGCCACTTCCGAGTGGATCGTTTTGGCAAAATCATAGATCGAATTCGCAATCCATATGTCTAAGGAGCCCGTTCCATGGTCTTTCACCATATCTTTTGCAAAAAAGCCTATTTCTAAACTCATCGCACTATCCAGCTTTTGCCGATAAGGCTGGATAAAAAAGTATGTGGACGAGTCAATAGGAGCTCCAGGGCTTAAATAGTTATTCTCCTGCTCTGTGGCAACCAAAGGGTACTGAACCGGTTTGCAACTGATCCATAACAAAGTAGATAATGCCCATAAAATATATGCAGGTCTCATTAGGCCCCCAAGTGTTTTTGAGCCTCTGTCCTAATCGCTTTTAGAGCCGTATTAAGAGGCTGATCTGCGCGTTCTTGCTGGGTCTGGCTCAATGTATCCATAAACAGGTCGCCGGAAGCGCTCTCTGAAACTTTCTGAGCAACACCCAAAATAAAAGCCTCGTTTTGAGCCTTAGCCATGAGAATGATTTGCCATAACTGCTCAGAAACATAGACTTGCTGAGTGAGGTTATGCTCGTATTCCTGCTGAATCGTCAACAACATGAGGGATGTGAGATCACCTGCTGTAAGATCTTTGCTTTTGATGCGCAGCACTAACTGATCGATCCGTATCCGTTCCAAAAATAAGGATAGCCGCTCCAAAGCCTGTAATTTCATAGGCAAGGTGGAAGATAATTGAGCCCTGAAGGTTTTCTGAGCCTCCATCTGCGCTTGTGTCTTCATCCAACCCTGTATGAAATAATAGGCTATTCCAAACAACATCATGGAAGGGATCGTAAATGCCAGCCAATCGAACCAACCTAATTGCATAGTGTCAAGTTTTTTACACCTATATGAGACGAAGATACATCATCTCTGTTGATATTCGTTTTTCAAATCAAAACAGGCTTATTAATTTTGAACTACATTAGTCGTTTAGACATTAATACAAATAAAATTGCCATGTCAGATATAAAAGAGAGTGTACTGCAAGCTCCTATTAACTTAACAGAAGGTGCCTTGAAGCAGTTGAATCAGATCAAGCAGCAACAGAATATTCCTGATCACTATGGATTGCGCGTAGGCGTAAAAGGGGGGGGATGCTCAGGATTCACTTATGTTTTGGGTTTTGACGAACCAAAAGAAAAGGATGACATTCACAATATTAACGGCATAAAAGTCTTAATGCAAAAGGCGCACGCCATTTACTTAATGGGTATGGAAATTGATTTTGTAGATGGACTGAATAACAGAGGGTTTAGCTTCAACAATCCGAATGCATCGGATACTTGCGGCTGTGGTACGTCCTTTTCGGCATAATTTTTTCACTGTGCCTATTGACAATTTAAAACAAACGTTATATCATTGTAATATGAAAAACATAACTACAAATTGCTGTTGTACTAAATCTCCTTCCGTTCGAAGTTGATCAGGCAGTTTGTAACCTAACAGTTAAAAAGCCTTTTCGAGTCAACTTCGAAAGGGCTTTTTTCTTTTAAACAAATACTAAAACATGAAACATACCATCGTGACTTGCTGCTGTTGTTGTGCATTCATTCGGACACATCCGGATTAAGGAAGCATGCTGTAGCATATCATATGACTTATAAGCCGCTCCCTTTCCGGGGCGGCTTTTTTATTTCCTCAAACCCAAAAATTATGATCACGCAAACCATAGAAAAAAATCTAAGCAGAAAAATTCGGCTCCTGCAAAGTCAAATCGGCCAAACCCCATTGGTACGGATGCCGGAACCCTTTTCCACTGACAAAGTCTCTATTTATGCCAAACTAGAATGGCAACAACTGGGGCATAGTGTCAAAGCACGAGCAGCCTATCAGATTTTTAAAGACGCCCTATTCAATGGCCAATTAGACAGAAATAAAACACTTTTGGATGCTAGTTCCGGGAATACGGCTATTGCTTATGCAGCTATAGGTGCACACCTGGGCATTCGCGTGCATATTTGCCTTCCCGAAAATGCTAGCCAAAAAAGAAAATCGCTCCTCAAAATATTGGGGGCAGAGGTCACTTATACGGATCCTTTTGAAGGAACAGATGGAGCACAAGAGGCGGCTGCCCGATTAGCGGAAGCTTATCCGGATCGGTTCTATTATGCCGATCAATACAATAATCCATCAAATCGTAAAGCACACTATCTGACCACGGGGCCGGAGATTATGTGGCAATTGCAGAAAATCACCCATTTCATTTGTGGGTTGGGTACAACAGGAAGTTTTTCAGGCACATCAGAGTATCTGGCGGAAGTCAAGCCGTCTGTAGAAAGAATTCAAGTACAACCTAATTCTGCCTTGCATGGTCTGGAAGGATGGAAGCATATGCCAACGGCAAAGGTCCCCGGCATTTTCCGAAAGGATCTAGCAGAACAAGCACTATCCGTTGACACTGTCGAAGCACTTGATGTATTAAAAGATGTTGCGCGTCATACGGGCATGTTGATCAGTCCTTCTTCTGCAGCAAATCTAAAGTCTGCTATGCAACTAGCACAGACACTCGAGCATGGACATATCCTAACCCTCTTTCCGGATGACCTTATGAAATACGACGAAATACTAAACCAAATATTATGATACAGATCGATGAAAAATCCATGAACACCATGATTCAAGATGCAGCATCTGCATTCCCTCATGAATGTTGTGGCTTCTTCTTTGGAGGAAAGGGCAAAGTCACTGAAGTCATGGTCATCAGTAATAAAAGAACGGAAAACAAAGAGAGACGCTTTTTGATGGATCCTTTGGACTTTTTGAAAGCGGAAGAGTACGCCGAGGATCAACAATTGGACTTGATGGGCATCTATCACTCTCACCCCAATCATCCCAGCATTCCCTCAGAATTTGACCGCGTTCACGCCTGGCCCAATTTGAGCTACATCATCATCAGTGTCCTCCAAGGGCAATTTGACAACATCCAAAGTTGGAGACTCAATGAGGCTCGACAATTTGAAGAAGAAATTATTTCACCTATTAAAACCCATACACATGCCTAGTATTAAAATACCAACACCTTTGAGAAAGTATACCAATAATGATGCAGAAATCAAGGTCTCTGCGCAAAACGTGCAAGAGGCCTTGATCGACCTGACCCGCCAGTATCCTGACATCAAAAATCACCTATTGGAAGAGGACCACAGCTTAAAAGGCTTTGTTCGATTGTATATAGGATCTGATGATATTGAGGGAAAAGACGGATTACTCACTTCCGTAAATGAAAATGATCGCATCAACATTATTCCGGCCATTGCGGGCGGAAATCTAAATACCAAAGAATCATGAGCGCACATCCTTTTAGCAAAAAAGAACTCGAGCGTTACAGCCGGCACCTGATCATACCGGAATTTAATATCAAAGGGCAGACCGCACTAAGGAAGGCGAAAGTTCTAGTAGTCGGAACCGGAGGTCTTGGAGCCCCCCTGTTACAATATTTAACTGCAGCAGGTGTGGGAACGATTGGAATTCTGGACTTTGATGTGGTGGAAGATCATAATCTGCAAAGACAAGTATTATTCAGTACAGATGATATTGGAAAGCCAAAGGTGCAGGCCGCAAAAGAGCGCTTGGAAAAATTGAACCCTTACATCGATTTTAAGGTCCATAATACCTATCTCAATAGTGAGAATGCGTTGGACATTATTCAGGAATACGATATCGTTGCGGATGGCACAGATAATTTTCCGACGCGCTATTTAATCAATGATACCTGCGTCTTATTGGACAAAATAAATGTGTACGCATCGATTTATCGGTTCGATGGTCAGGTCACTGTTTTCAACTATCAAAATGAGGATGGAACAAGAGGTCCAAATTATCGGGACTTATTCCCCACGCCTCCGCCTCCCGGACTGGTTCCGTCCTGTTCTGAAGGGGGTGTCATCGGCGTATTGCCGGGTATATTGGGCAGCTTGCAAGCCAATGAAGTCATCAAAGTTGCCTCTGGTGTAGGCGAACCCTTAAGTGGACGCATGTTATTAATGGATGCCTCAGGGATGGAGGTACAATTCATCAATTTGCTGAAGCGAAAAGACAACCCATTATCGGGTGAAAACCCTACACAGACAGAACTTATCGACTACGAGCAATTCTGCGGGATTCCGGCCATAAAAAAAGAAGGGGCCTCAGAAGGAGTGAAGGAAATTGACGTGGCTACACTTTACCAATGGCAGACAGAAGGCCGACCGTTTCAGCTCATTGATGTAAGAGAACCTTACGAATGGTCCATTTCGGATCTCGAAGGAGAGAAAATCATTAAAGGGCAGCACCTGGAACGCATGGAAGAGGTCCGCAAAGATGTTCCGGTAGTCGTTCATTGCCGGTCCGGAAAACGCTCAGCGGATGTCATTCGAGATTGGGAAAAGGAAGGTTCATTTGACAATCTATACAATTTGAAGGGGGGGATCTTGGCTTGGGCCAAGGAAATAGATCAAGAACTAGCAATTTATTAACCACTAAAATCAATAATTATGGCAATTCAACTTGGTGCAGCAGCACCTAATTTCACAGCAGAAACCACAGAAGGCACCATAGATCTTTATGACTATCTGGGTAATTCATGGGGTATTTTATTTTCTCATCCCGCAGATTTCACGCCCGTTTGCACAACAGAGTTGGGGCGGGTGGCACAACTAAAGCCTGAATTTGAAAAGAGGAGTGTAAAAATTTTAGCACTTAGTGTCGATCCTTTAGAAGAACACCGAAATTGGATTCCCGACATCAATGAGACTCAAAATACGACCGTTAATTACCCAATTATTGCTGATGATGGAAGCATTGCTCAACAATACGGAATGCTTCACCCGGAAGCGGCTGACAAAGTACCCGTAAGGTCTGTTTTCATAATTGGCCCGGATAAGAAGGTCAAACTCACCCTCACTTATCCCCCCTCCACAGGAAGGAATTTTGATGAAATTCTTAGAGTGATCGACTCCTTACAGCTAACAGCCAATTATAGTGTCGCCACTCCCGCTGATTGGAAACAAGGGGAAGAGGTTGTGATATCCCCTTCTATTTCGAATAAAGAAGCGGATACACGGTTTCCTAAGGGATATAAGGAAGTGAAGCCTTATTTAAGGTTTACTCCTCAACCCTAAAACTCGTAATGAAAAAATAGAGATGCAGCTTGGTCATCGGGTAGTAGCCGAAGAATACCATCCAATGATGATCGAGTTGTGTTTTCTATCCCTGCTCAACAAACAAGCGTCATCAGCTTGCCCTGCCCAAAATGATTTTTTCATTGCGCCTGCCCCGTTCCCTCGGGGGACCTGACCAGTAATCTCTATAAGGAGTCAAGTGACCAACCCTTTCGCAGACCTTCTAACATATAACAATAGAGAACTGGAATCAAATGAGACTATGGTGCAGTGCCCAAAATAATCTGGAAAAGTCCAGTTAGGCTTTTTCATAAACACCCTTTATCAGAATTAAAAAAACCAGAAACATTCTATTCTCTTGGTTATATATATATATATATATATATATATATATATTGAGTGAAAATATTTATTATGTTTTTTAAACACACTTCAATCATTTTTTCTTTTTTCCTCATTCTATCCTTCTCAAATGCTCAAATCAGTGGTTACGAAATGGAGTTTGATTATGAGCCTTATGAACCCTTAGAAGAGTATGAATCTATTCTAATCGAAAATTTAGGATATAACATCTGGGATAAAAAGTTTGATCTTCCATTTGAATTCCCTTTTTTTGATTCCACCTACAACCATTTGATTGGTTATTATGACAACATTTGGGATATTGAAGGCTCAGTTGACTTTTGTATGTATTTATTCTCTTACGATTATAATTTTGATATTATTACAGATCCTAGAGATACTGTAAACATACAATCAGATGTAAGGTACCATTATACAGAGAGAGATGGAAAACAAGCACTAGTCGTTGAATTTTTCAATAATAGACTACACGATGACCCATCCGTGGATGAACATGATAGTTATGTGAATTTTCAAGATTGGTTTTATGAAGATGGTACTATAGAAATTCGTTTTGGTGCATTTAACTTAGATCATTCCCCTTATTACGTTCCCGGTGAAGGCTTTTGGCTGCCGGTAAATGGCAACGATAGCATCTTAATTGGTCCATTTGTAGGCATTCAAGACCCATTTCAAACAGATAAACAAATAGGCCTAGATGGAACATTTGAAGACTTTGAGGTGGTTAGTCCTTTTCAAACATTAACTACGATTCCTGATTCGGGCTTTGTAATAAGATTCAAAAGAATACCTGTATCTGCCGATAATACCACAATTGAAGATAAAAATATTACAATTTACCCTTCACCAACAAATGACATGTTCAAGATTATTGGTAATGATGTGGACAAAGTCGAGTCTGTGCACGTTTTAGTACATGGTAAATTCATCGAACTTAAACAGTTTAGTGATCAATACGATGTTTCATTTCTGCCTAGTGGCATCTATTACATTGTGGTTAATTGTTCAGATAAAAAACAATCTTTAAAACTTATTAAAATATAATTATGCATATCAAAACCCCTTTCTTCATTGCTCTAACCTTGGTCACCTTTATTTCAAATGATAGTTTTGCACAAAGCACAAATGCAGGAAAAGATAAAAACTCAATTGGCATAAGCGCCATGGGTCTAGGGATGTTTACATGGGGCGGAGAGTTAACTTATGAACGATACATAACGAATAAACTCAAAGCAAGTGTTCATGGATTCTTGGGGCCCGGGTATTCCCCAGGATTTAGGTTGGCACTAGCATATGATGTACTAGAATTTAAAAACCATTCTTATATTTCACTAGGTGTCGGTTATGGAAATGTTTGGCCGCAAGGTAGGGATGGCAATAATGAGTTGGTAAGAGAGCGATATGAATTTGCAGAAGCATATCTATCTTACACTTATCCTGTTTCAAAAAAATGGAGTGTATTCTTTCAAATAAGCACCTCGTATGACCTGAATATAGAAACAACTATCCCTAATTCAACCCAAACGGAATCAAGAGGTCCATTCTTAAATTATATGATGATTGGAGCGAAGAAGTCATTTTAATTTATAGAAGAAGGAGGCGTTTTATTGAGCTTCCGTCACAAATAAACTTCACTTAAAATTCTTTATAGAGCCTTTCCTATTCACTCGGAGGGCCTGTACAGACAGACCAAAAGAAACGAGCGTTGACATCTTTACATTTCTAAATAAATTCGTCTTTGCACCTACCCCGTTCACCCGGGGGGCCTGACCCACAATCTCTTTACGTTAAATACAGACGCTATTCACCACATCCCGTCTGTGCACGGGAAAGCACATCATTATTAGGAAAGCAATTGCCAGATAGAAC
>CAZGGG010000085.1:4406-10610 GCA_964525165.1 uncultured Saprospiraceae bacterium | reverse complement strand
TATGCAAGAGGAAGAAAACAATCAGCCGCCTATTCTAGGCAACTGGAGGAATGTGTACATCGCGCTCCTGCTGTTTGAAGTCATCTGTATCCTTATCTTTTTTTGGATCACCCAAACTTATAATGTCTCATGAGCAGTATCGACTGGATTGTTCTTTTAGGTACACTCATTTTTATCGTTGCCTATGGTGTTTGGAAGACCCGACACATTAATACTTCTGACGCTTATTTACGAGGGGGGAATGACACACCCTGGTGGGTCATTAGTTTGAGCATTATGGCCACCCAGGCCTCAGCTATTACCTTTTTATCTACGCCAGGACAAGGGTATGATGAAGGCATGGGGTTCGTACAATTCTATTTTGGACTGCCTCTTGCCATGGTATTATTGTCCATATTCGTCCTACCTCTCTATTACCGATTAAAGGTCTATACCGCGTATGAATTTCTGGAGAACAGGTTCGACCTGAAAACCAGAACACTTACCTCCGTTTTATTTCTCATTCAAAGAGGTCTTGCAGCAGGAATCACCATTTATGCCCCGAGTATCATATTGTCCAGCCTTTTGGGCTGGAACTTAAACCTTACCAATTTATTAATTGGTACTCTTGTCATCGTATATACGGTAGCTGGGGGAACACAAGCAGTCAGCCAGACTCAAAAACAGCAGATGATTGTCATTATGACCGGCATGGTACTGGCTTTTGTGAGCGTGATTCAATTATTCCCTGAAAATGTATCCTTTACGGACGCGATGTGGACAGCCGGCCAGCTGGACCATATGCAGGTCATTGATACCACCTTTGATCTGAATAACAGGTACACATTATGGACCGGACTATTAGGAGGCACCTTCCTTTTCCTTTCATACTTTGGTACAGATCAATCTCAGGTTCAGCGATATCTGAGTGGGCGTTCTTTAACACAGAGCCGCTTGGGATTGATGTTCAACGGCTTGTTTAAGATTCCGATGCAATTCTTCATCCTCTTGGTAGGTGTGATGGTCTTTATTTTTTACCAATACCAAAATGCCCCTTTGCATTTCAACCCTTCGAACATTGAGGCTATTTCATCCTCTGAGCGATGGGATGAGTATGAAAATATGGAAGAAAGCTTTGATCTGCTGCAAGAACAAAAACGTCAACAACTCATACAATTACAAGAAGTAAAAAACACGAATCCCGATCAAATTCCTGCTGTTTCTCAAACCTTAAATGCCCTATATCAAAAGGAGTTGGATATGAGGTCAGAAGCAGATCGTTTAATCGCTTCTGTCAATGATGATCTCGATACAGAAGATTCAGATTATGTCTTTATCAGCTTTGTGCTGGAACATATGCCCATTGGACTGATCGGATTGCTGCTTGCGGTGATATTCTCAGCAGCTATGTCCTCTACGGCTTCAGAATTAAATGCACTGTCCACCACCACTTTGGTCGATATTTATAAAAGATCTTTAATGCCCGGGAGAGATGATTATCATTATTTGAGAGCTTCCAAATTATTTACGGTATTGTGGGGAATCATCGCCCTACTCTTTGCCACCTTTGCGAGTTTGTTTGACAACTTAATAGAGGCGGTCAATATTATTGGCTCCGTGTTTTACGGTACCATTCTGGGGATTTTTGTTGTAGCCTTTTTCTTAAAGCGTGTCGGAGCTCTGGCCGTGTTTATTGCTGCACTGCTGGCAGAGGGCATTGTGCTTTATGTGTATTTTACCCAACCGGATTTTGCCTATTTATGGTTGAATGCTGTGGGTTGTCTTTTGGTAATGTTTTTCGGCCTGCTGATTCAATGGGTGCTTCCACGCAAGAATACAAAAACCGCACCCGGCAACTAAAGGCCGGATGCGGTCAACCAAACTATCGAAACACCTACAAACTATTTTACAGCATTAAAGCCAACAGAAATACCATACCTCATACCGAAGGGTGAAGGAACGACAAAGACATTGACCGGAATATTCATACGACCTGACTTAAAGGATTTCCCGGCCGCAATGACCAGACCCGTATTCAATTCCAAATCACCTCTTCTATCAAGTCTTTGGATTAATGGAGCCGGTGGTTCCTGGTTTGTAGGCCAATCCTCCTGAAGAATCCAGTCTCCCTGTTCTGTTAAATACCCCTTTGCCTGAGGGGCAACACCCAAGGATAAACCTACTGCAAATTCCCACCCACTTACGTTGTGTCTCAGTCCGTGAAGGACGTTCACAGATGGAAAAAACAAGCTTTGCTCCGCTCCGGTAATCGTCGGAATGATTTCAAAAAGCGCTTGCATTTTTCCGGCATTGAGATACTGTATTTCGAATTGATATCCTAGCATATACATCAAATGAGGTCTTGCATTATATCCACCGTCTTCGGTGTTTGCAGAAATAACATCTGCTGCGTCTCCGGAGAAGAAAGTAAACCCAAACCTCGGACCGGATAAATTCAATCGCTCTACATCAGGGTTGATAATCTTGTTTTCATGCTGGTCTTCACGAGTAAGTTGCGCTACCAGATTCGGATCATTCTCTAACTCATGCATTTCTCGAATACTGACCTCCATGATGGTTCTGATTTCATGAGGTAACAGAAGGTACTCTCTAACATGTGCTTTTTCGATCACTCCTTTTTTAACATCTACGAGACGAATGGTTAGAATAATGGATTGACCAAAGACTTCCGCACTACCACTCATGATCTTATCGGTCTTGATGAGATCACCAATCTCCATCAGACAAATCTTTCCATAACAGTTATTCAATTCCAATTGGTGTTTGTCGACCAAGTAACTCACGTCATATCTGTCCATCACTTCATACAAACCTAGTTTTTCAACTTCCATGCGCGCAAGATTTCCCATTTGTTCCGGGCTAAGATCCATTCCCTGAACATCAAAATTGACAACAGTTAATGAAGTCTTTTGAGCTTGAATAGTGGTTGCAGCGAACCACAAAAGGCTGAGTAATAAAAGGGCTTTTAGATTTTTCATAATTCTAGATTTTCATATTCTCTTTCGAGATTGATTGTTTACAATTCAAATCTAGAGCAAGCAACCACTTCAAAATCAGCGAATATCCGTAAGATCATATATAAATAAATACCATATCAATAAAAACAAAAAAGGCGCAACCCAAGAGAGTGCGCCTTCCAATAAATTTAAGGATGATTTACATTTTGGACTTCCACTCCTCAATGGAAGCTTCATTCATCTTTACGTAATTCATGTTTCCATCCTCTTCAGCCAATTCAGCAGAACGCTGAGCTGTTTTGATAGCAGCATCATAATCATTCAAGCTTGCCTGAATCAAAGACTTCAAACGCAACACCCAGAAGCGCTCTCCGCCAATCTCAATACTCTTATTGATCCATTCCAATGCTTTAGATCCTTCTTTACCTTCTTCAAAGTAATATCGAGCTGCAGAATAGTAGTCCTGAGCTGAAGGACCCGCCATCACTTCCTGAATGCTTGCAGTGACCTGCTTATCAGTCATCACTTCAAAAGGAAGACTTACCAAAGTGTTTTCCCAGGCAAGATCCAATGTGGCACCACTATTTCGGATGTTGTCGATATCAATTGTGAAAGATTCTACTGCGGGTGTGATTTCTACAGCCTCAGCTGTGACACGCATCGCATCTTCTGCTTCATCATATCCGCCTACGCCCCAGTGGGTCAGGTTATTGTGGAAAATAATCGTCCATTCGTTCTCTCCGGGGATTGTGTACAACGCATATTTGCCGGCTTCCAATACTTCTCCTCCGATCATCACATCCTCGCTGAAGGAAACTTTTGCTGAAGCATTTGCACCCGTTCTCCAAATTTTGCCGTAAGGCACAAGAGATCCAAAAATCGCTCGATCCTTCATTCCCGGTCTGGAATATTCGATGTTAATAGTGGTTAGACCCACTACTTGCTCCACTTTCGCCATAGGAGAAGGCGCAGGTGTCTTCAGTTGCGCATTGACTGATACATAGGACAAACAGAACACTGCCGCCAGTAATAAGAAATTCTTCATGTTGTTTCCGTATTTGATTTACAATTTATCCAATTCAAAACTGACCCATTGTTGCATCGGGCCATAATAGGAATGCTAAAATAGCACCCATTATTAAAACTATGATGATTAACAAGGTTTTTCCTTCTTTGCTTAATCGCTTAGACATTTTTATTCCTTTTCTTCTTCTTCAAAATCAAAAAAAGAGTCATACTGGTTAGAACTATGTTTCACTTTCTCAGCTTTTCGGATGGGTTGATTTAAATCAAGTATTTGGTCATCTTCCCCTTTCTCCAGGAGTAGATGACTTTTGTCTTCACCCAGTAACAAAGAATCTTCCTCGGATTCCCACTGTCTAAGCATTTCCAAACCTTCTTCCTCATAGATTCCATTCTCAAGGTCAATAGAGCTCATGAAACTTTCAGACATTTCCATAAACTGCTCCATCTCTCCCACCTTCTGACTTACATCGTCCGCGATAGCCTCAAGCGCCTGGTCAAACATAAACCTCTTGTCCTTATTACCATTAATGATATTCATGGCTGAACTCATCGCCGAGTGCGAGGCATGTATCGCTTGTCTTTCTTTTTCCTTAATATTCACCTGGTCCTCTATATCCTCCTTTAATATATAGGAGTTATCATACATCCGGGTCAATACCTTGTAGAGGATTTCCATTCGTTTTAAAAGGTCATCCAGTTTGATATTGGATTCTTTGAGTCTGCCGGCTCTCCGAGATTGCAAAATCATTTTTTTTCTCTGATTCCGCTCTTTTGCCTCACTTGCTTGGGTCAGATTGTTTTGAATCTCCTGGTTGTTTTGAAGAATTTGTTCTTTCAGTAAATGCATTTGCTCTCTTAGCTTGTGCATTTGTCGATTCATTTTATTCAGGTTTTCTGAGAGTTCCTGAACGTAATTCCTCAACACCTTAATTGGGTCAATAGTCACAAAGTACCCTGTCAGTTTTCTCATGATACTTTTGTACATGAAACTGATGAGGTTACGCATAGTGGGATCAAAAATCAGATAAGCGATCACACTGAGCACCAATAGGATAATTGTCAGCGAGACCACGGACTGGGTAGCTGCCATGATGAAAGCCCAATTAGAATAAATGGCCAACACAGCAGCAATCGATAGCACGGCAATGAAGACCATACCCGTCACTCCTTCCGGTCGCCTCCAGAAAGATTTGGTCGACCTTGTTTTTTCATCCATCTTTACTATCGTATTCTGCTTTTATCCAATTGAACTCGGAATATAGTAAATTTAAGCGGCTTAAATTTAATGATATGTCAGCAGATCATCTGCATGTAAGCTCAGAGATTCAAACCCTGAAAAAGGTTATCGTTCATCCACCCTCTCAAAATGAAGAAACCATTATTGCTTTGGACTCAGCAGAATTTACAAGAGTCAGAGGGGGTTCCCACTGCATAACTTATCCGATTAGCAGACAATAAAGCCTAAAATATGTTTCGACATCAGACGAACACTAGAGTACGTTATGGGGAAACCGATCAGATGGGGTATCTGTATTATGGCAACTACGCATTATACTATGAAGTAGGTCGAGTGGAGGCCATGAGATCCTTAGGCATTATATATAAGGAACTGGAAGAAAAACATGGAATTTTAATGCCGGTTCTGGATGTACAATCTAAGTTTATCAAGCCTGCCCGGTATGATGAATTGGTGGACATCCATACCATGATTCCTATGCTTCCGCAAAGTAGAATCCATTTTGACTTTGAATTATATAATGAACAAAAAGAACTGATTCACACAGCTACGGTCCGACTTTGCTTTATAAATGCAAAAAATAACAGACCGATCAGAGTACCTGACTATGTGATCCAACCACTAAAGCCCTATTTTGAGTAAAAAGCGATTCGATATCATCCAATGGATTCGTTCTTACCCCAGGGTAAGGTGGTTGATTATCAAAGCCAAAACAAGTTCTTTGCCCGGACTGGGAGGAGTGCCTGTTTATGATATCATCTATTTTATTTATAACGAATCAGTCAATGATGATATCAATACAAGGGCCAATTCTGCAGCCTATTCATTCTTTTTATCTCTTTTCCCTTCCATTTTGCTACTCATCTCCATAGGTACGCTCTTTCCTTTTGATATCGTAGACTGGTTGAAATCAGCCTTAGGAGGAATTATGCCGGATAATGCGGAATCCTTTTTGTTTGAGATTATCGGAAATATAGAACAATG
>CAZGGG010000085.1:417-4396 GCA_964525165.1 uncultured Saprospiraceae bacterium | reverse complement strand
GGGTTATTGAGCTTAGGTTTGATCTTGGCTATTTATTTCTCGAGTAACGGATTACTCACCCTGATGCGTGGGTTTCATAAAAGCTATGATTTAACCTTCAAAGACAGAACCTGGATCAAGGAACAGCTGATTGCTATTTTCTTGACAGGCCTTATGTTTCTGCTATTGATTGCTTCCGCGATTTTACTGATCGCCGGAAATGGCATTATCAGTTACCTGGCGGAATATGTGACTTTAGATGGGTTTGAGACCTTCATGTTGCAGCTATTGAAGTGGGTGCTGGTCATTAGTTTGTTCTATGCAGCCATCGCTTTAATCTACAAGCTGGGACCCTCCATGCATCGGAATTTCAACTTCTTTTCACCCGGAGCTACTGTCACCACCTTTGTGGTCATAATTTTGACAATGGGCTTCAGTGTGTATGTAAATAATTTTGGTACTTACAACAAGCTCTACGGGTCTATTGGTGCTGTGATTGTCTTGCTGGTTTGGATTAAGCTCATATGTATGATCATTCTCTTGGGCTTTGAACTCAATGCCAGCATTGCGGTGCATAAAGATTTAAAGTCAAAGCTTCACGAGTCTCGTCCCCACTGAAAAGTATCAATAGAAAAGCCCGCAATCTGCAATACCCTGCTGACGACCGTATCGATAAGAGCGTCCATGTCTCCCGGTTGACTATAGAAAGATGGAATAGCCGGAGCGATGATTCCACCCGCTTCCGTTACACTCACCATATTTCGTAAATGAATCAAATTAAAGGGCGTTTCACGCGGCACTAGAACAAGTTTTTTTCGCTCTTTCAGCATTACATCCGCAGCTCGTGTAATTAGGTCATTTGAAAAACCGGTGGCAATGCGGCTCAGGAGTCCCATTGAGCAAGGGCATATAATCATCCCATCATATTGAGCGGAACCACTTGCAAAAGGTGCATTGAAATCATTTTTATCATAAAAGGTAAAGGGATAATGCCCAATCGTCAATTCTCCTAATTCCAGTCGCCAATTTTCTTTAGCATTCTCACTCATGACGATACCCACCTCTAAACCTTCATTTTCTACAAATGGAACCAGACGGTCCATCAACACTCTAGCATAAATAGCTCCGCTGGATCCTCCTACCCCAATAGCAATTTTTCGTACACTCATGATTCTTTTTTTAACTCTGCTAATAATTCGCCGGTCGTAAAGATGCTTCCGGTCACTAAAATTGCATCAAACTCAGAGGCCTTACGGAAAGCACTTTTATAAGCCTCCAAAACAGAAGGAAAAAGAGTCGCTTTATACTGATGCATCCTCAAAAAGTCATACAATTCCTTAACCGGTAACGCTCTCGGAACATTGGCTTGACAACAGAAGTATAAAGCAGATTTGGGCAGATAGTTTATAAAATCATCCAGCTTTTTATCGGAAGACAGCCCGATGATAATATATCTGCGTTCCGCATCATAGGTCATAAAATGCTCTATGGCTTGTTCCAAAGCTTGATGATTGTGTGCCCCGTCCAGAATCACAGGCGGATGGGAATGCAAGAGTTGCCAGCGTCCAAGCAAACCGGTGCTTTCTCGGATATTCTTTAAAGCACCCAAAGCTTGTTCTAAGTCAACATGCACCATATTCGATTCCTTTCTGAGAAGTTCATAGGCCGCAAATGCTGTTCTGAAGTTGTACGCCTGAAATGATCCCCCTAAATCTGAGGTAAAAGAGTACTGTTGGTGCTTGTGTTCTAGCAGATAACGATTAGAACTATTCATCTCATCTATTAGTTGGACGGAGCAAATATCCTGAGCCCAGAAAAGAGGGGCATCCATAGCTTCAGCCTTTTGCTCGATAACAGAGGCGTATTCATCATTATATTCACCAAGAACTGCCGGGACTCCTTTTTTAATGATACCAGCTTTTTCCTTTGCGATCGCTTTCTTGGTGGTCCCTAAAAACTGCATATGCTATTTTTTCCAGAGTATCTCCCAAAAATTGCATGTGATCGAATCCGATATTGGTTATTACTGAAATTTCAGGTGATATGATATTCGTAGAATCTAGTCGTCCCCCCAGCCCTGTTTCAATCACGGCTATATCCACATTATTCTGAGAAAAAAAATAGAATGCTAAAGCAACCGACCATTCGAAGAAGGAGGGTTGGATGTCGTCAAATACGGCTTTATAACGATTCACGAAATGAATCACTTCTTCTTCGGAAATCATAGCTCCGTTGATTCTCACTCTTTCTCTGAAATCAATATAGTGAGGCGAGGTATACAAACCCACTTTTAATCCATTCGACTGCAGCATTGCGGCCAAAATATGGCTGGTAGATCCTTTCCCATTGGTCCCTGCGATGTGAATCGTTTTAAAATCCTTTTCCGGTGATTGCAGAATTTGGGTTATCGCTAGAATATTAGATAGGTCTTTTCGATAAGCGGTTGCCCCTTGTCGTTGGTACATGGGCAATTGCTTATAGAGGTAGTCCAGCACCTCTGAATAAGTATGCATCATATAAGATTACTCAACTTTGAAATCTATGGTAATAGTTCCGCACTGTTTTTCCAGATCACCGGGAGAGAACTTAAATTGATAAACAGCTTTTTGTGCGATTCTTTTAAGATCAGAATCTGTTGTCGTGGAACCTCTTTGAGTGTACTCGGCACTAATCACATCTCCCTCAGGATTCACACACACCTTCATGACTACCCGCCCGGTCTTTTGAGACTGATCCTTGATGGCAGGTTCATACTCCACACCTCTATCCGAGAGACCTCCACCAATTTCCCCTTTACCTGTGCTGATGCCTTCAAGTATATCTGAATTGGGGTCTCCGTTTGGATCTCCCTGGCTCCCCGGTTTTCCTGTATTTCCTTTTCCGGCTCCTGAAAATGCTTGTTTTAAATCCGATTTTAATTTTTCAGCCTCGGCTTCCTTCGCTTTTCGGGCTGCTTCAGCAGCTGCCTTTCGTTGTGCCTCTGCTTCCGCTTTTTTTTCTGCTTCGCTTTGTTCTCTTGATTTTTCTGCCTGCTTTTTAATTTTCACTTCTGAATCCTGCTCTGTCATCATTTTTTCCTCAGGCTTCAATCTTGCAGCCTCTGCTTCCTGCTCTTCCTGTTCTTCGCTTTCTTGAACAGCGTCACTGGATTCGGATGGTTGATCGCTTGCATTCGGCTGTGATTGAGGCTGATCATTCCCCTCCCCCTGATCAGGAGCTCCGAAGTTTACGAGAATACCCTCTTTTTCCGGTGGTGGATCCGGGTAGGTCAATAAAGGTAAAAAGGCAATGCATAAGAGCAGGACATGAATTCCTATACTGATGTATAATCCTCTTTTCTGATTACCATTATCTTGTTCTTGTTCTATGGTTTTCATTGTCGGTAGATATTTATGATCAGCGCTACTGATCTGCTTCTGCTAATACCGTACTCACCTTATATTTAAACGCTAAATCCATCACCTTTACTACATATTGGTTTTCTGTATCCGGATGAGGGGCAATAGATAGAGTCTTTTTGGCTTTTGCCAATCCTTTGATCTGACTTTCCAATTGCTCAACGCCTAGCCTTTTTCCATTATACACATAAGTGCCGGCCTTTTGAATCTTCAGCGTGTTGGGTCTGGTGATCGCCCCTGAACTGCTACTCGATGATGGCAACTTCAGATTCAAAGCATTTGGAACAACCAAACTTGAAGTCAACATAAAAAAGATCAATAACAGAAAAATGATATCCGTTAATGATGACATGTTGAATTCTGCTGATACTCTACTGTTTTTTTTCAGACCCATAATTATGATTTTAAGGGTTGAGTGGCAATAATGGCTCTACATTTCAGTGCATTGGCTACTTTCATAACCTCTGAAACCCGCTTCCAGGAGACCCCTTTCTCTGCAGCTATGGTCACCGTAGCATTATCGGGATTCTCAGAGGAGGCGATGAGTTTCTGCACTTCTGTCCTCAGACGACTGGGACTTACCTCATCCCCTCTTAATTTGT
>CAZGGG010000085.1:0-407 GCA_964525165.1 uncultured Saprospiraceae bacterium | reverse complement strand
TCTCAAAAGGGGAGGACTCACATCTTCTCCTTTTAATTTATAAACGCCATCTTGGGTAATCTCTACAATTACATCCGAAGGTGCTATGGTTTTTGCTTCTGCTTCCGGTAAATCCAATCGGATTTGAACCATTGAAGAGGTCAGCATAAAGAAGATCAGCAATAGAAATATAATGTCTGTCAAAGAAGACATACTAAACTCTGCACTCACCTTACTTCTGCTCTTTAAAGCCATGTGATTTGTTTTAAGCCGGTTCTTGTAATAAGTCCAGGAATTCCATGGTAGTGGATTCCATTTTAAACACCACCTTTTCAACACTTGCAACTAAAATATTATAGCCCACAAATGCCAAAATACCAATAAAGAGTCCGAAGGCAGTCGTAATCAGTGCCTGATAGATTCCCCCT
>CAZGGG010000084.1:10275-10822 GCA_964525165.1 uncultured Saprospiraceae bacterium | reverse complement strand
ACCCGAAAGCGCCGCTGGATGCCCGTCTAGCACCCCCATTCGCAGCTGTCAAACAGCATTATGCTGAGTTTACGGACGGAGAAGAAGCTTTTAAGTCCCAAATGATTCGATTCTTGACAAAACCCGATACCTCTTATGCTTTGATGCCCAATGCGGTTGAAAAGTTTGGCTTGATGCCCAAGATGGCATTGACCGAGGAGCAGAACCAACAATTGGTAGACTATATTTTTGAAGCGGATTTGAAGGGTCCGGAATGGTACAAAAAACATTTTCAAGAAAATCATGGAGATAAAGTGAGTCCCGTTGAACGTGGCGTGAAAATGGCTCAGACCACAAAAGCTGTTTTAGGCTCGAACCTGAAAAGGGCCTTGAAAGAAAAGGGTGCAGCCGGAGCGGTCGATTTTTGTGCCACGCGTGCCCTTCCATTGACAGATTCGATGGCACAAGAGCAAGGAGTAAGCATCCAAAGAGTCAGCGATCGCAACCGCAATCCGAACAATGCGGCAGACTCCATCAGCTTGTTACAAATCGAGCGATACAAACAACA
>CAZGGG010000084.1:3119-10265 GCA_964525165.1 uncultured Saprospiraceae bacterium | reverse complement strand
ACAACAACTGGCTGCCGGCGAAGCTTTGAAAGGGACAGCCACCGTAGTGGGCGGCGAACAGTGGGTGTTTGCTCCGATCTTGACCAATGGTATGTGTCTGCAATGCCATGGTGAGCCGGGGAGTGATGTAGACGAAACTACCTTAGCGGTCATTCGGAAGAAATATCCCAATGACTTGGCTATAGACTATGGCTTGAATGAATTAAGAGGAATTTGGAAGGTGAGCTGGAAATTAGAAGAAGAGTAGGATAGAGGATCCAATAGGACACCGATGGATTTGCATATTTTTTTTATAATTGACCAAATTATATATAGTTATGAAAGATCAAATAAGCAATACCTTTTCTTTATACGCAATTGGATGGATTTTATGGTTCATTTCCGGTGCTGCGTATGTAATATTTGAAAATGCACTCTTGACGATTATTGTAGGGGGCATAGCCACTCTTTTCATTATGTTCGATGCCCGGAGAAAGTATCTGCAGGGAGATTGGAACCGTAGTAACTCTATAGAAATAGGATTTCTGGGGGTTTTATTTTTAGCTGTGATTCTTTATTTTACTGTATTTCCTTGAGTTAATGAGTGATCATTATGGAACAAACAGAAAAAGAACAGACAAATCATCATAGGGGAGCATTGATTGCGATAGGCCTCGGTTTTTTGTTGAATCTATTTTCTTCAACGACCAATGAGATGCTTCAATTCACAGAATTCTGGGCCTCAGTAATTAGTGGAGTTGGTATTGTGTTGATGGGATTAGGTGTTTTCTTGTTTTTTCGAAATGATTCAGACGCAGATCATCGAAGGATGGGTTGGGTATTTCTATTACTATCTATTTTGGTGGTCGCTATCACTTTTTTTTGATAAAAAACTGTTTAAAAAAGATACAAATTAGACATATGGTATAATATAAAATATGTTAAAGTCTGTACATTACTACATTACTACATTACTACATTACTACATTACTACATTGTCATATTATTAATCAAATTCAATTTTATGAAAAAATTAATTTATGCTTGTTTATTGATTCCCTGCCTGTTTTTAACAGCATGTACGATAGACAAGCTTGGTGATGTCACAGGCACTGGAGGCAGCGGTAGTATCTCTAATTTAAGTATACCCACCGCTCCTGATGATCGATTTAGGGTATCCTTTGATATGGTTAAAGGAAAAAAAGTAGTGCCTGCTAATCCTGCAGATGAATCTTTACTGAGTTTAACAGACAAGATAATGGGAACTCCAGTATTCCAAGGTTTCCATGTTGAATTGGCAATTACTGCTGATGGTGGATTAGTTGCAGATATTAAAAAGGTGGACTTGCCAGAATTACCGAGCTACCCTGTAGATGCTGTTTATCCTTATGATAACGATCCTGCAGAACTTGCCAGAATTGAGATTCGAGAAGATGTGGTTCATTGTTACAATGATGAGGGAGAGTTGATAGGTGTTGGAGCACCATTTGTACCCCAAAGTCTTTCAAATATCATGACTGGTATTCAGGCAAGTTCAGAAATTCCTGCAGATCAAGTGCAACTTATGGTCGCAGCTTTTGAGGACGCTGGCATAAATCCAATACCAACATCAAGAGAAGGTCAATTTATGATCGAGGTACCTTCAGCAGACGGTGGACTTATAAAAACTTTGATCGATTTTAACTTAGGTGTCCAAAGAGGTCAAGCTTCATATAAACCTGATGGAAGCTTAAACTACTGGACAAATGTCAACGTAGAATGGGATGAAACTTCAGAGCAGATTGTTCTTACAGGAAGCACGTTTGTATCAAGAACCCAATCTCCTCTGAGTGACGTAATTGTTGACATTGTTGAGAAGTCAACAATTCAAAACTATCAATTTGAACTTATAAACGAATAATCATGAAAATTCATATTAATATATTATTGGTAGGTGTTTTTGCATCCATTGCTTCTTTTATGAACGCACAAACACCTGAACCGCGTCCTATTTCTTGGTTGTCAGGTGCACAGCCTTTAACATTGTCATGGAGTAATACTGAGGGCAAATTAAAGGGTCCAAACTATAAGTTCGTTTTTACGCAAGCTCACTCCACCCCTAGTTACGACCCCTCATTAGGGGTTATTGACGCCGCAAATCTATATGCAAATGATATTGAAGCGAAGAATTCTGACGATGTTATGATTATAGCCCATGACTATGCGGGGGTAATAAGTCGATATGCTCAGCACCAAACCGATAAAATCAATGCCATTGTTTTGGTGGGAACACCTAATAATGGTAGTCTGTTTATTAAAGATATAGGCTTCACCTCTGACTATGGCGCTACGAAGTCAACTTTTGAATTATTGGTTGATAGAATTCAAAGTTTAAATGATGCAGATGATTGTGAAGTATGTGACATAAATTCAGACTATCAGGATTGGATTCAAAGAATCACCTCAAGTATAAGCTGGATAAGAGATGTTGAGAAGGGTAATGATATTATTCATGATATGAACATTCAAGGTGACCTTGTTCCTATCGTAAATATAATAGGTGATGATAGACCCCACAATTCATTGTCCTTTGCTCGATTAATGGACTCTCAAGCTGATGTTAGCGGTTCAAACCCTAGAGACTTAGTAGATTGTATAATACGTGAAAGAAACGAAGCTGATAAGTCATTAAAAGAGACAAGGTTCTACAATAAATTGGAATTTATTTTTGGGTTCATTGATAATATTTTCAAGGTGGTAACTGATTTGATTGAGGCTGCCGCTGGAAATGAGACATCAACAAATCAATTGGAAGTTGCGGGAGCTATAAATGACTATATCTCAGGTCAAAGAGATTTAATTCTGGATAGAATCAAAGAAATAGATGAATTGAACAAAGAAGCTGCTAGAATTTTGCGATGCGATTATGCTAATAGCCTGATTCAAATTAGATGGAATGAATATCTGACTAATGGTTATCAAGGTGAATTGATCGAGACGACAATTCTAGATCCAGGCCTAACGGCGTGTGTAGAAGATTGTCAAGATCGAAAAGAATTCGATCCATTATTTACGGAAAATTGTGTAGAATGGTGTGGTTATGAGGGGAATGAAACCATAACTGTATACTCCTATGAATTTAATGGTCATGATTGGGTATATACTGTTGGGGAGCAAGAATTACATAGTGATATGCAAGTAGGAGAAAGCATCATAATTAGAGCCAATCATTTTCAAGAGGTAATCCCTGAGTTTATTAACCCCCATTTACAAGATATCTTTGATGGAGCTTATGGTGCAGCTTTTGAGGTACCAAAGCTTAACTAATGAACATACCTGATAAGCTTGTTCAAAGGCACCTGATTTGGGTGCCTTTGTTTTTTCTTTTGGCGTGTCAATCTGAACCACAGGAGAAAGTTCAAGCCTTGTTGCTGAATGCGGCTCATTCTATGGTTTTCTACCCTGCACTGCATAATGGAGTGGCTATTCTTCCAGTTCGGGATGGTGAACAGGATAAGGTAATCGCTATCGATATTGTAAAAGGGGATACCCTGTGGACTTCGTCTATCAAAAGACCGGAAAATGTATATTACAATTTTACTGCAGTTCAGATAGAAGACACCCTTTACGTTCCTATTGGGAATCATATTCATAAATGGTGTTTTTGTGATGCAAAACCTCAAAGAATACCTACACCGGTAAAGGGTGAGATGCAAGCTCATCTGACCATGGTAGAGGATAATTTACATACAGTAGTTTATGAACCGAATTTATATACTCACTGGATGCTGGCTCTTCAAACCGGTTCAGGAACATGGGATACGATTAAACAACACGTTCACCCAGAAGGAAGGAAGGTTTCGATTCGTCCACCTCAGATTTTCATCAATGATGTAAATGAAAAGAAATTCACTTCACCCTTGATCGACTATGCTTCCAGAGATACAGCTTACTCCTTTGTATTGTACTGGAGTGAAAAAGAACAGCTAGATTCAATTAAGGCTTATCCACCGAATAACTTAGGCGTTGGTGCCGGAAGAATGGCGGTACTCTGGGAAGACCAAGCCATTTACTTAGTCCATGATCAAATCGTGGCATTGGATATGGAGCAAGGAAAAGAAAGTTGGCGGTTACCACTGCCCGGTACCATGCTGACGTCCAAACCTTTTCTTTTGAAAGAAAAGGGTCTACTGATATGTGCATTAGAGAATAAAAGAATATATGCAATAGACTTACGTGAGCAATCGATTCTATGGGATGCAGGCTTGGCAGGTACACCTAGCCGATGCTTTATAAAGGATTCTATAGTTGCGGTGATCGGAGGGTCAGACGGAAGGTATTATGAATTTAATTTAGAATATGGAGACCTTGAGTTTCAATCTCCAAAGAGAACGGTCTTTCAGAGACCTATGTATATTGATCAAGAGGTCGCTATTGTGCTGTCCAAAGGGAAGTGGTGGGTCGATACTGATCTGCGAAATATTCTGAAAAGCATACAAGAGTAGAATGTTTTATCTAATCATTGTAACATTCCTTGCGAGGATCGTCTTAGGTTTTTATCATTTCAATATTGGAAATAGGAACCTATTTGTACTTACGTCAGGAAGCTGAAATTGATTAGAAGAGAATGGGGTGAATGATGTTAATAATATTCATAGCAGCCGGAGTTTTGCACTTGAGGCATCTCCTTTTTTAAACCTAAAATACGCCTCAAAAATATAAACATTCTCATTAAATATTGTTCGAAACGCTATAAAGTCATTAATTGTAATATAAGTTGTTAATAAAATGTTAAGGTTTAAGCTTTCTTTCTTTCTTTCTTTCTTACATCATTCTTAACTTTAAATTTTTTATATGAAACGTATCGTTTTTTTAAGGTCATTTCCTTTGCCAATTTTATGTACCCTCCTTAGTTTGCTATTCTTGAATAGCTGTTCTAATTCTGTAATTGAGGGAGACGATTTTAATTTTGAAAATAGGACAATTAATTTTAGGAGCGATGATGAAATTAACGGAATTGGCGAATTTCATAACTTAGGATTGGATTCGCTTTTCAATGTAATCCCCGATAGTTCTGTTGCCTCAACAAAAAAACAGGTGTTTGATTTGCTAATGGAGGAGGGTAAGTCATTTTACTACAATAACTGCAGTCTATTGCCTAGTTATTATCCTGTTGATTCTTCGGTAAATTCTGTCGATAGTTTACTATTAGTATCTTGTATAGATACATTATTGAACGGCAACTATCAAGCGGACCCTGAAAGAGTGGCTAAAGCTTCAATTGATCTATTGTATGAGGACGAAATCATAAGTTCTACTGAAAAAAACATGCTTTATTCAGCACTCGAAAATGCAGAGAATATAGATTCACTTCAAGCATTGCAAGATCAATGGAATCAATTGTTTGGATCACAAGTTAACACCACCGCAGGATCAAAGCTAACTTATGGAGCCATTAGTGTAGGTATAGCTTCATACTATTACTGGAATGACTCTAATGCGCCTAATCAACAAGAAGGGGCTAGAGCTAATCCTGCTGACATTGGTGGCTTTATTGTTGGATTTGGTATCTCTTATGTTATGAATCGTAATGATCCCAATTGGTTATCTAAATCAATCCTTCTTGGAATTATGAGTGCATTAATAGGATCTTTAGGAATTGTAGCGAAACTTGGCCAATGGATTTATGGCTTATTTTGATCATTAATCTAAAGACATATGCCGGTCGAGTATAAAACAATGCTTTGACCGGCATAAATTATTACATATGAAAAAAGTATTAGTCTATTTCTTCACATATTTTTTGTTTACTTTTTTTGCTTCCTTAGCAGGACATTATCTTATAATCGGATTTATAGATGGTTTTAATAGTGAGACAATTGAATTAGATTCACTTAAATTTGCTTCTATTGCTGCTCTGATCCTTTCTATTTATTTGACCTATTTAGAACTTCGAAAAGAGAAGAGTGAAGTAAGCTGAAATCAAGAATAGATTGATAATAAACTTTATAATTATTCTGAGCTCCTATATCCTTGGAACACTACTTCTCCGGAAGTATTTCTCACTCAACCGAGAAAGAAAAGAACAACTGAAGGGAAAAGTTATTTTTTTAGGGGTTATTTTTTACTTTATCATCTTAATGAAGCAATTGGATGCTTTAGGTGTAGGATTTTGGACGTCTGCGGGAGCGACTATAATCCTATACCTATTGGCATTCGCCATTGTAAAATATAAGATTATAGAATAAAGCTTTCTATCGCTCCCATTTCTGTTTCAAGAACCGTCCGGTATGAGAGGCTTTCACCTCCAGAATGCCTTCTAGCGGCCCTTCATACACCAATTGCCCACCATGTTTGCCTCCTTCCGGTCCCAAGTCGATAATCCAATCGGCACATTGGATAACCTCCATATTGTGCTCTACAATAATCACGGTATGCCCTCTTTCGATTAAGGCATCTAGAGCATGTAATAATTTATGAATATCATGAAAATGAAGTCCTGTGGTAGGCTCATCAAAAATAAATAGGTAGCGGTCTGAGGTGTTTTCTTTAGAAAGGTAGAAGGCTAGTTTTACACGTTGCGCCTCCCCGCCGGATAAGGTACTTGAAGACTGTCCTAACTTAATATAGCCTAAGCCTACGTCTTGTAACGGTTGTAATTTACCGACAATGTCTCTTTCCTCTTCAAAGAACTCAATGGCTTCATCTACGCTCAATTCTAAAACATCGTATATGTTTTTTCCTTTATACTCAACCTCTAAAACCTCATCCTTAAAGCGACGCCCTTTACAAACCTCACAAGTTAGCTTGACATCAGCCAAAAACTGCATCTCTACGGTTTGATAACCATCGCCGGAGCATTCTTCACAACGTCCGCCATCCACATTGAATGAAAAATGACGTGGTTTATATCCCCTAATCTTTGAAAGTTGCTGACTCGACATCAAATTTCGAATAGCATCGTAGGCTTTAATATAGGTGACCGGATTGGATCTGGACGACCGACCGATAGGGTTTTGATCGATGAATTCTACCTGATCAATATCTTTCAAAGGCCCGGTTATTTCTTTATAGGCTCCCGGTCTTCGACCGTAATCATCATTAACGGTTTGTAATAAAACCGGATACAGGATATCATGAACCAAAGTCGATTTTCCGGAACCGGAAACGCCGGTCACTAAGGTCATC
>CAZGGG010000084.1:0-3109 GCA_964525165.1 uncultured Saprospiraceae bacterium | reverse complement strand
TTGGCTTTAGCAGCTCGAACTTCTATAAACTGCTTAGGCTTTCTGTAGTTCTGCGGTACGGGGATAAATCGTTTCCCGGTGAGATAGTCTGCGGTATAGTGCCCTTCTCCCTCTTTGAGAAAATCCTTGTAATAACCTGCATACACCAGCTCGCCTCCATGAATGCCGGCATCCGGTCCCATTTCTATAATGAAGTCGGCTTTTCGGATGACTTCTTCTTCATGTTCTACCACCACCACAGTATTGCCCAAATCTCTGAGTTCAAAGAGGACATCCACCAGTTGGTCGGTATCTTTCGGATGTAATCCGATGCTCGGTTCATCCAGAATATACATCGAGTGGGTTAAGTTGCTACTCAGGGTTCGCGTCAGGTGAATTCTTTGTGTCTCTCCACCACTTAAGGTGCTGGCTAGACGTTCCAGAGTTAAATACCCCAAACCAATCTTTACCATGGTTTCCAAGCGGGTATTCAGCTCCACCAAAAGGCGCTTTGCAATAGCGTACTCTTCTTCATTAAGCTGAATATTCTTAAAGTATTCATGCAGTTCATCAATCGGCAGAAACACCAATTGATCGACAGAGTGTCCTCCTACTTTTACGTACAAAGCTTCTTTGCGTAAGCGGCTTCCCTTGCAATCCGGACATTTTGTGCGTCCCCGATAGCGAGCCAACAAAACACGATTCTGAATTTTGTACGCTTTCTTCTCTAACTTTTCAAAATATTGATGAATCCCTCTGAAATATCGATTGCCATTCCACAGCAGCTCTTTTTGTTGATCAGTAAGCTCTTCATAAGGGCGATGAACGGGAAAATCAATCTCATGTGCATAGGATAGAAAATCATTTAACCATTTCTGGCCCTTTTCTCCTGTCCAACATAGGATAGCGCCATCATAGACTGATTTTTCTTCATTCGGAATGACTTTTTTCTCATCAATACCTAGCACTCTGCCGTATCCTTCGCAACGTTTGCATGCTCCGTACGGATTGTTGTAGTTAAACAACTGCGGGGTCAATTCCGGAAACTCGATGCCATCTAGTTCAAAACGATTATTAAAGGCTTTGGTCGAGCCATCGATGACCTCTATGAGGCAATCTCCTTCTCCCTCCAGGAAGGCCGTATGAATAGAATCCGCCATCCGTTTGGTATTTTCCTCATCCTCATGTTTCACAACAAAGCGGTCAATCAGAATTTGGTATGCTTTTCGGTCTATGGCGCTGATTTTCTTAGTCAGCCAAGTAGCCCCTTCATCCAATTCATCCTGAATATATAAGGTGTCACCGGAATCATTTTTGCGGAAGCGAGAGTACCCTTTTTGCAATAAAAGATCTAGTTCTTCTCCGGTTTTTCGATCTTCTGAGCCTTTCGGCAAATAGATCCATAGTTGAATTTTAGCCCCCTCTTCCTGTGATTGGATGTAGTCCACCACATCAGAGACATTATGCTTGCGCACTTTTTCGCCGGAAACAGGAGAGTACATGGTTCCGGCTCGGGCATACAACAAGCGAAGGTAATCGTTCAGTTCTGTGAGAGAGCCCACAGTCGATCGGGCATTCGAGCGTGTCGTCCTTTGTTCGATCGCAATTGCAGGGCACAACCCACGAATGTAGTCTACCTCCGGCTTTTTCATCCGATTGAGAAACTGACGGGCATAAGAGGAGAGGCTTTCGACATAGCGCCTTTGTCCTTCTGCATAGAGCGTATCCATAATTAAGGAAGACTTTCCGGACCCGGATAAGCCGGTCACCACCACCAGATTGTCTTTGGGGATGCGAACCGATATATTTTTAAGGTTATTGGACCGGGCACCTTTGATTTCAATCTCGTGGGTGTTTACCAATTGGGGCCTCTTTGCGGAAGATACGTTCTGTTTACTCATGCGATCCTTCAAGTTCAATACAAATGTAAGTCGATTTTTAAGTCTATTGTTTAGAAAAGACTCTTAACAACTTTTAAGAACTGCTTACAAAGCTAACCGAAGAGAATCTTTCTGTCTACATCCTGTAAACTCATAAATATCAAGGGCTGTGGCCTTTTTAAAATATGCTTTGGTAAAGGCGGAATCCACCAACTTTAAATCGTTAATTTTCTGTTAAAGCATTTTAATAATTTTGGTGCAGCCAAATAATGCCTTTTATTTGATAACATCAAACCAAAACAAAAAGCCTATAGATAGCGAAGTCTACACTACTTGAACCAGAACACATTATTGAATAAAAATTGTAGTTATGTCTACGACTCCGCTAACTGACAAGGAATTAATCGCCAGATATTTAGATGGTGATGAGAAATCCTTTGAAATTCTCCTGAATAAGCACAAGGAAAAGATCTATACGTCTATATATCTATTCGTGAAGGATCATGAGCGTGCGAACGATATCTTTCAGGATGTATTCATCAAGATTGTAAAAACCTTAAGAGAAGGTAAATACAATCACGAAGGCAAGTTTAAACAATGGGCAATGCGAATTGCCTACAATATGTGCGTGGATAACTTCCGACGCAATAAAAGACGTGGGTCTAAAGTCCAGTCTACAGATGAATTTGACATTTTTGACCTCATCGAAAGCAATGAGTTGAATAAAGAAGATGCCATGATTCAGGATCAAATGCATGCTAAAGTACGAAAGTTGGTAGATGCATTACCACCGGAACAACGGGAGGTGGTGATTCTGAGGCATTATGCAGATATGAGTTTTAAGGAAATTGCCGCCATGACGCGAGTAAGTATTAATACAGCACTAGGTCGAATGCGCTATGCCCTAATCAATATGAGAAAGATGGTAGAGAACAACGAAGTCGTCTTCTCGTAAAGAACTTTCTAGCTTAGGTGGCAAGGCCTTATCTTCTCACGGGAGGATAGGGCCTTTCTTTTTCGGATTGCAGACCGCAATGCTCAGACCACAGACCGCGGACCACAGACGGCTTATATCAGACCACGGACGACAGACCGCAGACCGCAATGTTCAGACCGAAGACCCAGACGGCTTAAATGGACCTCTGACGGCAGACCGTCTCTGATATCAATTGACTTTGTCTATTTTGATTAAGTTCCGCATACCCGCATACCCGCATACCCGCATACCCGCATACCCGCATACCCGCATA